>CAVPCB010000059.1:0-148435 GCA_963702285.1 uncultured Acidobacteriaceae bacterium | reverse complement strand
AACTACACCAACGCAGCGGCGGTGATCCAGCTGAGTGAACTGCGGATTGCGCAGTGAACCGTCACGCGGGCTGGGTGGCGGCGCGGGTGAGCCAGGACTTCATGGTGTTGGCGTCGACGAGGCCGGCTTGCTGGAAGGCCAGGTTGCCTCCGCTGAAGACCGCGAAGTTAGGGATGCCCTGGACCTGGTAGCGGGCGGCGAGCTGGGGGTGCTGTCTCCGTGTCGACTTTGAGAACGATGGCGCGGCCGGCGAGGTCGCGGGCGGTTTGAGCGACGTGAGGCGCGGCCATGCGGCAGGGTCCGCACCAGGCGGCCCAGAAATCGACAAGAACGGGACGCGGGCTTCGCGGATGATCTCGTCGAACTCGGCCGGGCCGACGGCGATGGGCTCGGCGATGGGCGGAAGCGGGATTCTTGCAGTTGCCGCAGCGGCCGGTGTCGGAGAGGTGGCGCGCGGGGATGCGGTTGGTTTTGCCGCAGTGTGTGCAGGTGCGCAGGATGGGCATAGCATGCTCCAGTATATGGATGCGCCCGGTGACGCAGTCGCGAGAAGCACCGGGTGCGGTGACTTCGGTGACGCGATTTCCACGAGCATCCTCTGCCGCGAGGGCGATAGACTCGGCCTATGGGCAGCGCAGGGGCGCCGATCAAACTCGCAGCTGAGGACTCTCAGGGTGAGCTGATCGCGAGGCGAGGGAGGAAACGGCTCCCCGACGATGAGGTGTGCGCAGCGACGCGGAAGATGCGGATGCTGCGGTCGCTGGCTTGCGGGAACAAATACGAAAAGCTGGCGCGGGCGACGGGCGCGACGGCGATTGCCGGCGTGGACGAGGTGGGTCGGGCGCGCTGTTCGGGCCGGTGGTGGCGGCGGCGGTGATTCTTCCGGCGGAGACGCGGATCCGCGGGCTGCGGGATTCGAAACAGCTGCTGGTGGAGGTCCGCGAGCGGCTGGACGGTGTGGTTCGGCAGCGGGCGATTGGATGCGATCGAAGAAGTGGACGCGCAGACGATTGATCGGATCAACATCTATCAGGCGAGCCGGATGGCGATGGCGGCGGCGGTGATGCGGCTCGATCCGCAGCCGGATCATCTGCTGATCGACGCGCTGCTGCTGGACCTGCCGCATGCGCAAACGAAGATTATCTATGGCGACTCGCTGAGTATTTCGATTGCGGCCGCGTCAGTGGTGGCGAAGGTGTTTCGCGACCGGCGGATGTGCGAGCTGGACGCGGAGTATCCGGGTATGGGCTGGCTTCGCATAAGGGTTATGCGACGCCGGAGCATCGCGAGGCGCTGAAGAATCCTGGGCCCTCGGTGCTGCATCGAAAAAGCTTCATGCCCGTGGCGCAGGCGGATTTGCCGTGGGATGAATTTGAGGTCGAGGAGGGCCCCGAGCCCGACGACCTTGCGTTAATTGAGGACCAATCCGTTTGCCCCAGCGACTCCTCGTTGTAACGGCCCATCCTGACGATGAAAGTGGCGGCTTTGGCGGCGCGCTGATGTTGGCGATCAGGCCGGCGCGGAGACGTTCGTGCTGTGCTTCACGGATGGGCAGGCGGGGATTTTCGCGCAGGCGCGACGGACGATGAGGAACCGGGGAAGCTGCGGCGCGCGGAGATGGATGCCGCGTCGGAGTTGTTGGGCGTGACGCAGCATGAGGTGCTCGACTACCCGGACGGCGAACTGCCGCAGCAAAATTTCTTTGAGATGGTGGGCGTGGTGGTGGAGCGGATCCGGCGATGGCGGCCGCAGGTGGTGCTGACGTTTGGCTCCGATGGCTCCGTGAACTGCACAAGGACCACACGATGGTGTCGATGGTGGCGACGGCGGCGTTCCACTGGGCGGCGCGCGAAGAAGTGTTTCCGGAGGCAGGGTCTGCGTACGCTGCGCAGAAGCTGTATTGGGTGAGCACGCCGTTCGTGAGCGTGCGGAATCGGCCGGAGCTGACGCAGGGTGCGGCGACGGTGCCGTGGTCGCTCACGCTGGAGCTGGGCGATCTGGCGGATCGAAAGCTGGAGGCGTTCCGCAAGCACTCGTCGCAGAAGGGCGTGCTGGAGCGGGTGGGCGATCAGGTGCGGGATGTGATGAAGACGGAGCGGTATCTGCTGGTGGCGAAGCGGGGGATTGCGGCAGTGGCGGGGGATTCCACGATCTGGGGTGGTGTTGAAGAGGGAGCCGAGTTTAGGGATCAGGGTTTAGGGATTCGGAATTAATCGTCCAGCTCCGGGCAGCACCTCTGTGGGGTTCATCGCAGGTGACGGTGGTGTGGCACGAATGTGGTTTCAGGGTATCGGAAGAGGCGCATCTCCTGATAAAGAGGATGTGAGGCGCTCATGACGGAACCGCGTACGCAATCTGTGATCCGCACGAAGATGTACGGTTTTACTCTCCTGAACCATCCACGATTCAACAAGGGCACGGCATTTACCGAGGAGGAGCGCGACGTGTTCGACTTGCACGGGCTGCTGCCGCCGCATGTGGGCACGCTGGAGGAACAAATCCGTCGGCGCACGGCGGCGTTCGACGCGTAGCAGACCCATTCGAGCACATACGTGTTCTGCGCGATCTGCAGGACATCAACGAGACTCTGTTCTACGCGCTGATCTGCGGAACTGCGGAAATTCTGCCGATTGTGTATACGCCGACCGTCGGCGAAGGGTGCCAGCGGTTCAGCGAAATCTGGCGCAAGCCGCGCGGGTTGTTTTTGAGCTACACGAATAAGGATCGGATCGAGAAGATTCTGCGCACAATCCGCGCTACGACAGATGTGAAAGCATTGTGGTGAGCGATGGCGAGCGCATCCTGGGCCTCGGCGATCAGGGCGCGGGCGGCATGGGGATTCCGATCGGAAAGATGGCGCTGTACACGGCGCTGGGCGGGCTGCACCACGAATATTGTTTGCCGGTGCTGCTGGATGTGGGCACGGACAACGAGGAGCGGCTGGCGAATCCCATCTATATTGGCTGGCGGAACAAGCGGGTGCGGGGACAGCAATACGATGACTTCATCGAGACGTTTGTGCGCGCGGTGGAGAAGCGGTGGCCGCATGTGCTGCTGCAGTGGGAGGACTTTGCGGGTTCGAATGCGGCGCGGCTGCTGGCGAAGTATCGGGACCAGCTTTGCACCTTCAATGACGATATCCAGGGAACGGCGGCGGTGGTGCTGGCCACGCTGCTGGCGGCGGTGAAGGCGGCGGGATCGCCGTTCAGGGAGCAGCGGATTGCGATTGTGGGGTTCGGGTCGGCGGGGATCGGGATTGCGAACCTGGTGGTGAAGGCGCTGGTGGAGGAGGGGCTTTCGGAGCAGGAGGCGAGGGCGCGGATCTATGCGCTGGGCCGGCCCGGGCTGCTGGTGGAGGGTGCGGAGGGAATTCATCCAGAGCAGAAGGATTTTGTGCGGCCGCGTGAGGACGTTTCGGGCTGGCAAGTGGCCGACGCGAAGAAGATCAGCCTCGAAGAAGTGGTGCGGAACGCGATGATCACGGTGCTGATTGGGGTGGCGGGCAAGGCGGGGATGTTTACCGAGGACGCGGTGCGGTCGATGACGAAGAATGCGGCTCGGCCGATCATCTTTCCTTTGTCGAATCCGACGTCGAAGTGCGAGGCGACGCCTGCGGACCTGTTGAAGTGGACCGACTGCAAGGCGCTGATTGGGACGGGGAGCCCGTTCGAACCGGTGAAGGTGGGCGATCGGGAGATTTGTATCGATCAGACGAACAATTCGTATATTTTTCCAGGGCTGGCGCTGGGGATTGTGGCGTCCAAATCGCGGCGGGTCACGGACGCTATGTTCATGACGGCGGCGCGGACACTGGCGGGGCTATCGCCGGTCGAAAAGGATCGTAATGCGAGCCTGTTGCCGCCGGTGGCCGATTCGCGCAAGCTGGGCCGGGTGATTGCGGTGGCCGTGGCGCGCGAGGCGATCGCGGAGGGGCTGTCGGCGTTGAAAGAGGGCGAGGTCGAGGCGGCGGTGGACGCGAATGTCTGGGAGCCGGTGTATCGGCCGTATGAGAGGGAGGGATGAAAGAGCTTATAGCTGTTAGCTCTTAGCCTTTAGCTTACTTTCTATGGAGCATACTGGATGGAAGATATCGAAGGTTTCATCGCTGGTAGCGAGAAGCTGACCAAAATCTTCGGATATTGGCCGACGTTCCACGACGCAGAGGTTCCGGAGCTTCACCTGGATCGAGGCGATGTCCGTCCCGATGACGGCGTGTACAAATTTCCAATTCTTACTCTGCAGATCCATGTTTTCGAGATGACGAGAGAGGTTGATTCTCGCGGATACTTTGTCCTCCAACATCACACTCTGACAACTCTGAGGTTCAGTGACGTCCAGGATCTACAGATGCACGGGTTCAATCATCAGAACGCGATCATGGAGTTAATCATCGTTCGCAAGACGCGGGAGCAGGGACCATCTCCGTACTTCGAGGTGACAGTCGACCCCGCCTTCGGGATGGGTGCATCTTTTACCTCTCTTGGCATAGAAGTTGTCGATGCGATCCCATGCACTCCAGATGGAGTTGCCCTCGGGCCGGCCCCGGGTCCTGACTGAAGACAGCGCTTAATCCCAACCCGCTTGTGCCACAATAGGCGCTATCGCATTTCCGCTTGCTGGTGCTTCAGCTCGGCTTCAAATTCCTGCTGCTTTGCGGCAACGGCCTTTTGATAACCTTGCGGGTCGATCCAAACGGACTGGCCGGCTCCGGCTTTGGCGCGGGCTAATTTGGTGTCCATGTCGAAGTAGGCTCCGTGAGCACCTAAAAACACATCGCAGGGCAGGCTCTTGAGGACCGCGAAGGTTTTGCGGTAGTCGTCGGCGATGCCTGGATACGAAGCCGGATGACCGGGACGATCGACGAGTCGAAACCCGGGATTGACGTTCCAGCTGCCGACGATGACGACGTTGACCATCTTCCCCTGATCGGGCGTGCGCAGGGTCCAGGTCGTGCATCCGCGGGTGTGGCCTGGGGTTTTGTGCGCGACGAGCGTGACGCCGCCCAGCTCGACGCGATCGCCATCGTGGAGAACACGATCCACATGGGCCGGCGGATAGAGGTCGTGAGGATAGAAGAAGTCCTTCGCACCGCCGCTTTCAACAACGGGAACGTCGGCGTCCATGACCATATATTTTGCGTGGGTCATGCGCAGGATGGCGGCGCTGCCCGCGTCGTGATCCCAGTGAGCATGGCTGATGAGCAGGATGCGGATGTCGGAGAAGTCGAAGCCGAGCTGCTCGACGCTTTGACGGATCAGCGCGGGCGAGCCTTCGAGGCTGGAGTTGATGAGGATGTCGCCGGCGGATGTGACGACGAGGTACGAGGCCAGATCGCGGCTGCCGACGTAGTAGACGTGGTCGGTGATCTGGAAGGGCGCGATGGGCGTCGTCCACTCCGGGCGCTCGATGGAGTGGACTGCGGCCCGAACGCGCAGAGGACCCGCGAACACAGCAAGACCGAGAAAAACCGCACACCATAACCGCATTCGTCGTTGTCTCCTTTGCAAAGAGTACTTGAGCGCGGGCAGCGAGCGGGCTATTGCGAGGAGCAAGTTTTGCGTCCGGTGTCGGCGACCGAAGCGATGAGCCACTGGCCATTCTGGCGGACGAGGTTGAAGAGGTCGGTGCCGCAGTGGTCGACTTTGCCGTCGCTGAGAAATTCGAACGGCGCCCAGACGACGGCGAGGTCGTTGTCGATGCGAATGAGCGGATCGTGGATGCGCTCTTCGATCTGCGTGGTGCCGGGGTGGGCAAGACGTGTGGCGAAGTCGTCGAAGGTCATGCGGACAGGCTGGCCGTCGCGCATCAGGACCAGGGAGCCGCCGGGGAGCAGAGGCGCGCGGATGGCGGCGGCGTCGCGATGGGCCATGCCGTCGAAGAGGGCCTGGACGGGCGCGAGGACGGCTTGTTCCTCGGGAGTGGCGGCGTGGGCGGCGAGTGGGAACAGGCTGCCGCACAGCAAAACGATACCGAAACATGGGTGGGTTCTGGGCATAGCAATGAGGATAAGGGAACGAAGCGCGGGAAGAATCGGGCGGTGCGATTTTTGTGACGAGCAGGAGCGCAGATGCTTGACGGACGGAAACCTTTCGGTTACGGTTAATCCGTAACTATATGGTTTCCATGCGACAGCACAGACAGCGGGACGCGGTGTTCAGGGCGGTGGCCGATCCGACGCGGCGGGAGATTCTGGGGATCCTGCGCAGCGGGCGGCAGACGGTGGGCGGGATCGCGCGGAATTTCCGCATGAGCCGGCCGGCGATCTCGAAACACATTCATCAACTGCACAAGGCGGGGCTGGTGGAGACGCACAGCGAGGGGACGACGACGATGTGTTCGCTGAACGCCAAGCCGCTGCGGGAGATCGGTTCGTGGCTGAAGGAATACGAGGCGTTCTGGAGCGCGTCGCTGGAGAGCCTGAAGAAATATCTGGAGGAGGGGCGATGACGGCAGAAACGATGGCGGGCGATGCGCTGGTGCAGGAGATCACGATTGTGGCGCCGGCGGAGAGGGTGTTTGCGGCCCTGACGCGGCCGGAGGAACTGGTGCGCTGGTGGACGGTGGAGGGAAAGGTCAGGACGCTGGCCGCGGAGTGCGATGTGCGCCCGGGCGGGGTCTGGTGGATGCAGGTGGAAGGTCCCTGCTCGCTGGTTGGACCCGTGCACAAAGTCTACGGGGTGTATCGGAGAGTGGAACCGCCGCGGCTTCTGGAGTTCACGTGGAATCGCGAGGGTGAGGATCATCCGGAGAGCGTGGTGCGGTGGGATCTGGAGGAGAAGGACGGGATTACGCGGGCGCGCGTGACGCACTCGGGACTGACGAGCGAGGACATGCGACAGCGCAACAGCGGATGGCCGATGATCCTGGAACTGCTGGAGGCCTGGGTGGAAAGCAGGTAACCAGGGACAAGGGAACAGGGCAGCAGGGACATAGACTCAGACGGCTCGGGGTCGCGCGGCGTTTCGCTTTGATGAGGACGTCGACCGGCTCGGGGCGGTCGTCCCAGTAGGTGAGGCGGATGCGGCCGTCGGGCAGCTGGCTGACGGTGGCCGGCGTGGCGCTGGCGGTAACGTACCAGCCTGAGGGAAGCACGACGGCGTTGCGCGCGCGGCCGAGGCTGCGATCGAAGACGAGCGTGTCGCCTTCAAGACGGTAGCTCACCGGGGCGGTGTAGGTTTCCGCGATGCGCAGGCGGAGCGACTGGCCCTTCTGGATGGCGGTGAAGGGAATCACCACAACACTGTCTTTGGGGTCGACGTTTTCGCCAGTGTTGATGCCGGAGGCTTCCATCTCGGCTCCGCTCATTGCTTTGGGCGTGAGTTGCTCGCCGGTATCGAGGACGTACGCCGAGGGGTGGCTGGCGGTGCTGCCGGTGCGCACCACGTTGGCATAGCCGTTGATGCCGGGGCGGGATTCTGTGTAGTCGTGGTAGAGACTGAAGGCGTGGGTGTCGGGCTGCTGCAGGAAGTAGACGATGTCGCGGTTCTGCGAGGCGCGCTGGGAGAGGCGGGCTTTTTCCGTTTCACCCTGGAAGGGGGATTCCCAGCTGCGGGATTCGGTGAGCGGAGCGGGCTCAGCGGCGGGGCCCGTTTGTGCATCCTTAACGGCGCGGAGAACGAGCGGCGCTTCGCCTGAGCCGGCGTGGAGAAAGCTGATGGCGATGCGGCCATCGGACTCGGTGAGGACCTGCGACGGGACAGTGAGGCTGGTGAGTTCGTAGCCTGGCGGAAGCACGACCTGGTCGCGCGGAATGCCAAGCGGGCGATCGAAAACGATGGCGTCGCCGTCGGCGTGGTAGCTCTTCGCGTCCTTATAGGTTTTAACGATGAGGATGCGCGCCTGGCCGGCGTGGGGGACGGGGCGGGCGAGGGTGACTTTGATGTAGTCGGTGGCGGGATCGGCGTCGGGCAGGAGCGGATCGCGGCGTGCATCGGCGCCGCTGACGACTTCGAACTGGAGGGGCTGGCCGGTCATCGCATCGTAGACGGCTTCGTCGCTGGCGACGCTGCCTTTGCGGATGGGGTTATAGAAAACTTGGGCGCCCTCGGTGATGGCGGTGACCTCGTAACGGATTTTGAAGCTGGCGGTTTCCGGCGCGAGGAGTTCGTAGCGGGTGTACTCGTCGGTCTCGGCCTGCTTGCCGGTGGGCGAGGGGTAGAGGATGGCGTCGGCGGTTGGGGTCTGTGCGTGGGACGCGAAGGGGAGCAGAAGAACGGCGAGCGCGGCGAGGGCGATCCTTTTCGGCATGGACACGAGGATACGGGAAGGCCTGACCAAGCGCGGACGTGGAAGCGGTGGTTATCCGCTGAATAACTTTCGTGATGCCATATCGAACGAGGTCCCGAACAGGTTGGCGCGCGCTGCGCGACAATGAGCTGTGAGCAAATTCCTGAGTTTTATTGTTGCTGTAGTGGTGGCGGTCCTGATCGTAGTGCTGGCGCGAACGGCGACGCCGGTGGTCTATTCAACGCTGGTTCCAGAGATTGTGGGGCAGGCAACGCCGGTGACGGTCCACGTGAAAGACAAGCGCGGGCTGCGATCGCTGCGGGCCTGGGTGGAGCAGGACGGCAAGCAGTATCCGGTGGTCCAGGCCGGCGATCCGAACCAGTTGAAGGATGCGGACTGGAAGTTCACGGCCGGGGTGCAGGCTGATCCACAGCTGAAGGACGGCAAGGCCACGCTGGTGGTGGAGGCGGTGTCGAATGACGTGCTCCGCCGCACGCGCCAGTGGCAGGCGGATGTGACGGTGGTGACGAAGCCGCCGAGCGTCGCTGTGGATTCGGATCAGCATTATTTGTATCTGGGGATGGCGGACCTGGTGACATTCAACGTGACGGGGAGCTACGCGGATGCGGGCGTGCGGGTGGGGAACGAGACGTTCCGGGCATGGCCCATGCCGGGCGGCAAGCCGGAACTGTTTTCGCTCTTTGCTTTTGCGTGGAACATGACGCCGGATACGGTGCCGGTGGTGTACGCGTCGAACGGGCCGGGCAACGAAGCGACGGGGACGATGGCGGTTCAGTTCCCCAAGAAGGAGCAGCCGCACTACACCACCCATGATCTTCAGGTAAGCGACGCGTTTCTCAACAAGGTGATCAACGAGCTGGATCCGGGCGGGTCAGGCGATCCGGTGGCGCGCTTTGTGAAGATCAACAACGCAATGCGAAAGGCGAACAACCAGACGCTGTTCGATCTGCGGACGAAGACGGCGGATCATTTTCTGTGGACGCAGGTGTTCCAGCGGCAGCCGCACGCGCAGAATGAGTCGACGTTTGCCGATGTGCGGAACTACTTCTACCACGGGCAGAAGATCGATCAGCAGGTGCATCTGGGATACGACCTGGCGGTGACGGAGCATGTGGGCGTGCAGGCGGCCAACGACGGGCGCGTGGTGTATGCGGCGCCGCTGGGGATTTATGGCAACTGCATCGTGCTCGATCACGGGTACGGGCTGATGACGCTCTACGGGCACATGAGCAACATCACGGTGCACGAAGGCGACATGGTGAAGAAGGGTGAGGTGATGGGGCAGAGCGGGATGACCGGGATGGCGGCCGGGGACCACATCCACTTCAGCATGCTGCTCGATGGAGTGCAGATCGATCCGAAGGAATGGTGGGACGCGCACTGGATCGCGGATCACGTGGCGCGTCGGGTGCCGATGGAGTTCGACGCGAGTGCGGGTGCGGTGGAGGAGAAGCCGGCACATGCGAAACACGCGGTGCGGAGACGGCACCGGTAAGGGATCATGCCTTCCCACATCTGCCAACACTGGGCAGATGTGGGCGCCCAGGTTCTGGGCAGGAATTGGGCTCGCCTTCAGGCAGTTTTGGCGGCGAGCATCTCGCAGTGCTGCTTCAGGCTCTTCGCCTCGGTCTTCACGTATTCGGTGATGAGCTTTGAGTACATGCTGCCGGCGATGGCGCCGAGAAGGCCTTTGGTGGCGAAGGCGACTTCGACCTCGGTGCCGGAGCCGTCGAAGGCGGTGAGCCGGTGCTCGGCGATCATGGTGGCGCCGGCGGATTTCTGCACCCACGTAAAGGCTTCGTGGGGGATGCGCTCGGTGACTTCGTAGACGCCGGGCCGCAGCTTGGGCTGAGTCACGCGGTATTTCGCGCCGACTTTGAAACCGTCGCGCGTGACCGGCTCCACGCTGAGCACGGTGGGCGTCCAGGTGGGCCAGCGCTCCACATCGGCGAGGACCTGCCAGATGTCGGCCGGGTTGGCTTTGATGATGACGCGTTCGACGGTCTGCATACGGACTCCTCAGGAAGGTATGGGGCCCACACGGGCTTAGACCGGAATACGCAGGATCGGTTAGGGAAGTTCCCTGGGGCAAGGAACAGGGAATAGGGAACAGGGAATAGGGAGTAGGCAAGCGCCTCCATTGCGGGAGTATCCTGCTGGCGTTGAGGTGTGCTGATGGCGGATCTGAAGCTGAACGTGAACGGCACGGTGCGGCAGGTGCAGACGGCGGAGGAGGAGCCCTTGCTGTGGGTGCTGCGCAACAAGCTGGGCCTGACGGGGACGAAGTACGGCTGCGGCGAGGGCCAGTGCGGCGCGTGTACGGTGCTGCTGGATGGGCGGCCGACGCGGTCATGCCTGACGCCGGCGGCGGCTGCGGCGGGCGCGAAGATCACGACCATCGAGGGCCTGGAGCGGGACGGACGCTTGTCGCCGATGCAGGAGGCGTTCGTCGAAGAGGGAGCATTTCAGTGCGGGTACTGCACCTCGGGCATGGTGCTGGCGGCGACCGCGTTGCTCGAGGGGAAGGCGCATCCGTCCGAAGACGAGATTGTGGAGGCGATGAACGGCAACATGTGCCGGTGCGGAACGTATCCGCGGATTGTGGCGGCGGTGCGGCGCGCGTCGCAGAGCGTGGAGAAGAAGGAGGCCGCCCATGCCCGTGGATGAGCTGAGGGTGGAAGCGGAACTGCATGAGGTGCGCGACCGGATCCGGATGTTTGAGCTGGATCGCCGGGAATTTTTGCGCCTGTGTACCGGCGGGTTGCTGGTGTCTCTGGTGTCGGGCGGCGCGGTGCTGGAGGCGCAGGAGTCGGGGCGAGGCTTCGGTGGTCATCCACTCCCGCAGGAGGTGAGCGCCTGGATTCACATTGACGCGGATGGGAAGGTGACGGTGTTCACGGGCAAGGTGGAGATCGGGCAGAACATTCGCACGTCACTGGCGCAGTCGGTAGCAGAAGAACTGCGAGCGCCGTTTGGGTCGATCACGATGACGATGGGCGATACCGATCTGGTGCCATGGGATGCGGGGACGTTTGGGAGCCGGTCGACGCCGACGATGGGGCCGCAACTGCGAACGATGGCGATGAACGCGCGCCAGATGCTGGTGGAGGCGGCCGCGGACCGGTGGAAGGCCGATCCGGCGAAGCTGGTGGCGGAGGACGGGAAGGTGCGGAATCCGGCGACGAGCGCGTCGCTGGGATACGGGGAGATCACGCGGGGCGAAAAGCTCACGCGGACGCTGACCGGTGATCCGGCTCTGACACCGGCGACGGAGTGGAAGGTTGCCGGGACCGCGGAGCCGAAGGTCAATGGGCGGCAATTTGTAACAGGGGCGCATACCTATCCGTCGGATGTGGTGCGGCCAGGGATGCTGTTCGGGAAGGTGCTGCGGCCGGAGGGGTACCACGCGACGCTGACTTCCGCGGATACGGCTGCGGCGGAGAAGATGCCGGGCGTCGAGGTGGTGCGGGACGGAGACTTCATCGGCGTGGTGGCGGACGATGTGTGGGCAGCGGAGCAGGCTCTGCTGAAAATCAACGCGCAGTGGAAGGTGCCGCCGCAGATTTCGAACGCGGAACTGCTTGCGGAGTTGAAGAAGGGCGCGGGGGACGATGGGCAATCGGAAATTGCGGCGGCGCTGGCGAATGCGGAGTTGAAGCTGGAGCAGACCTACACGGTGGCGTACATCGCGCATGCTCCGCTGGAGCCGCGGGCGGCGGTGGCCGAATGGACGGATGGCAAGCTGACGGTGTGGACGGGGACGCAGCGTCCGTTTGGTGTGAAGGACGATCTGGTGAAGGCGTTCCGGCTCGCACCCGAGCAGGTGCGCGTGCTGATGCCGGATATGGGCAGCGGCTACGGCGGCAAGCACACGGGCGAGTGCGCAGTGGAGGCGGCGCGGCTGGCGAAAGCGGCGGGCAAACCGGTGAAGCTGATCTGGACGCGCGCGGAGGAGTTCACGTGGGCGTACTTCCGGCCGGCGGGAGTGATGGAGATTCGCGCGGGCGTGCAGAAGGATGGGACGCTGGTGGCTTGGGAGCACCACAACTACAACTCGGGGCCCTCGGGCGTGGGGACTCCGTATAAGGTTGCGAATCCGGTGACGCGGTATCACGAGTGGAAGGATGCCCCGCTGGCGCAGGGATCGTATCGGGGACTGGCGGCGACGGCGAACCACTTTGCGCGCGAGACCGCGATGGATGAGCTGGCGCACGTGGTGGGGATGGATCCGCTGGCATTTCGGCTGAAGAACCTGGACGATGAGCGGCTGAAGGCGGTATTTGTAACAGCGGCTGAGCGGTTTGGCTGGGGGAAGGAAAAGTCGACAGCGACGCGCGGATTTGGAATCGCCGGCGGCACGGAGAAGGGCGGCTACACGGCGGCGTACGCGGAGGTGGAGATCGACGGGGATAAGAAAATCCATGTGCGGCGCCTGCTGCAGGCGTGGGAATCGGGGGCGGTGGTGAATCCTGACGGGCTGCGCAACCAGGTGATGGGGGCGATGGTGCAGGGCCTGGGCGGCGCGCTGTTCGAGCAGATCGAGTTTGCGAGTGGGAAGGTCACAAACGGGCATTTCGCGGACTATCGCGTGCCGCGATTCAGGGACACGCCGCAGATCGAGGTGGTGCTGATCGACCGCAAGGATCTGCCATCGGCGGGAGCGGGCGAGACCGGGATTGTGGCTGTGGCTCCGGCCGTGGGAAATGCGATTTTCGCGGCGACGGGGAAGCGGCGACGCGACATGCCCATGGCGCGGGACCGCAGCTAAGGGGGCGTTCGGCCCATTCGATTCCCCGGCTTCCCACATCTGCCAACACCGGGCAGATGTGGGGCACCCAGGTCTCTTCTCCAGGGAAAAGGCATCCCATGCAGGTCGGTATACTTCCTTTTTCGGTCGGGAGAGAGATGAGCGTGTGCGTGGGGTGGTCGTCGGTTGTGAGGGCTGGAGTGCTGGCGCTGGGGTTGGGTGTGGCGACGAGCGCGGGAGCACAGCAAATTGCGTTCACCTTTGACGATTTGCCCGCGCACGGCCCGCTGCCGCCGGGGGAGACGCGGATTCAGGTGGCGGACAAGGTGATCAAGGCGCTGAAGAAGGCGCATGTGCCGCCGACGTACGGGTTCGTGAATGGGGTCGCGGTGCAGGATCATCCGGAGACGGTGGCGGTGCTGGCGGCATGGCGGGCGGCGGGCAATCCGCTGGGAAATCACACCTGGTCGCACATGAACCTGAACCAGCATTCGCTGCAGCAGTTCGAGGATGAGACGCAGAAGAACGAGGCCCTGCTGCAGTTGCAGATGAAGGGTGCGGACTGGAAGTGGTTCCGGTTTCCGTATCTGGCTGAGGGAGACACGGCGCCGAAGAAGATGGGGTTCCGGGTGTATCTGGCGCAGCACGGGTACCGGATCGCGGGGGTGACGGCGAGTTTCGCGGACTATGAGTGGAACGAGCCGTATGCGCGGTGCAGCGAGAAGGGGGACAAGAAGGCGATCCGGTGGCTGGAAAAGAGCTACCTGGACGCGGCCCGTGAAGACATCGGATTTCGGAAGGCGATGTCGGAGCAGCTGTACCAGAAGGAGATTCCATACGTGTTGCTGATGCACATTGGGGCTTTTGATGCGCGCATGCTGCCGCGGCTGCTGCAGCTGTATGAGTCGCACGGGTTCACGTTTGTGTCGCTGGAGGATGCGGAGAAGGACCCGTTCTACAAATACGATGTGGATCCGAAGCTGGTGCCGGGGCCGGACACGCTGGAGGGAGCGATGTTCGAGAAGCATCTGCCGCTGCCGAAGAAGAAGGATTATTCGGCGGAGCTGGCGGCGGTGTGTAAGTAGGGAAAGCGTTCAGCGTTCGGCGTTCAGCGTTCAGGAGAAACATTAGGCGAGTCAGGCAGAGTTCGGGTGTCAGGCGCGCGTGCGAGGCTGCGCATTGAACCAGGCGCGGACGGGTGGGTTGAAGAGAATCGCCACAAAGACGAGCAGAATGACGGTGTGCGCGACGACCTTGGTGACGGAGTCGTAGAAGCTGATCGCAAGGTGGAACGTGATCCAGGCGAGGGCCAGCCAGCGCGCCCAGTTGCGGCCGCGCAGGATCAAGACGGCAGCGGCAATGAGGATCAGCTCGAGGATATCGGGCAGGAAGTCGTCGTAGTGGTAGGGCGGACGATGCGCGGGGAAGTGGCCAACGAAGCCGACCGCGCCGAGCAGGATCAGGAGGCAGCAGAAGATGGTGAGAATGAGGGGACGGCGCGGCATGGTTCAGGCCTTCTCCGGCGTGGCGGCAGCGCGCGCGAGGGTTGCGCCCCAGTCGGCGGGGCTGAGGTCCCGGGCGTGGCGCGAGAAGAGCCAGTGGTGCCCGTCGAGGTCCAGGGCGGCGTACTGAAATTCGCCGTAGACGGTTTCGTGGGGCTCTTCGAGGATGGCGGCGCCGGCGGAGCGGGCGCGCTCGCAGTGGGCCTCAACGTCGTCGACAAAAATCGTCAGGCTCTGGGTTCCGTAGCCGAGCTGTTGCGGCGTGCGAGCGTCGGGCGAGAGCTGCTTGAGCATGATCCAGCCGCTGCCCGCGCTCATTTGCGCCCCGCCGATGGGGTCCCCATAGCGATAGTGCTCAGTGAAACTGAAGGCGCGCGTGAGCCACGCGATGGCCTGTTCGAGATCCCGGTAACGGATGTGGGCGATCAGAGTATCGGTGGGCACAGAACGGTTGTGGATCACGCGATGATGGCCTGCCGGAATGGAAGTCGGTACGGCTCGATCCAGGATAGACGAGGTGGATGGGCGTGTCTTGTAGAAAAAGGTCAGTCAGGAACGCAGGGTCAGGCTGAGTGAATCGGGATGTGGTTGCCGCGGCGAGAGGAAGAAGGTTTGTACTCCGACGGAGTGATGCCGGCAAGGGCGCGGAATTCGTGCGCGAGGTGGGCCTGATCGGCGTAGCCATAGTGCGCGGCGAGACTGCACCAGTCGATCGCGGGGGATTGGCGGACGGCGCGCAGGACGGCCTGGAGCCGGCACACACGGGCGAACCTCTTGGGGGTGAGGCCGGTTTGCGCGGCGAAGCGGCGAGTGAGGGTTCTGGGCTGCAGGCCGAGCGCAGAGGCAACCGCGGCGACCGGCATTGCCTGGCGCAAAGCTGCGATCGCCCACGGGATCGCAGGTTCGTGGATGGGGCGCAGGTGGCGGAGAAGCCATGCTTCGAGGGTGGCGAGTTTCAGCTGCGGAGTGCGCGCTTCGAGCAGGCACTCGCGGAGGAGGCGTCCATCGCTGCGCCACAGAGACTCGAGGCCGACAACCTGGTCGCGAGTTTCGCTCAGAGGCAGAGAGAAAAACGGCGCCGCGCCACCGGGGCGAAACTGAACGGCGGCCATCCAGCGAAAGTCGTGGGTATCGAGGACCGTAGAGCGCGCATGGGGACCGGCGAGGATCGCGCCGGGATGGCGGTTGACCTCGTTGCGGACGGCGCCCGGGTAGGTGCGGAATTCGTCTTCGGCGAAGTTGACCATGAGGTGCGCCTGGCCGGAAGGAACAATGCGCTCCAGACCGAAGGGCAGATCCATCTCGTGGAAGTGGAGCGAGTGGACGAAGGGGCGCAGTGCCGGAGACCGCGGTCGCACTGCGAGGCTGGCCATACAAGACAGGGTACAGCCGGCAGGCTGTAGCGGGTCGAGTAGGTTGACGTTTACGGGCGGGGGCTCGTCCTACAACGAGAGCCGTGTGCGCGGTTTTGCTCCTCGATGTGGGCTGTACAATGAACCAAGCGCCAGCAACGAACCGTCAGGACGAAAAGAGGAGTCGCACGAGGGCTTTTCGGGGCGGATCGAGGCGGGGTGCAGAGACGTTGATCCCTATGAATTTTCGAGTTTCCCGGTCTTCCGCCGCGCTGGCTGCCAGCGCGGGCCTCCTGCTGACTTTCGGCGCGGTCGTCCCCTCCATCGCACAAAGCCGCGGGTCCAACTTTGCTGACAACCAGCGAGCGGCGTCGCCCTACCAGGGGACGGTGATCGAAGAAGTGGTCGCGATGGTCAACGATCAGGTGATCAGCAAGTCCGACTACGAGCGCGCCGAGCACGAGCTGCAGCAGGAAGCGCAGCAGCAGGGCTGGTCGCAGCAGCAGATGATGCAGCAGCGGCGCGATTTGTTGCGGTCCCTGATCGACAAGCAGCTTCTGCTGTCGAAGGGCAAGGAACTGGGCATCACCGGCGAGAGCGAAGTCGTGAAGCGCCTGGATGAAATGCGCAAGCAGTACCACATGGACACCATGGAGGATCTGCAGAAGGCGGCCGAGGCGCAGGGCGTTTCGTTTGAAGACCTGAAGGAGCAGATTCGGGAGAGCGTGATCCAGTCCGACGTGATCGGCCAGGAAGTGGGGCGGCGGATCGACGTGGCTCCCTCGGAAATCCGGGATTATTACAACGCGCATTTGCAGGATTACCAGCGGCCGGAGCAGGTGAAGCTGAGTGAGATTCTGATTGCGACCCCGAGCCCCGACGATGCCGCGCAGGTGGCGGATGCGGAAAAAAAGGCGAACGACGTTGAAGCTCGGCTGAAGACGGGAGCGGATTTCGCGACCGTGGCGAAGGCGGACTCGACCGGACCCACCGCGGCCGAGGGCGGACGGCTGGGCGACTACAAGCACGGCGATCTGCCGAAGGTGATGGAGGACGCAACCTTCAACCTGCAGCCGGGACAGTACACGGCGCCGATCCGGACCCGGCAGGGATGGCTGATCCTGGAAGTGACCGAGCACGACAAAGGCGGCACCATCCCGCTGGAACAGGCGCAGCCCGATATTCAGGAAAAGATCGGGATGCAGAAGATGGAGCCCGCAATGCGCTCGTATTTGTCGAGACTGCGCGACGAGGCGGCCATCCAGGTGAAGGCGCCGTACTCGGATTCGGGCGCGACGCCGAACGAAATCAAATTCATCGAAGGCGCGTACCAGCCGCCGCAGCCGAAAAAGAAGAAGCATCCGGAGCGGGCGCGGTACCGGCAGTTACCCCAGCGCAGACAGAAGGAAACGGCGAACAATAATGCGGGTCCGCCCGCAGGGGTACCGACGCTGGACCAGGTGAATTCGCAGAAGACTCCGCCAGCCGAGGTGGCCGCGTCGAAGACGGAAAAGCCGGGCAAGAGAGAGAAGATTCGCTTCGGTCAGGCGCCGCGAGAGACGCTGCCCGCCGGGCCCACCCGGGAAGTGGATGCGGGGGCTGCGGCACCGTCGGTCGCCGGATCGACACAGCAAGTGGCCGTCAACGGAGCGGCGTCCGATACGGTGATGACCAATGCCGCCGGCGACGTGATCAACAACGCGGAGACCGAGAAGCCGAAGAAGACGCGTTTCTCCGACCGGATGAGGGAAACGAAGCAGAAGCAGGCACAGGAGAAGGCAGCGAAGAAGAAGCAGAAGTTCGTGGCGCCGACCTTCACGACAGAGCAATTGGCCGAGCAGAAGCAGCAGCAGTCGGCGGTGGGGCTGAACGGAGACACGACGAAGCAGAAGAAGCCGAATCCCGCGAAGGCTGGGCCGAAGCGGCGGATTGGCGACCAGGACAAGAGCGGGCAGCAGGGCTCGGGGTCCGGAACCGAGACTGCGCCGACCAGCACGCCGAATGCGCCGCCGGCGCAGGCAACGCCGCCCCCCACAACGCCGCAGAGTCAGCCACAGCAATAAGGAGCGGCCGCTGACCAGGAGCTGCGCTCAGGACGACAGATGAAAGACATTACCGTGGCGGATCTGGCGAGCCGGGAGAATCGGGAGATTACCGAATTCTTCGCGGTGGTGTCGAAGCAGGTGCGTACGGGCCGCGATGGCGGACGCTATTTTGCGCTGACGTTTGCGGATCGCACGGGGCAAATCGACGGGCGAATGTGGGAGATCGAAGACGCCGGGGCGTTCGAGGCCGGCGATGTCGTCAAGATCCGCGGCGAGGTCTGCCGGTTCAACGAGCGTCTGCAGATAAAAGTGGAGAAGATTCGCCGGGCAACGCCGGGCGAGTTCGAGCTGAGCGATTTTGTTCCGCAGTCGCAGCGCGACATCGGCCAGATGTGGGCGGAGCTGCAGGCCTGGGTGGAGAGCTTTCGCGATCCGGATCTGAAGGCGCTGCTGGAGGCGTTCCTGAACGACGCCCAGATCGCACCGGCGCTGCGTGAGGCGCCAGCGGCCAAGGGCCTGCATCACGCCTGGATCGGCGGCCTGCTGGAGCACATCCTGTCGCTGATGGACATGTGCGAGCTCGCCGCCCGGCATTATCCCGAGGTGAACCGCGATCTGCTGCTGACCGGCGTGGTGCTGCACGATATCGGAAAGCTGCGGGAACTGCGCTGGGGCACGAGTTTCGATTACACGATGGAAGGGCAGCTGCTGGGGCACATCACCATCGGGATCGGGATGATCGAGCAGAAGATTGCGGGGATTCCGAATTTCCCGGCGGCCAAGCGGCTGCTGGTGGAGCACCTGGTGCTGAGCCACCATGGCGAGTACGAATACGGATCGCCGAAGCTGCCGATGACGGCGGAGGCGGTGCTGCTGCATTACCTGGACAATCTGGATGCGAAGATGCAGACGGTGCGCAGCGAGCTGGCGCGCGCGGAGTCGAGTGGGCGCTCGGGCGATGAGATGACGGATTGGGTCCGCTCGCTGGAACGGCCGCTGTTGAATTCGACAGCGTATCTGAGCATTGCAAGCAGTGGACCCAGGAGCGCCGAACAGGGTTCGCCTGTGGCAGCGGAGACCGTGGTTGAGGAAAAGGCGGAACCAGCGGTGAACGGCAAGCGCGAAGAACGCGAGGAAACGAGGAACCATGCCCTACCTTTTGAAGACTGAGCCGGGAACGTATTCCATCGACGATCTGGAGCGCGAAGGCGAGACGGTGTGGGATGGCGTGTCGAACCCGGTGGCGGTGCGGAATCTGGCGGGAATGCAGCGCGGCGAGATGCTGGTGATCTATCACACGGGCGACGAGAAGCGAACCGTGGGGCTGGCAAAAGTGGTGACGGTGGATGCGAGCGACGCGAAGAATCCGCAGGTGCGGATCAAGTTTTTGAAGAAGACGAAGACGCCGCGGACGCTGGCCGAGATCAAGGCCAACAGCATTTTCGCCGATTCGCCGCTGGTGCGGCAGGGGCGGCTGTCCGTGGTGCCGCTGAGCGAGAAGCAGTACGCCTGGCTCGCGGAATAAAAGAACAGGGAACAGGGAATCGGCACCAGGGAATAGCGGTCGGCATCGTGACCGGGCTCTCACGGATTCACGAATCCTTCATCTACAATCGAACAGGGTACTGAGCGAGGATGCTGCGTTTTTCCACTGCCGGAGAGTCGCACGGGGAGAGCCTTGTGGCTCTGCTCTCGGGCGTGCCTGCCGGTGTGCCGGTGGATGAGGTGTTGGTGAACCGCGAGCTGTGGCGGCGCCAGCAGGGCTACGGTCGCGGCGGGCGGATGCGCATCGAAACCGACACTGCGCATTTTCTGAGCGGCGTGCGGCATGGGAAAACGATCGGGTCGCCGATTGCCATCGAGATTGAGAACCGCGACTGGAAAAACTGGACCGAGGTGCTGCCAGTTGCGGCGGGCGATCCGGCGAAGCACAAGGCCGTAGCGTCGCCGCGGCCTGGACACGCCGATCTCGCCGGAGCGCTGAAGTGGGATTTTCCCGATGCGCGCTATGTGCTGGAGCGGGCTTCGGCGCGTGAGTCGACGGCGCGCGTAGCGGCGGGTGCGGTGGCGAAGGAGCTGCTGCTGGAACTGGGCATCGACGTGGCCAGCCACGTGATCCGCGTAGGCGCGGCGGAGCTGGAGCGCGATGCGGCATGGGAAGAGATCGCCGCACTGCGAGCGAAGGATGAGGTTCTGCTGAATTGCGTCGACGCCGAAGCCGAGCAGCGGATGAAGGCTGAAGTCGATGTCGTGCTGCGAACCGGAGACACCGTTGGCGGAGTGTTTGAAGTGGTGGTTCACGGCGCGCCTCCGGGCCTGGGCACGTGCGCGAACTGGGATGAGCGCCTCGATGGACTACTGGCGCAGGCGGTGATGTCGCTGCAGGCGGTGAAGGCGGTGGAGATTGGGCGCGGCGTCACGGCGGCCGAGTCGCTCGGCTCGCAGGTGCACGATGCGATCGGCTACGCCGCGGAGGCGAATGGACGCCACACGCGGTTCACGCGCGAACATAATAATGCGGGCGGCCTGGAGGGCGGCATCTCAAATGGAGAAGATATTGTCGTGCGCGGGTATCTGAAGCCGATCTCGACGCTGCGGCGGCCGCTCAAGTCGGTGCGGTTCGACACGCGCGAAGAAACCAAGGCCGCGTACGAGCGCAGCGACGTGTGTGTAGTTCCGGCGGCGGGCGTGGCCGCCGAGGCCATGGTGGCGCTGACCATGGCGAAGCTGGCGCTGGAGAAGTTCGGTGGGGATTCGCTGCGCGAGCTGAAGAGGAATTATGAGGGGTATGTGGCGCAGGTGGCCAGGTATTGAACGAGCCGGTAGCCTGTAGCCGGTAGCGAAACGCGAGTAAGAAGCGAGTAAGAATCTAGTAAGAGACTAGTAAGAGACGAGTTAGAGACGAGTTAGGAAATTTTCGGAAGCTGGGACACGAAACACAGTATGATTCGCGAAATTGTTAAATATCCGGAGCCGATTTTGCAGAGGCCGACCGAGAAAGTGACGGAGTTCGACGACGAGCTTCGGACGCTGGCGGCGGATATGTTCGAGTCGATGTACAAGGCCATTGGGATCGGGCTGGCCGCGCCGCAGGTTGGCGTGGGCAAACGGATCACGGTAATCGATCTCAGCAACCAGAAGAATCCGAAAGACAAAATCGTGCTGGTGAATCCGGAGATCGTCCACAAAGAGGGCAAGCAGGTCGAGGAAGAAGGCTGTCTGAGCCTGCCGGAGATTCGCGACAAGGTATCGCGCGCGGCCAAAGTGAAAGTGAAGGCGCAGGATCTCGAGGGCAAGTGGTTCGAGATGGAAGGCGAGGAGTTGCTGGCCCGGGCCTTCCAGCATGAGATCGATCATCTGGATGGGATTCTGTTTCCCTGGCGGCTGAGCATGCTGAAGCGGGACCTGATCCTGCGGAAGATTCGCAAGATGCAGAAGTCCGGCGAGTGGAAATGAAGCTGGTGTTCTGTGGGACGCCGGCGTTTGCAGTGCCCACGCTGAAGATGGCGTTGCGAGCCGGATACGATGTGCCGTTGGTCGTGACGCAGCCGGATCGGCCGGTCGGACGCGGGCAGGTGTTGACTGCTCCGCCGGTGAAGACGGTTGCCATGGAAACGGGGATCCGCGTCACTCAGCCGGAGAAGATCAAAAACAACGCGGAGTTCCGGGCGGAGCTGGAGGCGATCCAGCCCGATGCGATTCTGGTCGTCGCGTATGGGCGGATTATTCCGAAGTGGATGCTCGATCTGCCACGGCTCGGGAATCTGAACCTGCACGGATCGCTGCTGCCGAAATATCGCGGGGCGGCTCCGGTGCAGTGGGCCATTGCGAACGGCGAGGGGTCGACGGGCGCGACCACGATGCGCATCGACGAGGGCCTCGATACAGGCGACATTCTTCTGCAGCGGGAGATGGCGCTGGCCCCCGGCATGACCGCGGTGGATGTGTTCCCGCTGCTGTCCGAGATGGGTGCGGATCTGATGATGGAGACGCTGCGCGCGCTGGATGCAGGAACGATTGCGCCGCGGAAGCAGGATGAAGCGAAGGCGACGCTGGCGCCGATTCTGACGCGCGAAGATGGGCGGATGGATTTCTCGCTGCCGGCGATGACGCTCTACAACCGTTGGCGCGGGTTTCAGCCGTGGCCTGGAGCGTGGACGATGCTGGAGGGGAAAAAGCTGGCGCTTCACCGGATGCTGCCCACTGAGGTTCGTGGAGCGCTGTCGCGCCCGCCGGGGGAAGTGCTGCTGGCGCAGGGGACGTTGTTTGCCGCGTGCGGTGATGGCACATGGCTGGAACTGGTCGAGGTGCAGCCGGAGGGGAAGCGGAAGATGACGGCGGGAGAATTTCTGCGCGGGCACAATCTGCAGTCCGGGATGCGGCTGGGTTGAGGACGGGCGTTCGGCGCACCCGCGTTCGGCGTTCAGAAAAGCGTTCGGCTCTCAGCGTTCAGCGTTCAGAAAAGACAGCGAGTAGCGTTCAAACCATGATTGCTCCGGCGCGGCGTATTTCGTATCGGATTCTGTTACAAATGGCGACCACCAGGAGGCGCACAGCGATGATTGGCTGCGGTCGCCGGAGGTGGATGCGCTGTCGGCGCAGGATCGCGCGCTGACCACGACCCTGGTGCTGGGGACGCTGCGCTGGCAGCTGGCGCTCGACGCGCGGATTCGCGAGCTTCTGGCTCGTCCCGAGGCGAAGCTGAGCGCCGAGGCGGAAACGTCGTTGCGCATGGGCGCGTATCAGCTGCTGCATCTGGATCGTGTGCCCGCCCACGCCGTGATTCACGACGCGGTGGAGCTGGTGAAGCAGAGCAAGGAGCGCGGGGCCGCGGGGATGGTGAACGCGGTGCTTCGAAAAATACAGCGTACAGCGCTCAGCGTTCAGCGTTCAGAAGAAGCAAGGCCAGCGCATCCGGCGTGGATGGTGGAGCGGTGGGTGCGGCGGTATGGAACTGAGGCAGCCGAGGCGATCTGCCGGTGGGATCAGGAGCCGGCGAGTACTGCGCTGCGAGCAGACCCAAATGCAAAATTCGATGATCTGGAGACGGGGCCGGGATATTTCCTGGCGGCTGCGCGGCATGTGGTGCGAGGCGACGTCGCGAAAAGTGCAGCGGTGCGCGAGGGGCGCGCGCGGATTCAGGATGAGGCGTCGCAGCTGGTGGGTGAGATTGCCGCGGGAGCGGTTTGTGGTGCAGGGCGCGCGCTGGATCTGTGTGCGGCGCCAGGGGGAAAACGGCGATTCTGGCAGAGCGCCTGCCTGAGGCAAAGATCACGGCGGTCGATGTGAGCCGGAAACGCCTCGATGCCATGGTGCTGGCCGCACAGACGGGCCGCTTCGCGATGGGTGGTGAGAATCGGTTGAACTTCCTTCTCGCCGACGCCGCGAAGATGGAACTCAAGCCGGAGTGGGATCTGATCCTCTGCGATGTGCCGTGCAGCGGAACGGGAACGATGGCGCGCAATCCGGAGATTCGGCTGCGGCTAACGGAGGCCGATCTGGAGCGGCAGCATGCACGGCAGGTGGCGATCCTGCGGACGGGATTGCGCGGACTGAAGCCGGGTGGCAGGCTGGTCTATTCCACCTGCTCCCTGGAGCCGGAGGAGAACGAGGCCGTTGTGGACGAGGTGCTGGGCTCGGTGCCGGGACTTGCGGTCGTGCCGGTGGCGGGGATCCTGGATCAGCTGGCCGAGCGTGGCGTCGTGACGGCGGAGGGACGAGAGCGGCTGAAGACCGCGACCGACGGTAATTTTCTGAGGACGCTGCCGGGCGTTCATCCCTGCGATGGTTTTTTTGTGGCGGTGATGGAGGTCCGGGAACAGGGAATTGCCGACCCTCTCGTTGGTTATTAGGACGCTCTAATTATTTCGTGCCTCGATGGCGCTGCGAATGCACACCGCAGTGGGGGGAAGGGCGTATGGCCATCTTTGACTGGAACAGCTCGTACAGCGTGAAAGTAGCGATGTGCGATCAACAGCACCAGAAACTGTTTGAGATCATGAACAAGCTCGCGGGCGCGATGCGCATGGGCAAAGGCCAGGAAGCCGTTGAAGGGATTCTCAACGAGCTTCTCGAATATACCCAAACGCATTTTCAGGATGAAGAGGCGCTGCTGGAAAAAACCAATTATCCGCACCTGGCTGCGCACCAGCAGATGCACCGGACTTTTGTAACGAAAGTACAAACGTTGCAGAGTCTGGCGAAGACGGGCAAGCGTGCCCACGCAATGCAGGTGCTAAGCCTGATTCGTGACTGGTTGTTCCATCACATTCAGAAGGCCGACAAGCAGTATTCGGCGCATCTGAACGCGGCTGGGATTCTGTAAGCCGGACCGTTGGCGATCGGCCTCAGCTTTCGCCGCGGCCTTCAACCCTCCGTGTCTGGAAGGCGGCGCTTTGCCGATCGTCAGCAAACCAGCTGCGCACGGTTCAGGTGCAGTCCGTCAAGCCGCCCGAGCAGCGTCAAAGCCACGCGTTCGGACTGGAACAGGTTCGCCGCCATGGCCATCACCTCTTCTTCCGTGACGGCTTCGACGCGCCGGATGATCTCATCGAGATCGAAGAAGCGCTCGAAGTACATCTGCTGGCGCGCGAGATTCGACATGCGCGACATGGAGCTTTCGAGCGAGAGCAGCAGATTGCCCTTGAGCTGGTCCTGGGCGCGGCGGAGTTCGCCGGGCTGGAGCGGCTCGCTCTTGAGGCGGCGGAATTCCTCCATGATGAGGTCGATGACCTGCACGGCGCGGTCCGACGAGGTGCCCGCGTAAACGCAGAGGGAGCCGGTATCGCGGTAGGGGGCGAGGTCGGAGTAGATGGCGTAGACCAGGCCGCGCTCTTCGCGGACGGTCTGGAAGAGGCGTGAGCTCATGCCTCCGCCGAGAATGGTGTTGAGCAGGAGAGCGGGGTAGCGGGTCTCGTCGGCGATGGGCGGCGCGGGAACGCCGAGGCAGAGCTGAACCTGCTCCAGAGATTTCTTGTTGCGCAGATGAATGCGCGGGGTGACGGTGGGCGCCGAGTCGCTGCTGACGCTGCTGCCGGAGGCAAGCGAGCCGAAGTTGCGAGCGACCATCTCCACGAAGGCGTCGTGCTCCAGGTTGCCGGCGGCGGAGAAGACCATGTTGCCGGCCTGGAAGCGCTGCTCGAAGAAGCCGACCAGGGTGTTCTGCTCGAAGCTGCGAACGGTTTCGCGGGTACCGAGGATGGGCTTGCCGAGCGGATGGCCCTTCCAGAAATTCTGCATAAAGATTTCGTGCACAAGCGTGTCCGGACTATCCTCGTCCATCTTGATTTCTTCGAGGATGACGCCGCGCTCGCGGGTGATTTCTTCCGCCGCGAAAACCGGGTTCAGGACCAGATCGGACAGGACGTCGAGCGCCGTCGGCACATGCTCGTCGAGCACCTTGATGTTGAAGCAGACGGTTTCTTTGCCGGTGAAGGCGTCGAGGTTGCCGCCAATCGCATCCACTTCGCGCGCGATGCGCTGCGCGGTGCGCGATTTGGTGCCCTTGAAGACCATGTGCTCGACAAAATGCGAGATGCCGTTGAGCTCCGGGATCTCATGACGGGAGCCAACGCGCATCCACAACCCCATGGCGACCGAGCGAACGTGTTCCATGCGCTCGGTGAGGACGATGAGACCGCTGGGGAGGACAGTACGGCGGATGTTTCTTTCGCTGTTCATGGGCTTTAGAGGGAGTCGTTCCGGGCCGTATCTACGACCGATTTTAGATGCGCTATTCTCGGGTGGATAGATGACTAACGGCGGGCAACCACTAACCTCCATTTTAGACGCTCAGGGAGCGCCCCTGGATCGGACACTTTTTGGCCTTTCGAATGAGGAGCTTAGCGGAGCACTGCAGCAATTTGGGTTACCGAGGTACCGCGTCCGGCAGCTGGAAACGGCCCTCTACCGGCAGAAGGTGGCGGACATCACCGAAGTGACCCCCTGGCCCAAAGATTTGCGGGAAAAGGTGGCCGCGGCGGGTTTTCGTGTGGGTCTGCCGGAGATCGCCGAGACGTTCCGGTCGGTGGATGGGACCGAGCGCTACCTGATCGCCGGCGGCGACGGGCAGACGGCGGAGACGGTGTGGATGCCGGAAGGCGACGGCGGCGAAGAAGGGGATTCCGACACAGGAGCCGCCAGGGGCTGGTCGCGCGCGACCATCTGCGTCTCGAGCCAGATCGGCTGCGCGGTCAACTGCCAGTTCTGCCTGACGGCGAAGCTGGGGATCATCCGCAATCTCTCGGCCGGGGAGATAGCCGGGCAGGTGGCCGCGGTGCTGAAGCGCCAGGCCGCGGAACCGGGGCGTGATCGCATCAACCTGGTGTTTATGGGGATGGGCGAGCCATTCCTGAACTACGACGCGTTCATGGCGGCGGTGCGACTGCTCGCCGGGCCGATGGAGATTCCGGAGTCGCGGATGACGGTATCGACGTCGGGCATCGTGCCCGGGATTTTGCGCTTCGCGCAGGAGAAGGTGCGGCCGAAGCTGGCCATCTCGCTGAACGCCCCGAACGATGCGGTGCGCGAGAGCATCATGCCCATCACGCGGAAATGGAGCATTGCCGAGGTGATCGAAGCGGTGCGCCAGGTGCCGCTGCGGCAGAAGGAGCGCGTGACCTTCGAGTATGTGCTGCTGGGCGGCGTGAACGATCAACAGCAACATGCGGACGAAGTGGTGAAACTGGTGCGGCGAGCGCAGTTCCCGGCGAAAGTGAATCTGATTGCGTGGAATCCCGGCCCGGGGGTGGCCTTCACGACGCCGCAGGCAGAGGATGTGGCGCGATTCCAGGAGCGTCTGCGGGCGCAGGGAGTTCCGGCGTTCGTGCGCCGGCCGCGAGGGCGGGATATCTATGCGGCGTGCGGGCAGCTGAAGAAGACAGCCGGCAGGCAGTAGGCGGTAGCCGGTAGCAGGGCAGCGCCTAACGAAACAAAGGCCGCGTGATTGTCCCGGTTTCGATGACAAGGTCCCGCGCAAAACCGTGGTAAAGTAGTCCATCACTCGACGAAAGGAAGGCTCCCATGAGAATTAATCGATCGGTCGGCGACCCCAAAGCGCTGCGGCCCGGTGCCTTCTTCCTGAGTGATCCTGAGAACTCAATTCGGTTTCAAGACTCATAACTCAGTTCTGACAGGCACACCGTAGAGCACCTCCTGCAGGGAGGACTGTCTCGGGCGGGGTCGTCTCCTCACAGCGAACTTGTCTATTACCCAGGATGCCCGCGGAGCTGTCTGCGCACCGGCGTCCTTCAAGGACGCTTATGAGCCGTTCGAATCAACGCAGTTCCCGCAATGTCGTCGGCGAGGTGCTGGCGTTTCTGATGCGCCACTGGCGGCGCGAGGCCTGGTGCGTCGCCGGCATAGCCATCAGCATGACGGTGGCGACGGCCGCCGATCTGATGCTGCCGATCTATTCCGGACATCTGGTCGACGCAGTGGCAAACGGCGGCGCACGCCTGACTGCGCTGCGTGCGGCGGGCTATGCGATTGCCGCAATGGCCGGACTCGGCGCAGTGCTCGCCGCTGCGCGGTATCTCGCCTTCCTCGGCATCGTGCGGCTGACCGTGCGTCTGATGCGGAGGATGGCCAGCGACGCGTTCTGGCGCGTGCAGCGCTTCTCCACCGACTGGCACGCGAACAACTTCGCCGGATCGATCGTGCGCCGGATCACGCGCGGCATCTGGGCCGTCGACATGCTCGACGACACGCTGCTGCTCGCCCTGTTGCCGGCGCTGCTGGTGCTGATCGGCTGTCCGCTCCTGCTCGGATGGCGCTGGCCGGGGATGGGTCTGCTGGTCGCAGCGGGCGCGGTGGTCTACGTGTCCATCTCGGTGGCGTTGTCGCTCGGCTGGATTGCTCCGGCGGCGCGGCTCTCGAATGCGCAGGATACGCGGCTGGGCGGGTCCCTGGCGGACTCCATTACCTGCAACACGGCGGTGAAGTCGTTTGGCGCCGAGGGGCGCGAGGATGCGCGGCTGGCGACCGTGCTGGACAAGTGGGGAGGGCGCACGCGGCGGACGTGGATGTTCGCGTCGAACAGCGGCCTGGCGCAGATGGTGTCGCTGCTCGCGCTGCGCACGCTGGTGGTCGGCTGCGCCATCTGGCTCTGGTGGCGCGGCCGCGCGTCGGCGGGCGACGTCACGTTCGTGCTCACCAGCTACTTCATCGTGCACGGCTATCTGCGCGACACAGGCCAGCACATTGCGAACCTGCAGCGCGGCGTGAACGAGATGGAGGAGATGGTCGGGTTCGAGACCCAGCCGCTGGGTGTGGCGGACCGCGCCGATGCGAAGCCGATCCGCGTTCGTGCGGGCGAGATCGTCTTCGACCATGTCACCTTCCGCTACGGCATGCAGGTGGAGCCGTTGTTCCGCGACTTCTCGATCCGCATCGAGCCGGGCGAGCGTGTCGGGCTGGTCGGCCACTCGGGCTCGGGCAAGACGACGTTCGTGAAGCTGCTGCACCGGCTCTACGACGTGACCGACGGGCGGATCGTGGTCGATGGGCAGGACATCGCGCACGTCACGCAGGATTCGCTGCGTGCACAACTCGCTCTCGTGCCGCAGGAGCCGATCCTGTTCCACCGATCGCTGGCGGAGAACATCGCGTACGGGCGGCCGGGCGCGAAGCCGTTTGAGATCGAAAGCGCGGCGCGGCTGGCCAACGCGCACGAGTTCATCGAGCGCCAGGCCAAGGGCTACGCCACGCTGGTGGGCGAGCGCGGCGTCAAGCTCTCCGGCGGCGAGCGGCAGCGTGTGGCCCTGGCGCGGGCGTTCCTCGCGAACGCTCCGGTGCTGGTGCTGGACGAGGCCACCTCGTCGCTCGACTCCGAGTCCGAGGCGCTGATCCAGGAGGCGATGGAGCGGCTGATCGCGGGCCGGACCGCCATCGTGATCGCACACCGCCTGGCGACGGTGCGGATGCTCGACCGCATCCTGGTCTTCGACCGCGGCGAAGTCGTGGAAGAGGGCCGGCACGACGAACTGGTGCGGATGAATGGCGGCATCTACCGGCGCCTGTTCGAGCGCCAGGCGCTGGGCCTGCTGTCCGGATACGAGGACGATCTGCTGGACGATGTCGACGACTTCCGGAAGGAGGCCGTTGGGTAGGAAGCAGGGAGGAACAGCCGCGGGCATCTGCGGCTGTTCCCTCTCTCACCAGGCGGCTTCCGCTTGCCTCCGGCAAATTGCCTATTCCTCCCGGAGAGCGACCATGGGATCCACACTGCTGGCACGCCACGCAGGAATCACCGTAGCCGCGAATGCGACCAGGGCCAGCAGTGCAGGCACAGCCATAAAGGTCGCCACGTCCGTCGCGCTCACGCCGAACAACAGGCTGGCGATCACCCGCGTCAGAGCGGCCGCGCCCGCCAAACCGGCAACAATGCCCATCAGCGCCAGCAGCATCCCCTGCCTCACCACCAGAGCGAGAATCGTGTCCCGCCCCGCTCCCAAGGCCACCAGAATTCCGATGTCGCGCGTGCTTTGCGTCACCAGATACGACATCACCCCGTAGAGGCCCACGGCGGCCAGCAGCAGCGCAAAGGCTGCAAATGCCCCCAGCATGGTGCTCGCGAAACGCTGGCGCGCGAGGGAATCGAACAGGCGGTCCTGCATCGTCCGCACCCCGTAAACCACCGCGTTGGGATCGACGGCGTGGATCTCCCCGGTGATGGCGCTGGAGAGTCCCGCTTCATCGGTCGTGGTACGGGCCACCAGGAATGTTCCTCGATCCGGCCCCTGCTGCATCGGAAAATACATCGCGATCTTGCCGTCGGTCTCCAGACCGTATTGTTTGACCACTCCCACCACGCCCACGATGGTGATGGGCTTTTTCGGATCGAACCAGAGATGCTTTCCGATCGCGTCCCCGTGCGGCCAGAATCGCTGCGCGAACTTTGCATCGATGATCGCCACCAGCGGCGCGTCCAGCCCGTCCTGCTCCGCGAAAAGACGGCCCGCCACCAGCGGAATCTGCATCGCCCGGAAATAGTCCGTGGTCGCCGAGCGCTGATCCACCTGCAGCTCCTGCCCCGGCGGCGGCGCATATCCCTCCACGTGGATGCCTCCCCAGCTCACCGACCCGGTCAGCGGCAGCGCCGATACCGCGCCTTCGGCCACTACCCCTGGCAGGTGTGCGATCCGCCCTTCCAATTCCCGGTAGAACCCGTCCAGCGTCTTGTCATCGTGATACTGGCTCGCGTTCGCCACCACCTCCATCGTCAGCACGTGGTCGGTGGTGAATCCTGGCGGAACCTTCTGCAGGCGGACGAAGCTGCGCATCAGCAGTCCCGCGCCGACCAGCAGAATCAGCGAGAGAGCAATTTCAGAAACCACCAGCAATCCGCGCAGACGGTGGCGCTTCATGTACAGGCCGCCGTCCGCCTGTCCGCTGCGTCCGCCTGCTTTCAGCGATGAATTGGGATCCATCCTGATCACGCGCCATGCCGGCGCCAGGCCGAAAAGCACCCCGGTCGCCAGCGAAAGGCCAAAGGTAAAGGCCAGAACCGCGCCGTTGATTCCTATCTCGTCGAGCCGGGGAATATTGCCGGGATTCATCGTGCGTACGATGGAAAGGCTCACGCGCGCCACCAGCAGACCCGCGCCTCCCCCCAGCAATCCCAACAGAACGCTCTCCGTCAGCAATTGCCGGGTCAGCCGTTTCCAGTTCGCTCCCAGCGCCGTGCGGATCGCCACTTCCTTTTCGCGGCCCGCCGCGCGCGCCAGCAGAAGGTTGGCCACATTGGCGCATGCAATCAACAGCACCAGCGCGACCGAGCCCAGCAGCACCAGCAGCGGACGCCGCACGTCTCCCACCACCTGCTGCTGCAGCCCCACCACATCCATCCCGTAGCTGGCGTCGCGCTTGTCCTTCACGCGGATGCGGCTGGCGATCACGTCGATATCCGCCTGCGCCTGCTGCGCAGAAACGCCGGGCTTCAGCCGCACCAGAATGTTGTAGTTCTCGTCGCCTCGGCGCTGCTGCGCATCCGCCCCCAGAGGCAGCGGCAGATAGATGTCGATCTTGTCCATCGGACCTTCCGACGGCAGCACCTCGTCGCTCACCGTAAACTCACGCCGCAGCACGCCCGCCACCTGGTAGGATTGTCCATTCAGCGTGATGCTCTTGCCCACGATGGCCGGGTCCGCGTTGAACAGGCGCTGCCAGGCCCCGTAGCTCAGAATGGCCACCGCCGCCTGGCCCGGTTTGTCTTCTTCCGGCAACAGCGTGCGGCCCAGCAGAGGCCTCGCCCCCAGCATTTCCAGCAGGCTCGACTGCGTCCTCAGGATCTCCACCCGCTCCGGCTGCTCGTGGCCCGTGAGCGTGAACGATCGGCTTTGCGCCAGCGCCATCGCATCGAAGGAATGGTTCTCATGCTGAATGTCGATGTACTGCCCCGGCGACGGCCAGTCCCGCAGAATGCCGATGCCTGGCGAGTGCAGCCACACTGCCGCCAGCCGATCCGCATGCGGATAAGGAAGCGGACGCAGCAGCAGCGCGTCCACAACGCTGAAAATGGCAGAATTGGCGCCGATGCCGATGCCCAGCGAGGCCAAAATCACCACCGTCAGCACCATGTTCCGGCGCAGCATCGCGCAAAGCGTAGCGAAGATCCTGAAACCAGAGGTTCATCCATCCTCCTGGATTCGAAGATCATAGGGCACGCCGGCGTTCTCCGGCTGGAAAGAGTGACGGCCTGGACAGCCTCTTCATGGACGCTGGAGCTGAGTTAACCAACTCGATAACACCAGGGGGTCGACCCCTCCGTATCCCGTTGATATATAGAGGGCCAGGGGGGTTCGGACCCCCCTGGCCGCGGAATTCCGCCTTCAGTGCGCTCAGCCTGTCGCCGGTGGCCTGTAGCAGGAAAGTCCGTTTGACACGAGGATAGGGTTGCGGTCAACCTGGTTCCAGAAATGAAACGATCTGGGAAAGAGCGAAAGGCGCTCGGCCGGACTGGCAGGGCAGTCGATGCAGGCGATGGTCGCGTGAAGGGCGTTTGGCCTTCCGCGTTCGGCGTTCGGCACGGCGAGGATCGCGCTGCCCGCGATACTCGCATCTGCCAAAACCGGGCAGACAGGGGGCACCCGGAGTGCGCCCGACGTTGGGTGCCGTTGATCCTCTTGCTTTGGGCGGGCGTTTGCTTTGGGCAGGTGGGTCCTGGGGATGGGGCGACGGTCGAGCTCTCGGGGAAGGTGACGGGCGGGTCGGGGAAGCACACGATCCACGTGGCGGTGTGGAACGAGGCTGGATTTCTGGCGCGTCCGGTCGAGGAGGTTCGGATCGCGCCGGGCGCGGCAACGGAGTTTCATTTCGACGTGAAGCGCGGACGGTGGGCCTTGAGCGCTTACGAGGACGTGAATGAGAACGCGAAGCTGGATATGGGGGTATTCGGGCCAAAGGAGCCGAGCGGTTTCTGGCGGCCGTTTCATGCATGGCGCAAGCCGCGCTTTGACGATGTGGCGCTCGAGGTGGAGCGGGATACATCGGGGATTGAGATTCGCGTGAAGTGAGGCGGCGTTCCGCCACTGTCGGAACTCGGTATCATCCTGCCTGGCTGGATGATGCTCCGGTGACTCTGCTGGTTTCGCAATCTGCGAATCGATACCGGTTGCGTCCGGACCGTTTGGCCTGGTACATGGCCGCGTCCGCCTGGTGGAGAAGCATCTCGGGGTCGGTCCATTCCGGCGCCGAAATGCAGACGCCAACGCTGGCGGAAATCGGGATCAATCCGCTGTCCACCGATACCGGCTTCGCCAGCCTCGCGACGATCGTGGAAGCGATCGACTCGGCATCGGCAGCATCATGAATCTCGGGCAGGACGACGATGAATTCGTCCCCTCCAATCCGAGCTACGGTGTCGGTGGTTCGCACCGCCTCGGTGATCCGGCGGGCCACTTCCTGCAGGACCCGATCGCCAGCCTGGTGACCATGGTTGTCGTTGATTTCCTTGAATCGATCCAGATCGACCATCAAAACGCCAGCGCCACGGCCCGAGCGGACCGATTGTTTGAGGGCCATCTCCAGCCGGTCGTTCAGCAGGAAACGGTTGGGCAGACCGGTGAGCACATCATGCTGGGAAAGATGGCGAAGGCGTTCCTGGTTCTCGCGAATGGCCTCTGTTTGATGCTCCACTTTTCTGCGCAACGCCACGCCCCAGGCAACGGCAGCAAGGGCGAGCAGTCCGACCAGAGCCAGCAGATCGAGGACCCGTTTCCGGTTCCACCAAGGCGCCGCTCGCAGGACTTCGACATCGGCTTCGCTGCGCAGCAGAATGCGAACGGAGCGAGGTTGTACGGCCCCCGATCTGCCTCCGCTGGTGGTGGGATCCATGAGAACGTCGCAGACTCCGACCAGCTGGACGAGGCTGCCTTCTCTCCAGGGAACAGACGGGGAATCGTAATTGGGCAGAAGCGCCGAATACAGGAAACCGTTCGATCTCAGTTCGAGGGTCAGGTCTCCGGTTGCGCGGTCGAGGCCGATCAGTTCACCCTCGATGCGCACCAGCTCCTGATCGTGTTCGCCCCTGAGCGCCCGGTCAATGGTGACCGGAACCGGTGCTGCTGGAACCTCCGGTTCGAGCACGCGCAGGGTGGAGTCTTCGAGAGTGGGCTTGAAATCCCGGATCGTGGGAAATCCGATTCCGTCGACCCGATCGCCCACGCGGACCGGCTCCTGGATTTCGCTGAACATGCAGAGCCCGCGGCTACCCTCCTCGACGCACAACAACCGTCCGGGCCAGTTCAGGGTCACATTTGCGCGAATATGCGAACGATGCCGGAGCACCACGCCGGGTGTAAAGCGCAACAAGCGCGTGAGGGGGACGACGGGAGCGTCATAAGGATGGGCAGGCGCCGCTTCGACGATTCTGAGTTGCTGCAGCGAGGGGAAGAGCAGGCGCGCACCCACCATTTGGCCGCTGCCGTTGAAGACGGGCACCGCATTTCCTCGGATGCGCACCCGGGCGTCCACCAGACGGTTGTAATCCGCTCCCGGCTCGAGGGGTCCGGTCGCCAGAATGGTGCCACCCACCGTGTCGATTTTGAAGGTCGCATCGGCTGACTCCCTGTGGACCGCCTGGATGATGCCTTCGATTTCAATCCACTGGCCATCCTGGCTGCCGGACAAGAGTTCCCCCATCGTCGGCCGTGGAGCCTTCGCCGGCAGAGAAGCGCTTCCCACCGCCTTCACGTTTGCGTGCAGGATCAGGGGGGCATAGTCGCCGGTTCCGGTGATTCCTTCGACGTCGACCACGGTACCCGCCCTGAGCGAGAGGATCGGCCGCGAGGGCAGCGCCATGAAGATTCTTCCCGTGGAGTCGTGGACGAACAGCGCGGCATGGCGAGGATCGAGTAGCGCATCGTAAAAGGTGACGACTGCGTGCAGATGAACCGGGTACCCTTTGGCGGCCTCTTCCAGGCTGAGATCGTGAGCGGAACGACACGTAGTCAGGGGCGGAGCCAGGCCTGATGCGGGGGCTTCTGGGCGTGCGCCACGCACATCGACAAGCCGAGCGCCACGGAAAGAGACATTCGGCGCATACAGCCCCTCCCTGGCGAGGTGAAAATCCGGAATCCTGCGCGGATGGCGCGATTCGCCTCTATTCAGGACATAGTAGTCGCCTGACCCCGCATGAAGCAGGCGAGGAGAAATCGAAATGCGAAATCCAGCTCCCGGTGCCGACCGAACCGTATTTATCGGCCGATCGTCGGCGAAGATGAAGGGGGAGCAGGGTTTTCGGCGCGCGATCATCCCGATTCGCGCCAGCGGCCGCGATCGAAATGGAACCCCGGAGTGTTACGCGGAGTTCAGCGCGCGGCGACGGCGGGAGTGCGGACGGGTAGAGACAGTAGGGCACTGGTGACGCGGTCGGCGGCATGGCGCAGACGTCCCCTTCGGCGAAGAAGTTGCCGGTGATGGACTGGATGCCGAGAGCTTCGACCCGATCGACGTCGGCGATGGTGATTTCGGCGCCCTCGGCGGCGTAGCGCTCGGCGAATCTCCTCCGACACCGGGGCCGTGTTGACGATGGCATAGTCGAAGATGGGCCGGCCGGCGTGCTCGTAGATGCGCTCGATGTGCTGTGAGGCGGTCAGGTGCAGGCTCTCGTTGGCCTGGGTCATGAGGTTGCAGATGTAGACGCGGGTGCCCTGGGCGGCGCCGAGGGCTTCGGGAATGCCCTTGACCAGCAGGTTTGTGACGATGCTGGTGTAGAGCGAGCCGGGTCCGATGGTGATCAGGTCCGCGGCAGCGATGGCGCCAGGGTTTCCGGCGGCGGCGGCGGGTCGGGCGGCTCGAGCATGAGCTCGACGATGCGCTGGCGGCTCGCCGTGATGTTCGTTTCGCCGCGGACGACGGAGCCGTCTTCCATGCGGGCGGCAACCGTGACATTGGAAGCCGTGGCGGGGAAAAGGTGGCCGCGGGTGGCGAGGATCTCCGCGGAGAGCTTGATGGCCTGGGCGAAGTCGCCGGTCATCTCGGTAAGAGCGGCGATGAAGAGGTTGCCGAAGTTGTGGCCTTCAGGTCGCCCTTGTCGAAGCGGTGGCGGAAAAGGCGGGAGATGAGGCGCTCGTCTTCCGAGAGCGCGACCATGCAGTTGCGGAGGTCGCCGGGGGGCAGCATGTTGAAGTCGCGGCGCAGGCGTCCGCTGGAGCCGCCATCGTCGGTCACGGTGACGACCGCGGTCAGGTCGGCGATGAGAGGCTCGGCGGCAGGCTGAGCGAGCAGACCGGCGTGCGGGACGCGCAGCTTGAGGCCACGCAGGAGGGTGGAGAGGCCGGTTCCTCCACCAATGGCGACGACGCGCAGGCCCGCGGAGGAAGTTGATTTCGCGGTTATGAGGCTCACCGGTTTGATTGAGGCTTACGGCTATGAGTCTAACCCAGGCCGGCCAGGGAACGGTCGGCGAAGAAGCGGTCGGCTGAAAAGGCGGCCGGCAGCCGAAAGCTGGCGGTCGGTTCCGCTGTCCGCTTCCCGCTAACTGCTCTCCGGATAGAGGAGCTCGGTGAAGCGGGGATCGTCGGCCATGTCGATAAAGTCGGGATCGGAGCGCGCCTGGATGCGGTTCGAGGGATTGATCTGGATGGAGCGGCTGAGGTGCTCGAGGGCTTCTTCCGCCTGGCCGGTCATGCTGCTCAGCAGCGCCATGCCGTAGTGCGCGTAATCGGCTTCGGGCGCCGTGGTCAGGATCGCCTCGAACTGGTCGCGTGCCTCCTCGTACGAGCCGGAGTTGAGCAGGGAGACGGCGTAGTCATACTGCTCGTCCGTGGTCTTGAAGGTGAGGGATGCTTCCTGGACGTTGCGCTCGCAGACCGTGAGATAGACGCGGCAACGCTCGAGAATCTCCGGCGAAGCGTCGCGGGCCAGCTTTTCAAACAGAGCACGGGCCTTCTCGTACTTGCCCTGCTGCATAAACTGGAGGGCGTTCTGGTAGTCCTGAAGCATTTGTTTGTTCTCGCTCGATGCTGCTGCGGATTTGGATGTGGAGCGAGGGGAGCGGCGAGCCGTGGATGTTTCGCGAGCTTCCTGCATTCGGGCCATAAGCGATCTGCCTCGAAGACGCACCCCGGGGGCAGGGCGAAGTCTTCCGTGCAACCTGTAGACACCGTTTTATACGCACAACGCGGTGCCCCGTCAAATGGTATAGCGAACGGCGCGATTTTGGGTGGCGTTTGTTTTGCGGTTGCCAGGAGGGGCAGGGGCGCGAAGAATGGAAGCGGAATGCTGAAGGTGCGCGGGACGACGGGGAAACGGGCAGGCTGGGCGGCGACGGCTGCGCTGCTGGCCATCCCGGCGCTGTCGACCGGGGCGCTGTCGGAGAAGAAGCCGGCACCGCCCCCGCCTTTTCCGGAAGCGAAGCCCGCGGTGAGCATCGAGGTGGCTCCGCTGGGGTACCGGCCGCCGGGCGCGTTCTACCTGACGTATCAGGCTGTCGTCGGCGGCGATGGATTTTTTCGACGACGATCGTCTGCTGTTCACGTTTCGCACCGGCGGGTTGCTGAAGCGGGAGCCGGGCGACCCTGCGGGCGACGACGATCAGGAGATTCAGGCGGTGGTGCTGGATCTGAAGTCAGGGAAGGTCACGCAGCAGGCGAAGTGGCGGATGCACGATCGCTCGCAGTATCTGTGGCCGTATAAGGATGGGCAATTTCTGGTGCGGGTTCGGGATTCGCTTTTTATCACCAGCCCGGACCTGGAGCTGGAACCCTACATGACGTTCGCCGCCGGGATTCGGGCGGTACAGGTTTCGCCGGACCGCACGCTGCTGGTGGTGGAGACGAACGATCCGCCTAAGCTGGGCGCTGCCACCGGCGACCAGAAGTTTCTGGGCGGGCCGCCGGTCAAGGTGATGGTGTTTCCGCTGGGGGAGAAGAAGCCGCTGGCGGAATCGAGCGCGAAGGTGCCGACGCTGCTGCCGCTGATGGGCGACGGGCTGCTGGACCTGCTGGAGGGGCGGACCCAGGGCTCGTGGGTGATGCGCGATGTGCCGTTCGAGGGCAAGCCGCAAACGGTGGCGGAGGTGCGGTCGAGCTGCCAGCCTTCGGCGCGGCCGCTGAGCGCAAGCGTGGTGCTGATGGTGGGCTGCTACGGCGACGGCGACGATCGGCAGGTGATTGCGGTTTCAACGAAGGATGGGGAGCTGTGGCGGGATCGCTGGCAGAACCGCTTTGTGTGGGGGTGGTTCGACTCGGCGGCGAACGGGAGCCGGTTCCTGTATGAGTCGTTGCAGGTGAACCGGTCGATTTCGACGTTCGACGCGCTGTATCCGGAGGACATTCAGGCGCAGATGGCGGGGGTGTACGACACGGAGAGCGGGAAGCTGGTGCTGGTGCGGGATGCGTCGCCGGTGCTGACGGCGGGGCAGAATGTGGCGCTGTCGCCGGATGGGAAGCGGTTTGCGATTCTGCGGAATGGGGTGATCGAGGTTTACGATTTGCCGCCGGTGAGCGAGCCGGCTCCGAAGAAGCCGCCGGAGATGGTGGCGAAGAAGCCAGCCGGTAGCCGGTAGCGGCTGCAGCTTAGTGCGTATCTATTGACATCCGAGCAGCCCGGGTGAAATTCTCTAACGTTTTGCCGGGGGTGTTCGGGATGAATCCACCAGGGGTCGCTGGGGCGCAGAAGCTGACGGTTGCCGAGCCGTTTCTGATCCAGCAGAATTGGGCTGCGTACAACGAGGAGCAGCATGCGGTATGGGCGGAGCTGGTGCGGCGGCGCATGCCACAGCTACGAGAGCACGCGGCCGAGGAGTATCTGAACGGGTTTGAGCAGATCGGGCTGAAGGAAGACGCGATCCCGAACCTGGCCGAGGTGAACAAGCGGCTTTCGCCCAGGACGGGTTGGAATGCGACGCCGGTGAGCGGATTTCTGCCGCCCGATGCTTTCTTCGAGATGCTCGGGGCGCGACAGTTCCCGACGACGACGTATATCCGGAGCCGCGAGTCGATGGAGTACACGCCGGAGCCGGACATCTTTCACGACGTGTTCGGGCATGTGCCAATGCACGCGCATCCGGTGTTTGCGGATTTCCTGCAGCACTACGGGCGAGTGTGCGCGGGCCTCATGCACGACAAAGAAAAGCTCGAAAAGATGGGCCGCCTGTTCTGGTTCACCGTGGAGTTTGGCGTGATCCGGCAGAAGGGCAAGGTAAAGCTCTACGGCAGCGGGCTGATCTCATCGCATGGCGAAGGCACGCACGTGATCGAGGGACGGCCGGAGATTCGGGACTTCGATCTGGACCTGGTGCTGGAACAGAAGTTCCTGGTGTCGGAAGAGCAGAAGGTGCTGTACGCCGTGGAGTCGTTCGATGAAATTTACGAGGCGGCGCAGGAGGCGGAGAAACGGCTTTCTTAGTGCAGCGTTCAGTTGTCAGCGCTCAGCGTTCAGAAAACCGCGAAAAGCGAGCCGAAAGGCGAGCAAACACGATGTAGCGCCCGCTGGCGGGCTGTGATGCTTCGGTTCGGCGGATGGTGCGGAGGTGGGATTCACGGGCATCGAAACGGATCGTTACGTTAGTTGGCTGGACGCGTCGAAAACGCAGGTTGCTGTGCAGTTGGCCGGCTCACCAGAGTAACGGCAGGCCGCAGAAATTTGCAGAGTATTTATCGATGCGGATGCACAATACAAGGATTGGTTTCGTCTGTCGGCTTGGCTGCTTCCCAGAAACCGTCGGCGAAATGAGCAGGAGGGAACGTTGCCCCGAATTCATTTTCATCAGCAACTGGCGGAATTGAAGGACAAGCTGCTGGCCATGGCCGCGTTGTCGCAGCAGGCGGTGGAGTCGGCGGTGGACGCGTGGCTGCAGCGCGATGAGGGCCTGTGCCAGTACGTGCGCGAAAACGAGACGGCCATCAACACGGCACAGCGGGAAGTGGACGAGATGGCGTACGAGCTGCTGTCGCGCGAGCAGCCCATGGCCATCGACCTGAGATTTATTCTGGCGGTGATCAAGATTAACGGCGACCTGGAGCGGATCGGGGACATGGCGGTGAGCATCGCGGTCCGGACGCTGGATCTGATGGAGCAGGATCCGCTGGACCTGCCGGTGGATATAGCGGGGATGGGAGATTTTGCCGGACGCATGATCCGGACCGCGCTGCAGGCGCTGCTGGATGGGGACGCGATGGTGGCCGAGTCGGTGCGGGAGATGGACGACGAGATCGACCGGATGAACCGAGTGGCGATCACCGATCTGACGAAGGTGATCCAGGACAAGCCGGAGTGCGCGGACCAGGCGCTGCCCGCCATTTTGATCTCACGAAACCTGGAGCGGATTGCCGACCACGCGACGAACATCGCGACGGACGTGATTTTTTGGGTGCGCGGCGCGGACGTGCGGCATCAGCTGAGTCTGGCTGTCGACTAGATCGACAGCCAGCAGCGTTCAGCGTTCAGCGTTCAGAAAAAACCTCGCTGGGCGTGGGTTAGGGTCCAGTCGATTGCGAAATTAAGTTCGGCTTCCGTCACGTCTTCCATGACGACTGCGTTGCCAATGCCTTTGGGAAGAATAAAGCGCCGGGTTCCGGCGCTGTTTTTCTTGTCACGGCCCGCCACAGCAAGGAGTTTTGCGGGCGTAGAGCGGAAGGCCGGGAGCGGTCCGTAGGCGAGGATCGTGTTCTCGATGCGCTCCGCCTGGTCGGGTCCGACCGTCTTGCGGGCCAGCGCGATGCGGAGGGCGGCGAGCATGCCCCAGGCGATGGCTTCGCCGTGCAGAAGCGCGCGGTAATGGGTCGCCGCTTCGATGGCGTGGCCAAGGGTGTGGCCGTAGTTGAGGATCATGCGCAGGCCGGAGTCGCGCTCGTCGATACCAACAACCTGAGCCTTCATGCGAATCGAAGCGGTGATGACGCGCTCGAGCGCGGCAGGGTCGCGGGCGAGAATCTTCTCGGAATTCTTCTCCATGAAGCGGAAGAGCGCGGCGTCGCGGATGATGCCGGCTTTGACGCTTTCGAAGAGGCCCGCGCGGAGTTCGCGGTCGGGCAGGGTCTGGAGGAGATCGATGTCGGCGAAGACCGCGCGCGGGTGGTGGAAGCTTCCGATGAGGTTTTTGCCGGAGGTGAGGTTGACGCCGGTTTTGCCGCCGACCGAGGAGTCGACCTGGGCGAGCAGCGTGGTGGGGACCTGAATGTAGTCGATGCCGCGCACGTAGATGGCGGCGAGGAAGCCCGCGAGGTCGCCGACGATGCCGCCACCGAAGGCGATCAGGACGGAGGAGCGGTCGGCGCCGGCGTTAGCCAATTCTGCGGCGAGACGTTCGACCTGAGCGAGGCGCTTGAAGCGCTCGCCGGCAGGAAGGAAGAGGACCGTCGGCTGCCGATCTTTTGGGAAGGCGGAGAGGAATTTTTTGCCCCACAAAGCCCATATTTCAGGAGACGTGACGATGAACGATTGGCCGTCAAGGCGGAGGCGTTTCGTACGCGGGGATTGCCGGGAAAAGATTGCGGCCGATGAAACCGGATAATCCGCAGAGGTGGTTTTGACCTGGACGGTGGGCATGGGCAGCGTTCAGTTCTCAGCGTTCAGCGTACAGGAGAACCAGCCGTTTCCGACGAGCGCTCAATCATCGACTGATTCCGTGGCATATACTGCCGGTTCTGGGAAGGACGGCAAAGAATGATCACGAGCGAGCGCGTGAGGGCCGTTGGGCGAGGGCGTGCGAGGCCTGGCGGCGGTGTTTCTGGTTGCCGCGGCAACAGGGTTCGCGCAGATGCCAGGGCAGAAGCTGCCGGGGCTGGCGGCGATCACAGTCGAGCAGACCGGGCATGGTTTGCGTGCGCATGTCGGCCAGGAAGTGGTGGATGTGACGGTGTGCGGGGATTCGGTGATTCACGTGGTGGCATGGCCGGAGGGGCCGGCTCAGGAACACCCGAAGCCGTGGATGCTGGAGGAGAAAGAGGCGTGTCCGGGAGCGGCGTTCACCTTTGCGCAGAACAGCGAGGCAGCGACCATCACGACGGCGCACTGAAGGTTGGGTTTTCGCTGCGGCCGCGGGAACCTGACCTTTGAGAATGCGGCCGGCGACTCGATTCTGCGCGAAGGCAACGCGATTCCGAGGACGTATGAGCCCACGGAGGCAAATGGCGAGAAGACGTGGCGGATCACGGACCGGTTTTCGCTCGATGCGATGGAGGCGGTGTACGGCCTGGGGCAGCATCAGAGCGGGCTCTTCAACTATCGCGGCGCAACGGTGGAGCTGGCGCAGAACAATACCGACGTGGCGATCCCACTGCTGCTTTCCACAAGGGCTACGGCCTGATGTGGAACACGGCGGCGTACAGCACCGATGGACAACCGATTTCCGCTGGACCTGAAGTTCACGTCGATCGCCGGCAACGGCGATTGACTACTACTTTCTGTACGGGCCGGAGATGGACCGGATCCTGCACGAATACCGGTCGATGACCGGACACACGCCGCTGTTGCCGAAGTGGTCGTACGGATTGTTCCAGTCGAAGGACCGCTACGTTTCGCTGGATGAGATCGAGCAGATTGCGGGGCGGTATCGCGCGGAGCACATTCCGCTCGACGCGATGGTGCAGGACTGGTTCTGGTGGAAGGCGGAGGGCGATCCGGTCTTCAACGCGAACTACCATGACGTGCCCGGCGATCTGCGGAAGCTGCACGACGAGCATGTCCACGCGATGATCTCGGTGTGGGGGCTGTTCGACCCGAATCGGAGAACTACGCGACGATGACGGAGCATCACTGGGACGTGCCGGAGGCTCACGTCTACGATGCGACGAATCCCGCGGCACGGGATTTCTACTGGAAGAATCTCGCCGGGCCCCTGTTCGGGATGGGATGGGATGCGTTCTGGCTGGACAGCGCGGAGCCAGAGGAATACTGGCCGCATTTCGGCGACGCGATCCTGCGCAACAAGACGCTGGCGATCGGCAACGGCGCGGAGTACACGAATGTGTTTCCGCTGATGCACACCACTGGCGTGCAGGAGCACTGGAAGGCGGCGAGCGAGCAGAAGCGGGTGTTTTTGCTGACGCGGTCGGCGTTTCTGGGCCAGCAGCGTGTCGGGGCAGCCGTGTGGTCGGGCGACGTGTACAGCACATGGTGGGGGCTGCGGCATCAGGTGGCGGCGGGCCTGAATTTTGCGCTCTCGGGCTATCCATACTGGACGACCGACATCGGCGGATACCGGCCGGCGTACAACGACAAGACGCAGATTGGCGGACTACCAGGAGCTTTACGCGCGGCTGGTGGGAGTTCGGCGTATTCTGCCCGATCTTCCGCACGCACGGACATCGTCCGCAGAACGAGATCTGGAGTTATCCGCAGGTCGAGCCAATGCTGATCGAGTACGACAAGCTGCGCTATCGGCTGATGCCGTACATTTACTCGCTGGCCTGGAAGGTCTCGAGCGACGACTACACGATCCAGCGGCCGCTGGCGATGGACTGGCGGACGGATGCGCGGACCTGGAATATCGGCGACCAGTTCATGTTTGGGCCCGCGCTGATGGTGGCGCCGGTGCTGGAGCAGGGGCGCAGCCGAGCCGCCGCATTTATCTGCCCGAGGCCGCCGACTGGTACGACTTCTGGACCGGAGATCAGTTCAGGGCGGGCGCAGGTGGACGCGGCTGCGCCCCTGGATCGCATCCCGCTGTACGTGAGGGCGGGCTCGATTGTGCCGATGGGTCCCGGAGATTGAGTACGCCAACGAGAATCCAGATGGGCCGATCGAACTGAGGATCTATCGCGGCGCGGATGGAGTCGTTCCGACCTGTATGAAGATCCGGGAGACAGCTACGCGTATGAGAAGGGCAGCACGCGGTGATTCCGCTGCATTGGAACGATCAGACGGGCGAACTGACGATTGGTGTCGGGAAGGATCGTTCCTGGAGATGGCGCGAACGCGGGAGTTCCGGGTGGTGCTTGTAGGAAAGGATCACGGTGTTGGTGAGGCGGTGTCTGCGCGGGAGGATCGGCAGGTGACGTATGACGGGAGCGAACTGCGGGTGAAGTTAGGACGGTGAGACGGGGGGCGGCCAATCGAACAGCTGGCGGGTCGAGCTGAGGCATTTCGTGGTCCATCGAAGGGCGAAGTCCGCGTCTTCGGGGATGCGAGACGAGCTTGGGTTCGGTAAAATGGCCGCCGACGCAAGCCAACTTATTTCGGAGAGAGACCAGTGGGGGACGCAGTGATCACGAATCAGAAGTCGATTATCGCGAATCAGAAGACGATTCTTGCCAACCAGAAAGCAATTCTCGCCAATCAGGGCGCGATTAAGAAGAATCAGAAAGCACTGGATTCGATTCTGGTGAATCAGAAAGAAATCCTGAAGAACCAGAAGGAGATTCTGGGCGCAGTTAAGAAGTAAGCCGGTCCGCATCCATACGGCGTTGTTGATTGTTGCCGGGCAGCTGCATGTGGCCGGTGACCTCGATGTCGGCGACACGAAGACGCGCGACCGTGAGGGTTTCGATCTCGAGCGATCTGAGTGTTGCCTTGTCGATGGCCACGCGCTGAATGGCGAGACGGCGGATGGCGAGGGCGCCAAGTGCGCCCATGGCCGCGGCGACGCCGAATCCCAGAGAACGTGAACGGCTGATCTGGCTCATGATTCCTCCTCTGCCGGCGCCTCCCTTTCGCAACGCGCGAAGAGAAGGTGGCATGGCGCGTACAGGGTACAGGACGGAGAAAGCGATTCGGTGACCTCGCAACCTTCTCAAGTCCTGAGGCCGGGCGCGAGTGACGGCACGAGTTCGTGGCTATTCGACGCCCATCACAACTAAATCTGAACCATTGAATCGCTGACCCGTCCGAGCTTCGGCCTCCTGACCACGCGGTACTCTGGTCATCTCACCATTACTTTGGCGTTGAGGCTGCCTCGATGGATGGTAATAACATCCTCACTGAGTCTCTTTCGCTCAAAAAGTGAGCCGCGCATGAGTTCTTCAGTTCGGACCGAATCGCAGCTCACCTATATCCCTGGTCTCGATGGCGTACGCGGCATAGCGATTGTTCTGGTCATTCTCTATCATCTCCGCGCCAGTCTGGTCCACACGCCTGTCGCAAGGCTTGCGAACTGCGGCTGGGCGGGGGTGGACCTGTTCTTTGTACTCTCCGGGTTTCTCATTACGCGCATTCTGCATGCCCAGCGCGAGGAAACCGATTATTTCCGCCGCTTCTACAAACGCCGCGCCCTGCGCATCTGGCCGCTGTACTTCGCGCTGGTGGCCGCCGGCATGGCATACGAGGGATGGCAGGGCACATTTCGCTCCGACCCGTGGTGGAGCTATCTGACGCTGACTCAGAATCTGGTCGTAGCGGGCTTCGGCGTCGGCATGCTGCGCATGACGTGGAGCCTCGCGATCGAAGAGCAGTTCTATTTCGCCTGGCCGATTCTTATCCGTTTTGCCTCCCGGCGTTGGGCGATGCTCACGGGTCTGGCCATCCTGCTGGCCGAGCCGGCGGTCCGTTACGCCGGCATGCGTCACTATTCGCTTCTCGCGATCTATAAGAGTACGCCGACCCATCTTGACGGCATCATGCTGGGCAGCCTGCTGGCTCTCTGGATGGCCTCGCCCGCACTCAAACGACGCAGTGGAATCGTCCTGCTCGCCATGGCCTTCCTTGTCGGCTTAGCCGGAACGGTCTTCTGTATTCACGCCACCGACGCGGAAAGTCAGAGTTCCATCTACGTCTACTCCTGGATCGCGCTCTTGTGCACAGGATTTGTCGGCTTGTGCGTGCTCGATGTCATGCCGGGCCGTTCCCTGCTCAGCCTGCGGCCGCTTCGCTATCTGGGGACGATCAGTTACGGTCTCTATCTTCTGCACCTGCAAACGTTCAGCATTGTGGGCAGGGTGGGACCGCATTTTCACGTCCGCGGCCTGGCGCTGGTTGTGGTGCAGATCGCGGCTGCGGTCGGGATCGCCTCAATGTCCTGGCATTTCTTCGAGTCGCGCATCCTGCGGCGCCGATGCCGCGCGCACGTTCTGGTTAGGCTCGAACCCGTCACGACGTAGAGGGATTCCCTGCCGCCGCGATCACGCGAACTTCGACCTCTGCTTCTTCCCATAGCGGAAATTCCCGCTCCATTGTCGAAGACAGTTTCGAAAGTAATGGCGTCGGCGCGCTTTCCCTCGCGGTTCAGAGGAATGGCTGCCTAGGATGAACCTGTGCGGCGATCCCTGCACCCGTTCCGTATAGCGTTGCTCTGGGTTGGCGGAATTGCCTGTGCCGGATGCGGTGTCAGGTATGGCGTCGCTCCGAACGACAGCAAGGTGGTCTTCCTCGGGGATTCCATCACGCAGTATTGGTCGTCCTATGCGGATTTTGAGGCAGAAGGTTGGATCAATAAGGGAATCTCCGGGCAAACCTCGGCCCAGATCGCGGCGCGGTTTCAGACGGATGTGATCGCGCTGCATCCCCAGGCAGTACACATTCTGGCGGGGACCAACGATCTGACAGCGCAATGGGTTCCGCAGCAAACCTGGGATGCATACACGCAGATGCTGACAGCGGCGCATGAGGCGGGGATCCATGTGTTGATGGGCACGATTCCGCCCTGGGGTCTGGGACAAGGTGCCGGCTGCGACCGCGGAGGTGGTGCAGCGGAACCTGCGCGTCCAGAGGGTCAACGCCTGGATACGATCGCGAACCGATGTCACGGTGGTCGACTACGATGCCCTGCTGGCAGGGAACAACGGGTTCTATCAGCCCGCTCTGACACTGGATGGCATCCACCCCGGCGAGCAAGGGTACCTGAAATGACACCATCGGCGGCAATCGCGATCCTGGGTTGGCGAGGAGCGGAAGATTCGGCGACAGCATGCGCGAACCCGGCGGTTGTGTTGAGGCTGCCCGGGCTTTGACCCGGCGAGCGAGCGGCTCGCCGGGAACGCTGCCCTCTACTTGAAGCCGATGACCATGGAGTCCGGGCCGGCCAGGTGCTCGACGCGGGTCTCGCGGAATCCGGCTTCGCGCATCCATCCCTGGCAATCGGCGCCGGTGTAGTCGAAGCCGCCGGGGGTTTCGATGAGCATGTTAAGGCTCATCATGAGGCCGAAGGCGTTTTTCGAGCGATCGTCGTCGATGATGGCTTCATAGACGACCAGCGCGCCGCCTTTGGGGAGGGCGTCGCATGCCTTGCGGATCAGCATCTTCTTGTCGTCGAGATCCCAGTCGTGGAGGATGTGGCCCATGACGATGACGTCGGCGTTGGGCAGCGAGGAGTCGAAGAAGCTGCCGGGGGCGAAGCGCAGCGCGACCGTAGAGACCGAAGCCGTCGACGTACTCCTCGAAGATAGGGCCGACCTCGGGAAGATCGAAGCCGATGCCGGTGAGGTGGGGATGGGCGAGGGCAATCTGGGAGGCGGTGTCGCCCTGCGCGGTGCCGACGTCTACGAAGGTTTGGTAGTTCGGCCAGGGGAATTTGGCGGCGATGGCGATGTGCAGCGCCGTGGCTGATGCCGGTCATGGCGGCGAGGAATTGCTTGAGGCGGGCGGGATCGGCGTAGAGGGCTTCAAGACATGGCGTTTCGCCGGTGCGGGCTTCGTTCTGCGGCTTGCCGGTGCGGAGAGCCTCGGTGAGGTGGCCCCAGAAGGGATAGAGGCGGTGGTTGGCCATCTCGAGGATGCCGCCCATGTAGGAAGGCTTCTTGCGATCGAGGAAGAGATCGGTGGAGGGGGTGTTGGCGTATTTGCCGTTTTGCCGCTGGAGGAAACCAAGGGCGACGAGAGTGTCGAGGAAATCCCGGGCCGCCCGGGCGTGCAGGCCGAGGCGCCCGCGCAGGGTTTCGAGGGGCTCCGGTCCATGGGCCAATTCGGTGAAGACTCCCATCTCAATGGCGCTGAGAAGGACTTTCGAGGGCCAGAAGCCAAGGCCGATCTGGAGAATGTGTTCCGGTGTGGGGTGATCGCTCATATAAAAACTCTCCTGGGTCAATCGTTCGAAATTGCACAGAGCGCACCCGTCGGCACATACCCGCGCCGATGATCCGCGGGGAAAGGGATCAAAAAACGCTGGAGATGGGGCCTGTCAGTGGGAGCGCGCGAGAGGTTGACAGGCCGGGGGTTATGGGTGCGGTGCCATTATGCCGGATCGAACCTGCGACTGGCGAATGGGTTCAGCCAGGGGCGGAGATAACGCCAGGAGGGGGATGCGCATCCAAGCTGGCTGACTTAAAAAGAGGAAGCAGGAGACCGCGTTGCGCATCAAGTGTTTGCCGATTATTCTCTGTTGTTCCTCGCTGTCGTTTCTGAGCCTGGGCCTGAGCGGCTGCGGAACGTCGAGCGGAAGCGGATCCGGAGGTGGGGGTAACGGCGGAGGCGGAGGCGGTGGAGGGACGGCGGGCCTGTCGTCGATCAACCACATCGTCTTTCTTGCGCAGGAGAACGGTCGTTCGACCACTACTTTGGAGCGTTGCGCCAGTACTGGTCGCAGAACGGCTATCCCGATCAGTCGTATGACGGACTACCGCAGTTCAATCCGGCATCGGGGACCACACCTCTGCAGGGGCCGGCTCCGACGAATCCGGGATGCGATCCGAGCCAGCCCGCACCCGCCGACTGCGTGATCGACACGAACAATCCGCAGACCTCGTTTCATCTGATCACCCAGTGCGCGGAGAATCCCAGCCCGTCGTGGAACGAGGGACACGTGGACTGGGACTACAGCGACCGACAGGACAGAGCGCGGCCAAACTGAACGGGTTTGTCTATACGGCTGGGCACGATGCGCGAACCATGACGCCGCCCTTCACCGATACCGCCGGCCTGCGCGCCATGGGGTACTACACCGGCGACGACCTGAACTACTACTACTACATGGCGTCGAAGTTCGGGACGTCGGATCGCTGGTTCAATCCGGCCTGACGCGGACGCATCCGAACCGCGAGTATCTGATCGCGGCGACGTCGGCGGGCTATGCGTATCCGGAGGGAACCGACGCGCAGGATATGGCGAAGATCACAGCGAAAACGATCTTCGAGGAGCTGCAGAGCGCGGGCATCAGCTGGAAGATTTATGTCCACCCGACCAACAGCGGGTGCACCGGGCCGCCCTACCAGGCTTCGTGTCTGATCCAGCTGAGTTACGTGCAGAACTTTGCCTTTGCGAACACGATTGTCACGCAGTATCCCAACAACATCGCGCCGATCTCGCAGTACTTTACCGATCTGCAGAACGGCACGCTGCCGCAGGTGGCGCAGATCGAGCCTCCGTCCGATGCCGGCCTGGATGAGCATCCGACAAATAACGATGCTGCCCTGAGCAATATTCAGAGCGGCTCAGCGTGGGTCGAGACGCTGATCAACGGGCTGATGCAGAGTTCCTCGTGGAAGGATTCGGCGTTCATTCTGACCTTCGACGAAGGCGGTGGCTTCTACGATCACGTGTCGCCGCAGCCGGCAGTGAGCCCGGACGGGATCAAGCCGGTGGATCTGCTGCCGGGCGACATTTGCAACGGGACGACAGGGCCGACATGCGACTTCACGTATACGGGCTATCGCGTGCCGCTGATCGTGGTTTCTCCGTATGCGAAGAAGAATTACGTGTCGCACACGGTGACCGATTACACGGCGATCCTGAAGATGATCGAAACGCGGTTCAGCGTACCGGCGCTGACCAAGCGCGATGCAGCGTCGATCGACATGACGGAGTTCTTCGACTTCAATTCGCCGCCATGGACGACGCCACCCAGCCCGCCGCCGCAAAACACGAACGGCGCGTGCTACGCGGATCATTTGCCTTAAGAGCAGGGACCAGGGAGTTGGGAGTAGCGAGCAGGAACGGAGGGCGGAGTTCATGTTGAACTCCGCTTTCTTTTTCATGACGAGGCGTTCAGAAACACCGGAACTGCGGACGGGTGCCTTCATCTCCACGCTGGGCGGAACGAAATAAGACGGTCCAAGGTTCTGGAGAGGCTCTCCGAATTAGCCTTGGCAGCATCCACATCCCAAGAATACCGGACAAAAGAGCCGAGGCGGCTATTGTAATCGGGCCCTTGCTTTGCTGTGCTGCCTCGTCTGGGCACTATGCTATCGCGAATGGCTCTTGATCGGGACTTACTGGCAACACCAATCAGTGCAGCTTTTGCATCAACAATTGTGTCCGGTTGCGGCGGAATCAGAGACCTTCGCACATTCAGGAATTGTGACAAATTGGCTGAATCAGCCAACAGCCAAGCCTCGACCTCGCGGACCGCAATTCGAAAGAGAAGATTCGGGTGTTTCCCGAATGGAAGCCACTCGTTGATTAACTCGACGGGACATGGGTGGATGTCCAAGTCAGTCAAGACGATAAAAGGGACGCCTTGGGCGGCTCTATTCCACCCGTGTATCGTTCTGCGGAGATAACCGAATCCACCTCGACGATACGCGGTTCCGACTGCGTATCGATTCACACGCTTTAGCATCCTAAACAGGACCACTTCGCTGAGTTCGTCTTCCGTCGCAAAGTTGATAGGAATTGGAGGCATCAGAAAAGGTCGAGTTGGCCGAGGTTAACAGGTGCAGTTCGGGGCACTACGACATCCGCGATGCTCAGGCCGCTTTCGAGCAGATCCCGTACTTCGCTAACGGAAGAAGCGGGTTCAACGACCGTGCCCTCCTTGTCAGGCCTTAGCACAATGACTTCTTCGCCGCCAATGCTTTTCTGAGACAGCAACTCGCTGCTATGTGTACTCACGAAGATTTGGCGTTTGCGCCTCGATTGGAGCCGGTGAAAAAGAGCGGGCAGTTTTGTGACAATCGCGGAGTGCAGGGAAAGCTCTGGCTCTTCGAGAAGAAGCGGAGCTTCGCCCTCCAAAAGCGACCAGAAAAGGCCGATAAGCCTTAGGGTGCCATCGGAAAATTGATCTTCCCGCTGTCTGCCCGCATTGGGGCGCCAATGCGCATATGTTGCTTCGAGATGTGGAAATCCTGCTTCATCTTTGGTGTCGGTCAGGTCGGTGAGTTGTGGAACTGCTTCGCGCAAAGCGGCCTCAATTTTCCTAAGACGCGATCTTCTCGTCTTCTCAGGTGTTTTCACCACCATTTCGAGAAAGTTCCGACCATAGGGATCGTCCGGGATTGCGGGTCCCTGAAATGCCTCAGAGTGTCGGAGTAGTTGTGGCACCAAGTGAAGGTAGCGGATTGACTCGAAGAAGCGCGCAATATAGCGGAAGTCTGCGTTCGAATTGATCTGTTCCAAAAACGTTTGGGTTAAGCGCTCCTCATCAGATTCGTCGTCCTTATTGGGTCGCTCTTGAATCAGCCGTCCGTCCTCCCACACTTTTTCGAATCGAAGTATCGGTTGTCGGCGGCCGCGAACCTGTTGAGTAATACCGAGCCCGTACCTCCAAGCCGGTGCAGAGCCGTTTTCAGATAGTTCAACCTCGATCTCGACATCCGGTTCCTGACGGGCCGCTAGGCAGCGCACTTTCGAAAGGCCGCCGCGCTGAAACATGGCGCGCTGCAGTCCGCCCCCCGGTTTCGCAATATCCCGAAGAAACCGAAATGCGTCGAGAAGGTTCGATTTACCGGAGGCATTGGGGCCGACTATAAAGGCTCGCTCGGAGAACCTGACGTCTGCCGTGCGGAAGTTCCTCCAGTTTTTCAGGATCAACCGAGAGATGATCATTGACGACCGATTCTAGCCTCACCGACTGCCTTTTCCAACCGATTAAGAGGAAGTAGCCTCCATGCGGGAGAGCTCTCAGTACTTCGCCAGGTCGGCGATGGCGTTGAAAATCTTTTCCGGTTGCGGCAGGATGGCGTCTTCCAGCGCGGGCTGGTAGGCGACGAAGGTGTCCATGGCGCCGATGCGGCGGACCGGCGCGTCGAGGGAGTCGAAGAGTTCTTCGCCAATGCGGGCGGCGATTTCCGCGCCGTAGCCCCAGCTGAGCGTGTCCTCGTGGGCGACGATGACTTTGCTGGTCTTCGTAACGGAGGTCGCGATGGCTTCCCAGTCGTAGGGATTGAGGGTGCGCAGGTCGAGAATCTCGGTCTCGATGCCAAGTTCGCGGTGGGCGCGTTGTGCGGCCTGCAGCGCGCGAGGCACGATGGCTCCATAGGTGATGAGCGTGAGGTGCGAGCCTTCGCGCACGATGTTCGCCTTGCCAAACGGAATCATGTAATCCGGGCCGGGATAGGGCGCGCGGCCGTACGTTTCGCGATAGAGGCGCTTGTGCTCGAAGAAGAGCACGGGGTCATCGCAGCGAATCGCGGTGCGCAGCAGGCCGTTGGCGTCGAGCGCGTTCGACGGGAAGACCACGCGAAGGCCAGGAGTGTGGGTGAAGAGGCTCTCGCCGGACTGTGAGTGATAGATGGCTCCGCCGGTCAGATATCCGCCGATCGGCACGCGGATAACCGCCGGCGCTGCCCAGGTTCCGTTGGAGCGCCAGCGCATGAGGCTTAGCTCGTTGCGGAGCTGATGCATCGCGGGCCAGATGTAGTCGAAGAACTGAATTTCGGCGATGGGTTTGAGGCCGCGTACGCCCATGCCGATGGCGCGGCCGACGATGGCGGCTTCGGCTAATGCAGTATTGAAGACGCGTCCGGAGCCGTATTCGCATTGCAGGCCGGCGGTGAGCTTGAAGACGCCACCCTTGCCTTTGACCTGCTTCTGCGCGAGGTATTCCTCTCGGGAGCAGTCGGCGACGTCTTCGCCGAACACGACGATGCGAGGGTCGCGACGCATTTCATCGTGAAGGCAGGCGTTGATGAGGTCGGCCATGGTGCGCGCAGCGCCGTCGCTGGCGGGGGCCGTTTGCAGCTCGGGGCGCGTGGGATCGTAATCCTCGGAATAGCGGTGGCGCAGGATGGCCGCCGGCTCGGGGGAAGGAAGGGGCGCGGCGAGGGCACGCTCCGCAGCCTGACGCACGTCGTCGTCGGCCTGCTTCTCGATGCGGTCCAGAGCTTCGGGGCCGGCGATCTTTTCGTGGAGCAGATAGGCCCGAAAATTCTGGATCGGGTCGCGCAGGGCTTCGGCATCGCGTTCGGACTCAGGGCGATAGAGGCGCGCATCGTCGGAGTAAGAGTGCGCGTAGGGGCGGATGACGTGGCCGTGGACCAGCGCGGGTCCTTTGCGGGCGCGGCAGTGCGCGACAGCGGCCTCGAAGGCCTTCATGCAGGCGACCGGGTCGGTGCCGTCGACCTCTTCGAAATGGAAATTGGGGAACGCGCCAAGCAGGTGCGAGATATTGCCGCCGGGCGTGTTGACTTCGACAGGGACGGAGATGGCGTATCCGTTGTCTTCAACGACAAAGAGGAGGGGCAGCTTGCGGTTGGAGGCGATGCTGATGGATTCCCAAAACTCACCCTGGGACGTTGCGCCTTCGCCGATGGAGACGTAGACGACCTCATCGCCGTGGAAGTCGACGGCATGAAACTGGCGGTAGTCGGCGTTTGCCGGATCGCCTGGCTTCGCGGCCTCGGGATGCTGCGTGAGGTAGAGCGAAGCCTCCGCGCAACCGACAGCCTGCAGGCACTGCGTCGCGGTGGAGGACGAGGCCGAGACGATGTGCAGCTTTGGATCGGACCAGTGCGAGGGCATCTGGCGCCCGCCGCTGGCGACGTCGGATGCGGCGCCGACCGCCTGGAGCAGCTGCTCTTCAACGGTGGTGCCGAGCGCGAGCGAAAGCGCGCGATCGCGGTAGTAGGGAAAAAACCAGTCGTAGCCGGCACGGAGCGAGAGGCCGGCGGCGACCAGCAGAGCCTCGTGACCGGCGCCGGAGATCTGGAAGAACACCTTCTGCTGGTTTTTGAGGATGATCTCGCGGTCATCGGTGCGGCGCGAGAGCACCATGAGCCGATAAATATCGAGGAGCTTTTCCGAGGGAAGCTCGGGACCGCTGCCGTTGCCGTTGCGGGATGCTTGCTCGACCGTTTTTTTAACTTCAGCGCCGGAGACTGCGGTGCGCGCCATGCGGACCTCTGCTTCCTTAGATGTTCGCCACCTTCAGTTTAGTGCGTGCGGCGTCGATTGCGAACCCCTTTCCTTGCAGCGCCCCGAACCCGGGGCGACGGAAAATTGTATCGCGGGCACAGGAGGAAAACGCAATGGTTGGAAAGTAACGGCGGAGGGGTACGGGAGGGGGATAAGAGACCGGCAGCCAATAACCCAGTAGTCAATAGTCAGCAGGTGCAGCCGGCTGGTTCGCTGTACGCGAATTCAGTGGGCTGGTATGGTGACTGCCAATGCGGAACTTTATACAAAAGTGGATTCTCAGCAAACGCCTGCAGCCGTTGCGCGACGTTCCCTGGAGCCGGTTATGGTACTTTGCCGCCGCGGTCTTCTTTCTTTTCTCGGTCATCGGATTTTTTAACGACCTGATGCAGCTGGGCACCATGCCCTACGCGGTGGCCCTCATCATCGCGGCCTTCTGTGGGCTGAACGCGGCCTTATGGATTGTCGTGTTGGCACGTTTGCCGTCGATCTTTCTGGTCCTTCTCGCCGCCTCTCAGTTGTTTCTGGGGAATGCGGTCACCTGGGCTGTCGACCGGATCCAGGCCGTATACAAGTTTCCACACGTTGCGTCCGCGGCGGGAATTCACTTTTCGGCGACTTGCATTCTCGTCGCTGTGATCGCGTCCTACGCTCTTTTTGTCAGCTTTATCCGTGTCCTGGGAATCGAGACGGGGCGAATCCGCAGCGAACTGGAGCTGGCGCACGGGATCCAGAAGACGCTGGCGCCGCCGGTGGGGCTGCGGACAGCGCTGTACGAGGTGTATGGGATCTCCGTGCCGAGCCACAAGGTCGGCGGCGATCTGGTGGACGCGGTGGTGCTGCCTAACGGGGATGTGGTGGCGTATCTGGCGGATATTGCCGGCCACGGGTTGCCGGCGGGGATCCTGATGGGGATGCTGAAGACGGCGACGCGGACGGCGCTGCTGGATGCGGCGGTGGGACATCCGAGCGAGACGCTGCCGATGCTGCTCGACAAGCTCAATCGCGTGCTGCCGGCCGTGAAAGAGCCGCAGATGTACGCAACGCTGACGGCGTTCCGGCTGAACCAGGATGGCAGCGCGTGGTATGCCACAGCGGCCAGTCCGCCGGTACTGCACTGGAGCGCGCAGCAGCGGGATGCGAGGCGCGTGGAGGAACAGCAGTATCCGCTGGGGCTGCTGCCGGTCGAGAAATTCACGGGCGAGGCGATCGAGCTGCGGGATGGCGACCTGCTGGTAGTGGCGACCGACGGTGTGCTGGAGGTCTGCGATAAGAAGGGGGAGGAATTCGGGATCGGGCGGGTCGAGGAGGTGATTGCGGGCAACGCGCACGGGCCGCTGGAGGGCCTGGTACAGACGATCCTGACGAGAGCGCGGGCGTTCGGAAAGCAGGCCGACGATCAGACCTTGTTGGTGATTCGCCGTCTGTGAGCTGGTCAGTGGCGTTCGGCGCTCCGTGTTCGGCGTTCGGGAAAGCTGGTGATCGGCATCAACTTTGGAGTGACGATGGTGGCGAAATCCTATCGCGAGTCTGGAGGTTTGGCAGTGTGCGATTCAGCTCTCGGTGCTGCCCTCTATAAAGCTGACCCGGGATTTTCCGCGGGAAGAGGTCTATGGGCTGACGAGCCAATTGCGCCGGGCGGGCGTGTCCGTCGCCAGCAATATTGCAGAAGGCTACGGAAGGTCTTCGAAGGGGGAATACCGCAGTCTTTCTCGGAATGGCCCGGGGGTCCGCTTGGAAGTTCAGACGCAGTTAGTGATTGCTCGAGAACTCGGCTTGGGGATTCCAGCCAGATTACTGAAGCCGAGATGCTGGCCGAGCAGGCAGGGAAGATGTTGTGGGCGATGCGGGAAAAGCTCTGAACGCGAGCGCCGAGCGCCGAACGCCGAGCGCCGAGCGCTGAACGCTGAACGCTGAACGCTGAACGCCGAACGCTGAACGCCGAGCGCCGAACGCCGAGCGCAGAACGCCGAGCGCCGAGCGCTGAACGCCGAGCGCAGAACGCCGAGCGCCGAGCGCTGAACGCCGAGCGCAGAACGCCGAACGCCGTCTTACTGCCCGTCCCGCATCTTTTCCTTCACGGCTCTGGCGAGCTTCTCGATTTCCGTGGCTGTGTTGACGACCGAGAGAGACAGTTCGTCCTTGTTGGTCTTGTCCACCGCATCCTTCAGCTGTTTCACCAGATCCATCATGTGATTCGTATCCTCGACAATCTCTTTTTGGCGCAGGGCGCTGCGGTCGCGCGACATCTCGTGGAGCATGCGGGATTGTTCGGGGTCGTGAGCCGGAGGACCGGCCACGTCGCCGTAGAGGCCGGTATCGGTGCTGGTGGCGGGCGGGCGCCTGGTTACGGGCGTCGATTGCTGCGCGCCGGCGGCGAGCGCGGCAAAGACGAAGGCGAGAAACATCGCAGGGAGCCGGGTGCTCCGAATCGAAGTGGTCATGCGGATCATGATGACTCCTCTTGTGCGGCGGGACGAGCATGAAGCCGCGCCGCGGGGTCGGGGAGAATTATATGCCCGGACCCGGCGCGTGAAGATGAGCGCCGGGACGGTATGCTGAGAAAGCGATGCGGACCCTGTTGCTGATGGCCGGAGGGCGAGAGTTCTTTACCGGGCTCTGGGCAAAGTACGTTCTCGATCTGCAGGATTTCCTGCACGAGAAGCTGGAGAGGCTGATCGGGGTCGCGCTGCTGTTGTGGCTGCTGATGTGGCTGCTGGGCCTGATCAGCCGGCACGTCCTGAGGCTTGCGGAGCGGCAGGCGAATACGGCGGGGCACTACTCGAAGGTGCGCACGCTGATGTCGGTGATCCGCGCCACCGGGATCGGCGTGATCGTGGTGCTGGCCACGCTGCAGATCCTGTCGGTCTTCGGGTTCAACCTGGGCCCGCTGCTGACCAGCGCGGGCGTGGCGGGCGTGGCGATCGGGCTGGCGGCGCAGAACATCGTGAAGGACTGCTTCAACGGCTTTCTCATCCTGATCGAAGATCAATACAACGTCGGCGACGTGGTCACGGTTGCCGGCGTCAGCGGAACGGTGGAAACGATGACCCTGCGGCGGACCCAGGTGCGAGGGGCGGACGGAACCCTGTATATCATTCCCAACTCGCAGATCACGACGGTGGCGAACCTGGTACGGGACTACTCGCTGGCGACCATCAACGTGTCCGTGGACTTCTCCGCGAATCCGGATGCGGTGATGCAGGTGCTGAAGGATGCGGCCATGAGCGTGCGCAACGACCCCACCTACAGCGACGTCTATCTGGCCGATCCGGTGCTGCTGGGCGTGGACGCCATCAGGGGATCGCAGGTGATCTATCCGGTGCAGCTGAAGACGAAGGCGAACAAGCAATGGGCGGCGCAGCGGGAAACGCAGCGGCGAATTCGCCTGGCGCTGGAGAAGCACGGGATGCTGCCCGGGGATCCGATGCGGGTGTACTCCAGCGACAGCCTTCAACATGCAGCGGCCGGTCTTCAGGGAACCGCGCCTGCGGGTGGACACGAGCAGCAGGCGGTGCCGGTGAAAGATCCGACAACGATCAAGCCGGTGGATGGAAATCCGCTCACGGGCGAGTGAGGGCGTGGGCGAGCGCGGGTTGAGCAGCAGAAGCCGCAGGCTGGCGCGGGGCGCGATCCGGCGGCATTTCGGCCGGATGGATGGCTCCGACGACTCTCGGCTCGCACAGCAACGGGCGCTGAAAGGCGCGCCACAGGGCGGTGCGGCGCCGGCGGCTGGGCGCAAAAACGGACGAGACCACTCGACACCTCTGCATGCAAAAAAAGTACGGGCGAAGACGAGGCTGCACCAAACTCCGCCCGCAAATGTGCGTTCACAGGAGGTATCGGCGGGCCTCAGAAAAGGGTTAACGAGCCGGCGTCGCGACTTCCTCGAAGGTGAGATTCTGCGCAGAGCTGCCGCTCTCATCGCGCCACTTCTCGAACAGCCGGCCGTAGCTGAGAGTGAGAAACTCGCCGGTTTCGATGCCGAGTTTGTGCCCGGTTGCGTCGATCCACTCCGGCGGGCCCTCCAGTTCGGCGTAGAGGCCGATGGGGGTTTCGTCGAGGACGCAGTGGCCGGTGGAGTCCGCGAACTCCGTCCGCCACTTTTCGTAGATGAAGGCGGGCTGGAAGCCGAGCTGCGTGAAGATGTGCCCGATCGCCTCGCCATCCTGCACCTGGGTTTCGGTCTCGTCGCGGTGCTTATGGGCGGCGGAGGGGTCGTGGTTTTGCGGGAGACACTTGTAGGTGACGACCCAGCGGTCGCCGTACCGGCGCAGGCGAAGGATGGCGGTTTGCGCCCGGAGGCGGCGATCAGGCGTGTCGTAGAGGATGTTGCGCTCGAAGGTGCGCTCGGTTTCCAGATGGAAGCCGGCGTCGCGGAGGCGGCCCGTGAGAGCCTCAGGATCGGCGACGCGAAACTTAACTTCGACTTCGGTGGGCATGGATACAGGGTATAGGGTTTAGGGTTTAGGAATGGAGACGCTGAGGCTCAGGGTCGATGCTGCGGATATGGAGAGCGAGACTTCGCGCCGAGCCATTGCGGAGGCCGCGAAAATTCTGCGTGCAGGCGGGACCGTGGCGTTTCCGACGGAGACGGTGTACGGATTGGGTGCCAGTGCGCTCGACGCCGAGGCCGTGAAGAAGATTTTCGTCGCGAAGGAGCGGCCGAGCTGGGATCCGCTGATCGTGCACATTGCGGATCGGACGATGCTGGAGATGGTCGCGGCGGAAGTTGACCAGGATGCGCATCGGCTGATGGAGGCGTTCTGGCCCGGACCCTTGACGCTCCTGCTGGCGAAGAGTCCGAGGATTGCGGAGGCGGTGACGGCGGGGCTGGCGCGGGTGGGCGTGCGCATGCCGGCGCATCCGGTGGCGCGGGCTCTGCTGCTGGCGGCTGGGGTCCCGGTGGCGGCTCCGAGCGCGAATCGGTTCGGCCGCATTAGTCCGACGACCGCAGAGCATGTGGCGGAGGATCTCGCCGGGCGCATCGACGCCATTCTGGATGGCGGGGAGACAACGCACGGCCTCGAGTCCACGGTCGTGGAGGTCAACGCGGACCGATGCGTGATCTATCGACCGGGCGTGATCACGCGGGAGCAGATCGCGGCCGTGACGGCGGGAGAGGTGTCGTCGAGACAGCAACTGCGGGAGGATGAAGCTGCGCAGGCCGCGCCATCGCCCGGCATGGGCGAGCGGCATTATGCGCCGCGGGCCCGGCTGGTGCTGGTGGAGGGTGAGGGAGCGGCGCAGAGGGTCGAGTTTGAGAGGGCAGCGCGGCGAGCGCAGGAGGCGGGCGAACTCGTAGGGCTCATGCTGCCCGATGGGTTTCCGACCGCCTTACTGCGGTCGAGCGTCAAGATTTTTCAATGGGGACGCTGGGAGCATGAGAGGGAGCTGGCCCAGCAACTGTATGCGGGACTGCGCTGGCTGGATGCGGCTGGGGTGACGGCGATTGTGTGTCCGATGCCGCGGGCTGAGGGGATCGGGATAGCGATTCGGGACAGACTGATGAGAGCAGCGAACAGGGAATAGGAGCGCGCCGCGATTACAGTGGCGAATTCTCTCCGGCCTTGTACAGGTACTTGATGCTCGACTTGTAAATGAGAATCCGAGTGCCGGAGTCGTTGCGGCTGTTGCCGCGGAAATATGAAGAGACGGAGCCGGTACAGCGCACTTTGATCGCGTTGCGGTCGTACCACTCAATGCAGCCTTCGATCTTCTCGTTGTCGTCGAGGATGAAGACCATGGGGGTCTGGGTCTGTAGCTGCTTCTGCAGGTAGAAGGTTTCCGCGTGCGAGGCTTCCTGGACGCCGGCAACGCGGGGTGCTGAGGAGCGCACGATGAGCGTCGGCTCCTGATCGCGTTGGAAGCGGCGGGCATTGCGTGCGTTTTCCGGCAGCTTGGGCCGGATGAGTTTCCGCGGGCCGATGACGTCGAGGTCGACGGTGTTGTTGGGCGCGGCTGGTGCAGGTGCCGGGACAGCAACCGGACCCGGCGTGGGTTCGGGCGCGAGCGCGTTCGATCCTCGCTGTGCGGGAGGCTTAACTGCTTGCGGGCGCAGAGTCCGCACCGTCGAGGCAGGCAACTGGGGCATTCCCATAATCCTTTACGGACAAGATGTTTCTATGTGATGCAGAAAACCGGGGCTGCGTCGCACGGGTGAAAACAACACTGAGGAAATGATGATGGAATCGTAACCTGGATTGGGTGTGGGAATCCAGGGGCAGGACAGAGCTGGGCGCAGGATGGCGCTCTGGGACAGCTGGTTGCCAATAACCACCTGCCTATGACGACAGCTGCGCTGCGAAGCTGTCGAGGGTGAGCGACCGGAGCAGGTTGCGGCGCATGCCGGATTCCACCTGGCGGAGGCCTCGCGCGGCGGATTCGATCCACTCGAAGGTGACTGCGGTCGCCATCGCGGCGAGTTCGCGCTGCAGGTCGATGTTGCGGACCAGCTGCGGTGTTTCGGACTTGAGCAGCAGCAGGTCTTCGAGGATCGAGGAAGCAGCGCGGAGGAGGCCTTCGGTCTTTTCCTGGCCTTCGGCTCCGGCGCGGTAGGTTTCGGTCACGTGGAAGAGGTCGGAAGCGTCGTTCTGGCCGCTCGCGTTGCGGAGAAGGACGAGGGCATCGGCGCGGGCGGCGAGGTATGCGGAGAGATCGAACCCCAGGGCGCGGCCGATGGCGCCTTCAGCAAGGCGTGCGATCAGGGAGCGCTCGGCGGGCTTGAGGGCTGAGTTCGAGAATTCGGGGCGGCGCTCGGCGAGAAGCTTCTCGATTTCAGGGGTTGGAATGGCGCCGAGGCGGAAGATGCCGGCCCGCGAACGGATAGTGGGGAGCAGTTCGCCCGTGTTCTCCGCAAGAAGCACGATAGTGGCGTAAGCGGGCGGCTCTTCGAGGACCTTGAGGAGCGCGTTGGCGGCTTCCTTCATGAACGCGGCGCAGGTAAAGATGTAGAACGCGCGGCGAGCCTCGGCGGGGATGCGGTAGATCTCGCGGGTGAGGACGCGAACCTGGCCGATTTTGATGAGGAGTTGCGGCGGATCGGGAGGGATGACGAGAACGTCGGGGTGAGTCTGAATCAGGATGCGGGTGTCGCGCTTGTCCACGTCGCGGAGATCCTCGCGGGCGGCGACGGCTTCGGTGCAGCGGGCGTCGAGGTCGAGGGCCTGGCCGATCCTTTGGCAATTCGAGCAGACGCCGCAGAAGTCGGGCAGGCCATCGGGGCCGGGGGGCGGAGGCGTGAGGCAGTTGGCAGCCTGCGCGAGCATGATGGCGAGCGTGTATTTGCCCGCGCCGCGAGGGCCGGCGAGGATCAGCGAATGCGGGAGGCGCCCCGCGGCGAGGGCTTCGCGCAGGTGGCGGACGGTGGGCTCATTGCCGATGAACGCGGAGAAAGGCACCTTGTTAGCGTACAGCGTTCAGCGTTCGGAAAATCGGCCGAACGCCCTTCTGAACGCTGAACGCTGACAACTGAACGCTGACAACTGAACGCTGGGCTCACACCACCGTGTTCGAGCGAATGACCTCTTTGTAGAAGTCATACGACATCTTCGGGATACGCTTCTGCGTCTCGAAATCGACATAGGTAATGCCGAAGCGCTTCGAATACCCCGACGCCCACTCGTAGTTATCCAGCAGGCTCCACAGGAAGTAGCCGTGAAGAGGCACGCCCTCCCCGGCCGCGCGCTGCATCTGTGTGAGGTAGTTGCGCAGGTAGAGGACGCGGTCCGAGTCGAGAACCTGGCCGGCAGGATTCGGAGCCTCCGGCCGGAGCACATCGTCGGAGGAGCAGCCGTTTTCGGTGATGTAGAGGGACTTGACGCCCCAAATCGTCGAGACCAGCTTCGGAGTCCAGTAGACCGCGTGCGGGTTGAAGAAAATCCAGTCCGAAGCCATGTGCGGGTAGCTTGCCGGACGGTCCACCATCTGGTACCCCGGCGCCGCGTCGGAGGGAACCGCTTCGCGCGTGGTGTAAATGTTGATACCGAGGAAGTCGATCGGCGAGGAGATGGTCTTCATCTCATCGGCCGTGAAGACAGGTGCGTCGGCGCCGAGCGACTGGAGGTAGTGGTCGGTGTAGCGTCCTTCGAAAATGGCGGTGATGTGCCACGCGTTCTCTTCGCGGAGGCCGATTTCGGCGGCGCGGATGTGCGCGGCATCCTCAATGGCGGGCATGACGCCGCTGATGTCTTCAGCCAGGCCAACCTGAACCGGACGGCCGGCTCCAGCGCGGACGGCCTGCACGGCGAGCCCATGGGCGTAGACCGCGTTGTGGCGCGTCTGCATCCAGTCCTTCTTCGACAGCTTGCGGCCAGGGGCGAACTCGCCGGTGCCGTAGCCAGCGTCGATATACGAACCGAATTCGTTGATGGTCATCCATTGGTTAATGCGGTCGCCGAGCTGGCTGGCCGTGTAGTGCGCGTAGTCGGCGAAAGCCTGTGCGGTGGCGCGGCTGGTCCAGCCCCCCTTGTCCTCGAGCGCCTGGGGCAAATCCCAGTGGAAGAGCGTGCAAAAGGGCTCGATGTTTGCTTCATGCAATGCGTCGAGAAGGCGCTTGTAGAAGTCGAGGCCTTTGGGATTGGGCGTGCCGGTTCCTTCCGGAAAAACGCGCGGCCAGGCGATGGAGAAGCGAAATCCGCGGACGCCGAGGCGCTGCATGAGCGCGACGTCCTCCTTGTAGCGATGGTAGAAGTCGTCGGCGACATCGCCGGTCTGACCCTGGAAGGTTTTGCCCGGCGTGTGGGAGAACGTGTCCCAGACAGATGCGCCCCGGCCGTCCTCATGCACGGCGCCTTCCACCTGATAGGCAGCCGTGGCCGTGCCCCAGATAAAGTTCTGCGGGAAGCGATGCGGGTTGGGCGAAGCGACGGCGGGCAGGGACTCGGCAGCAGCGCGGGCCAGGGGTGAGAGCGCGGGCGTGGCGGCAAGGGCGGCAGCGGACTTCAGGAACGTGCGGCGTTGCATAGGATGCCTCTTGGAATCGGCATCCAGAGTATCAGCTGAAACGATTAAGTGGGAAGGATTTTTGACAGATAGTCCTGGCCTGCGCTACTCCCGTTGGCCAGAAGTTAGCCTATTTGGCCAGTTCCTTTTTCCCGCTGATCGTGAAGGTAGCGGTTTGCGTCGACGCCGACGTCCCCGGCTGGCCGCCTCCGACCGACACGGTTATTCGCCGGGTAGAATCACGCGGTTGCCTTTCTCGTCGACCTGAGCGATGGCGCGCGGGTCAAGCGTGAGGCCGACGTGGCTGGTTCGCCCCCGCGCCGACGTGGACACGCGTGAAGCCGGCCAGCTCGTGGATCGGCGTCTCGGAGCCGCGCGGCTGCGTGAGGTAGACCTCGACCACTTCATCGCCGGCGACGGAACCCGTGTTCTTGACGTCGGCTTCAATCTGAACCGGCTCGCCGGCCGTGACTTCGTGCGGAGTTTTCACATTGCTGTACTCGAAGGTGGTGTAGCTGAGCCCGTAGCCGAAGGGGTAAAGCGGCTTGCCGTTGAAGTAGCGGTAGGTGCGGTTCTGCATCGAATAGTCGGCGAAGGGCGGCAGCTGCGAGTCCGACGCATAGAACGTGAGAGGCAGGCGGCCAGCCGGATCGTTGTCGCCGGCCAGCGTCTCAGCGATGGCGGTGCCGCCCTCTTCGCCCGGATACCAGGCTTCGAGGATGGCGTTCGCGTGTTGCTGTGCCCAGTCGACGGCGAGGGCACTGCCGCTTTGCAGCACGACGATGAGCGGCTTGCCGGTCGCGGCTACGGCTTTGAGTAAATCTTCCTGTGCGGCGGGCAAATTGATCGACGTGCGATCGCCACCGCTGAAGCCTTCAAGGTGAACGGGCATTTCCTCGCCCTCCAGATTCGGCGAAAGGCCGACGCAGGCGATGACGACGTCGGCATTCTTCGCAGCTTCGACGGCCTGGCTGCGGAGAGCGTCAGCCGGGGCCTGCCACGTGAGGTCGATACCCGCGGTGCTCGTGCCGTGGAGGTAGTCGAGACGGATCTTGTGCGGATTTGTATCCGTGAAGTGCACGGAAGCCTCGTAGACCGCGCCGCGTTCGCCGGACATGTGGCTGCTGCTCGCGACGATGAGCTTGCCGTCGAGATACAGCTGAAATCCCTCGGCGTTTTCGCAGGCGTAGCAGTAGTTGATGTGGACGCCGAGCTTGTAATCGCCGGGCGCGGGCGCCGTGAAGGAACCGGTCCAGCGGACCGAGTAGTTGTTGCGCTCAAGGCCGGGGACCGGGACAACCTTATCCCAGTTGAAGTTGATGTTGCGGTCGGTGCGGGTGAGCACAGGCTTGCCGCTGAAGTCGGGTGAGTTGAAGTACTGTCCGGTGAGGCCGTCTCCATCGCCGTCGAGGGTGTGCAGCGCGGTGTGCTCGATGGGCATGGCATATCCCTCGACCAGCGTCGAGCCCTGGGCATACGTGACATGCGCGGACGAGAAGCGCTTTTCGATGCCGTTGAGCGGGTAGACGGGGTTGGGCGGCGGGCCGTTGTAATTGCCCTGGAGGGATTGAACATATTCGGCGGTGGGCCCGACGACGGCGATGTTCGCGATGGAGGATTTCAGCGGAAGGATGTGGTCCTCGTTCTTGAGCAGGACCATGGATTCGCGCGCGGCCTCGAGCGAAAGCTGGCGATGCTCAGGCGAATTGACTTCGCTGAACGGGATCTTGCCATACGCATAGCTGTTCAACGGGTCGAACATTCCGAGCTCGAAGCGGGCGCGGAAGAGCCGATGAAGCGCCACGTCGATTTCAGCTTCGCTGATGAGGCCCCGGTGGACCGCGTCGACGAGCGATGGGAAGGCCTGGCCCTGACCGAAGCCGCATTCGAGATCGGTGCCGGCTTTGACCGCATCAGCCGCGGCGTGCGGCATATCGGGCGCGTAGTGATGGCCGTTGAAGACGTCCGCCACGGCGGCGCAGTCGGAGACGACGTAGCCGTCGAAACCCCACGCATCGCGCAGGTGATCGCGCAGCAGCATGGTGTTGGCGCAGGCGGGAGCGCCGTCGATGGCGTTGTAAGCGCACATCACGGATTGCGCGTGCGCCTCGGTGACGGCGGCGCGGAACCCAGGTAGGTAAGTGTCTTCGAGATCGTGCGCGGAAATGTCGACATTCGCCTGGTGGCGGGTCAGTTCGGGCCCGGAATGGACGGCGTAGTGCTTGGGCGTGGAGACGACGCGCGTGTGGTGCGGGTCGTCGCCCTGCATGCCGGTGACGAAGGCGACAGCCATGCGGCCGGTGAGAAAGGGATCCTCGCCGTAGGTCTCCTGACCGCGGCCCCAGCGGGGATCGCGAAAGATGTTGATGTTCGGCGCCCAAAAGGTGAGCCCGAAGAATTGTTCATGCTGATTGTTACGAATAGCCTCGTCGTATTTCGCGCGCGCTTCGGTGGAGATGGTCTGGCCCATGATGTGGACCAGTTGCGTGTCAAACGTGGCGGCCATGCCGATAACCTGGGGGAAATTGGTGGCGTATCCAGCGAAGGCCACGCCGTGCAGGCCTTCATTCCACCAGAAATATTGCGGGACGCCGAGGCGCGGGATCGCCGGCGCGTGGTCGCGCATCTGCTGCACCTTTTCGTCCAGGGTCATCTTCGAGACAAGAGCCTCGACGCGCTGATCGATGGGAAGCGAGGTGTTGAGCCAGGGCTGATCGGCGGGCGTGGACTGTTGGGCGTGAGCCGCGGGCAGGATCAGAAGAAGAGAAACCAGAACGGAGAAAACGGCAAGGGACGCACGCATGCGGGACATAAAGCGACCTCAAAAAAAGTCTTTCTGCGAAGCGACAGTATAGGCTGCGCGACGAAGGTGAGGAAGCAATTCGCTTCCGCTGCGGGGCGCGAGTGTGGATACTGGCAGGAAACCCTGGAGGTGTGGTTCTGAGCGGTTCGGCAACAGCTGCTGTTTTAGGAAAGGTGGGGTTGCCTGCGCCGATGCGCGACCTGGCGGCTCGGACGTGGGACGTGGTGGTGGTCGGCGCGGGCCACAATGGCCTGGCGTGTGCCGCGTATCTGGCGCGTGCGGGCAAGCGCGTGCTCGTGCTTGAAAGCCGCGAACGCGTTGGTGGTGCGTGCACGATCGAAGAGCCGTTTCCGGAAACGCACCCGGACGTGCGCATGTCGCCGTGCGCGTACCTCGCGGGGTTGCTGCATCCGCTGGTGGTGGAGGACTGGGGCTGCCGGCGCGTGGATTCCACTGGACGCCGGCGGTGAATGGGCTGTTCGTGCCGTTTCTCGATGGCAGCAGCGTGCAGCTGTGGGATGACGACGACAAGTGCGAAGCCGAGGTGCGCCGGTTTGCGCCGCGCGCGGTCGAAGGGCTGGAAGGCAATGAACGCGACACTGGGGCGGATGCGGGACAAGCTGCGGCCGGTTGGGAATGCAGACGCGTGGATTGGGGAGGCGCCGACACCGGAGGAGATCGACGAACGGCTCGCCGGCGATCACGAGGCACGCAAGCTGCTGTACGAGTGGTCGATGGCGGAGTTCGTGGAGCACTATTTGTGCGATGAACGGTTACAAATTGCGTATCTGGGCCAGGGAGTGATCGGAACCAACGCGAGCCCGTTCGACAAAGGCACGGCGTCGATCCGGTTTCATCACGCGTCAGGGCGGCTGGCGGGATGCCGGGTATGTGGGGCTACGTCAAAGGCGGCATGGGAATGGTCTCGTTCTACCTCTGCGACGCGGCGCGGGAGGCGGGCGCGGTGGTGGCGTCCGGCGTACCCGTGGCACAGATTATCCCCGGCGAGGGTGTGGTGCTCGAGAGCGGTGAGCGGGTCGAAGCGAAAGTGGTGGTGTCCAACGCCGATCCGCGCGTGACGCTGCGGCTACTGGGTAGCGGAGCCGATGCGCAGTGGAAGGCGCGGATAGAGGAAGTTCCCATCGAAGGCTGCACGGTGAAGCTGAATGTGCTGCTGCGGGAGCTGCCGAATTTCGTAACAAGGCCAGGCACAAATGAGCCGCACCATTACGGACAGATCAACGCGCCGCTGACCAGGGAGGAGTGGAAGACGGGCTTCGCGGCGGCGAAGCGCGGCGAGTTGGGTGAAGCGCTGTGGTGCGAGCTGTACTTCCAGAGCGTGCACGATCGAAGCGTGGTGCCGCAGGGGCTGCACACCATGAGCGTGTTCGCGCAATATGTGCCGTATACGTTTGGCGGGACTGCGGATGCCCGGGGCAGCTGGGATGCGCGTCGGGAGGAAGTGCGGCGGCTGGCGCTCGCGTCGGTGGGACGATTCTGCTCGAACATGGACACCGCCGTCGTGGAGGCGCAGGTGCTGGGGCCTCCGGACATTGAAGAGAAGGTGGGGCTGACGGGCGGACACATTTTTCAGGGCGAGTGTCTGCCTCCTTACATGTGGTCGCGGCGGCTGACCTCGCGCACCCCGATGGAGGGTGTGTATTTGTGCGGGGCGTGTACGCATCCGGGCGGCAGCGTGATTGGTGTGAACGGCCGCAACGCGGCAATGGCCGTGCTGACGGATCTGGAAAGCGGCGCGCGTGGCTGATGCGCCCGTGGTGACTGGGGCTACAGCCTCACAACCGCGGTTGAAGCGGGCGCTGCGATTTCGCGACCTGGCGTTGTTCTATATTGCCACGGGGCTGAGTGTGCGCTGGGTGGCTACAGCGGCCGCGGGAGGTCCGTCGGCGCTGGTGGTGTGGATCTGCGCACTGCTCGGTTTTTTCATCCCGCTCGCGGCCACCGTGATGGAGCTGTCGTCGCGCTATCCGCAGGAGGGCGGCCTCTACGTATGGACACGGGAGGCGTTCGGAGACTCGGCGGGTTTTTTGAGTTCGTGGATGTACTGGATGTCGAACCTGCCGTACTTCGCGTCGTTTTTGTATTTCGGGGCGGGAGCCGTGCTGTACATGGCGGGAGAGCGCGGGCATGCGTGGTCGGCGAGCCCGGCGTACTTCATGACCTTTGCCGTGGTGTGGCTCGCGATCATCACCATCGTGAACATCATCGGGCTCGAGGAAGGGAAGTGGCTGAGCAACATCGGATCGATCGGGGGCTGGCTGCCGATTTTGATTCTGGTCGTGCTGGCCGCTGTATCGGCGCGACAGTTTGGCGTGGCGACGCATTTCAGCGCAGCGACGATGATGCCGCACTGGTCGCTGAAGAACGCGGTGTTCTGGTCGACGATTTTCTTTGCGTTTGCGGGATGCGAAAGCGGATCGTTCATGGGCGAGGAGATCGAGAATCCGCGCAGGACGATTCCGTGGGCGCTCCTGGTCGGCGGCACCGTCATGACGCTGGGCTATCTCGGAGGCACGGCAGCGCTGCTGACGGCGCTGCCGCCGGATGCGGTGTCGGGCGTGGATGGGTTCATGCGTGGCATGGCGGTGCTGTGCGGGCGGCTGCATGTGGGGTGGATGGTGGCGCTGATGGCGGGGCTGATGGCGTTGAACGCGATCGGCGGCACCGCGTCTTTTTTGTCTTCAACATCGCGACTGCCCTTTGTCGCAGGCATCGATCGCTATTTGCCGCCGGTGTTCGGCAGCGTGCATCCCAGGTTTCGCACGCCGTGGGTCGCGATTGCCGTCGTACGGCTTCGCCGGAATGGTGGTGGCGGCGCTGGGGCAGGCGGGGACGACGGTGCGCGGTGCCTATGACGTGCTGGTGAGCATGGGCATCATCAATTACTTTTTGCCCTATCTCTGGATGTTTGCGGCGATGGTGAAGCTGCAGGGGCAGAAGGCGGGGCCCGAGGTTCGGCGGGTGCCGGGCGGGCGCCCGGTAGCGGTGTTGCTCGCGGTAGTAGGATTTGTATCAACAGCGGTGACAATTGTGCTGTCGGTGATTCCAGCCGATGAGGAACCGAACAAGCCGCTGGCGATCGCGAAGGTGCTCGTGTCCACGATCGTGCTGATTGCGGCGGGAGCCGTGACCTTCTGGGTGGGCAAACGCAAGCGTTCGGCGCTCAGCGTTCAGCGTTCGGAAAGTCCTAGCTGGCGGTCAGCAGTTAGCACAGCAATCTCAGGCCGCTTTCTTCCGGCGCTCGATTTTCCTTCTCGATGCGCTCGTGAAGAAGCTCCTTTGGCGCGTTCGAGCGTCTGGCGGCGGGAGGCGCTCAGGCCTTTGCCGGCGCGGTTAATAAAGTAGGTCAGCATCCGCATGCCGGAGCCGGGTCCTTTCGGAGAAACCTTCTTCGAGGCCAGCGACCGCGCGATGACCGGCGCGGATTGGGTGAAGAGGTCTTTGGGTGGATGCGTGGAGTCGGTGTTGACCTGCTTCACCCACCGCTTCTTCTTTGTGGCTGAAGACTTTTGGCCGCCACAGTCAGTGCCTCTTGAAGTACTGCACGGCGCGTTCGTGCTCCTCCGCCTTTTCTTTGCTGGAGAAGGTGCCGAGGTTGCGCCGCTTTCCCGTGGAGGGGTTCTTCTTCCGGGAGTACAGCCGGTATTCGCCGGATTTGAGTTTGCGAATCATACAAAGTGAGATGCTTGCAGCCGGTAGCTGAGTTCGATCAGACCCCGAGGATTTCGCCAGAGTCCTCGACATCGATCTCTTCCCCACGCGAGACTTTGGGCAGGCCGGGCATCAGCATCATGTTGCCGGCAATCGCAACCACGAAGCCGGCGCCGGCGGAGAGCGACACATCATTAATGGTCAGAGTCCAGCCGCTCGGCGCGCCGAGGAGTTTTGGATTATCGCTGAACGAGTACTGGGTTTTCGCGATACACACAGGCAGACCGGAGTAGCCCCAGTCAACGAAGTGATCGAGTTTCGTGCGCGCGGTGTCGCTGAAGCACACTCCGTCGGCGCCATAGATCTGCGTTGCGACTTTGCGGATCTTATCTTCGTACGAGTCCGAGAGTTCGTAGATGGGGTGCGCCGCGGCCGTGGGATTGTGGTCGATGAGCTCGACGAGCGCGCGGGCCAGGGCTTCTGAACCTTCGCCGCCTTTGGTGAAGGGTTCAGTGAGGGCCGGTGGGGACGCCCAGGGTATCGCAGAAGGCGCGCAGTTGGGCGAGTTCCTCGCCGGTGTCGTGAGGGAAGCGATTGATGGCGACCAGGGTCGGCAGGCCGAAGCGCTGGAGATTCTGAACATGACGGGCGAGGTTGGGGAAGCCTCTCGCGAGGTCGCCTTCGCCCTGATTGCGCAGGCTCTGGATGGTCGTCACGAGCACGGCAGCCGAGGGGCTGGTGCCGGAGACGCCCATGACGATGTCGATGTACTTCTCGGCGCCCAGGTCGGCGGCAAAGCCGACTTCGTTAACGACGTAGTCTGCGAGGCGAAGGCCCATTTGCTGCGCAATGATGCTCGACGTCCCGTGCGCAATGTTGCCGAAGGGGCCGGCGTGGACCAGGGCGGGTGTGCCCTCAGTGGTCTGAACGAGGTTGGGCGAAAGTGCGTCGGCGAGCAGCGCCATCATGGCGCCGGTGGCGTGCAGATCGTCGGCGGTGACGGGCTTGCCGCCGCGGGTGGCGCCGATGACGATACGGGCCAGACGGCGGCGCAGGTCCGTACGATTTTTCGCCAGCGCGAGGATGGCCATGATTTCAGAAGCGGCGGTGATCACGAAGCCGGTGCGGCGATTGGCGCCGTCGCGCTTGCCATCGACGTTGACGGTGATCCTGCGCAGCGCGCGATCGTTCATGTCCATCGCGCGCGGCCAGAAGAGGGTCGCGGGGTCAAGGTTGAGGTCGTTGCCGTGGAACAGATGCGCGTCGATCAGAGCGGCGAGAAGGTTGTGCGCCGAAGTGATGGCGTGGAAGTCGCCGGTGAAGTGCAGGTTGACCTTCTGACTGGGCTCGATCTGCGAGAGTCCACCACCGGCGGCGCCGCCCTTCATGCCGAACACGGGGCCGAGAGAGGGTTCGCGGGAGGTGATGATGGCGCGCCTGCCGATGTGCTCGAGGCCCTGCACCAGTCCGATGGAGGTGACGGTTTGCCTTCGCCGGCGGCGGTCGGGGTCGTGGCGGTCACGAGGATCAGCTTGCCGAGAGGCGGGCGGACAGGGTCGCGCAGCAGATCGAGGTGGAGCTTTGCGAACCAGGGACCGAGCGGATCGTAGTCGGCTTCACGCAGGTTGAGCTTGCGCGCGATGGCGGTAATCGGCAGCAAGGGTGGTTTGGCGGCGGGAATTTCGAGGGTGTGCGTCACGGAATATTGTTCAGTGACGGTCGCCGGCGGGGATGTGACGGACCGCACAGGGTTTTTCAAGAGGTCCGGCGGCCGACATAGGACGGTAGTAACCGAACTCCAGCGGCAGGTTGGTAATGCTGCCGTGTACCCCCTGAGGGGATCGAGGGTGTCCCCATCGAGCCATTGTTCTGGAGGCAGAACCGGGAGAAGATTCTGCCCATGGCATTTGCAGAAGGGCAGCGCGTTCGCGTCAAGGTAGGGGAGACCAGCGGGATCGTGGCAAGGAAGCTGGCTTTTTTCCAGGACATGTATGTAATTGAACTGGATGGGAATCGCACGCCGCCGATGAAGCTGGCGCACGAGTCGGATCTGGAGCTGATGCTGCGGGCCGACGAACGGCAGAGCGCGTAAGGCGGCGTTCAGCAGTCCGCTCGCGACTCAATTTGTCGCGAGCGCAGTCAGGCTTCTCGCACCCCCGGCACCGAAGGCCGCGCTTCGGCGGTTTTGGCCGCGATCAGCAACGTCGCCGAGGTCAGGTCCGGTCCCTCCCAACCATCTTTCGCGGCGACAATGTGAATCGCTCCCGGGCGCTTCGTGCTCTGGATGATGACCTGGGCGAGACCGTTGAAGAGCGAGCGTTTCCCCGCCTTGTCGCTCTCCAGGCAGTTGGGATCGCCATTGCCCACACCGATCAGCTTGCCCGGTCCGGAAATCGTGAACGCAATTTTATTATTTGCTGTCGGAATCGGCCGGCCTTCTTTATCGAGCGCCTCCACCTTCAGCACAGCGATGTCCTCGCCGTCGGCATTGATTTCGGTACGGTCGGCAGTGAGGCGAATAGAAGCGGCGGCTCCCGTGGTCTCGCGTTTCTCCGTCAGAACGACCTTGCCGTCTTTGTAACCATGTGCCTCGATGGCTCCGGGCTCATACTTGACGTTCCACTGCACATGCCCGAGGTGGGGCACCTTCTGGCGACCGAGACTGGCGCCATTCACCATCAGCTCCACTTCTTCGAGGTTCGAGTACACCCACACCGGAATCTCGTCGCCTTCTCTTCCGTGCCAGTTCCAGTGGGGAAAGACGTGCAGCGAGGGCTCCTTCCGCCACCAGGCTTTGTAGTAGTAGAAATAATCCTTCGGAAAACCGCACATATCGACGATGCCGAACTGGGAGTTAATCGACGGCCACCCGTACGGAGTGGGTTCGCCGCGATAATCGAAGCCGGTCCAGGCGAAGCCGCCGGCTGCCCACTCACGCGTGCCGTAGAAGGTCCACCATTCCTCCGGACTCTCGCCCCACTGCACCACGCCATCGTAGGAGCTCACGATATTGCGCTGCGGGTCAGTCGCATACTCCCCGCGCGTGCTGATGGCACTCGAGGTTTCCGATCCGTACACCGGACGCTGTGGATGTTCTTTGTGGAATGCATCGGGGAATTTCAGGTTGTAGTTGAAGCCGATGATATCGAGCGCATCGGAGTCGCCCTTTTGGTTGTCGCCATTCACCGCGGCGGAGACCACGCGCGTGGGATCGAGTTCATCGCAGCGCTGCACCATGCTCGCGGCGATCCTCGCGCCTTGCTCGGCCATCGGCCCCTGCAACTGCCCTTCTTCATTTCCGATGGACCAGATAATGATCGAAGGTGAATTGCGGTAGCGCTTGATCATGGTTTCCAGCTGCGCTAACCCCTCGGGGCTGGAGTTCATCTGGCGCGTCTCGCACATCATCATCACGCCCAGGCGGTCGCAGGCGTCCACCCACTCCGGTGTGGGCATGTTGTGCGAGGTCCGCACCGCATTGCACCCCATCTCGCGCAGCACGCCGAGCCGGAACGACTGTAGCCGGTCGGGCAGGGCCGCTCCCACGCCCGCGTGATCCTGGTGATTGCACGTGCCCTGAATCTTGAGAGACTGGCCGTTGAGGAAGAAACCTTTTTCCGCGTCGAAGAGCGCCGTGCGAATGCCGAAGGTGATGCGCTCCGCGTCGCGCACCTTGCCTTCGGACTCGACGGTGACGATGGCGGAATAGAGATTCGGCTCGTCCACCGACCACAGCGCGGGATTCCTCAGCGCGGCTGAAGCATGCGAGAGCGAGCCCTCAATGCCGGCCGCGACTGCCAGTTCGCCAGCCTCCGCGGTCGCAACCGTCGCGCCCTTCGCATCGAGAATCTTCCAGCTCACCTTGGCGTTCACCGGCTGCTTGCCATCGTTCTGAACGAGCGCGGAAAGCGTCAGGTTGGCGTCGCCGCCGGTCATCGTGGAGCGCACCACGCTTTCCCACTTGCCGAGATGGACCGCGTCCATTTTGCTGAGCCAGACGTGCCGGTAGATTCCTGCCCCTTCATAGAACCAGCCGTCGCCGAAGCTGGCGTCGACCCGAACCACGATGGTGTTCTTCGCGCCGTAGGCAAGATAATCGCTGAGATCGAAACGGAAAGGAGCATAACCGTTGTCGTTGCGTCCGATGAAGCAACCGTTGACGAACACCAGCACGTCACGAAAGGCGCCATCGAACTCGACCCAGATGCGGCGGCCTGCGTCGCTCGCGGGAATGTCGAATTCGTGCCGGTACCAGCCCACGCTGCTTTCCGGATAACGCCGGCCCACGGGTTTATATCCATGCGGGCGCAGCGAGCTGTCTCCCTCCCCGGAATCATCATGGACGAACGGCAGCTCCACCGCCCAGTCATGCGGCAGATTCAGCGTGCGCCATCCGGAGTCGTCGAAGCCGGCTTTGGCAAATTTGAAGTCGCCGGTCTTGCTGAAGTCGCTTTGGCCGTAGCCGAATCCGAGGTCCTTCAAGGGATCCACGCTGTTGCCGAAGGTGAACTTCCATCCGAAATCGAACAGAAGCTGTTCGCGCGGAGCGATGGCGGGAAGGGCCGTCGCCGATCGCTCAGGCAGATCGTCGCCGAGCAGCGCCGCGGTGCGGGCGAACGCGGAGCGCATCGCCAGAGTGGAAGCAGAAACAACCAGTCCCGAAGACAGCAGATCGCGGCGCGTGACAAATGGCATGGAAGCCCTCAATCGATGGAGAAGAGACAGAATACGCGGGAACCCCGCTCGTGCGAGGATCGGAATCGTCTGGCGGCAAACTACAGGACCCAGCGTGAGCGGCAGTCCATTGGCTGTACCGGCGCGCGAATGCTAACCTTTTTTAGCGCAACCGTGTGCATGTGGCCCCGTAGCTCAGGTGGATAGAGCAGCAGTTTCCTAAACTGCGTGTCGGAAGTTCGAGTCTTCCCGGGGTCACCACCCTGCCTTCCTGCTGTCTCAGTGCCCCGCGTGAATCTCGACCAGGAAGAACACCACGATCGCGATCGCGAAGAGGATGGACGCAAGCAGAAATCCGCCAATCAGAAGTTGCGCCTTGCGCTCCTGCTCCGGACGCGGCCGCGTGATGCCGAACGTGTTGATGAAGACTTCCAGAAGCCACGCGAGAAGTTTCATGCCACGTCCGCTCGCACGACTTTCGCCGAATCTCCGGATCGTCCGCGCTTCATCACGTGCGGCTCCTTGCAATGGTATCGAGCATGCCGTTAAGGAAGTCAATCGACTCCGGAGCCGAATAGCGGCGCGCGATTTCCAGAGCTTCGTCGATCACGATGGCCGCGGGCGTTCCCGGAAAACCGAGTAGTTCGGCAACCGCCATGCGCAGCAGGTTGCGATCGACCGCAGACATCCGGTTGATGCGCCAGTTCTTCGAATACTGCTCGAGAATCGCGTCGATTTCCGGGCCCCGCGACGTCGCGACGCGAAACAGATCCTCAGCGAAGCCGCGCGTGGCTTCGTCTGCTTCTTCGCGCGCCTGCCAGAAGGTTTTGCGAACTTCGTCCGCAGTCTGCCGGCCCACATCCGCCTGGAAGAGCATCTGCATCGCAAGTTCGCGGGACTTGCGGCGCTTACCGACCAGCGTCATGCTCGCGGCTCCGCGGCGATCTTCGTGTGCAGGGAGGCCATCTCGATCGCCGCAGCCGCTGCCTCGAATCCCTTGTTGCCGCTTTTCAGGCCGGCTCTGTCCAGCGCCTGTTCCAGCGTCTCGCAGGTGAGCACGCCGAAAGCGTGCGGAACGCCTGTATCCTGCTGCGACTGGCCGATGCCGCGCGCGACCTCGTTGTAGATCGCTTCGTAGTGCGCGGTTTCGCCGCGGATGAGGCAGCCCAGGCAAATGACCGCGTCGAAACGGCGAGTCTGCGCCAGCTGCCGAGCGGCTGCGGGAATTTCCCAGGAGCCCGGGACGCGGACGATCTCGATGGCCTCGCGGTGCGCGCCGCTGCGGAGCAGGCAATCGAGTGCGCCCTGCAGCAGGCGGTCGGTAATCACCGCGTTCCAGCGCGCGACCACGATGGCGAACTTCATTTCGTGCGCGCTCAGATCGCCTTCAAGCGCGATGGCCTTGCCGCGCACAGGCTCCTGACGCTCCCAGAACGCGACCGAGAAACCGGGCACCGGCTCCACGGTAAAGAGGCGCGACTTCCAGCGCGTGTCTTCGATGGCAGCGATGCGCGTTTTCGCGGCGTCAGGACCGGCGGTGTTTTTCAGCCAATGGCTCGCCACCTGGTGGACGGCGTCGAGCGAAGTGACTTCGACAAGAAGATCGGTCGTCAGCGTGGGCAGCACGCCGTCGATGAATTCGAGATTGCCCAACGGCGCAAGAAAGGGGCGTCCTTTGCTTGCTGTGCCCTCCTTTCGAGCAGGTTCATCCCAGCCGCGTCCCGGCTCAAAACCCAGCGCGGAAAAGAAGCTCACCAGCTCGTCGAACTGAGCGGGCGAGTGCACCGGGCGAATCAAAGTAATGCCCTTAATCATGATTTGAGGGTATCAAGGACAGGGCACAGAGCACAGGCGTCACGGCGCCGCTGGTTGCGCAAAGAAAAAAGCCGCCCATTTTCGGACGGCCTTTTGCTCGATTGCATGTCGTAATTCCGTTAGCTTGCCTTTTCAATCCTCATTCCATAGAACGATTTCCAGACGAAGAACACCGACACCAGAAAGAACAGGACTGCCAGCGTTCGTGTGAGCACCGGATTGTTCGCATTCAGCGTCACGGCAAGCTCGACAGCCAGCAATCCGAACAGGGTCGTGAACTTGATGACCGGGTTCATGGCCACCGAAGACGTGTCTTTAAACGGATCGCCCACCGTGTCCCCGATCACGGTTGCGTCGTGCAGAGGCGTCCCTTTCTGTTTCATATCGACCTCTACAATCTTCTTCGCGTTGTCCCAGGCTCCGCCGGCATTCGCCATGAAGATGGCCTGGTACAGTCCGAAGATCGCAATCGAGATCAGATAGCCGATAAAGAAGAACGGCTCAACGAAGGCGAACGCCAGCGTCGCGAAGAAGACCGCAAGGAAGATGTTGAACATCCCCTTCTGCGCGTACTTCGTGCAAATCTCCACCACCTTCTTGCTGTCGGTGACGGAGGCCTTCTCCACGCCCTCCAGTTTGATGTGCGCCTTGATGAACTCCACCGCCCGGTAAGCACCGGTGGTGACCGCCTGCGTGGAAGCGCCGGTGAACCAGTAAATCATCGCCCCGCCGGTGATCAACCCGAGCATGAAAGGCGCATGCAGCAGAGAGAGCTTCTTCACGGCTTCCACATCGCTCAGTCCGTTGGTCAGGGCCATGATGATGGAGAAGATCATCGTGGTCGCGCCCACCACCGCGGTGCCGATCAGCACCGGCTTGGCCGAAGCTTTGAAGGTGTTCCCGGCTCCGTCGTTGGCTTCCAGCAGGTGCTTGGCGCGTTCGAACTTCACGTCGATGTTGAAGTCCTTCTTCAGTTCGCCTTCGATGTTGGGCACATTCTCGATCAGCGACAATTCATAGACGGACTGAGCATTGTCGGTCACCGGCCCGTAAGAATCCACCGCGATCGTGACCGGTCCCATGCCCAGAAATCCGAATGCAACCAGGCCGAACGCGAACACTGCCGGAGCCTGCATCAGGCTCGCCATGGACGCACCCAAAGTGAAGTAATAGCCCAGGCTCATGAGCGCGACCATGCACAAGCCCAGCCAGTACGCTGAAAAATTGCCCGCCACAAATCCTGACAGGATTCCCAGCGACGCTCCGCCCTCCTGCGCCGATTTGACGACTTCCTTCACGTGACCCGATTTGGTTGAAGTGAAAACCTTGACCAGCTCGGGGATGATCGCGCCTGCCAGGGTTCCGCACGAGATGATCGAAGCCAGTTTCCACCACAGGGTTCCGTCCCCCAGCGTCGGGAATCATCAGGTACGACACGACGTAAGTCAGAATGATGGAAACGATGGACGTGATCCATACCAGCGAGGTCAGGGGCGTCTCGAAGTCCATTTCATCCGCGTTCGCGAATCTCGCGTGAGCGATGGCGCTGTTGAGGAAGTACGCTCCGGCGCTCGACACCAGCATGAACACGCGCATCACGAAAATCCATACCAGCAGCTGCACTTGCGTGGTGGGGTTCGAAACCGCCAGCAGGATGAAGGTGATCAGGGCCACGCCCGTCACACCATAGGTCTCAAAGCCGTCCGCGCTGGGCCCAACCGAGTCGCCCGCGTTGTCGCCCGTGCAGTCTGCGATCACGCCCGGGTTGCGCGCATCGTCTTCCTTGATCTTGAATACGATCTTCATCAGATCGGCGCCAATGTCGGCAATCTTGGTGAAGATTCCGCCGGCAATACGCAGAGCTGCGGCCCCCAGGCTTTCTCCGATCGCGAAACCGATAAAGCAGGCTCCGGCATAATCGCGCGGGATGAATAAAAGGATAAACAGCATGATGAGCAGTTCGACTGAGATCAGCAGCATGCCGATGCTCATGCCCGACTTGAGTGGAATGGCATACACCGGATACGGCTTGCCGCGCAATCCCGCGAACGCCGTCCGTGAGTTCGCGAATGTGTTGACGCGAATGCCGAACCACGCCACTCCGTAGCTGCCCGCAATGCCGACGAGGCTGAATCCCAGAATGATCGGCAGCGTAAGGCCGACCGGTTTGCCGGGCACCGGAGCCAAAACGCCGAAATAAAGACCGATAATGACAGCGATGAAAACCCACAGCAGAAGAATGAACTTGCCCTGTGTCACCAGATACGTTTTGCACGTCTCATAGATCATTTCGGAGATTTCGCGCATCGTCCGATGAACCGGCAGGTTCTTCAGCTGCACGTAAATCACGAGGCCGAACAACAGGCCCGCTACGCAGAACAGCAATCCAATCGACAGCAGCGCATGTCCGGTCATGCCGAAAAAGTTTACGGACCTCAAATCCGGCAGTGTCAGATTGGCTTCGCCTCCGCCCGAGTCCGCCGCAAAAGCCGCGCCCTGCCCGAGCAGGATCAGTGTGGCCATTCCGCCGGCGACTCTCGCCCAGCGCCGCGAAAAGAAGCTCTTCATCCGCCTCCCCATCGACAACCGCACAGCAACGAGCGACAACGCGCTCACGGCAACAAAAAAATACACCCAGGCGTTAACTGACACGCACCCTCCATAAAGTCGGTTTAAGCTCTCCGCGCCCGGTACCCCGAACGCGCTCAGGAACTGTATCACGGCAACACGAGAGCATAACAGACGATTCCCATTCTCGCATGTGCTGGGGAATACAAGCCTTAGATCGTGTCAGCCGCACGGTACGATGGTTACCCCGCGAGCTCGGAATGGGACCTTCGCGCTAGCCTTCAGCCGTGGGCAATCCCCACTCAGCGCACCAGCACAACGTCAAGAAAACGCGGCCCGTGGACCCCGCGGATCCGAGTCATCTCGATGTCGGCCGTCGCCGACGGTCCCGAAATGAACGTAAGAGGATGCGTCGCGACTGGGCCAAGCCGGGCAATCGCTTCCGGCACCGTTTCGACGATTTGCTCCGTGCGCACCACGCATAAGTGGCGATCCGGCACCAGCGTGAGCCGCCGCGCGCCCTCGCCCGGTCCGTGCGTCAAAACAATGGATCCGGTAAACGCGATCGCAACCGCGCACAGCGTCACGATGCCGTCGCAGGAATTCAGATCGTCGAGACTCGCCGCGCGCTCCGGAATAAAGTCAAAGTCAGCGGGCAGAATCCCCGCACCCATGCCGTCCGCCGCGATCACTTTTTTCTGTTTGTGTTCCTGCAGCACGGACATAATCGTCCGGGGCAGGGAAGCGGCGTCCGTTTCCACCACCTGCGTGTCGTAGTCCTTCAGACGTTCTTCGAGCAGGCGCAACCTGCCTTCCGCATCCAGATTGCCCTCGCGGATGTACGTGCGCGGAATCGCAGCGTAATCCCCCGCGGGATCGGGACCCGCCCCCACAGCAGAGCGAATACGGTCGAGGATCGCTGCGCGTGCATCAGCCATGGGAACTGTCCTCAACGATTCTGCGCGCCGAGCGCAGCGGAGCCGCAACGCCCTCGCCAGGCGCGGTCTTCGCCCGCTGCTTCCACCACTCCCGGAAGGTCTGCGACGGCAGCGCGCGCAGATCCCGCACCCGCGTCCAGTTGCCCAGCATGCCAGGCAGATTGCGGAACCACCCGTGCGAGACCATCGGCCATTGCCCGATCCGTCCCAGCCGTTGCGCCGCCTCAAACCGCCTTCGGCTCGTGAAGATCATCGCGGCGGTCTTCATCGCCAGTGCCTCCGGGTCAAGCGCCGACTTCTGCTCCCGCACCACGCGCCCGCGCAGATGAATCAGCACCTCGGGAATATTGATCTTCACCGGGCAGACTTCGTAGCACGCCCCGCACAGCGACGACGCAAACGGCAGCGACTGGCCGTGCCGCATCTGTAACAGCTGCGGTGTCACAATCGCGCCAATCGGCCCCGAGTAGCTCGATCCATACGCGTGCCCGCCCGTCTGCCGATACACCGGGCAGGTATTCAGGCACGCTCCGCAGCGAATGCAGTGCAGCGTCTGCCGCGCTTCCTCGTCCGCCAGAATTCCCGTCCGCCCGTTGTCGAGCAGCACCACATGAAAATGCTGCGGCCCGTCGCCCGCCCTCACCCCCGTCCACAGCGAGTTATAAGGATTCATCCGCTCGCCCGTCGCCGAGCGCGGCAGCGTTTGCAGGAACACCTCAATGTCCTGGAAACCCGGAATCATCTTCTCGATGCCAGCGAGAGAAATCAGCACGTCAGGCAGCGTCAGGCACATCCGCCCATTGCCCTCGGACTCCACGATGCACACACTGCCCGTCTCCGCGATCAGAAAATTCGCCCCGCTGATGCCGACCTGCACCCGCAGAAATTTCTCCCGCAGATAACGCCGCGCCGCCGCCGTCAGCTCCTCCGGCGTGTCGCTCAGGTCGGGCAGGTTCATGCGCTCGCGGAAAATCTGCCGCACCTGGCTCCGATTCTTATGCACCGCCGGCGCCACAATGTGCGACGACTTGTCCCCACCCAACTGCATGATCACCTCGGCCAGGTCGGTCTCGTGCGCGCGAATGCCCTCCTGCTCCAGCGCCTCGTTCAGCCCAATCTCTTCCGAAGTCATCGTCTTGATCTTGATGACCTCGTTGCCGCCGTATTGCTTCACCAGCCCAACAATGATCCGGTTCGCCTCATCGGCATCGCTCGCCCAGTGAACGTGCCCACCCGCGGCCGTGCATGCCTTCTCAAACTGCTCGAGGTAATGTCCCAGATAGCGCATCGTGTGCGCCTTGATCGCGCTGCCCGCGCTGCGCAACTCCTGCCAGTCCGGAGTCTGCCCCACCACAATGCCGCGCTTGTGCTGGATCACGTCCGTCGCGTGCCGCACATTCTTCCTCAGCTGCGCGTCCTCCAGCAGCGGCAGCGCCGCCTTCTGGAACGACGGCGCCCGATCGGCCTCGCTCACCCGAATCGTCATGCCACCCCCACATCGGCTTCGGTCGGCGCCAGAATCTCCGCGATGTGCGCCATCCGCACCCCGGCTCGCGCCCGATGCAGCCCGCCAAAAATGTGCATCAGACACGACGTATCGACAGCGGTCACGACCTCCGCGCCGGTGTTCTCCACGTCCTTCATCTTTTCCGCCAGCATCGCCGCCGAAACATCGCCCATCTTGATGGCGAACGTCCCCCCAAAACCGCAGCAGCGGTCGATATTCGGCAAATCCACCAGATCGATCCCCCGCACCTTCTGTAACAGCCGCAGTGGCGTATTTCCAAGATGCAGGCTCCGCTGCGAGTGGCAGCTCGCGTGATACGTCACGCGATGCGGAAAGTACGCGCCCACATCTTCCACTCCCAGCCGATGCACCAGCAGCTCCGTCAGCTCGTACACGCGCGGCAGCAGATCCTCAACCGCTCGCACCACGCCCGCATCCGCCCGTCTCCGCCGCCATCTTCGGATAGTGGTCCCGCATCATCGCCACGCACGACGACGACGGCACGCACACCGCCTCCGCATCCTTATAGATGTCCACAAACCGCCGCATCAGCGGCATCGCCTCGCGCTGATAGCCGGTGTTGTAGTGCATCTGCCCGCAGCAGGTCTGCTCCGGATCGAACTCCACCGTATGCCCCAGCCGCTCCAGCAGCCGCACCACCGCCTGCCCGGTGGCGGGGAAGAGCGTGTCGTTATAGCAAGTGATGAACAGCGAGATGCGCAAACGTGCGGCTCCGGAAGTCTCCCCATCATCCCACCACATCGTCCCCTTTGAAACAAATTCCGTCCTGGAATGCGGTACGAAAGGCTGACCCGGTGGACCCGTGCCTTACACCAGACACCGACCCAGCATGCGCCGCCTCATCCTTCTACCCCGTCTTTGCTACATTTGTGCTGGACTCGGACGAAAGAGGAGACACCGTGTTTCTGGGTATGGATGTGGGCACAGGCGGCACGCGCGCCGTTCTGGTCGATGAAAAAGGGCACGTCGTTGCCGAAGCCTCGGCCGAGCATCAGCCGTTTCGCGTTCCGCACCCCGGCTGGGCCGAACAGGACCCCGAAGACTGGTGGCGCGCCGCGCAACAAGCCATCCGCAAGTCCTCGCCGCCTCTAAAACCGCGCACCGTCGACGCCGTCGGCCTCACCGGCCAGATGCACGGCGCCGTCATGCTCGACAAGGACGGCAAGGTCCTCCGCCCCGCGCTCATCTGGTGCGACGTCCGCACCGAACCCCAGTGCGAATGGCTCACGAATCAGTTCGGCGGCGGCGACATCGGCCGTAAGAAGCTCATCGAACTGACCGCCAACCCCGCGCTCCCCAACTTCACCCTCACCAAATTGCTGTGGGTCCGCGACCACGAGCCGGAGATCTTCGCGAAGATCGCCCACATCATGTGCCCCAAGGACTACGTCCGCTACCGCCTCACCGGCACCTACGCCATCGATGTGCACGAGGCCTCCGGCACGTTGCTTCTTGACGTGACGAACCGCACCTGGTCGAAAGAAGTGGCGAAGGTCGCCGGCATCCCCGAAAGCTGGCTGCCCCAGCTCTTCGAGTCACAGGAAATCTGCGCGACCATCAGCGACGAAGCCGCGAAGCTCACCGGCCTCCGCTCCGGCACGCCCGTCGCCGCCGGAGCAGGCGATCAGGGCGCGGGCGCCGTCGGCATGGGCATCCTGCAACCCGGCTCGGTCTCGGCCACCATCGGCACCTCGGGCGTGGTCTTCGCCGCCACCGCCGCGCCCACCAAAGATCCGCTCGGCCGCCTCCACACCTTCTGCCACGCCGTCCCCGGCCGCTGGCACGTCATGGGCGTGACGCAAGGTGCGGGATTATCGCTGCGCTGGTTCAAGGAAACGCTGGCGCCCGACCAGACCTACGACGACCTCACCGCCGCCGCCGCAAAAATTCCCGCCGGCAGCGACGGCGTGCTCTGGACCCCGTACCTCTTCGGCGAGCGCACCCCGCATCTCGACCCCACCGCCACCGCGGCCTTCGTCGGCATCACTTCGACCACCACCCGCGCCCACCTCACGCGCGCCGTGCTCGAAGGCGTGGCCTACTCCCTCAAGGACAGCTTCACCCTCTTCTCCGAACTCGGCATCCCGCTCAAAGCCGTGCGTCTGGGCGGAGGCGGCGCGCGCGGCCCGTTGTGGCGGAAATCCAGGCCAACATCTACGGCTACGCCTGCGAAGCGGCTTACGGCAGAAGAGGGCGGAGCCTTCGGCGCGGCGCTGCTGGCCGGGGTGGGCGCAAAGCACTGGCCCGACCTCGAAGCCGCCTGCGCCGCCGGCATCACGGTCGCCGAGACGATCCATCCCAAACCGGAGCTGGTCCGGCGCTATGCTCAGGGGTACGCAGGATTCCGCAAGGTCTATCCCGCGCTCAAAGGCATTCGCGGATAGGCCGGATCAGTCTTCGTGACCGGACACGATCGAACGGGTGCCCCATATCTGCCCGGTTTTGGCAGATGTCGGATGGCACGATCCCCATACCAGGCGTCGTTGTTTAGCGGACCGGCCCAACCACCCAACGCGCTGTCATTCTGACGTTGCGCATCGCGCGGCGGAAGAACCCTCGGTTGCTTTTCCCGTGACAAATCGACGAGCGTTATTTTCTGTATTGCCGGTGTTACGGCCAGAAGACCCTCAGGGTTTCTTTGGGGTTTCCGGAACTGACTGCTTTTCTCCCCGCCTCAGTGCCTGCAATGCGGTTAAGAGATTCCATCCCTTCAGATTAGAATCCGTCGGGAAATAGAAATCCACAAAGAGCCATCGATCATTCTTCACCATCAATTCGGCGGTTACATCCGGTGCTGGATCCTCCTTCCCACCAACGGCATTTACCTCTGCCCAACACCGAGTGCCCTTCATGGTGACTTTTCCCACCACGTAATCTTCGCTAAGGCCATCGCCGCCCACGAATGGGTCACCGTCCAGCGACACGAGGTCGGAGCCAGCCTTATCCTGAGCCTCTTTGTCTTCCCGCAGAGCCCGGAGAATAGCCGTACTGAACACGTACGAGCGACGTTCTATGGCTACGTCCCCGGCTTTTTTCCTGAGTCGCTTTTGAAGCACTGGCAAGGTACCAGGAATAAAAGTTCGTTACAAACAGGCGACATGAACTACTGCCATTGTGAGATTGAGGCTCTTGAGCCAGAACCGACGATGAACACAAAAGGCTGAGCGCAAGAACAACAATTCCTTTCTGTATCGTCATGACCAAAGGCTCCTCACAGGGCTTCTCCTTCAGGGCTTCGCGGGGAATGTAAACGATGATGTCTGGTTGGTCGGCAATCCGCCAATTTCGCCGCCGGGGCCGTCGGATCGATCCCGCTCCTCGAAACGTCCGTATAGCCGGTGATACTCTCGATCACCGTGCTGCAGGATTTGCCAATTTCTCCGGGATGGGTGTTTTTGCTGGCGGCATCGTTGGGAGGTGACCGTTTTTATGTCCCGGACCTTCTCTTGGAGCAATTTTGAGTTTCTTCCGAGTGAAGAGGATCGCAAGAATCAGCGGCCAATGACGACAGCTAGGCGCGCAGTTCTTCTGGCGATCTGTGTGGGGCTGACTCTTTGGGGCTCTGCATGGATACAGCACGATCACGACTGGCACATCTGGTCAGTGATATCGCCTTCGGGCTCGACTCGGTAAGGAAATCGTGTGCCAAGTACCGACGTGTGTCCGCGCGGATGGATGGTCGTCTATCCGGAAGTTACCGGCAAGCGAACCGGAGCGATAATGATGCGTTCGGATCGCGCCTCATGCTACCCCTCGCCAAACTCATCGCCCTGACGCTCAGCATCCTCTCCCTCTACCTGCTCCTGCTGCACGCCTTTTTCGTCCCCGGCAGCCCCTGGGGCGACCGCCTGCTCGACGCGCTCGGCACCCTTGGCCTCACGACCTGCGTCTGCTTCGCCAGCGGCCTGCTCTTCGAAATCCCGGAGCGCAAATTCGACCCCGAGCCCACTCCGCCCCTGATGCGAACCCTCCCCGTCCGCCTCTTCTTCTGGGCAGTCGGCCTCATGGCGGTGATGTTCCTGCTCTCCTGGTTCCTCGCCGAGTATTTCGTCCCCATGATCTGGAAGAACCAGCCGTATTGATCGGCCTTCTCCGCGAGGCTTTGAAAGGGTCTGGCTTCAGCCGGACCGTAAAGCCCACGAGAAAAGAATCGGCTTCAGCCGCTGAGGGATGGGTTTCGTCTCCTCGATCCCTTTTCGCATAGCTATTCAGACTTGCCGTCTTTACAATGTTTGTCCTTGTTCTACAATGACAAACATGCGAATCGCCAAAACCGTTTCGATTACCCTCCCCCCCGACCTCCTCGTCAAGGCTCAGGAAGTCGCCCAGCGCGAACACCGGACCATCAGCGAGCTCTTCCGCGAAGCGCTCCGGCGCTACATGGCGACAGACCCGGAATGGGATGCCTTGCTACGTCGCACCCGCACGACAGGAAGGCGCTTGGAATCGAAAGCGAAGCCGATGTAGAACGCCTCTCCGATGAATTTCGTCAGGAGCGGCAGCGCTCGTCGGCGCGATGATTCGCGTCGTCGCCGATACAAACATCTACATCTCGGCGCTGATGTTCGGCGGTCTGCCTGGCACATTTCTGGACCTCGCCTTCAGCCGCGCATTCACGCTGGTTGCTTCAAGCGCAATTCTCGACGAAAGGTGTGAAGACTCCTTCTGCCTGCACGACGGTTAACACTTCGTGCCGATGAAAGGACCAACCTGCTGAACTACAGCGCCTGGCTCGCGTCGTCCAGCCGCTTCACCCGCAGCTTCCGAACCACCCACCACCCCAGCCCGCCAAAAATCACCGCGAGCACCAGCAGCGTCAACACCAGATGCTTCTTCGCCAGGTCGCCCAACCACCGTCACGATCTGCGGCCCATACTTCACCACCAGCGCCGTCTCCACCCCGAAGCGAATGCAGCGGCCGACGAACACCGCCAGCATGAAGTTCAGCGTCCGCATCTCGAAGACGCCCGCTCCAAACACGAACAGCTTCCACGGTGTGGGCGGGGGCAGCAGCGACGGAATCATCACCGCCAGGAATTCCTGCTTCTCAAACCGGTTCCGCATCGCCTCGAATCGTGCGCGGTTCACCCGCTTCAGAAGGAACAATTCGCCGCCGGCTCGCCCCACAAAAAACGGAATCAGCCCGCCCAGCGACGATCCCAGCGCCGCCAGCAGCGCGTACACATAGAAATGCCGCCTGTCGTTCCACGCCCAGATCCCCATCAACACGTCAATCGGGATAGGGATCGACGCCGAGTCGATGAACGACCCCAGCAGCACGCCCCACGGCCCCAGCGGGATCAGCCAGTGCTGAGTGAGGCTGGTGAATTTTGCCAGAAGAGATTTCAGGCCGGCTCAACCTTTCTCTCGCTTCGATGCGCTCGCCCGGCCGCCGCCCCACCCTCATGCTCCGTCCGTCCCTCCAGCAGATCGAGCGCGTGCGGCAGCACCGGCAGCGCCGCCAGCAGGGAACTCACCGCCCCCGCCGGGCTCCCAGGCACATTCAGAACCAGCGTCGTCGCCCGAGTCCCGCAGACCGCCCGGCTTAAACTCGCCATCGGCGTTTCTCTCCGGCCTTCGGCGCGCATCAGCTCCGCAACCCCCTCCAGCAGCCGGTCGCACACCGCCCGCGTTGCCTCCGGCGTTACGTCCCTCGGCCCGATGCCCGTGCCTCCGGTGGTAACCACCAAACGGGCCATCGCCGCCGCCGTCCGGATTGCGTCTTCGATCACCCCGCACTCGTCTGGAACCGTAACGTGGGATACCGTCCGGAAGCCGTTTGCGTCCAACGTACGAGCCAACGCGGGACCGGAAAGGTCCTCCCGCTTGCCCCGTGCGCAGCTGTCGCTCACGGTAATCACAGCCGCGGTTCTGCTCGGGGATACATGAGGTTCTTTCGCCATCTTTTCGATTGTACAAACAGCGGTAAGTCCCTGGATTTGATGAGAAAATAGACACGAGAGCTCGTGGCGTTCCCGCGTCACCCCGACCGCACACCGCGTTCGGGGCCGATTCAGCCGCGCACAACAGCAGGAAGCAGAACCGAAGCAAGCGGAAACGAAGTAAACCAGGAATGCCGATTCGCCTCAACCTCAACGATCCGCCCGCCGATCCCGTCACGGAGCCGGAATCCCCATCCTCCCCGTCCCTGGGTGTTGCCGTCGAAACCCTTCCCGAGGATGAGTCCGCAGACGCCGCTGAGCGCGAGCGGTCGGCTCCCTCGTTCATCGGCGCGGGTAATCTGCCGTCCTGGCGTCGCCGCCGCTACGAAGAGCTCGACCCCACCGACCTGCTCCACATCATCGACGAGCTGGAGGGCAACCGCGGCTGGGCCAGCCTGCGCGAAAAGCTCTGGATCGCCCTCATCATCCACATGCTCGTCGCCTGGTACCTGCTCTACGGGCCCAAGTACATCTACCACGTCCGCGTCGTCGATCCCTCCGTGATCATGAAGCAGCGTCAGAAGGAACTGACCTACCTCGACCTGCCTCCCGACGCGCTGAAACCGGTCAAGCCGAAGACCCAGGCTCCGCTCTCCGACAAGGACCGCCAGGCAGAGACGCGCAAGCCGACGCTGGACCGCAAGACCCTCGAGGAGCTGGAGGCGATGAAGCGCGCCGGTCCGCCTGAGCCCGCGCCGCAGCCGAGCCAGCAGCCCGTCGCTCCGGCAGCGCCGCCTGCGCAGCAACAGCCCCAGGTCGCGGAGCAGCATCAGCCCACGCCCCCGGCGCAGCCGCTGCCGCAGAACAACGCGGCGAAACTCGAAGCTCCGCCCATGGCGCCGCAGCCCAACTTCCGCTCCGGCAGCCCCGCCAATCCTAACGAGCAGTTGCAGCAGGCCATGCGCCAGGCCATGCAGGGCCACGGCCAGTCCGGCGGCGATGACGGCGCCAACGCGCCCTCCCAGCACCCCGGCCTCAATGGCGGCGTCGACGTCCTCAGCGACACCATGGGCTGGGATTACGGCCCCTACGTCCAGCGCGTCATCTGGGACACCGAGCACGCCTGGTGGCCGATCATTCCCGAGTCCGCGCGCCCGCCCCTCGATAAGCAGGGCAAGGTGATGATCCGGTTCAAGATCAATCCCGACGGCAGCGTTCGCGACATGATTCTCGAAGGACCCTCCGGCGACGTCGCGCTCGATCGCGCCGCCTGGGCCGGCATCACCGGCGCCTCGCCCTTCCCGCCCATCCCGAAAGCCTTCAAAGGGCCGTTTCTGGAACTCCGCTTCTACTTCCTCTACAACATCCGTCCCGGAGACGAATAGCGGTGGCCCCACCGTCGGAGTCCGGATCGACGGGGAACAAACCAACCCCCGCCGGACCGGAGCGCGAGCGCGTCCGCCGCCAGCAGGTCATCGGCATCCTGCTGGTCGCGGCGGCGGTTTTGGTCTTCACGCTGCTCCGCGCCAACTGGCACAACCTGTTCCCGCAGGGCTGGTGGCGGTGGTAATTGCCGCTTGATTATCGATACACAAAGAATTAAGATTGATACACATCGGAGCGGATCATGCGGACCAATATCGAGATCGACGACAAGCTTATGGCGCAGGCCATGCGCGCCACCGGTGCCCCCACCAAAAAGGCCGCTGTGGAGGAAGCGCTCCGCATGCTCGTCCGCACGAAGTCCCAGGCCTCCATTCGCAAACTTCGCGGCACAGCGAAGTGGGAAGGCAATCTGGAGGAGTCCAGACAAGGCCGATTTCATCGACTGACAGAGCGCAACCTTATGGTGATCGTGGATACGAGTGTTTGGATCGAGTACTTTGGCGGAGTTTTCCGGCAGGGAAACAGAGTGGCTGGATCGCCGGCTTGGCTCTGAGCCCACCGGTCTTACGGACCTGATCCTTTGCGAGGTGCTCCAGGGTTATTCGCGATGAGTTCACCTTCGCTCGCGTAAGGCGAGCGCTGCGAATCTCGATATCTTTGATGGCTGCGGCGCGGCGATTGCCATTGCAGCAGCGCGAAATCACCGGACGCTTCGGTCAAAAGGGATTCACCGTCCAGGAAGACGATCGATTGCTTCATCGCGACGTTCTGCATTGAGTCTGGATTAGCCCTTCTTCATCGTGACCGTGATTTCGATCGCTTTCGAGAAGTACCTGGGTCTTCAGGTCGTCCATCCTTAACGCCCGCCGTGACGCCGACCGCCCTCCACGCTGAACGCTGAAAACTGAACGCTGGACTTTACAAGCAATCCCCGGAGTGTCCCGCATCGCCCTTCCTGCGATCCTCATCCTCATAGGAGACGAGTACGATGAACACAGCCGCCATGCTCACCGAGGACCAGGCCTGGGCCGCAGTTCTGGCCCGCAATCCCGCAGCCGATGCGGAGTTGGTCTACGCCGTCACCACCACCGGCGTCTTTTGCCGCCCCACCTGCCCCAGCCGCCGCCCTTCGCGCGCCAATGTTGTCTTTTTCCCCGATCCGCCACCGCGATCAGCCGCCGGTTATCGCCCCTGCCTGCGCTGCCGTCCGCAACAGCACCACGCCGACGCGGGCCTGGTCGAGGCCGTCTCCGCCACGCTGAAACGCAACCGTCCGGCCACCCTCGCTGAGCTGTCGCGCATGCACCGGCCGCAGCCCTTTCACCATCGAGCGCACCTTCAAGCGCGTCCTCGGGCTCACGCCTGCCCAGTACCAGCGTCAGCAGCGCGCGGCCTCATTTCGCAAAGAACTAACCGGCGGCTCGACGCGCATCACCGACGCCATCTACGACGCCGGCTACTCCGGCCCCGGCCGCGCCTATGAGAACACCCAGCTCGGCATGGCTCCCGGCAAATATCGTGCCGGAGGCCGTGACGCCCGCATTGGCTACGCCATCGGAGCCAGTGCCCTGGGCAAGGTTCTCATTGCCGCCACCGAGCGCGGCCTCTGCTCGGTGATCCTCGGCGACAGCGACTCCCAGCTCGTCCGCGAACTGCGCACGCAGTTTCCTCAGGCGAAGATCGAGGCCGAGCCGAGCCTCGCGCTCGCACCTCGACGAAGTCCTCTCCCAGTTCACCGAGCACCCCGCCGCACTCGACCTGCCCCTGGACCTGCGCGCGACCGCCTTCCAGATGCGTGTCTGGGAAGCGCTGCGCCGCATTCCGCGCGGAGAAACGCGCACCTATGCCGAGCTGGCGAAATCGCTCGGCAACCCGAAGGCCTTCCGCGCCGTGGCTCGCGCCTGCGCCACGAATCCGGTCGCCGTCGTCATCCCCTGCCACCGCGTCATCGGCAGCGACGGCAAGGCCACAGGTTATCGTTGGGGCGTGGAGCGGAAGAAGAAATTGTTGGATCTGGAAAAAGTGAAGGTTAAACGCTAACCGCTAACCGCTATCCGCTGCCCCTCAGTTGACGTCTTGCCCCACCGTCACCGTCACCGGAGGATTCGTCGTCAGCTGCGCATCCATGATCAGCACCGTCCGCACCTGGCCTGCCGTGAACTGAATCGGCGTGCTCGCGGAAGGCGTTTTGATCACCCCCGTCGGCGTCACGATAATCGTGTAACTCCCGGCGAGAACGTTCGCGTACCCCTCCACCGCCGGCGGCGCGACATTCGTGTACAGCGGCTTCGCGTCGGCGAGCGTGCTCCCGTCCGGCACCAGATAAATATCCACCGCGCCGGCCTTGAACGCCTGTTGCAGAAACCGCATCGAGAAGTATCCCGCCGGAGCCGCTGTCGGCTGATCCGTCAGGATCGAAGCGGTATAGCCCTTGCCGGAGTCGGTGATCAAAATCGAATGCTGCTGCGAAACCAGGAACTGCCCATCCACCTGCGCCCCTGTCTTCGTCGTACCCGTCGGATAGACATACGCCGTCGCATTTTCCGGCGGAAGAAACGCGTAGTTCGTGAACGTCGCGGCTCCGATATTCGCCGCGATTGGCGTGGTCGCAATGTCCACGTCCACCGCCGGCGCGTTATACGAGGCGTCGATCACCCGCACCTGGGTCTGCGATGGCGACGAGTTTTCGACGCTCTGGCAGCCGAGCAGCGGCAGCGCCGCCACAGCGAGAGCTGTCGCCAGGCGCAACCAGAGAGCTTTACCCTGCGTGTCCGCCATAGCCGAAATCTTCTGACCTGAACCTTGAAAGAGTGCTCTCATCTTAAGGGCGCGCTCCGCTGCCGCAGCAGGAATCCGCACTTCCAGTTCTGCCACAATTGGGGGAGCAGCCTGGGCCCTCGGAGCCCAGATTCACGAACGAAAGTACCGTCTCGTAACTGCCGGCAGGCCCGGCCCCTCAAAACCCGTTGAAGCCGGTGCGTATACTGCTGCAGTCATGCTCTCCATTACGCTTTCGCGCCGCGCGACCCTCTCTCTGCCCCTTGCTCTGGCCTTTGCCGCCGTCGCGCTGGCCCAGAATCCGTCGTCCTCGCAGACCGCTCCGGCGCAAACTCCGTCCGCAGCCTCTGCTCCCGCCGCTCCCAAAATTGACGACCAGCCCAGCTTCATCGTGGTCGGCGTCACGGTCCGTACCAACAACGCGACCGAAGCCGGCGGAGAGGGCAAGATTCCACAGATGTGGCAGAGCGTGATGCAGAACGGCACCCTCGAACAGATTCCCAACCGGGACGGCGACGCCTTGGTCGTCGTCTACAGCGACTACGCCAGCGACCACACCGGCGACTACAACTACACCCTCGGCTATAAGGTGACATCGGCGGACAAGATCCCCGAGGGCATGGTGGCCAGAACCATCCATCCCGGCAAGTACGCGGTCCTCGACTCCGATCAGGGGCCGCCGCAGCAAGTCATCGGCGCTCTCTGGCAGCGCATCAATTCCATGACCCCGCAACAGCTCGGCGGAACGCGCGCCTACCAGAGCGACTTCGAAACCTACGACCAGGTCACCAACTGGACCGACATGCACATGACTGCTCACATCGGGCTGCGATAACCAGGGGCCCGGCGCTTCTGGGATTTTTCGATAAAAAGGATTTTTGGAAGGGGCACGGGTTGGTTTGCGATCCTTCCAGGACTTTCGTAATGTCCGGGGCGCCGATTGTTCTTGCACTGCTTCTCGTGCCGCACTATCCTGATCGATAGTAGGGAAACCCTGTTCAGCCTTCGGCGAGCAGGGTTTTTGTGTTTGCGTCTTCGACGCGGAACCGGCGCTAAATCGCCGTTCGTCGCTGGAGACGAAACGAAGGAGGGTAATACCCGAACGGTATTACCGGGCATGTATAGAAGAACAAAAGAGAAGGGAAATCGATGGGGGGGAGGGGGGGGTGTGGCTGCCTCGCAACGGCCGGAAGCGGGCGGGTTGAGTCGGAGGATTCCCCGGAAGGGCCGCCCTCCCATGACTGACCTGTACCCCTCCACCCTGTACCTTGTAACCTTTTCCTATGAGTTCGATTCAGGTCCAGCTTCCCGACGGCTCGGTGCGCGAAGTACAGTCCGGCACCACGCCCCTGAGCTATTGCCGAGAGTATTTCCCCCCGCCTGGCCCAGGCCGCCGTCGTCGCCCGCATCCGCCCGCTCCAAGCCGCGCCCGTCGTGACAACGTCCGCCGCAACCGGCGAAGCCGAGATGTACGCCGCAGAAAATACGCAAGCCGAGCGCCTCGTCGATCTCTCCACGCCGCTCCAGGAAGATGTCGCCCTGCAACTGATCACCGACAAGGCTCCCGAAGCGCTCAAGGTCCTGCGCCACTCCGCCGCCCACGTCATGGCTACCGCGGTCACCGAGCTCTTCCCCGAGACGAAACTCGGCCACGGTCCCGCCACCGACACCGGCTTCTTCTACGACTTCTGGCGTCCCACCCCGTTCACGCCCGAAGACCTCAAGCTCATCGAAGGCCGCATGGCCGAGGTCACCGCGCGCGATGAGAAATTCGTCCGTGAAATGGAACCGCGCGAGAAGGGCCTCGAGGAATTCCGAACCGGCAACGACTTCATGAAGGTCCATTTCGTCGAGAAGTTCACCAAGCCCGGCGACGAAATCTCGCTCTACCGCAACGGCAAGTTCGTCGACTTCTGCCGCGGCCCGCACGTCCCCTCCACCGGCCGCGTGAAGGCCTTCAAGGTCATGAGCCTGTCGGGCGCGTATTGGCTCGGCGACGAGAAGAACCAGCAGCTGCAGCGCATTTACGGGACCGCCTTCTTCTCGAAGAAAGACCTCGACGACTACCTCGAGCGCATCGAAGACGCGAAGCGCCGCGATCACCGCCGTCTTGGCAAAGAGCTGGAACTCTTCACCGTCAGTGAAGAAGTCGGCGCCGGCCTGCCGCTCTGGCTCCCCAAAGGCGCCACCATTCGCCGCCTGCTTGAGGACTACATCCTCGGCCTCGAGCGCGAGCTCGGCTACGAGCACGTCTACACGCCCGACCTCGCCAAGGTCGACCTCTACAAGCGCTCCGGCCACTGGGCGCACTATCACGAGGACATGTTCCCGCCCATGGACCTCGAGACCGAGCAGATGGTGCTGCGGCCCATGAACTGCCCGCACCACATCCTCGTCTACGAGGCGAAGCTGCACAGCTATCGCGATCTGCCCGTGAAGATCGCCGAACTCGGCACCATGTACCGCTACGAGCGCTCCGGCGCGCTCAGCGGCCTCAGCCGCGTGCGCTGCATGACGCTGAACGACGCGCACATCTTCTGCACCCCCGACCAGATCAAGGAAGAATTTTCCAACGTGATGCAGCTCGTCGAGCGCACCTACAAAGACCTCGGCATCACGAAGTACAGCTACCGCCTCTCGCTCCGCGATCCGAAGAACAAGGAGAAGTATGTCGACAACGACGCCATGTGGGAGCTGGGCGAGCGCGAACTCCGCGAAGCCCTCGATGCTCTCGGCCTCAAATATCGCGAGAGCATCGGCGACGCCGCCTTCTACGGCCCCAAGCTCGACATCCAGCTCGCCGACGTCATGGGCCACGAGGAAACCTACTCCACCGTCCAGCTCGACTTCCACCTGCCCAACCAGTTCGGCCTCAAATACAACGCCGCCGACGGCACGCAGCCCCGGCCGGTGATGATCCATCGCGCCATCATCAGCACCATGGAGCGCATGGTCTCGTACCTCATCGAGCTGTATGCCGGGGCCTTCCCGCTGTGGCTTGCCCCGATCCAGATGGGCCTCGTCCCCATCAGCGAGCGCCACCACGAGTACGCGAAAAAGGTACAGCAGCGGTTACAAAAGGCCGGCTTCCGGGTCGAGATCGATGCGCGCAACGAAAAGATGAACGCCAAGATCCGCGACTTCACCCTGCAGAAGTTTCCTTACGTGCTGGTGATGGGCGATAAGGAAGAATCCGGCGATGCGGTCAGCGTCCGCACCCGCGGCAAAGGCGATGAGGGCTCACGGCCCGTGGAGCAATTCATCGCGCAGGCGCAGGAGAAGGTCGCAAACAAGTCGCTGGAGTTGTAAACGGCCGGCGTAGGCCCAGGGAGTTGTCCCAATTCGCGACACCTCTCCCCATAAAGTTTCTTCGCACATTCACGAACTGGGGTCGCGGACAGCAACCCTGTTCACTAAAATCGGCAGCAGAACAAGAGACTTGAGCCGGAAAAGAAAACAATGCCTCTATCTGTCGCCTCCGAACCCTTCCGCGTCAGCGACCGTTTCCGCCTCACGCTCGAGTCCTCCATCCTCGAACTCGAAGCCAATGCCGCGCGCGACGAGCGCTCCTTGCCGCTCCTCACCGATCCCGATCATCGCCGCCGCCAGCAACTCCTCGTTGCTGCCCAACTGGAACGCGCCTTCCGCCTCCGCGAACTCCTCGCCCGCACCATCCAATACGCCGAGTCCACCCCTTCTCCCGTTCCGCGCTATTGAGGATGTTTCTCGCCCGGCTTGCTCTCCGGGTGTTGCTCCTGTTTCGGCTGCGGCGCAGGCCGCGATTCCGAGTGCGGCTGCTGCGGGCGCGACTCCGGCCGCTGTTCGGGCGCTCGCCGCTGTTGCGGGCGTGACTCCGGACGCAGGGATTGCGGCGCCGGACGATTCTCCGGCTGCGGCCTCGATTCAGGTCGATTCACCGGTTGTGGCTGCCGCGGATTCGACCCAGGCCTCGATTCCGTCCTCGGCTGCGGGCTCTGCCGATTCGGACTCGACCTCGGCTCCGGCTGCGTACGCGGCTCAGGCCTTCCTTCCGGCCGATTCGGGGGCTGCGTCGTCGGCCGTGACTCCGGAACCGGCCGTCCCGGCTGCGGATGAATGCCCGAGCCTGGCTTCGGCCGCGGCATATTCAGCGGTGCCCGGGTTCCCGGCGTTGCCCCGAGTTGCCCGGCGTTGCTCCTGGTTCGCTGCCGCCGATCGGCTCAGCTCGGCCAGCATTCGGCGGAGTTGCGGGACCGGTGTGCAGTGGCGGATGTCCTCCCGCAGTCCGCGGCGACGGTGAGCGATGGAAGTTCCTCCGCCCGTGGAGCCGGCGCCGTGCGCCCATCGTTCACCGGGCGGTTCTCCGCCACAGTTGGCGGACGGCCGTGATTCTCCTTCGCAAATTGCCCCGGTTCTGCATCGCCTGTTGCGCGAAATTGTGCTGCACCGCCAGCGGCGCGATGTGCCGCTCGTTGCGCGCGGCCTCCTGCGCCTGCGTTGGACGGTAGTTCAGTCCACCCTTGCCGCCGTTGTAGCTCACGCGGGAGTTGTTGTAGCTCCGGGTCACGCGGTAGTCGTAAACGTGGTGCGCCTGCGCCGGGTTCACCCGCGTGATCGCCCGGTTGTAGTAGAAATCCCTGCCCTGCCAGTAGCCGCCCTCATAGCCATCGCCGTCGTAGCCGTAGCCGTAGTTCACGCCGCCGTAGAAGCCCACGTGCGGACCCCAGTATCCCGCGTGCCAGTGATACCGGCCGCTGTCCCAGCCCCAGTAGCCCGGCGTCCACAACGCGCCGATGTACGGCGCAAGAACCCAGGCGCCCGGCACCCAGTAGTAGTCGTTCGACGCATACGCCCAGTAGCCCGGCGTCCACTCATAGTCGTCGCCCGGAGACGGCGGCTGTTCGTAATCCGGAATCGGCGGCGGCGGCTCGGGCGCGACATCATACGCTGATGTCGTCATAGCCCGAAGACTGGTCCCCGTATCCGGCCTGATCCTGCCCCCGTGATCTGACTGTGCGCCGGCGCTCTGGTCCGCCGGCGGTGGATGGCGGATTCTGTTCGGCCGTGGTCGGTGTAGTTCGCATTCGCCAGATTGGCGGTAGCAGGATCCTGCGCAGGCTCTCGGTTGCGCCTGACTTGCATTCTGGCTTGCATTGCTGTGGCAGCCAGCCAGCGCAAAGGCCAGCAGGATCGCGGGAGTGAGGACTTTGCCCTTCGTGCTCATAGCTTGATTTGGATGCCGGATGGACCAGGCGGCAGACTTGCTATGCTCGGGATGGCGGGAGGATTTCGGGATGCATCAGGCAACAGGCACGTTCGAGGTGAAGCTGGCTCCGCAGAAGGCCGACAACCCGCAGGCCGAAGGCGCCGGTCTCGGCCGCATGTCGCTCGATAAGCAGTTCCACGGCGATCTGGAAGCCACCAGCCAGGGAGAGATGCTCAGCGTTCTCGATCGCGAGAAAGGCTCCGGCGGCTACGTCGCGATGGAGCGCGTGACCGGGACTCTGCAGGGAAAGGAAGGCAGCTTCGTCCTGCAGCACGATGCCACCATGAATCGCGGCGCGGCGAAGATGGACATCAGGGTCGTGCCCGACACAGGTACCGGCCAGCTCGCCGGCCTCTCCGGCTCGATGACCATTCGTATCGAGGGCAAGCAGCACTTCTACGATTTCGAGTACGCCCTCGAACCTGCGGCTCGTAAACGAAACCGCTGAGCTTTTTATCAGGGCACTGAACTCGGCTGCCGAGTTCCCCGACTTTGTCACGGCTTCAGCCCCTGCAGTCATCCGCGCATTCCTCGAAAACGTATCCTTGCGCTTGCGTATTCGGATCGCCTCTCCTCTGCCTCACGCAGCACTTCCCCGCCGAGCAGGATCGACGGCGCGGGCAGGGAAGCGATCCGCTCCAGCCGCGCCAGCGTCGTGCGCACAATCTGCTGATCCGGCTGCGCAGCGCGCGACACGATCACGCACGGCAACTCACCCGGCAAGCCCTTCCGCACGAAGCTGCTCCGCAACCGGCAACAAATCTCTCCCTGGCATGTAGATCACTCGCGTTGCCCCGGCGAGTGAGGCCGGCTCCAGATGCGAGCCAGGCGCGTGATGCCCTGCCGAAAGACTCACGCTCGACGCGCTCCTGCGATCTGTCAGCGGACGACCCAGCGCCGCTGCCGCCGCAAACGCCGCCGTGATTCCCGGAACCACCTCAAACGGAATCCCCGCCGCCCGCAGCGCTTCCATCTCTTCCCCCGCGCGCCCAAAGACCAACGGGTCGCCGGACTTGAGCCGGATTACCGACAAACCACGCCGCGCCTCGTCGATCATCATCGCGTGGATCTGTTCCTGAGAGATGTTCTTGCGCCCGCAGCGCTTGCCCACGTTGATCACCAGCGCGTGAGCAGCGTGCGCCAGCACCGCGGCCGGCACTAAATCGTCGTGCAACACAACGTCGGCCGTCGCCAGCAGCCGCGCGGCCTTCAGCGTCAGCAGTTCCGGATCGCCCGGCCCCGCGCCCACCAGATACACCGTGCCCGGTCGTGCCGCGGTCATGACTGCGCCTCAGCGTCCCGGCTGGCCTGTTGTTGGATCGCCTGAATTCTCTCCTCCGCGAATTGCCGTGTTGGGCAGGCCGGCAAACTGCAAAGCTGTCGCTGTGCCAGCTCATGCAGCAGCAGATTGCGGCTTCTCCAGCCCGCGCGGCCTCGCGAACCTCGCGGCGCAACTCGCCCAATTCCCCCAGCCACGGCCCCAAATCCTGCGGCAGCTGCGCATCGATCTCCTGCCGCAGCCGCTGCGCCAGCGCCGGACTCTCCCCCGCCGTCGAAATCGCCACCTGCAAATCGCCCCGCGACACCACCGATCCGAAATAAAAATCGCAGTTCGGCGGATCGTCCACCGCGTTGCACGGAATGTTCCGCCGCCGCGCCTCTTCGAACACCGTGCGATTGACTTCAGTCGCATTCGTCGCGGCGATCACCAGGAAAGCGCCCTCGAGATCGGTTGGCTCGAAAATTCGCTGCCGCCACACCAGCGCATCCTGGTGCGCCAGTTCCCGGATGCGCGGTATCGTGTGCGGCGCAACCACAGTGATCGTCGCGCCCGCCGCACGCAGGCCCTCGATCTTTGCCAGCGCAACGGTGCCCGCACCAACCACCAAAACCGGCCGCCCTTCCAGACGCAAAAAAATCGGAAGCAGGTTCATCCCGCCAGCTCCACCGGAACACGCCCGCTGGGCAGATCGCGTTCCACCGGGATGAACTCCTCGCCCGCCAGCGCGGCCCGCAGCTCCGCATCGCTGTTGCGCGCAAACCATGCGCGCAGATTCTCGCCTCCCGTCGCGCTCCGCCAGATACTTCCGCAGCAGCCGCTCCAGCGCCTCCGGCACCAGATGCGCAGGGTGCGGAATCCCACCGGCCGCGCCACCCCCGCGTGTTTGCCCACGGATCCGCCCACGCAGAAGTAGTACGCATCGGTCAGCTGGCCGTCGTGCTTCACCTTCTTGCCCTCCAGCCCGATGTCCGCAATCCAGTGCTGGCCGCAGCTGTTCGGGCAACCGGTCACGTGCAGGCGCAGCTGCTGATCGAACTGCGGCACCCGCAGTTCCATCTCTTCCACCAGCCAGCGCAGAAAGCCTTTCGTCTCCGTGATCGCCAGCTTGCAGAACTCCGTGCCGGTGCAGGCGATGCCGCCCCGCCAGAACTGCGAGCCCTGCACGTGCAGTCCGATCTGCTCCAGTTCGCGCGCCAGCTCTGCGGCGCGATGGCTGGGAACATTCAGGAAAATCAGGTTCTGCATCACGGTGAGCCGCAGATCGCCGGTTCCAAATCGCTTCCCCAGCTCTGCCGCCGCAGCCAGTTGATCGCCCGTGAGCCGTCCGCGCAGCACGCTCGCGCCCACGTAGCTCAGCCCGAACTGTTTCTGCGGATGAATCCCGGCGTGGTCGCGCAGAATATCGTCGGGAATCGCCTCCTCGGCCGCCGGAGCTAATTTGTAACCGATGCGGTTCTCAATTGCGTCCAAAAACTGATCTGCCGTCCAACCCTCCTTCATGAAGAGATACTTCAGCCGCGCTCGGTCGCGGCTCTCCCGCAGCCCCTGCTGATCGCGAAAGATCTCCGCAATGGCGCGCACGACCGCCGCCGCCTGATCCGTCCGCACAAAAGCGTTCAGGCGTACCGCCAGATGCGGCTCGTTCGACAGCCCGCCGCCCACGCGCACCGAGTATCCGACCTCCTTGCCTCGCCGGATCGCTGTCAACCCGATGTCGTTGATCTCCGGATAGGAGCACCAGACGCTGCACCCGGTAATCGAAATCTTGAACTTCCGCGGCAGATTGTAGAAGTCGTTGTTGCCCTGCAGGGCGCGCGATACTTCGACCGCCAGGTCCGACGCATCCACGATCTCGTCGTGCGCAATTCCCGCCAGCGGGCACCCCGTCACGTTGCGCACCACATCGCCGCACGCGCCTCTGGGCGAAAGTCCCACCGCGTCGAGCGCCTCCATCACCGCCGGCAACGACTCAATCGTCAGCCAGTGAAACTGAATATTCTGCCGCACCGTAATGTCGGCCAGATTCCGCCCGTGTTTGCGCGCGATCTCCGCCAGCACCTGCGCCTGATCGGCCCGCAGAATGCCGTTGGGGATGCCGACGCGCATCATGAAGTACTCAGTCGCCTTGCCTTCGCCGCCCTTGCCGCCCGTCACGCCAAGCGCCGTCGCCCTGGCTGTAGATACCCCACCAGCGGAAGTACGTGGCCCATTCAGCGGGGATCGAAGCATGCCCGTTGCGCGCGAAGGCGCGAATCTCCTCGATCGCATCCCAGGGATTCTTCTCCCGCTTCAGCCGCTCGGCCTTCTGCGCTTTCGTTTCCTTCACTGCGGATAGTTCCGCCATCGATGACTCCGTAAGTTGGGGGGGAAAATAAAAAACCCGCGTCAGCAGATCGCTGATGCGCGGGAACGATGGGTAGAAGATTCTTAGGCTTAGAAGCTCACCCACACATCCGGCGCAGCGCGCAACAACAAGCGCAACACATCACCGGAGTGGGGCGGAATGCCATCCACTTCATCGTAGAGGATGCACTGAGGCCGGGTCAAGCACCCTTGAAGCAGCCAGGGCTCGGCTCAGCTGGTCGGGGCTTGCGGTTGATGAGGCGCAGCCGCTTTCTTCTTCTTATTGCGATGTGTTTTGGACGCCGGGGTCTTTGTCTTCGCGGCAGGCGCCTTCGCCCCGCTCTGACTTTTATCTGTCACCGTTGCAGGCTCGAGTTTGTGGCATGTGGCCGCCATGCGCGGAATATCTATTGTGGCCACCGAATCGGCAATCATCACCGAACCGCTGCAACTGTAGCCCTTCGGAGGAGGCACCTCGCCGCACGGCCGGCAGATCACCTGCGGTGGCGCTCCGGGCCGAACAGCGCCAGTCTGGCCGAAGGCACCCGCGCCTGCAAAGGCGACCGCCGTCACCGCCGTCGCTGCGTGAATCGCCGCGCGCGTGATCGAAGTTCCCTTCGTGGCCGGTCTCCTACTGCACCGTCAGTGTCAGCGCCTGCGTCGTCTGGTAGATGGTGGACTGCGATGCCGTCACCGTAATCGTATAGTTCCCGGAGGCCGTACCACCACCGCCCCCCTCCACCACCACCTCCGCCGCTACCGCCACCGCCTCCACTGCATCCTGGAATGCCGATGCAGAGAACCGCGAACACAGCGATCATCCCCAGACGCCAGCGGCGCCGCGGCAACAGCAATGCGCCAAGGATGGAAAATGCGGCCAGACTGATTCCCCCGCCGCCCGCCATCGAGGCGTGTGCCGGAGAGGATTTCGGTGTCGTGCTCACGGTGAGCGTGATGTTCTGCGTGGTCGCGCCAATGGCCACAGTCGCCGGATTAAAGCTGCACGTCGACCCCGACGGCAGTCCGCTGCACGCCAGTGCGACGGCGCTGGCCAGCGAAGTGCCCTGTGCGGCCGTCACGGTGAGCGCATACGTCGCGCTCGTCCCAGCCTGCACCGACGCCGTCGTGCTCGTGGCTGCCAGCACAAACGGAGTCGTACCGGTTCCGGTCAGTCCCACGGTCTGCGGCGCCCCGGCAGCATTATCGGCAATCGACATCGTCGCGGAACGTGCGCCGACTCCCTGAGGCGTAAACACGACACTCACCGTGCAGCTCGACCCTGCAGCAACGCTGCCTTCGCAATTGTTGGTCTGCGAAAAATCTCCGCCATTCGTGCCCGTGAACGACATCGCGACATTCGCCAGCGCCCCGTCGCCCGTGTTGCTCAGTTGCACGGTCTGTGCCGCGCTGGCAATTCCCGCCACCTGGTTTCCGAAATTCAGTGAGGGCGGGCTTACCCCCGCAATGGGAATCCCCACACCCGTGCCCGACAGCAACACGGTGACGACGTTGGCCGGCGAGGTCACGGTCAGCGTTCCCTGCGCTGCGCCCACGACCGTCGGCGCAAACGCGATGCTCACTGTGCACGTGCCTCCCGGCGTCAGGCTTGCCCCGCAGGTCGTGGTCTCCGGGAACGGCCCCGTGATCTGCAGGCTGTTCAGTATCAGAGCGGTATTCAGGTTGTTCGTCAGCGTGACCGTTTGCGCGGCGCTGGTGGTTCCCCGGGTCTGGTTTCCAAAGGAAAGCGAAACCGGAGAGCTCTGCAGCGCGCTGAGCGGCAGCGCCGCCTCCCAGGCCCCGCGCCCATGCGTGATCACCCGCAGCCTGCGATTCGTCGGGTCCACCAGCACGTCCTGCACCACCACATTCGGCAGTCCCGTGCCCAGTGGCTCCCAGTTTGTACCGCCGTTGCCGGTCACGTAGACGCCCGTGTCCGTGGCCAGATACAGAGTGTTCAGAAGGTTGGGGTCGGCCGCAATGCTGTCCACCGGCGTGTTGGGCAGATCGCCGGAGATGTCCGTCCACGCCGTGCCGCCGTTCGTGGAATGAAATACGTGCCCGCTGTCAAACCCATTCACGGTCAGGTACACATCCTGAGCGCTGTCCGGCATCACCATGATCTTGGTGATGACGCGGTTCGGCAGTCCGCTCAGCGTCTTCCACGTGGCCGACGCCCCGGAAAGCGCATTCGTCGTCACCGAAACCGTCCCATCGAGGGCTCCCGTGTAGATCGTGTTGGAATCCGTTGGCGCAACCGCGATGGTGCTGATGGTGGAGTGCCCCGCCGTCAGATCGCCCGAGATCGCCGTCCACGCTGCGCCGCTGTTCGTCGACTGATACAGCCGGTCGGTGCCGGTATAGACCGTCGAAACCGTCGTCCAGTCGCCTTTGATGTCCGCCACCCACGGCCATCGATCGGTGCTGCTGATCCCGTTTTGCGCCGCAACCCAGTTGTTCACCACCGTGTCGCCGGATGCGTTCGCGACCCAGTTCGCCGGGCCTCCTTCGCAGTGAGCGTAGGCATACATGCCTTTCGGGTCGATATACACCGCGCCGCCATCGCCGCAGAAACCAGACTGCTCCCCGTTCGGCCAGGCCAGCGAACCCGTATACAAATTAAGCCCGTGATCCTGTGACCCCGCCAGCAGTCGCGCCTGTCCCGCCACGATCGAGAAGCCTGGATAAAAAGTCATCGTGTTCAGGGTTGCGTTCAGCGATGCAAACACCGCGTTGGCCGCGGTCGGCTGCGTGGTTACAAACACACCGCCATCGTCGGCCAGATACATCCGCGTGCCATCGCCGGAGAAAGCGAACCCATGTTGATCGGCGTAGTAGGTGCCGCTGTTGTCGGAGGTCCACGACTGGCCGCCGTCGGTGGACTCATACAGCGTCGCGCCGGTCGCATACAGCACCTGCGGATTTCCCGGCGTCACCGCGATCGCGTTGCGATACCAGTCCAGCCCGCCCGGCGAGGTCAGCTGCGTCCAGCTTGCTCCGCTGTTGCTGGTCGAATAAAGCGTGCCCGCTGTCGTGAAATTGCCGTTAGCGAATGCCGCGTACAGCTTTCCGTTGGAATCCTCGGCCAGCGCGGTTCGAATCACCGTTGAAGCAGCTGGTACCCCGGTGCCGCTCCCGCTGATCGAGACCCACGTTTTTCCGGCGTCGCTCGACATGTAAACCGTGCCTGCCGTAGTCGTTGATCCGCCGATTCCTGCGTACGCGACGCTGGCATTCTTCACGTCGAACATCACTGCGGTCACACCGCCGCCAGGCGTCAGCACCGCGCTCCACGTGGTGCCCCCGTCCGCGCTGCGATACAGCCCGCCCCAGTTGGCCGCCAGCACAATATTGCTGTTGCCGGGTTCGACGGCAATGGCTGTGAAATCGGGCGCGATATCGCCCGTGGTGAAAGGCGTGCGGATCAGCGTCCACGTGGCTCCGGCGTCGCTCGACTTCAGCAGTCCCTGGCCGTAGTAGCTGTCCGTCGAGAAGTCCGGCTCACCGGTGCCCGCAAAAACTGTGTTCGGATTGTTAGGATCCACCGTCACCGCACCAATCGCCAGCGACGCCTGGCTGTCGGTCAGAGGTGTCCATGTGTTCCCGCCATCGGTCGTCTTCCACACCCCTCCTGCAGCCGTCCCCAGGTAAACCGTGTTGGGATCGGTCGGATGAACCGCAATCGACGTCGCGCGCCCGGAGTAGGGAATCGGCCCGCTATAGGCTGCCGCCGGTTGCGGCCCGTCGGCTGTCCACGTGACTCCGGAAAACGGATCCGCCTGCGTGACGGCGCCTGGACTAAGAGCGCTAAAGGCCAGCCTGCGCCGCGCCACCAGCTGCTGCCGCTGCGTCTGCGCCCGCCAGTAAGCACCGATGGGAATTCGCGCGTTGGGATAAGCGCGCTGCTGCAGGAACCACTGGTGCCGCTTCAGCGGGAACAGCGCATCTTCTTCCTGCTTCTCGCCGGCTTCAGGAGCATTTTCCGTTTGCGGCGTTAATTTCTCCGGCGCCGAGGTCAACTCCTGGGCTCGCACCACCGGCGCGGAGAACGGCGCCACCGCCAGCACCAGCCCGGAGAGAAGCATGGTCGTAACAGGACAGAAACGTCGCAGCGCACATCCAGCAATTCTCTTCATGCTGTTGACCTGGCGGGAAAAAAGTAGCGCTACTCTAGCAAACCCCGGTCAGGCCCGCAATCACAAAAAGGGACTACTCGCCCCCCTTATGGTCGATGAACTTATCCGCCCAGGAGATGAAGAACGTCATATTGGGCGCATCCGTGTGACCGCCGTCGTGCTGCCGCCACGCCAGCTTGCCGTCCAGCAGTCCATCGTTCACGGGCGGCATCTTTGTGGTGTGGTAATTCGGGTCGAACGTGAAATCCGTGCCGCCGCTCAGCCCCTTCGCACCCAGCAGGTCCCACACGCGATTGGCGTCCACCGTCGCCATCCAGCTGCCCTGGTGATCGAGCCAGTGCGCGTCGCCCTTTTCCGGCACGCCATAGCTGATGAACGTCAGCCGCGGCGCACACAGCGCAATCAGCTCGTTCGAGTCCACCGGCAGCTGCCCCGGATTCATGCTGCCAAACGTCGCCTCCGACGCGTCGTACTTCATAAAGTTGCCGTCCAGCCAGTAGTACTCGCCGGTCGCCAGGTTCTCCACGCCTTCGCCGTAATTGCGCCGCAGCGGCGTTGCTCCGCCCTTGCCCGACGAGCCCACCAGCACCATGGCAAAGCGCTGATCGAAGGCCATCGTCACTAGTGCCGCTTTTCCGTACCGCGAGACTCCCTCGATGCCCACGTGCTTCGCATCGATCGCCGGATCGCTCTCCAGATAATCGAGTCCGCGTCCTGCGCCCCACGCCCACGCGCGCAGCGCGCCCCAGTCATCGGGCTTACGGTGCTGCCCCTTGTTCACCAGCCCGATGATCCCCTTCGTCATGCCGGCGCCATCGTCAGCCTGCACGCTCGCCGGATCGAACAGCACAAAACCCCAGCCGTCGCTGATCAGCTGCCAGGTGTTCGGCAGTCCGCCGTCTGCATTCATCTGCGGGAACGTAAACGGCGTGGCCTTCACCGGCTCCCACGCCGGATATTTTTTGAATACGTCCTTCAGCGAAGGATCCTGCTGTTCCAGCACTGCCTCCCAGTCTTTATTGATCCGAGCGAACTCCTCCGCCGACGGCTCGTGCGGGTTGGGGAAGCCGGCGCGGTTGAACATCATCAGCACCGGCACGGGCCCCTTCGCACCGGCAGGTGTCACCACCGTCATGTGGAGGTCGACGCTGATCGCTGGATCCATCGAGTTGTCCACGTGACCGATCAGGTCCTTCGCAATCACGTGTCGGAAGCCGATCATCTCCTCATCCGTCGCCGTCACCGTCCACGTCACCTTCGGCACATCCTTCGGCACGAAGCCGTAGACGTACTTCGAATACGCCTCCACAATCTCCGGCCGCCGTTTGTCCCACCATGTCGCAGCCGTTGTTACTTTTTGCCCGTCGTCCAGCGTCAGCGGATCGGGCAGATTCGGATAAGGGTTCGCCTTCGACTCGTCGTAGTTCGCGTGATTCGGCGCCTTCTCGTCACCGCTCCAGCCCGGGCGCTGCGCCTTGATGCCGAGCTGATCCATCATGTTCTGGCGGTCCTGTTCGGCGGCAGACGGCGAACTCTGCGCCAACGCACAGGCCGCGACACCGATCGCGAGAGTAAAACTGAGCAGACTCAGAGCAGACTTCAATGGATAGCGCACGCGTCCTCCGCTTGCTGATATTCTGGCTGGCGTTCCGCCCGAATTATTTCGGGACCGATACTAAATCCCATTCATGAAAAACGCACGCGAAGTTCGCATTTTTTTGTTCCTTGCATTCACTTTTGTTGTCGCCGCGGCCCGCTGCGAAGCTCAAAATTCCGCGCCACGTCAGGTTTGGATCGCCACCTGGGGCGCCTCCCAGCAGATTCCCGAGCCGCGCAACACCTTGCCTCCCGCCGATCTGCGCGATGCGACCGTCCGCCAGATCTTCCACCTCTCCGTCGGAGGCGCGACCCTCCGCGTGCACATTACCAACGCCTTTGGCCAGACGCCGCTGCACTTCACCTCGGTTCACATCGCGCGCCCGCTCGCCGCCGATGCTCCGGCCATCGATCCTGCCAGCGACCGCGCTCTTACGTTTGCCGCAGCCAACGATGTCACCGTGCCCGCTGGCGCCGACGTCGTCTCCGATCCCATCGCCTACACCATCGCCCCGCTCTCCAACCTCGCCGTCACGGTTCACCTCGATGAGCCACCCGCGCCGGAAACCAGCCATCCAGGCTCTCGCGCAACCACGTATTTCGTTCATGGCGACCAGGTCAGCGCCGCAATCTTCCAGAATCCCGGCACCATCGAGCACTGGTATCAGGTCTCCGAGATCGATGTGCAGGCTGGTCCCGGCGCCGGCGCCATCGCCGCCCTCGGCGATTCCATCACCGACGGCCACGCCACCACCACCAACGGCAACGACCGCTGGACCGACGTTCTCGCCGCGCGCCTCCAGCAGTCCGCCGGAACAAAGAACATCGCGGTGCTCAATGAAGGCATCGGCGGCAATCATCTGCTGATCGACGGCCTCGGCCCCAACGTGCTGGCGCGCTTCGATCGCGATGTGCTCGCCCCGGACGGCGTTCGCTGGCTCATCGTCTTCGAGGCCATCAACGACCTGGGCGGCCTCGCGCGCCAACCGGCTTCCACTCCCGCTGACCACGCCATCCTCGTCCAGCGCATCATCGGCGCATATCAACAAATCATTGAACGAGCGCACGCCCACGGCATTCGCGTCTACGGCGCCACTATCACGCCCGACGGCGGCTCAGACTTCTACCATCCCGACGCGCAGAGCGAAGCCGATCGCAAAGCGGTCAACGACTGGATTCGCGCCCCCGGCCACTTCGATGCGGTCCTCGACTTCGATCAGGTCGTGCGCGATCCGCAGCAACCCGGCCGTATGCTGCCCGCCTACGACAGCGGCGACCACCTGCACCCCGGCCCCGCTGGCTATCGCGCCATCGGCAACTCGGTTCCGCTCTCGCTCTTCGCGCAATGAACCGCGTTATTCTGCGAGACGACCTTCGATGGAGCCCGTGATGAATTTGCGTGTGATGTCCGCCCTGCTCGCTTTGGTTCTTCTTCCTGCGACAACGAAGCCGCTGCCCGCGCAGGACCTCCCCGCAGTTCACACCGTAGGCGCCGCACAACAATTCATTCTGCAGGGCAAACCGTTCCTCATGTTCGCTGGCGAACTCGGCAACTCCTCCTCCCTGACCGCAACCCAGGCCGACGACATCCTGCCCAGACTCGCGCACCTCCACTTCAACACCGTGCTCATGCCAGTCGGATGGAACCAGATCGAACCCGAAGAAGGCCGCTTCGATTTCGCCATCCTCGACCACTGGATCGACGTCGCGCGCCAGCAGAATATTCGCCTCGTCCCGCTCTGGTTCGGCAGCTGGAAGAATGCCTTCTCCGAATACGCGCCGGCCTGGGTTCTCTCCGATACGAAGCGTTTTCCCCGCGAAATCTCCGCCGAAGGCCTGCCACTGGAAATCCTCACGCCGCTCGGCGAAGAAACCGCGCGCGCCGACAGCCGCGCCTTTGCCGCCCTGATGCATCACGTCCGCGAGAAAGATTCCACGCAGCAGACCGTCGTGATGATCCAGGTGGAGAACGAGATCGGCTTCCTCGGCATCGGCGGCCGCGACCGCTCCGGCGCTGCCAACCGCCTCTTTGCGGAGCCAGTTCCTGCCGAGCTGTCGTCTACCTCAGCAGCGCACCGCGCGCAGCTGCCGCGTCGAATTCGCCGACCAGTTCAACCCCGCCGGTCGCACCTGGAAAGCCATGTTCGGCGACCTGGCCGACGAAGCCTTCATGGCCTGGGAGTACGGCCTCTTTGCCAACCAGGTGGTGAAAGCCGGCAAGGCCGAGTACGCGCTGCCGATGTACATGAACGCGCAGCTGCCCGCGCCCTTCGAGCACGGCGGCGAGTATCCCAGCGGTGGCCCTTATCCGCTCGTCCAGTCCGTTTATCGCGCCGCCGCGCCCGCTGTCGACTTCTACGCCCCCGACATCTACTGGCCCGACTTCGCCGCCTGGGTGGATCGCTACCACGGGGCAGGGAATCCCGCCTTCGTTCCCGAGGCCCGTCTCGATCAGGCGCCTGGCAACGCGCTTTACCTCTACGGCGAAGCCCGCGGCTTCGGGTTCTCGCCCTTCTCGGTCGATTCGATTCCCGCCGACCCGCCTCAAAAAGATGATGCTCCGGAAATCGCCGACGTCTACGCCGCGCTGAACAGCATGACCGACGAGATCGTGCAGGCGCAGCAGAAAAATCAAATCCGCGGCCTGGTCCTCCACGCCAACAGCCCCCGCCCGTCGCAAACCGTCGGCCTCGGCGGATTCCTGTTTCGCGCCACGCTCTCCCGTACCTGGCCGGCCCGCCAGCTCGCCACTCAGGACGGCGCCATGATGGTCCTCTCGACCGCGCCCAATGAATTCATCGTCGTCGGCAGCGGCCTCACGGTCACGATTCTCCGCGACCCCGATACCGACGATCAGGCTGCACAGATTGCCGGCGTCGAACAGGGTCGGGCGCCAATGGCCACTGGACAACCGAACGCGTCCTCAACGGCGACCAGACCGACCAGGGGCGCGCGCTGCAGATGGATGCCCACGCCATCCGCATGTATCGCGTCCGGCTCGTCGTTTATCCCAGGCGCTGATCAGGCCGGCTTGTCGACGGCAGCGGAGGCCTGGGTGCCTTGCTGTGCCCCGCGCTGGAAAACCAGAGCCGCCGCGCCGCGCAGCCTCGCGATTTCGCCTTCCAGCGCCGGCCGGATCGTCGGCGGCCCTCCCGCCAGCGTCAGCTCAATGGCTTCTTTCTCAATCACCGGGCCAAAACGGTGCCACGCCGACGTGACTTCTCCCGCGATCAGAATGGTGCTCGGCGACAACCCGGCAATGATCATCCGCAGCCCGCGCCCGATTCCCTGGGCCTGCATCGTCAGCGCCTGGGCCGCCGCCGCATCGCCTTCCTCCGCCAGATTCAGCAGCTCATGAAACGTCACCACGTGCGACTTCGGCCGCAGGTCGCGGTAATAGCGCAACGCTGCCCGCGTGGACCCGAAGACTTCCCAGCAACCCTTTTTCCCGCACCCGCACCGCGGCCCATTCGGATCGATCGACACATGGCCGAACTCGCCCGCCATGCCGTGGTTGCCCGCGACCAGCTGCCCGTTGGTCAAAACGCAGGTGCCCACCCCTTCCGACACCGCCACCAGCACCGCATCGCGCACCCCGTCCATGCGCGAGAAAGTCAGTTCCGCCATCAGGCACGCGGTCGCATCGTTCTCCATCGTCACCGGCAGCCCCATCTTCGTCTCCACCATCTTCTTGATGTCGAAGTCGGGCCACTTCAGGTTCGGCGCGAAGATCAGCCGCTGCGTCACCGGGTTCACGCGTCCCGGAAGACTGATGCCCACGCCCTCGATCGATTTGCGCGGGGCGGAGCGTTGCATCCGCTGCATGCAGTCCAGGATCAGCCGCATCGACGCGGCCGGGTCCGACGTGAGCGGGACTGGCCAGCGCGACAGCAGCCGGCCGTTCAGATCCACCAGGGCAACGCTGGCCTGCCGCGGATGAATGTCGACCGCGATCGCCACCAGATCCTCATTCAATCCGATGAGCGTGGGCCTGCGTCCTCGCGGCGGCGATCCCATCGCCCCCTCGCGAACCCAGTTTTCCCGGATCAACTGCTCCACGATCTGGGAGACCGTGCTCCTGCCCAGTCCGGAGCGCCGCGCCAGATCCGCTCGCGAGATGGGCTGGCTCGCGCGGATCAGCTCCAGGACGATATCGCGATTGATGATGCGTGCAGTCTCGCTCGTTGCAAGCTCGAGTTCAGCCAGGTCAATGAGTCGGATGCCATTCCAGTGTTGCGGCAATTTGCTGCGACCTCGTCCGCTAAAACGACGCGTCTGTTTCGCTTCAGCTCTCGCTGCGAATGAAGCGTCTGTGGGGAAGAACGAAGCATATCACCAGCCTTGCCATTCCACGCAGCAATCGGCAGCGACGCGTTGACCGATAAGTGCTGAATTTGTTATGGATAAAGAGAAAAGGCGCCTGCGAGTAAACGATTACCGGGCGCAACAGAACTACCGTGGAGCAATTACGCCTCAAACGCTGGCAAATCGAGGCATCGATGTTAACGGTTGCATTACATCCGATGATCCCACTTGCTCCGTAGTCACAGTGAATTAAACCCGCTGCTGAACTCATTGTCATCCAAAAGCCCAGCTGGTAATGGACTTCATGCCGATTAGTCACGTAAATGTCACACCACTGGAATAAGCCACTCCGTGCTTGACAATCGCAATTCATGCTCACTATAGTTTTGGTTGCTAACAATTAAGCAATACCGGATCAACAAGAGCTGCTGGCCGTACCCCACGAAAGCTCGTTTTTGTTGGCGATGTCTTTTTCAGGAGGCAAATCGAATGACCAACGCATCGTGCGCTCTTTCCAGGCGTGTTTCGTTCCGTCAGCAACCGCGACAATTCCACAAAACCTGGTACTGGCTCCTCCCGCTCCTTGGCGTTGCGCTGCTCCTCGTGTCCGCGCCCCGCCTGCGGGCTCAAACCACCGCCCAGTTGACCGGCACCATCGTCGATCCTTCCGGCGGCGTCATTCCCAATGCGCAGGTCACTCTGGTCGATGAAGCGACCGGCACCTCGCGCGTCGTACAGACCAACGGCGAAGGTCTCTACGCATTCCCGGCCCTCACCCCTGGCTCCTACACCGTGAAGGTGCTTGCCAAAGGATTTCAGCCGAAGCAAATCACCGGCATCGTCCTGCACGCCGGCGATACGCCGCACCATTCCCACCTTCTCCCTCACCATCGGTTCTGAATCCACCACGGTCACCGTGAATGCCGCGGCGGAAATGATCCCCACCGAAAACGGCCAGCGAACCGACGTTATCGATCAAAAGCAGATCGAGAACCTGGCGCTGCAAGGTCGCGACACCACCGAATTGCTCAAGGTTCTTCCCGGCGCCACCACCATGTCCACTGGTCTCACTCAGAATGCCCCGTCGTACAACGACCTCAACGTGACGGTGCAGCAGAGCGCGATCGGTAACGGGATCAACATCAATGGCGTCGTGAACCGCGGCGGAACCGCTCTGCTGGCCGATGGCGCCAACGTCATCGATCCCGGCAACATGGCCTCGTCGGTCTCCATCATCAACCCCGACATGACCCAGGAAGTCAGCGTCCAGGCCTCCAACTTCTCCGCCGATGCTCCCTTCGGCCCGGTCGTGGTTCAAACCATCAGCAAATCCGGTGGCGAGCACTACCACGGCGAAGGCTACTTCGACGCCCGCAACAGCGTGCTGAACGCTCAGGACTGGGCGGACAACCACAACGCCGCCACGCGCAAGCAGGGACCGCAGCACTACTACTACCCTGGCGGTAACTTTGGCGGACCCGTTCCACTTACCGGGCATCATCTCTTTTTCTGGGGTGGCTATGAGCGCTGGCTGCAGAACCAGGGCAATGCCAACGTTCTCAAGTCGTCCATTCCTACGCCCGAAATGCTGAACGGCGACTTCAGCACCGATAACGCCGATAACCTTAAGCTCTGCCCCAACGGCTTTTTCAACACGCCTAAGTCGGGTTACCCGCAGGGCGGATGGTGCAACGACCTCGGCGACACCATTTATCCCGACGGATCCCATGCCACCCCCACTGCCGGTCTTACTACCTTCGGCACCCAGGGCGGCGACGTTGGCCAGAGCATTCCGTCTCAGTTCCTCGATCCCGGCGCGGCAGCCCTGACCAAGATCTGGCCCAAGGCCAATGCCGACCCGGCTACCAACGCCGGCTACGACTACGTCCAGCCCATCCTGAATATCAACAATGGTTGGATCTACCGCATTCGCATGGATTATCACCTCGGAAGTAACACCATGATCTACGGCTCTTACCAGCAGGCGTACGATTCACAGCTGGCCCAGGGCAACGGCGCTCACCTTTACTGGACGCCGGGCAACGCCATTCCTTATCCGGGCGGCGGCGAGCCGGAGAATTTCTACGGAAAGTCACTCGCCGGCCATTTCGTTCATACCTTCGGCTCCACCATGACCATGGACTTTATGGCCGCGTGGGCCTTCGGCAGCTTCCCGTTTACGCAGCCCAACCCCCAGGCCGCGGCGCGGGGAACCCTTGGATACACCTATGGCAAGGTTTTCCCCGGGGCTTCAGCTTCCGAACCAATTCCTGCTTATAGCAGCGCCGGCAACCAGACTTTTCCGGACTTCTCGCAGAATTCCATCTTCGACAATCCTCCGGGATCCTACGCTGTGAAGAAAGAAGCTCCGCAATTCGACCTGGTCTTTACCAAAGTCTGGGGCACGCACACCGTGAAATTCGGCGGCTTTACCCAGACCACCGATAACTTCCAGAGCACCTTTGCCACCTATCAGGACGGTAACCTCACATTTCGCGGAGGTCAGGCTGCAAATATTCTCACCAGCCAGACCATGGGATCGCCGCGTAACCCGGATGCCAATTTCGTGATGGGCATCCTCACCGGATACGGCGAAAATAACTCCTCGCCCATCGGCGACACCGCCTACATGGAGACCGCCGGCTTTGTTGACGACACCTGGAAGACGACTCGGCGCCTGACCCTCGAACTCGGTGCTCGCATTGAGCATGTCGGCCACTGGTACGACCGCCAGCGCGTTGGCATGGCCGTCTTCTATCCCGATCGCGTACAGGCCGACTTCAATGACGGTAAGTACGCTCCCGGCTACTATTGGCATGCCATCGATGGGGGCGTGCCCCTCAGCGGTCAACCCAACCGTTTCGCCTACTTCGATCCGCGCTTCGGCCTTTCCTACGACGTTCGCGGGAATGGTCACACCGTGGTTCGTGGCGGGTGGGGCGCCTACCGCTTTGTCGATCAGGTCAACGACGTCGATCCTCCGCTTGTAACTGCACAGCACGTGCTCGGCTACAGTCTGCCGGGTGGATTTACTGCGCAGCTGAAGGATCTTCAGGCGCTCGCCTATAAGCCTTGCATCTCGCAGTGCGTCAGCGCCGGCCAGGCGGGATTCGATCCCAAAGACTACGGCCAGCCGCTGACCTTTGCCTATAACCTCACTATCGATCAGAGACTGCCCGGGAACTCTTTGCTCGATATCGCCTACGTCGGTAGCTCGACTTCCCAGCTGACCGACAACGGCGAAGGCATCCAGGGCAGTAACTTCGCCGCTCTGGCTGACATGAACAAGACTCCGAGGGGCGCGCTCTTTAAGCCCGATCCCAACGTCTACAACACCGCCGGTTATGGCAAAATTGCCGCCAACCCGGAAAACGTCGGCAAAGATCCGGTGACCAATGCGAATACCGGCATCCAGTTCGCTGACTACCACCCGTATGGCTTTGCCTACGGCACCACCAGTGCCGCTATGGACCAGCACATCGGGTATACCAACTACAACGGTCTGCAGGCGGCCTGGATCAAGACAGCCGGCAGGCTCACCTTCAACCTCAACGGCACCTGGTCGAAGGCTCTGGGCACCGGCTTGCAGGAGAACCCTTATAACGTGGACCTCAACTACGGGCCGACTTCGATTGACCGGCCTCTGGTTTTCAACACGTCCTACACCTATGCCAGCGGCGCGGTTCATGAGTTCAATCCGGCTCTGAACCATCTGCTCGGTAACTGGACCATCTCCGGCATCTCCACCTGGCAGCACGGCGGCTACATTCCCGCTGCTCTGGGGAACAACGTGCCGAACTTCAGCCTCGGCCAAACCTATACCGGTGTTCCCGCCAGTCTGACGGGCGTCACCAGCGGACTCAGTTCTCGCACCTATTTCGGTACCGATGCGTCGCTGCCCATCTTGCCTGCGCTCACCTGCAGCCCAACCTCGGGTCTCAAATCCAATCAGCGCGTGAATGGGAACTGCTTTACGCTGCCCAACATTGGCAGCCAGGGCGGCCAGAAATTCCCGTACATGAGCGCGACCCCGTATTTCGACAACGATCTGGCCATCGAGCGCACTTTCCATATTCACGAGAGCCAGTCCATCCGCTTCCGCGCCAGTGCCTTTAACTGGCTCAACCATCCACTGTCGGACTATAGTTCTACGACTCCTCTGACGCTGAGCTACAACGTGGACTACAACACCAAAGCGATCACGAAGAACTACAACACCAACACCTTCGGTGTTATGGACTGGAAGACGGCCGCGCCCTACCAGCGCATCATCGATCTGAATGTGAAGTACTACTTCTAGACTGACCTCCACAACGGGAAGGTGAATGCTGTACATTCACCTTCCCTTTTGTTGTGCTCTGATACCCTGGGTTAGTTCGCCTCCACCTCGTTTCAATGTCGCGCATGCACGCGCCGCAGAATGCTACGATTTGGGAGCGGCACGCCGCCGTCCTTTGAGTTTCCCGATGTCCAGCAGGCTCCTATTCGCGGCCGCCGCCCTGATCGTCCTCTTCTCCGCCGGTGTCGCCCTTCGCGGGCAGGCAGCACCGCGCCACCCCGCTGGCGATCCACTCCGCATGCACTACGACCGCGCCGAAGACCTGCAGCGTGCCGGCAAACTCAATGAAGCCGGCGGCGAATACCACGCATTTCTTGCCGCCGCCCTTGACGAGCTCGCCATGGGCTATGGACTCGCGCGCGATTATCCGCATGCCGCTCCGCTGTTTGACGCGGCCCTGACTCTCGAGCCCAACGCCCCTGCTCTGCTCCTCGAATATGCTCGCACCGCACTGACCCTCGGCGACCTTCCCCATGCAAAGACCCTGGCCACGGAGTTCATCGGCAATAACACGGGCGATCGGTCGCAGCTGGCGCTCGCCCATCAGGTGCTCGGCCGCACTCTGCTGAAGTTGAATCAGGATCAGGCAGCAAGAAAGGAACTCGAGACCGCTGTCGATCTGGACCCCACTTTTCCCAATGGCTATGACCTCGCCGTGGCCTGCCTCGATCTCGGCGAAGAAAAATGCGCCGTCCAGCTCTTCGCCGAGATGCAAAAGTCCTTCGGCGATACTCCTGAAATTCACATGGCTTTCGGCCGCGCCTATGCCGACTCCGACTTTCAGCCTCGCGCAGTCACTGAATTCGACCGCGCCATCCAGGAAAATCCCCGCCTGCCTGGCGCCCACTACTTACTCGCTGCCGTACTTCTGGCGACCGGTACCGGTGACGCTCATGTAGGAACCGCCGAAGAGAGCCTCAGGAAAGAAATTGCCATCTCTCCCCGCGATGCCATGAGTTATACAGCGCTGGGCAAAATTGCCGCCACCCGCAATAACTACGGCGAGGCCGAAACCTGGTTAAAAAAAGCCGCAGCTCTCGACCCCCATAACCCGGATACCTGGCTCTATCTCGGACAGATGTATTTCGATTCCCACCGCACCGCCGAGTCCGAATCCGCCCTTCGTCAATGTATCCGTTTCACCACCGATGTCTCTCGCAATCGCTATCAGGTCCAGAAAGCTCACTTCCTGCTGGGCAGAATTCTCCTGCAGAAAGGCCAGCAGGACGCCGCCAACGCCGAGATGAAGATTTCCCGCGACCTGGCTAATAAAACCCTCTCCCAGGACCGCAGCAAGCTTGTAGGTCTGATGGATTCCGCTGGTGCCCAGGACCCAGCCCAGAACACAGGTTCCTCCTTTTCCGGCGCGGTCCCCGGCGTGGATACCATCGCTCTGCGCAAAGTAGAAGGGCTGCGCGAGCAGCTCAAGCCAGTCGTCGCAGACAGCTATAACAACCTGGGCGCGATTGCTGCTACCAATGCCGACTATCCCGGCGCCGTCGCCTTCTTCGAGCAAGCCGCGGAGTGGAGCCCATCCCTGGATGGTCTCGACTATAACTGGGGGCGCGCCGCATTCGCTGGCTCGCTCTTCGCCGATGCCGTTCCGCCTCTCACTCGCTATCTCCGCGCGCATCCCGACGACCCCGGCGCTCGCAGCGTCCTCGCCATCAGCCAGTTCAACGTCGCAAAGTACCCGGCTTGCATCGATACCCTGCGCCCGATCATCGACAAGGGCGGCCTCGCCCCTCAGGTCGACTACGTCTATGCTGACTCGCTGATTCAGACCGGCCAGCTCGCTGCAGGCGCAACTCGTCTCGCCACACTCGAAAAATCGCACCCCGAAATTCCCGACGTCCACCGCGCCCTCGGAGAAGCTCTCGATCAGCAGGGCCACACGCAACAGGCCCGCGAAGAACTCGAGACCGCCATTCGGCTAAGCCCGCGCGATGCTGCCGCCCACTACGACCTCGGAAAAATCGCGCTCTGCACTCGAGACACAGCCAGCAGCGGTTTCCAACCTTGAAGCCGCCGTCCGCCTCTCGCCCGACAGCGAAACCTACCATGAGGAGCTGGCGCGCGCCTACAAGCAAGCTCTGCGGCCCGCCGACGCCCAGCGTGAAATCGACGCGAGCAACGCGCTCCATGCCCGTGCGCAAACCACCGCAACACCGCACCCGGCAGCCGCTCCGGAATAAACTGCCAGCCTCTCAGCCCGCCCGCCCAGTCTTACTCAACTCCTTGTAGAAGCCCAGATCCTTGTCCGTGATCATCTTCGTGATGTACGCGATCTGCCCATAGTGCAGCCCGAAGTGCTCCACCACCTGATAAACGGCGTCGAGGCCATGCACGCTGTATCCCTGAATCTCGTAGGGCGCAATCAGATCGGCCTCCGTCAGCCGGTCCAGCACCATCGCGCCCTCGGCGATCGTACCCCCCAGTTTTTCCAGCAGAGCAGAGCCTGTCAGGTTCCCGGTCGCCGCAAATTCAGCAGGCCGATCGCGCAGGTCTTCCGCCGTGTCGAACGAATCCACCAGCCATTGCCGCATGTTGCCGTTCGATGAAGCATCAGGTTGCCGATCGAGTTACTGGACGCGTTCGGCCGCCACCAGATCTGCTCCTCCGTCAGCGGCTCAACACATTTGCGCAGCCGCGGCCAGTACTGATTCACCAGCTTGTCGCGCGAGAAACGCAGAAACAGATTCGTGGGTGTCGGCTGGAATTGTGCGGTCATCGGCGCGCCCTCTCGATCGAGACTCAGGTCCGCACCGCGTATTGTCAAGCGCGTCGCGGCTCAGTCCACGTCCAGTTCCGCCTTCGCCAGCGATACGATGAGCGGCCGGCTCTCTCCCCATGTCTCCCAAACCGCCGCGCACCATTGGCGGATCATCGCGTCGCGCGCCGGACCAGGCTCCGCGGCAACAACATCGGCCACCGTGATGTTCGCCTGCGCTTTTGGCAGCGGCAGCTTCGGCCACGATCGCCGCCGTCGCGCCATGCGCATGTGCGCCAGCTGCACTTGTCGTCCGGTGAAGCCCTTCTCCAGATACAGGTACAAGCCCATGACCGCAAACACCGCGGCCATCGGCTTCGTGGCCTCATCCGCATGCTGGGCGCGCCAGGCGTCTGCGCTGTTCTCGTGGAGGAACGCCGGATCGGGGTGCGCCAGCGTGTAGAACGACAGTTCGTCGAAGAGTTCCTGTTCGGAAGGCATGGGGACCGGCTCCCGCAGCGGTTCCGGTCCCCGATCTTACCAGCGATACACGGTCAGGTTATCGGTGTAGACGATCGCCTGCCCGTTGCCGATTCCATCGATTTGGAGATTCGTCAGCAGACTCGGCGCCCAACCCAGCGCGAAGGCGGAGTTCACCGTCGCATTGATCGCCTGCGGCACATCGTCCAGCCACACCGTCTGATAATTAATGTTGCCCGAATTGTCCCGCGAGTACGCCACCTGCACATGATGCCACGTGTTCTGCTCCACTGCCGCGGATTGCATGCCTGGTTCGACTTCACCCATGTGTCCACCGGCTGCTGCGGCGTTCCCGCGTTCTTCGTATAGTCCCAGGTGCCGTTCCACCCATCGCACTGGAACCCGAAGATCGCCGTCTGACCGTTCGGCATCGTCTGGTTCATATCCATTTCGATATTCGCCAGCTGGGTATTCGGGCTCTGGATGTACACCCAGGTGTCGTAGAGAAAATTCGTCGAGACATTGTCGTCGCCGAACGATACCCAGAAGCGCTCGTTGCCGTTGTTGCTGAAGTTCACCACGAACTCCCGGGCCGAGCCACTGCGCGAAGGCGATCCCACCAGCCCCGTCGCGCCCGACGACCATCCGCCCGCCGCGCTGTCATTGCTCTGCTGCCAGTTGCCCAAATCGTCGATGTTCGCCACGCTGATCGCGGTCGATGGCACCGCCGCCGCGATCGCCGGAACCGTTACACTGATCGGCACGTCGGTGTCGCAGGCGCCCCCGCCGTTTCCCCACGCTTTCACGTGCACCGTGTGGGCTCCACTTGCGCTGCTCACCGCCGTGTTGATCGAGGTGCCGTAGACAATCGTCGTGCTCGGGCTGTTATCGAACGAATAGCCCATCGCCGCCGTCGCGTGCCCGCCGCACGTCGGTGCGCTGGCGCTCAGCGTGAATGGTGAATACACGCCGGCTCCCACCCCGGGATTGCCCACCGATACATCCGGCGACGTGGCAGCTCCCGGCGTAGTGCCGCTCACGTTGATCGCCACGTCGGTCACGCACCCCCCGCCGCCCGCGCCCCACGACTTCACGTGCAGAACGTGAGCTCCGGCCGCCGCTGAAACGCTGGCGTTGATGGAATTGCTGTACACGAATGTGTTGTCCGGACTGTTGTCGAACGAGTACCCCATGGCTGAAATCGCATGGGAGGAGCATGACGATGCGCTCGCTGACAAATTGAAGGGCGACGATACCGTTGCTCCATTAACGGGAGAATTAACAGTGGGGTCGGCGAAGGTGACGCGGTGGCGGCGAGGAGGAAGGAGGCAAAAACAGCAAAATTCGTGCGAATCTTCATGGGTGCGCGAGACCTGCAAAAAGGTGGAATGAGGTCGTGCCAGCTTGCGGTAATGCCTGGCCCCCGGGCCACGTGCATGCTGGAACCCCGTTCGCGCAGGGGTTCACGGAGCGGTTTTCGCCGGTTTTTCCAGCAGAGAACCGCAAGGCGTAAGTGGTTACAACGGTAACTACTTAGGCCCGATCAAGGAGTCAAGTTAATTACTGACCGCATAGTACATGCGTAAAATCATCACGCAACCAAAAAAAAGTACCAGTATGGAAACCTTGGTAACCATCAGGCAACGTTTTTCCCAAAGCGTGAATTTCTTACTGGATTTGCCCTTTCCACAGTAAAAATTTTTCAGCTCCCAGCTCCCAGCCTTCCCCCTACGAACTCGTGTGATCGAGGACGATCTTCCACCCGGACATTTTCTTTTCAAAGACCAGCGAGAAAATGCCGGTCGCCTCGCCCCCTCCCGCCTGCGTCCGTGTCAGGTGGTAGCGCCCCGTGACCACCGCGTGCTTCGGCCCCAGCATCCGCACGTCCGCATCGCTGAACTCCAACTGTCCCATCGCCTCGCGCGAGCCATAGTTTCGCTGGTACCGCTCCAGGATCATCCGGTACCCATGCTGAATCGTCTTCCCGATGAACGTCGTCTGCGGCGAGTCGTCATACCCCTGCATGAATGCGGCGATATCTCCCCGGTTCCACGCGGCCTGCTGATCGGCAAGCACTTGCCGAATCGCGCTCTCCGACGATTCGGCACGCAGCGGCTGGCCCAGTCCAGCCACCATCAATGCGGTCAGCACCACACAACCGGCAGTCAGTTTCATCGGCAATCTCTCCAGGAATAGTGTGCGCTCGCGAGCAGTCCGCTAGACTGGAGCCCGGAAGCAATGATGACGTTTTATCCCAAATTCCTCACCTCCGCGACCGCCGAAGCGCATTTCCCCAAGCCCGGTCCGCCGGAGATCGCCTTCCTCGGCCGCTCCAACGTCGGCAAATCCAGCCTGATTAATGCGCTCCTCGGCGAGAAGCAGGCCCACGTCTCCTCCACGCCAGGCCGCACGCGAGCCATTAACTTCTTTGCTCTCGCCAGCGCCCCCTGGCGCGAGAAGCCCGCACAGCAGCCGCAGCTTTTCTTTGCCGACCTGCCCGGCTACGGCTACGCGAAGATCTCCCGATCCGTCTCCGCCGAGTGGCCCAAATTCATCGATCCCTACCTGCGCGAACGCCCCACGCTCTCCCTCTGCGTCTGCCTCGTCGACAGCACCATTCCACCGAAAGCCAGCGACGCGCAGCTGTTCGAGTTTCTCCAGAGTGCCGGTCGCAACTATCTCATCGTCGGCACCAAAGCCGACCGCCTCTCCGGAAACGGCCGCCCAAAATCCCTCGCCGCTCTGCGCGAAGCCTTCGGAGACGTCCCTCTGTTGTTGTGTTCCGCAAAAACCGGCGCCGGCCTCCGCGAACTATGGGCCGCCATCCGCGAGTCGATGTAAGGCGGAAACATTCAATTCTTTTGAAAGGAAACAGCTTCATCGTTAGCTGAAACCAGGTCGTTGGCCGCTTTTGTATCAGGGCACGACCTCGGTCGTGCCGTAAAGCGCCGAGATTGAATCCGGCTTTAGCCGCTGAGGGATGATTTTCGACTTCTTCAAAGCCGCCCCTAGCTCGTCACCCGCAGCCGATCCAGCAGTTGCGTCGGATGAACCGGCTTCAGCAGAATCTCAAACTCATGCCCGCGCACCCGCGCATCCCGCAGCAGATCCGCCGTCGCCGCCTGACCCGACAGCAACACCACCCGGCATCCCGGGATGATGTCTGAAATCTGGATCGCCGCCTCGATCCCGCTCATCCCCGGCATCACCACGTCCGCCAAGAATACGTCTGGCTGGAACACGCGCGCCTTCTCCACCGCCTTTTGGCCGCCGTACACCGTGGCAGCTTCAAAGCCATTCTGGTTCAGAATCAGTCCCAGAGTATCGGCGATGATCCGTTCGTCATCGGCAATCAGCACTCTGGGCCTGATCCCGTCGGCGGTAGGACGAGAGTCCATCTAACCCTTCAACTCAAGCGATTCTGGGAATTGTGTGCTGCGAGTATATCCCTGCTCGCTCCAATTGATCTCCAAATTTCTGCACCCAGCGCATGAGAGGCGCGCTTCGTGGGATTGGATGATGCGCACACCCAACCGGGTGCACCCCACTTGCAAAACCGAACCCGAACCCCTCTTTGACTTGCCCCACAGGACGATTTATAACGGGGAATCCGGCCCCCCCGTCCGGATCGGCCGCGAAGGTGCCGCGGGAATCGTCCCGCGTGCAGGTTCGCAACGGCTCTTCACCCAGTGCAATGGGATGCTCGGGAAGGCGGTTAGAATCCGCCACTGCCCCGCAACTGTAAGCGCGTGTTCCTGCGTCTCTTTCACGATGACGCAGAACAGACCCGGCCAGAGTGCCACTGAAGCGACTGCTTCGGGAAGGCGGCCAGGCTTCGTTGTTTCGGTCTTTATGCCGAAACGCGGCGCGCGAGTCAGGAGACCGGTCCTGCTTGCCGAGCTTGTTTTTCGTCGACAGGCTCACTCACCGCGTTCCCGCGGGGGAACGGAGGACACCATGACTCTTTGCTCGCGGCCCACTAGGCCGTTTCTTCACCATCGTTCGACTTCGCCTTACCGCTCTCGCGCTCCTGTGCGCCTTCGCGCCTGCCCTCCACGCGGTCAGCGTCCACGGCACCGTCACCGATCCGCTGGGCTACCCCATCGCCAACGCCACCGTCGCCCTGGTCCAGAACGGCGACGTGCTGCTCAGCGCGCGCACCGGCCCCGACGGCGGCTACGCCATCGTCAGCCCCAGCTCAGGCCGCTTCTATGTGCTCGCCTCCGGCATCTCTTTCCGCCAGCTGCAAACGCAAAGCTTCTACGGCGGCCGCTTCGATAACGTCGAGCAGAACGTCATCCTCGAGCCCCAAACCGTCCGCCAGTCCGTCGTCGTCACCGCCACCGGCACTCCCCAACCCCAGGCGCAGATCAGCGCCTCCGTCGTCCGGCCTCAGCTCCGAAGACCTCATGAACCGCGCCGACGTGCCGACCCTCTCCGCCAGATCCCCGGCCTCAACGTCGTCCAGCAGGGTCAGCGCGGCGGCGTCACCTCCGTCTTTATCCGCGGCGGCTCCTCCACCGCCAACCGCGTCGTGATGGATGGCGTCCCCGTCGAAGACATCGGCGGTCGTTTCGACTTCGGCAACGTCTCGACCCTCGGCCTCCAGGACGTCGAGGTCTATCGCGGTCCCAATACCGTTCTCTACGGATCGGACGCCGCCGCCGGCGTCATCGCGCTCACCACCCCCCGCGGCAGTACTTCGTTTCCATCCTTTCTCTACGAAGGCGACGCCGGCAGTTTCAAAACCTACCGCAACCAGGCCCAGCTCGCCGGCATGATGCGCAAGCTCGACTACTACCTCGGCGCCTCCAGCCTGTACACGCAGAACTCCATCCCCAACGACGAGTATCACGACGGCACCGCCGTATCGAACTTCGGCTATAGCCTGTCGGCCAAAACCCAGGTCCGCATCACCGCCCGCGCCAGCAACTCCGCCACCGGCCTGCCCGGCGGCAACGGTGGCTACTCCTTCTACGGCCTGGCCAACGATGGCAAACAAAGCGACCAGGACGTCTACGGTGCCGGCGCCATCGATCACGCCTTCCGCGATAACTGGCACGCCGCCGTCCGCTACGGCCTGGTCCGCAAGCGTGAGGACTCCGGCGAGTGGTATCCCGCCGGCAATCTACTGACTACCAGCGACCTCGGGGCAGGGAACTACTACGGCAACAACGTCACCGTGAAGGGCGCTAACGGTACCTCCAGCACCGGTCAGGCCCTGCTCAACTACGGAGGTCCTTACTCCGTCTATCCCTATAAGGTCTATCTCGCCTCGAACCGCGATAACCTCTACGCCGATACCAACTACCAGCACGGCCCCCACTTCGGCGTCATCGGTGGCTTCCGCTATGAGGACGAGCGCGGCATGAGCGGCGAGCCCGTCTACTTCTTCGGCGAGAATATAGGGCGAACGAACTACGACTATCAGGCCCAGCTCGGCGGCCAGTTCAAAAACCGCTTCTTCTACACCGCTGCCGGAGGCGTAGAACAAAACCAGCTCTTCGGCTTAGTAGGAACGCCGCGCGGCGGAGCCTCCTGGTACGTTGTCCGCCCCGGCCAGGGCTTCCTGCACGGCACCCGCCTCAGCGCGAACTTCGCCAAAGGCTACCAGGAGCCGACCCTCGACCAGCAATTTGGCTCGCTCTATCACTTCCTCCAGACCAACGGCGGCCAGGCGACGATCGCGCAATATGGCATAGCACCCATCGGCGCGGAAACCTCACGCAGTTATGACGGCGGCATCGAGCAAAGTCTGTTCAGCGAAAAAGTAACCGCCCGTGTTACCTATTTCCACAACGAATTCGGCAACCAGATCGAGCCTGTCCCCGCCTCCCTCGTGCCGCAGCTCCTGCCCAACCTAAGCGCCGCTCAGCAACAGCAGTTACAGGATTTCCTCACCAATAACCAGGCCTACTCTCTCGATCTCAACTCCATGGCCTATCAGGCCCAGGGAGTCGAGTCCGAATTCGAGTACGGCATGGGCAAGAATATCTTCGTCCGCGCCGGCTACACCTACCTCGACGCCGTCGTTCAGCACTCCTTCTCCTCGGACGCCGTCGGCCCCAGCACCAATCCCAACTACCCCGGAGTCCCCATCGGCAACTATGCCCCGCTGGTTGGCGCGCGCCCCTTCCGCCGCCCCCCGCACACCGGTTTCGCCAGCGTCATCTACACCGGCAAGCAGTGGTCCGGCGTAGTCCAGACCGCCTATGCCAGCCGTAGTGACGACACCACCTTCCTTGGCGGCAACGACGTCAACTTCGGCAATACACTGCTCCTGCCCAACCGCAATCTCGACTACGCGTATACCAAAATCGACTTAGGCGTGACTTACCAATACAAACCCTGGATGGCCCTCTACACCCAGCTCGACAACCTCACCAGCAATCAGCACATCGGCCCCATCGGATATCCCTCGCAACCCATGAGCTTCCGCACCGGCGCCAGATTGACCATCAGCATCCACAAACGCTGATAGCAGGCGGCTAACTCGTAAAGGAATTATTTTGTGTCAGGGCACGACTGCAGAGTCTGCCCTGACCAAGCTGCCCCGCGCCCCCGCATCGCTCACGCCGGAGTGAAAACTTCATAGCAGTCTCGCCCGCGCTCCTTAGCCCGGTAGAGAGCCGCATCCGCATTCTTCATCAGCTCTTCTTCGTCCAGTTCCCCCGATGCGGCCGCGCAGGCCCCCACGCTCGCCGAGACCGGAATCTCATGGCCCTCGAAGGGAATCGGACCGGCCAGTTTCTTCACAATGTTCGTCGCAACCACTTCGGCCATTCCCGGCTCGCTCATATCGGAGAGCAGCACGACAAACTCGTCCCCTCCCAGCCTGGCGACCGTATCGCTGGCGCGAACCGTCTGCAAAATACGATCCGCTGTCACTTTCAGAACCTCGTCGCCCGCCGCATGGCCGAACGCATCGTTGATCCCCTTAAAGTTGTCCAGGTCGATCATCAGGATCGCCAGCCCGGTGCGATGGCGCCTTGCCGTCTCCACAGCAACGTGCAGACGGTCCTGCAGCAGCAGCCGCGTTGCCAGTCCGGTCAGCGCATCGTGCAGCGCCATTGGCGAAAGCGCTCCTCGCTCTCGCGAAGCCGCTTTCTCAGCAGCATCACCCAGCCCAGCACCACCAGCGTCCCGCCCAGCGCCACGGCCAGCACCATCATCATGTGCGACGGCGTCCACCACGAGGGCCGCTTCAGAACCACCACATCGGCCGGCGAGCGCAGCATCACCCGAAAAGTTTTCGGCACCGCCGTTCCCAGTCCCAACTCGCTTCTCTGCTCATCGATCTGAACCGAAGCGATTCCCGTGATGCGCAGAAGGCTTCCGTTTTCCCACGTCCTGCTTTGCGCCCCGCTCAGCGATTGAGGAAGAATCGCCTTGAAGATGAACTTTCCCGAGTCCACCAGCAGCGTGGTATCGCTTGACGAAAGATCGCGCGAGAGCAGCCGGCCATCGATCCGGATCACCCCCGATCGTGCCCGCCTGCCAGAATTTCTTCCACCGTCACCGGCGCCGCCTCAACCGGCGCGTCCCCGAGAGCTGGCCGAGCTTCTGAAGATCGCATCGTCCAGCGTCGGCGCGTTTCCTTCCACCCGGACGAAGCCCGCCAGATCGATCGGCTCACCGTTGCGCAGCCGCCCTTTCTCGCCCGTCTGTGCGCAGATTCCGTGCGTCGCATCCCGAATGCAAACCAGCGACCCCGGCCATTGGAGTGTCACTCGCCCCTGCACATGCACCCGATGCGCCAGCAACGGCAGCTGTTCCCACTGCAGCAGTTTGGCGATGGGCAGAGTGGGCAGCTCGAACGGATCGCTCGGTGCCGCTGTCACCACCTGGATTGCCGTCAGGTTGGGACAAAAAAGATGGATGCCGATCATTTGCGTTCGCGAGACGTCGAACATCGCCGCCGCACTGCCGCGAACGCGCAGCTTTGCGTCCACCAGCCCCGCGTATTGCGCTCCCGCCTCTCGCACCATGGTCACCGTGATCGGCCCGTCCTCCATGGCTAATTGCAGGTTGATGCGGCCTCGCTCCTCCACGATGGAATGAACCACGCCCTCGACTTCCACCCACTGCGCGTCTTCTGCGCCGGACAACAGTCGCGCCAGCGTCGGCCGGTGCGGGTCCGTCGGCAACCCTGCAAATCCAATCACTCTCAGCTGGCGCAGCGTAATCACCGGAGCATACTCGCCCGCCGCGCTCACCCCCTCGAGATCGACCAGCGTCCCCGCTGGAAGAGCGCCGAAAGCCCCGGGCGTGAAAAAGACAAAGATGCCTCCGGTCGCATCGTGAACAAACATTCCAACCCGCTCGCCGTTGACGATCGTCGGATCCAGAAAGGCGATCGTCGCGCGCAGATGGACCGGATAGCCCCGTGCCGCCTCTTTGTTGCTGAGCTCGTGCGCCTCGCGCGCGGTGGTAATCGTGCGCAGCTGTACGCCTGATGCCGCAACGGATTCGGCCTGTGGCTCCGCAAGCAGCAACACCGGCCCGATAAGGCTTGCAACCAACGTCGCCGCCAGCAGGCAAACGCGGCTCAGGCGGGTTATTACGGGGCGCTCTGCGGGTCGCCAGTCGCTGTGCCGTTCCACGGTGACTGGAAGTGTAAGACTTTTCACCCACGAATGGTCAGAGGGATCCATAGCCTGGTTTCTTAAACAGCAGGCCCGTGCGCCTTCCGGTGCAGCTCTCGGCACGCCTCCACTTGAATCGGTCCACACAGGACCCTATCGGCTGGTTCAGCGATTGGCTTACTACTCGTCCCGCAGCAGAATCATCGGATCGACTCCCAGTGCGCGCTGTGCCGGAATCCACGACGCTACCAGCCCCACCCCCAGCATGGTCAGCACGAAGCCGCCCAGCACTCGAAGCTGCGATTGCGGTCGCGCAGATCCACATAGTCGGGATAGGACTGCGACGGCGAAGGCAGTCCACGGTGCAGATCAGGTGCCAGTCTCAAATCGCCAGATTCGCAACAATGGCGCGCCTTCCAGGCACCAGGTCCGTCAACGAACTGTCCGCAATTGATTGTTTCTGTTCGGAATCGGACGGGTCCGGATCAACCCGCGTCCCAACTCCTAATCCACCGCCGCGATCAGCCGCCGGTCTTCCGCCACCGCCTGCACCACCGCGTTCTCGATCGTCTGGACTACCAGCTCCGGCTCGTCCAGGTGGATCCAGTGCAGGCTGTGCTCCGCCACCACATGCCGCCCGCGCCGTCCATACTGCTCCATGTTCGATGGTGCAGCCGCGCTCGCCGGCGTCAAAACCGTCACTGGCACTTCGCTGATCGGCTCTACCCGATACATCTCCAGCGCCGTCGCTTCCACCGCGCGCAGATGCGCCATCAGCCCGCGATAAAACCGCGGCGCCGACCAGTGCGCTGCAATTGACGGCAGTACTTCCGCCGGCATCTTGCCGATCTCCGTGTCCAGGCGCGACGCGAGGAACTTCCCGTGCTGCCCGGCGAGCCGAATCAGAAAACCCGACAACTTCGCCGACCGGCAGAAGTGCGATCGTGCCGCCAGCCGCGTCATCCCCACCTGCGCCAGAGCGCCGCCCAGCCGCGTCAGCCGCTGCGCCCGCCTCACCCGCCCATCCGCCGCCGCGTTGAACGGCGGCCATTCCACCGGCCGCATCGGATCGATCAGCACCAGCGCCGCCGTCTCCTCCGGATACTCCAGCGCAAACCGCTGCATTGCCAGCCCGCCAAATGAGTGCCCCACCAGAACCCACGGCGCTTCGATCCCCGCCGCCCGCAGCAGCGCCCGCAGCTCCCGCGCCACATGCGCCGGCGTCCGCTCCGACGTGCACGCGCTGCTCCAGCCCAGTCCGCACCGGTCGTAGGCAACGGTGTGGACGCGCTCCGCCAGCGCCGTCTGAAGATGCAGCCAGTTCAGGCTCGTCGCCGCAAACCCCGACTCGAAGACCACCGTCGGCCCTCGTCCTCGCGGGCCCATCTCAACCATATACAGCTCGCGCCCTTCGCCAATCTCCACCAGCCGCCCCGGCTTCAGCAGCCGCCTTCGATCCAGCCGCGCGCCGACGCACTCATAAAGAAGTCCCGCGAGAAGCAGCAGAGCCGCGAGCAACACAGCAGAAGCGACAATAAACACACCCCGGAGAAGAATCGTCATCGCCCCGCCTCACTCCCTGCCTCCGCCGCCGTCAGGCTGAAATCCTTCCGCGTCAAATGCGCGTGCGGAGAGCCATGATCGATCAGCAGAATCGTCGAGCCCGGCCTTGTCTTCCAGCTTTCGCTTCCACCTGCCGCGAGAGCCACAGCCCCCCGATCTGCTCCAGGTCGTAAAACACGAACTGCTTCGTCGCTCCGCCGTTCTTCGGCACCGCCTCCACATACACTGGCGCGCCCGTCTTCTCATCCATCCACGTCGTCACTTGCGCGTAGATGGACGGCTGCCCCGGTCCCGGCTCGCTCTTCAGCACAAAGCAGTCGCGCGCCCCGTACTTCGCCGGCGCCAGCACCGTCTGCTTCGCCCAGAAGAACTGCCCGTCCGCAAAATCCTCGGGATCAAACAAGGTCCCCGCCACACCCTCGCCCCAGTGCTCCGGCGCAAGGCGTACCGGCGTCTTCTCTCCTGCTCGCAGCGCCCTAATCGTCGTATGTCCGCTCTCGTTCTGCGTGAGCAAATACCGTTCGCGTTTGTGATCGGGACTCGTCACCGTGATCAGCGTCCGCAGCCCATCCGGAAACGAGTGCGACGCAAGCGCCAGCGAATTGTTGATCCGTGCGCCATTCGCAGCCACCATCGTCAGCCGCCCCGTCGCGCGCACATCGGACTTCTCCACCCGCGCCCGCGCATTCGCCAGCACCGCCTTCAGCGATCCCGCCGCCGCCGGCTTCGCGGCACTCTGCGCGCTGCAACTGAGAGTCAGCCCGCCAAGGATCATCCATGCTGCAGCAAGAGCGGGCGAATGGCGTTTGCTAACCGGCAAATAAGGTTTGCTTTGAAGGGGCACGGCTTCAGCCGTGCCATCACATCCGCGAAGTCTGGGCGGCTTTAGCCGCTGAGGGAAGAACTCGCCCCTCACTCGCATATCCGCCCGTCCTTCATCGCCACATGCCGATGCGCCGTCGCCGCAATGGCCAGATCGTGCGTCACCATCACCAGCGTCGTTCCGTGCCGCTCCTGCACCTGCGCAAGAATCTCCAAAATCTTCGCCGAGTTCACGCTGTCCAGGTTCCCCGTCGGCTCATCGGCCAGCAGCACCTCCGGCTCATTCACCAGCGCCCGCGCAATCGCCACCCGCTGCCGCTCCCCCGCCGAAAGCTGCGTTGGATACTGCCGCAGCCGCTGCTCCAGCCCCAACTCCACCAGCAACGCCCGCGCCCTCTCTTCGCGATCGGCGTGATGCGCACCACTCCCCAGCAACGGCACCTGCACATTCTCCATCGCGTTCAGCGACGGCAGCAGGTGAAACGACTGAAAGATGAACCCCGCAAACCGCGCCCGATACGCATCCAGCGTGATGCACGCCGCACCGTTCTGTGCCCCGCCCAGATATTCTCCGCGAAACAGCACCGTTCCCTCGGTCGGCTCATCCAGCCCGCCCAGCAGATGCAGCAGCGTCGATTTGCCGCTCCCGCTCGCTCCCGTAATCGCCAGAAAATCGCCCTTCGCCACGCCCAGACTCACGCCGCGCAGCGCCTCGATCCGCCCCCCCTCATAGCTCTTCTTCACATCGCGGACTTCCAGGATCCACTCCTGCGACGCGGCGCCGCGGCTCCCACGCCAGCATTTCCCGTCGCTCCGCACGGCCAGTTCTATTCATGCCGCAGCGCCTCCACCGGGCTCAGCTGCGCGCCGCGCCACGCCGGCACCGACCCCGCCAGCACGCCCACCAGCATCGCCATCAGCAGCCCCTCCAGCAGCGTCTCCACCGGCAGCGTCGTCGATGCGATGCTTGCCGTCTGCGGCAACGTCCCAAGAATCCGCAGCGCTCCCCATCCCAGCAACACGCCCGCGGCCCCGCCCGCCGCCCCCAGCGCCGCCGCTTCTATAAGGATGAGCACCATCACCCTCCACCGCGACCATCCCATCGCGCGCAGCACGCCAATCTCCTTCGTGCGCTCGAACACCGACATCGCCATCGTGTTCGCGATCCCCAGCGCCGCCACCAGCAGCGCGATCAGCGACGTGCCCCACGCCGCCGCATGCGCCAGCAGCACCAGCTGATTGTTCGCCGCGCGTTCCGCCGCCGGAACCGCACGCAAACCCGGCAGTTCTTTCTCCACCGCGTCCTCGGCCTGCTTTCGCCACTGCTCTTCGGAAACCCCCGCCGGCGCCGGCTTCAGCTTCACGTGATACGCGGTCACCTTGCCCGTCATGCTCGACAGGTTCTGCATCTCGTCCAGCGGCAGAATAATCGCGCCCGTCTCCAGTGCCGATCCGCTGCGAAAAATCCCCACCACCGTGAACGTGCTCCCCTGCAGATCGATCGTGTCGCCGACCTTCTTATTCAGGCTCCCCGCCAGCAGCTCGCCCAGCATCGCCTCCTGCTGCCCATCGCGAAAGCGCCGCCCCTGCAAAATATTCAGCGCCGCGAATTCAAACGTGTCCGCCTTCCACCCATAGACCAGGGTGTTCACCTCCGGCGTCACCGCCATCATGTTGATCACCATCGGCGCCGCAATCTCGACCTGCGGAATCTGCCGCAGCACCGGCCCCACGCTTTCGTCCACCGACGTATTCAGGAAGGTCTTCTGCACCACCGCCAGATCGGTGCCGGCGTTCTCATACATCTCCAGCCACGCATGCTCGAACGAGCGCGAGAACCCCACCAGCGCCACAAACGCCCCAATGCCCATGCCGATGCCGCACAGCGTCAGCGCGGTCCGCAAACGGCGGCGCCAGACATTTCTCCACGCAAATCCTGCAAACGAAAGTCGCATCGATGGGGGCTTCAAAAACGGCGGGTCTTGCGAGAAGCCTCCAGCCTACGGACATGACGCTCAGATGTCTACCCCGAAATCATGGGTCCCCGGTGTCTTGCCGGGGCAATGCAGGACACTCCTCGCGGCCGGCCAGAAGCGAGCTTTGTCGATTCCGTCCTCACGAATCAGAACCGCTAGCGTGCCGCGTTCTGTTTCCGCCGCTGCTCGCTCGCCTTCATGACTTCGTTCATGTCCGCCACAGGCCGAATCTCGAAAATGTTGCCAAACGTATGCGCCGGATGCCGCGCCATCAGCTCCACAGCATGATTCATGTCCCTCGCCTCAAGCACGAGAATCCCGCCGAGTTGTTCTTTGGTTTCCGCATAGGGCCCGTCCGTCGTTGCCACCTTGCCGTTCTTCCACGACAGGGTCAGCGCCGTCTCCGGCCCCTGCAGCGCTTCGCCGCCGGCCCAGTTCCCGTTGGCGCGAAGGTGATCGTCGTATTCAAAGCATGTATCGAACATCGCGTTGAGCTCGCTCTCCGTCATGCCATCGAATTTGCTTTTGTCGTAGTACCCAAAACACAGGTATTTCACGGTTCTTCTCCTCATAGTGAAATAGGCTGCACAGCCTTGCGCGCTCACTCGTGCCGAGCGCAGGATTCTGACCCTTTCGCGAAGCGGTCCCGCTTGCGGGACGACGGTAGAAGCCCTGGCCTTCAGGCCAGGGAACAGGCAATTTCAAATTGCCCGCCTTTAGGCCCGGAAAAACTGCCAGCGGGCACCACAGCGCATCTTCCGAAGTCGCGCGGAGTGAGACTATTCCGTTGCCCCCTGTGGGTCCGGGAAGAAAAGAAGCTCGCGCACCTCGCCCACCGCATCGCTGAAGATGGCGCCCTTGCGCGCCCACGTGAGCGCCTCGTCCATATCCGCGCATTCGAGGATCCAGAATCCGCCCATATGCTCCTTGGTCTCGGTGAACGGCCCATCGGTGACGAGGACTTTACCATCCGGCTTGACCCGCAGCGTCTTCGCGCTGTCGGCCGGAGTAATGCCGCAGGCGAACTTCCTCACCCCGGCAGCAATCAGTTCGCGGTTGAGCGCGTGGATCTTCTCGATCATCGCTTCGGTGACGGTAGACGGGTCGAAGTTGTCGGGGAGGTAGTTGGCAACCAGAAAGTGTGGCATGGCTCGTTCTCCTTGGTTTCTGTCGATGTTCCCGATGACTCGTTTCCCGCTCACGCAGGACCCGCAGCGCATCGTTCTGTTGCCCTATAGTCGTCGGGGCGACAGAAAATCGACAGCCCGATAGATTTTTATTTCAGTTTTTTATTGCAGCTGCCGAATCCGCTCCTGCAGGAACAACCGCTGCGGTTCCTGTTAGGTCAGGTCCAGAGCAAGACTAGAAAACGTCCCGTCTGGTCCCCGGTTTCCGATCTATCTGACGCCCAAGGCGTGAAGGAGCGCCTTCACGGGCTCAACCTCCGCCGCTATCAGGAGCAGGACTAGGTGGAATAGTCCGTAGACCGCCAGGATTGCAGCCTCCGGTGAGGAGCGAAAGAGCTTTTTGTATCTTGTAATCACAATGCTCAATCCCTCAATTCCCGCTTGCACCTGTCCCGCGAAACTTGGCGCCCCTCGCTGATTTGCGGGTTATGAGTGCTCGACCTCGGACGCCGTTCGAACAGTATCAACAACAAATTTTGATGGAAGCTTAGTCTCCATCATCTTGCGTTGCGCGTCCCACTTCGCCGGTATGGTTTGACGATCTGCAGAGGACCAGCCGATGTACTGAAAAAACCGCTTGGCGCTGACGGTCGCTGATCTAGAGCGGCTGAATGCGACCGAATAGGAGTTGCTGTCGCCCCTCGGAGCCGCCTGCACAGCTAGTCCACAGGTCGTTTCGTCCCATAGGATTCTCACCGTTTTCACGCCGGCATTTTCCAGCAACCTCGAGGCCGCCGCATTAAATGCTATGCGGCCTTCTGGACGCATGGTTAGAGCCGGCTCCTCGACCCTTAAGGCCTTGCGCTCGAACGTCTCGTATGCCATGGTTCTGGCCCTCGACGCCCAGTATAGTGCACTGGATGCCTTCTACGCAAACCCCAATTATGCTTGCTGAAATGCGCTGGCCAACATGGAGCGGCTTTGCACGCCCGCCATCATCCACATCGGTTTCTGACGAGGTTTCTATTGCAGCCGCCGAATCCGCTCCCGCAGAAACAACCGCTCCGGCTCCTGCTGGGTCAGCGCCAGCGCCTTCTCATAAGAAGCCCGAGCCTCAGCGGTCCTGCCCAGCCTGCGGCACATATCCGCGCGAGCCGAATGCGCCAGATAGTAATTCGCCAGTTCGCCACCCTCCAGCACCGCATCGATCTGCGCCAGACCGGCCTCCGGACCATCCCGCATGGCAATCGCGACGGCACGATTCAGATGCACAACCGGCGAAGGTTGAATCCGCACCAGCTGGTTGTAAAGCGCAACAATCTGCCGCCAGTCGGTCGCAGCCACCGATTCCGCCTCCGCATGAACGGCGGCAATCGCAGCCTGCAGCGTGTAAACACCGAAGCGGCGGGACTTCAGGGCTTTCTCCACCAATGCCACGCCCTCTGCGATCTGCTCCCGGTTCCAGAGCGAGCGGTCCTGATGTTCCAGCAAGATCAGCTCTCCGCTCAGCGAGGTTCTCGCCGCACGACGAGATTCCTGCAGCAACATCAGAGCAAGCAGCCCCAGAATTTCCGGTTCTGCATGGAGTTCGATCAGCAACCGTCCCAGCCGAATCGCCTCGCCGGTGAGCTCGCCCCGCGTCACCTCCACACCCGCCGCAGCCGAGTAGCCCTCGTTAAACACGAGATAGATCACCTGCAGCACCGCGTCCAGCCGCTCCGGCAACTCCCCCGGCGACGGCACCTCGTAAGGAATCCGCATCTCGCGAATCTTTGCCTTGGCCCGCACCACCCGCTGGGCCAGCGTTGCCGGCGTCACCAGAAATGCCCGCGCAATCTCTTCCGTGGTCAGGCCGCAGATTTCGCGCAGCGTAAGCGCAACCTGTCCTTCCGCAGGCAGAGCGGGATGGCAGCAGGTGAAAATCAGACGCAGGCGATCGTCCTCGATCTCGTCTGCCTCCACTGTTTCGTTGATGCGCGTCTCAAGGTACCGTGCGAGATCGGTTTGCGCGGCGTCAAACCGCGCGCGCCGGCGAATCGTGTCGATGGCCTTGAAGCGTGCCGTTGAAATCAGCCACGGGCGTGGCTTGTCCGGAATCCCCGCCAGCGTCCAGGACTCCAGTGCGGCAGCGAACGCCTCGTGCATCGACTCTTCGGCCAGGTCCAGGTCTCCCAGCAGACGCACCAGCGTCGCCAAAACCCGGCCCGATTCCGACCGGTAAAGAGTCTCAATCGTCCTGCTGAGTTCTTCGGGCACAGGCGGCGGCATCTACGCAAAACTAGCAAACGAGGGTCGCAAGACAATTGCGCTCAGCCGTCCGCTACCCACAATGCATCGGCGTTACGACGCACGCAGGTACCTCCCCTGTGACCTGCACCACAGCCCCGCACACCCTCCGCCCCCTACCCTGAAAGGTCGCAGGAAGGGCCTGAATGGGGGCCGTACTTGAACCACCCGTAGCAGTCACCGCGGACGCAAGAACCCCGCCGCGCCCGCCGTCCTCCGTCGAAGCCGCAGCCGTCCCCGCCTCCAACCCCTGGATCGTTGCCATCTCCGTCATGCTGGCCACCTTTATGGAGGTCCTCGACACCTCCATCGCCTCCGTCGCCCTACCTTATATAGCGGGAACGCTGGCAGCCTCCAACTCCGAAGCCACCTGGGTTCTCACCAGCTACCTCATCGCCAACGCCGTCGTTCTCCCCGCCAGCAACTGGTTCTCCCTCCGCTTCGGACGCAAGCGCTTCCTCATCACCTGCGTCTGCCTCTTCACCGTCGCCTCCTTCTGGTGCGGAGCCGCCCCCTCCCTCGGCATGCTCCTTCTCGCCCGTGTCCTCCAGGGAGCCGGCGGCGGAGCACTCCAGCCGCTCTCCCAGGCCATCCTGCTCGAAAGCTTCCCGCCCAGAAAGCGCGCCGCTGCCATGGCCCTCTTCGGATTCGGCGTCGTCGTTGCCCCCGTCATCGGCCCCACCCTCGGCGGCTGGCTCACCGACTCGTTCAGCTGGCGCTATGCCTTCTACATCAACATCCCCATCGGCGTGCTGGCAGTCTTCATGATCAGCCGCTTCGTGCACGACCCGCCCTACATCCGCCGCTCCAATGCCGGCGCCTTCGATAACCTCGGCTTCGGCCTCCTCTGCCTCTGGTCCGGCTGCCTGCAGATCATCCTCGACAAAGGCCAGGAGGTCGACTGGTTCAGCGCCCCCTGGATCCGCTGGGCCACCGTGATCCTCATCGTCTCCCTCTTCTGGTTCATCCGCCATGAGTGGACGAGCAAGAACCCGCTGGTCGATCTGCACATCCTTGCCCAGAACCGCAACTTCCTCGTCGGCTGCATGCTCATTTTCCTGCTCGGCTTCGCCATCTACATCACCATCGCCATTATGCCTCTCTTCTATCAGGAGGTCCTCGGCTACACCGCCCTCACCGCCGGCCTGGTCGTCGCCCCGCGCGGCCTCGGCTCCATGCTCGGCCTCCCCCTTATGGGCTTCATCAGCCACCGCATCGATAACCGCTGGCTCATCACCATCGGCTTCACCGGCTTCGGCCTGCTCTCCATCTGGTTCTCGCTCATCAACACCGGCATCGGCCCCACCACGATGCTCATCCCCATCGTGCTCACCGGATTTGCCCTCAGCTTCGTCTTCGTCCCCATCGGCAACATGGCCACCGTGACCCTGACCAACCAGGAGATGGGCAACGCCACCGGCATTTTCAATCTGCTGCGCAACATCGGCGGATCGATCGGGATCTCGCTCGCCTCCACCATGCTCGTCCGCCGCATGGCCTTCCACCAGACCCGCATCTCCGGCACGGTGCCGCTCACCGGCGTCTGGTTCCAGCAGCACATGGCAGCCATGGCCGCGTACTTCGCGCACCAGCTCGGCCCGGCCCAGGGCCAACCCGCCGCACTCGCTGCCATGTACATGCAGCTCGAGCGCCAGGCCCTCCTCTGGGGCTTCATCGACGTCTTCCGCTGGACCGCCGTGGTCTGCTTCGCCGCCGGCCTCGCCGTCTGGTCCTTCCGCCGCATCAGCCACGGCGACGACGGCAGCGTCAAGATTCACTGAGGAAGCGCCGCATCAGCCACCGCCCCAGGCGTACAGCCGCCCCCCGGGCGTACACCCACCGCCCAGGTGTACAACCACCGCCCAGGCGTACAACCACCGCCCCAGGCGTACACCCACCGCCCAGGCGTACAGCCACCACCCCAGACGTACAGCCACCGCCCCAGGCTTACACCCACCGCCCAGGACGTAGCAGCCACCTGCCCGGCAAAAAAAATCCGCTGGGGAGACGCCAGGTTCACCCCACAGCAAGAAGCCTGACCCTCGCCGGGCGGCTCCTCAAGGAAAATCAATCAGCGCTTCGTACGAAAGTACCAGGGCGTTTTCCGATTCGGGAATTAAAGATGTCCCCAATCTGAACGACCAGGTTCACCCCACAGCGTCAAGATCCACTGAGAAGCGGCGTGCATCCCCCGCCCAGGCGTACAGCCACCGCCCCAGGCTTACACCCACCGCCCAGGACGTAGCAGCCACCTTGCCCGGCAAAAAAAAACCGCTGGGGAGACGCCAGTCACCCCACAGCAAGAAGCCTGACCCTCGCCAGGCGGCTCCTCAAGGAAAATCAATCAGCGCTTCGTACGAAAGTACCAGGGCGTTTTCCGATTTGGGAATTAGAGATGCCCCCAATTCTGGACGGCCAGGTTCACCCCACAGCGTCAAAATCCACTGAGAAGCGCCGTTCGGCCACTGCCCCGGACCGTACAGCCGCTACCCCGAAAAAAACCTGAGAGAAGGCCAGGTTCACCCCACAGCAAGCAGCGAACGCCTCCGCCATCCGAAAGTCAAACCAATTACCTTCCCCACCCCTGCCGTTAGTACTGTGCTGTCCCGTTTCGGAACCGCATTCCCGCCCAAACCCGCAGCACGCCCCGCGCCCAAACTACCCCAGCTCCCGCCACAAACCCGCCAGCCTCTCCACCCCCAGCTCCTCCGCCCGAGCCTTCGCACTCACCCCACACTTCTCCATCGCCGCCATCACCCGCCCTGCCTCGAACCCCGCGTTCCGCAGATTCTTCCCCAGCATCTTCCGCTTCTGCGCAAAGCAGCTCCGCACAAACCGCAAAAACCCCTCCCCCTCCACCCCCAACTCCGCAAACCGCGGAGCCATCGTCAGCCGCACCACCGTCGAGTACACCTGCGGCGGCGGCGAAAACGCACCCGGCGGCAGCGTCATCAGCTTCTCCACCCGCGCCGCCATCTGCGCCGTCACCGTCAGCACGCCATAATCCCGCGTCCCCGGCGCCGCCGCGATCCGATCCGCCACCTCCCGCTGCACCATCACCACCGCCCGCTCGATATCCCCCCCATACCGAAACAACCGCAGCAAAATCTCCGACGTGATGTAGTACGGCAGATTCCCAACCACCAGCAACCGCTCCGCATCCCCCGACCGCAGCGCCGCAAAATCCGTCCCCAGCACATCCTGCTTCAAGAATCGAAACCGACTCCCGCCCCGCAAATTCCTCCCGCAACCACGCCGCCATCTCCCGATCCAGTTCCACCGCCACCAGCCGCCGCGCCCGCCCCGCCAGCAGACCCGTGATCGCCCCCCGCCCTGGCCCAATCTCCACCACCGTCCGCGCCGACACATCCCCCAGCGCATCCGCAATCGCCGCCTGCGCCGTCGCGCTCACCAGAAAGTTCTGCCCCAGCCTGGGTCGTTCTCCTCGTCGCTGCATCCTTATTGATTGTGCATCCGCCGGCTCCTGGCTCCCAGCTCCTGGCTCCATGCTCGCGACCACCTGTACCCTAGTACCTATGCAAATCGTCTACGCCGCCTCTGAATGCGCACCCTGGGCCCGCACCGGCGGCCTCGGCGAAGTCCTCCGCGCCCTCCCGCGCCAGGTCGCCGCCAGCGGCCACCAGGTCTCCGTCTTCATCCCCTACTACCGCCAGGTCCGCGAATTTTCCCAGCAGCGCTCCCCCGAAAAAAACTACGCCGTCCGCTCCATCACCATTCCCTTCGCCGGATACAGCCGCTTCGCCTCCATCCTCGACGGCGGCTCCCACTCCGGTGTCCAGATGTACTTCGTCGATTGCCCCGAGCTCTTCGACCGCGAATATCTCTACGGCACCCCCTCCGGCGAATATCAGGACAACTGGGAGCGCTACGCCCTCTTCTGCCGATCCGTCCTCGAAGCCACCCGACTCCTCGGCCCCCCCGACCTCTTCCACGTCCACGACTGGCACACCGCGCTGCTCCCCGTCTACCTCCGCACCCTCTACGGCTACGATCCCATCCTCCGCAATCGCGGCGCCGTCCTCACCGTCCACAATGCCGGATACCAGGGCCGCTGGCCCGCCGCCACCGTCGAGCGCCTCCTCTTTCCCCCCGACATCTTCACCCCCGACCGCGCCGAGCTCGACGGCCAGTTCAACTTCCTCAAGGCCGGCCTCGTCTACGCCGACCGCCTCACCACCGTCAGCCCCCGCTACGCCGAAGAGATTCAGACCCCCGAGTACGGCCAGCAGCTCGACCCCATCTTCCGCCAGCGCGCCGCCGACCTCCGCGGCATCCTCAACGGCCTCGACTACAACGACTGGAACCCTGCCAAAGACGGCAACATCGCCGCCCACTACAATCCCGAAAACCTTGCCGGAAAATCCGAGTGCCGCCGCGATCTGCTCCACGCCTTCGGTGCCCCCAACATCGACGACTCCACCGCCGTCCTCGGCACCGTCACCCGCCTCACCACCCAGAAGGGCATCGACCTCCTCGCCCAGGTCGCCGAGCCGCTCGCCCGCGAAAACATCGTCCTCCTCGCCCTCGGCACCGGTGAGGACTACTACGAGAACCTCCTCCGCTCCCTCCCCACCAAATTTCCCGGCAAGGTCTATACCCACATCGGCTACGACGTCACCCTCGCCCACAAAGTCGAAGCCGGCTCCGACATGTTCCTCATGCCCTCCCGCTACGAGCCCTGCGGACTCGGCCAGCTCTGCGCCCTCAAATATGGAACGGTGCCCATCGTCCGCGCCACCGGCGGCCTCGACTCAACCATCGACGAGTGGAATCCGGAAACGCGTACCGGCAACGGCTTCAAATTTCAGGGCCTAGATGCGGATGAATTTTTAGCGGCGATCCAGCGAGCCCTCACGGTCTTCCGAGACGACAAACAAGCCTGGCAAACCCTCATCCACAACGGCATGACCGCGGACCACTCCTGGACAAAACCAGCCCAGGAATACCTCGAGGTCTACGAGCAAGTGGTGACCAGCCGGAATTAAAGCCCGCTGATCGGCACGACAATCTGGGTGCCCCATTCTGATCGCCGCTTTTGGCGATCAGGGTGGGCATCGCGCAAAGCGCGATCGTCTCTCGCGCACAGTGGCACGAAAACGTGTCAGGGCACGAGTTCACTCGTGCCGATCCGCCCCCACGAACAAGAGCCTTTATCGGGTGCCCCATTCTGATCGCCGCTTTTGGCGATCAGGGTGGGCATCGCGCAAAGCGCGATCGTCTCTGACATCCGTGGCGCGAAAACCCATCCGCCGGCGCTCTCGTATCAGGCCACGACACCATGGGTACCCCAGATCTGCCCGGTGTTGGCAGATGTGGGACAAGCGCAGTCCTGACTAGCCGCTCTTTGTATCAGGACACGACTCAATGGTACCCCATATCTGCCCGGTGTTGGCAGATGTGGGACAAGCGCAGTCCTCACTAGCCGCTCTTTGTATCAGGACACGACTCAAAGGGCGCCCCACATCTGCCCGGTTTTGGCAGATGTGGAAAACCGCAGTCCTCACTCGCCGCTTTTGTATCAGGGCGCGAGTTTTACTCGTGCCGATAACGCCCCAAAAGGATGCGGGCTTCAGCCCACGAGGCCCTTTCCAAAGGTCCTGCGCAGCAGGACGACGGTAGAAGCCACAGCCTTCAGGCTGTGGAATAGCCCAACACAACGCAGAGGGCTTCAGCCCCGGCGCTCTTGTATGGACCCGACTCAAAGGGTGCCCCATATCTGCCCGGTTTTGGCAGATGTGGTACAAGCGCAGTCCTCACTACCCGCTCTTGTGCCAGGACACGAGTTCACTCGCGCCGATCCGCCCCCACGAAATGTCATCCTGAGCGGAGCGCCGCCACAAATCTCGCCAAAGTAGAAAATGCTCATCGGCGCGGAGTCGAAAGGATCCCCCCGCAGCCCAACGCACTCAAATAACCACGAAGGTAGGCGGAGGGGAATCGGTCGCGCGGCGGCCGATAAAAATCTCACCAGCGAAGAGTCTTTATCGGGTGCCCCATTCCGATCGCCCCGTTTCGGCGATCAGGGTGGGCATCGCACGAAGCGCGATTCGTCTCTCGCGTCCGTACCACGAAAACGTGTCAGGGCACGAGTTCACTCGTGCCAATAACGCCCCCAGAGAACCGGGCTTCAGCCCCCGAGACCCTTCACAATGGTCCTGCGCAGCAGGAGACGGTAGAAGCGCCGGGTTTAAGCCGGCGACAACGCGACCCCAAAGAATCAGGCCTTCAGGCCCGGCCGCCCGGGAATCAACTCACGATTCCTTGTTTTGTTTTGAAGGGGCACGGCTTCAGCCGTGCTATAACACCGCACCATGCATCCGGCTTCAGCCGCCGAGGGAAAGGTTTCTCCTTCAAAACTGTGTTGCCTTCTTGCCCCCAGGCTTACTTACTAAGGAAATACCCTTCCCGTTTTGGTATCCACCCTTCCACGCTCTCCCGTGCTAGTGTAGTGCGTCATGCAGATTGCCGATTATTAAGAGCGGCGCGGGCGCGCTTGACCTTCTCCAGTATGTCGGCTGCTTTGGCGGTCCAGATAAAGGGTTTGGGGTTGTCGTTGTGGTGGTCGATGTAGTCGAAGATTGCGGTGATCAGATCTTCGACACTGCGAAAGACTCCCCGGCGCAGGCGATTTTCGGTCAGGTCGCGGAAGAAGCGCTCCACCATGTTCAGCCATGAGCAGCCGGTAGGTGTGAAGTGCATGTGGAAGCGGGGATGACGTTCGAGCCAGCGCTGAACCCTGGCGGTGCTTATGGGTGGAGTAGTTGTCCACGATCATGTGGATCTGCTTGCCCGGGGGAACGACGTCATCGATGAGCGCGCAGGAACTTCAGCCATTCCTGATGGCGGTGTCGCTCGTCGCACATGGAGATAACCTGGCCTGTCGAGCGCATCGAGGGCGGCAAACAGCGTAGCCGTTCCGTTGCGCTTGTAATCGTGGGTCATGGTGCCGCAGCGGCCCTTCTTCATCGGCAGGCCGGGCTGGGTGCGGTCCAGAGCCTGGATCTGGCTCTTTTCGTCGGCACACAGCACGATGGCGTGCTCGGGTGGATTCAGATACAGGCCGACGATATCTTCCAGCTTCTCCTGGAATCGTGGATCGCGGCTGAGCTTGAAGGTTCGCACCTGATGCGGCTTCAGTCCGTGAGCGCGCCAGATGCGACGCACACTGGCTTCACTGATGCCCGCCGCACCCGCCATGGTGCGCGTCGACCAGTGCGTAGCGTTCGCAGGCTTGTTGTGCAGCGTCATGTCCACCACTCGCTTTACCCGCCGCTCGGTGATGGTGGGCGTGCGGCCCGGCCGCGGCGCGTCCTTCTCCAGAGCCACGATGCCGCCGGTGAGAAAGCGATTCCGCCAGCGCGCCGCCTTCTCCGGCGTCATGTTCAGCCGCCGGGCAATCTCCTTGTTCTCCAGCCCGTCTGCGGCCAGCAGCACGACCCGCGCCCGCTCCACAACCCGGGCGGGCAGAGAACGCTCCGCGCGCCATCCGCTCCAGGGCTTGTCTCTGTTCCGGGACCAGGTCAACTGCGGCTGCGATACGCATACTATCTCGTCCTCCATAGTATGGACGCATCCCAGAGATAATCGTTACCACTTACGACGCATTACACTAGCTTGATTTCATCCCCATGCCGGAGAAGAACAAGCTCTACTACGGCGACAACTACGACGTACTCCGTCTCTACGTCAAAGACGAAACCGTCGACCTCGTCTACCTCGACCCGCCCTTCAACTCCCGCCACGACTACAGCGTCCTCTTCGCCGAAAAAGACGGCTCCAAATCCAGCGCCCAGATCCACGCCTTCGAGGACACCTGGACCTGGAACCTCGACGCCGAGCACTCGTACCAGCACATCGTCGAGAACATCGGCGGCCGCGTCGCCGACGCCATGCGCGCCTTCCGCACCTTCCTCGGCTCCAGCGACATGATGGCCTACCTCGCCATGATGGCCCCGCGCCTCATCGAGCTACGGCGCGTGATGAAGCCAACGCATCGATCTACCTCCACTGCGACCCCACCGCCAGCCACTACCTGAAAATCTTGATGGACGCCGTGTTCGGGCCGCAGAGTTTCCGGAACGAAATTATCTGGAAACGAACGACCGCGCACAAGACGCCAAAACGCGTACGGTTCGGAGTATCCTGACATCCTGCTCTTCTATTTCGAAAGACCGCAACGATTATCATTTTTCACCCGTTCATGGCCATACAACGACGGTACCTCGTAGAAAATTCTACACATCAGGACCCCGACGGGCGGAGCTACCGCTGGATAACCTCACAGGCCCTGGTGGCGGCCGGCAACCCCAAATACGCCGTGCATGGGTTACGACCGTCCTTCAAAGGCTGGCGATGATCTCGCGAGAGAACGATGGAAGAAATCGATCGAGAGGGCAAGATCTATTGCCCAGCAAAGCCCCGCGTGCCCAGCTAAGCGCTATCTGGACTAAATGCCAGGCGTGCCGTTCAGAGATTTTGGGACGACATCCCGCCGATCAACTCCCAGCCCAGGAACGCCTCGGCTACCCCACCCAGAACCCGAAGCCCTCCTCGAACGCATCATCAAAGCCTCCTCCAACGAGGGCAACCTCGTCCTCGACCCCTTCTGCGGCTGCGGCACCACCGTCCAGGTCGCCCAGCGCCTCAACCGCCGCTGGATCGGCATCGACATCACCCACCTCGCCATCGGCCTCATCAAGTAACGGCTCTCCGACGCCTTCGGCCCGCAGATTCGCGACACCTACGAAGTCATCGGCGAGCCGACCGACTTCGCGGGGGCCGGAGCGCACTCGCCGACCGACGAACAAATATCAGTTCCAGTGGTGGGCGCTTGGACTTGTCGGCGCGCGCCCCGCCGAGGCGAAAAGAAGGGCGCCGACCGCGGAATCGACGGTCGGCTTTTCTTCCACGACGACGCGTCCTCCGAATCGAAGCAAATCATCTTCTCCGTGAAAGGCGGCCGGGTATCACCGTCAATCCGAATAAGCGACCTGCGCGGCACAATGGAACGCGAAAAAGCAGAAATTGGCGTCTTTATCTATTTCTAGAACCCACGAGACCCATGCTCCGGACGCCGCCGAGCGCCGGCTTCTACACCTCGCTCGACCAATCCACTTATCCGCGCATCCAGATTCTGACCGTCCAGCAAATCCTCGACGGCAAACAGCCCGAATACCCCCTCCACCGCCGCGATGCCACATTTAAGAAAGCACCCAAAGCTCGCCGCCAATCCGAAAACCTCATCCTCCCCTCTTGAGTGAGTGCCGGCCCAAATAGCTTAGATCTTTTAGCCAACAGCTGACCGCTTGGACTGCCACCCATTACCTCCGTACCCCCCACCCCACCGATTCTCCTTGCCTCCACCTCCCGCACCCGCTAACCTGAAAACAATCGGAGAAGTGTCCCCACAGCAAGGCTCGCCGCGGCGAGCCTTTTCTCTTGCACAATCCTGGGCGAAGCCGACCGCGTCACCACGCCAACGGCTTCGCCCTGACCCTGCACCCCGCACCCTGTCGAGGCAGCCGTCAATGCCGCAAAAACAGCCGCCTCGAAGTCTCCTGTTCGAGGCGCATCAAATGTTGTCAAGTTTGTAAACAAACCTCAACCAACGTGGAATGATATCCGTACGAAAAGCAGCCCCCGGGAAAAACACAACTTCCCCCAGCTTGCACCCTGAACCCTCCCCCGAATGCCACCCGGCAAACAGCGACCGGCCACCGGCCACCGGCTGCCCAGTTAACCAAAAAGTAAACACCAGGGGGTCGACCCCCCGGGAAGTGACTCATTTGACAGAAGCGCCCAGGGGGTCACCCCCCCTAAGCGCGATTTTCCAAAGCAGTCCAGCCCCGCCACCGACAGCGACCGGCTACAGGCTCCTCACGCGACCGATCTCGCCCCCTGCATCCACGGGGCGCCGGCTACGCTTTCGCGGCCCCGGCCGTCCGGTCCCTGGTGCGGCGCATCGCCCTCCACTCTGAACCGGGAGACGAGCGAATCGAGTTCCACCGCCAGCCAGGCTCAGCGACTCACTGGCCTGCGCCGACTTCTGCGCGCCGGCGGCAAAGTCGTTCGCAATCCTCGCAATCTCATTGATGTTCCCGTTGACCTCATCGGTGGTGCTGGCCTGCTCGGTCGCCGCCGTGGCGATCTGCGCCACCATCTTCGCGGCCTGCTCGGTCCCTCCGATAATCTCTCGCAGCTTGGCGCCCGACTCCTCCGCCGCCGTGACTCCCTGCTGCACTTCCTGGGTGCCGTGCATCATCGCTTCGACCGCCGCCCGGGTCTCGGACTGGATCGACCCGATCATCGAGGCGATCTCCTGAGTCGCTTTGGTGGTTCGCTCGGCCAGATTGCGCACCTCGCCCGCCACCACCGCGAACCCGCGGCCGTGTTCCCCGGCCCGTGCCGCTTCGATGGCTGCGTTGAGCGCCAGCAGATTCGTCTGTTCGGCAATCTCCTTGATCACGCCCACAATCCGCCCGATCTGATCGGAGCGGTTGCCCAGCTCAGCCACCTGCTTCGCGGCCTTGTCCACCGACGCGGTCACCCGGCGCATCATCTCGATGGTGCGCGCCATCACCTCGCCCCCGGCGCGCGCGTTGCCGACGCCCTCATGCGCCCGCTCGGCCGCCGAGTTCGAGTTCTGCGAAACCTCCTGCACCGTGACCGACATCTCCTGCATCGCCGTCGCCACCTGCGCGGTCTGCATCTGCTGCGCCTCGGCGCCCCGCGCCATCTCGGTCGACGACGCCGAGATTCCCTCGCAGGACTCGGCCAGCTGCCGGGTATTCTCCTGCACCTGGCGGATGAGCGACTGCAGCTTGTCGAGGAAGGTGTTGAACCACTGGCTCAGCTCCCCGATTTCATCCTGGTCGCGACCGGGATCCGCTCGCGCAGATCGCCTTCGGCGACCTTGCCCATGTGCGCGCCGAGAGTGCGCAGCGGCGCGACGATGCGCGACTGCGTGACCCACCAGGCAAAACCGCCGCACAGCAGGACGAACCCGAGCATCACGAACCCGGTCAGGCGGCTGCGCACCGACCATGCATCGACCGCGTCCAGCTGCTTCTGAAAAGCCACGGCAATGGCTTTGTCGAGGGCGTTCATGGCGTCGGTAAGCGCGACATTCTGCTTGCCCAGATCGCCCACCCGGCCCATCAGCTCGTCGCTCGGAGCCGCGGAACTGCTCAGCAGAGCGGTGTAGGTCTGTTTGTCCTGCGCGCGCAGATCGGCAAACTGCCGCACCAGCGCGTCGGCCGGAGCAGCCAGATCCGGCGATGCGGACAGCGCATCGCGCACCTGCCCCAGTCCCTGGGCGGTCGCTTCCGCGTCCGCCTCGGCGCCGCTCAGTGCTTTCTGGTCCTGCAGCACGACGGCGTCGCCATAGTGCTTCTTCATTCGCTCAAAGGCCGCCTTCGAATCTTCGATCTGCAGCGCGGCCGGAAACAGCGACGACGAGATCCGCGACATCCCCTTGTGCGTGGCGCTGGTGGAGAGGTGCACGATCCCCAGCAGCAGGACATAGCCGCCGCCCAGCACCAGCAGCACGGTGAGAAGAATCGATCTGATCTTCATCTGCCGAAACATGGATTACCTCACTTCCAGCACTTTGACTCCGTCATGGGGCGTGGCTTTGCCGATGTAGCCGATGGCTCCGGCATTGTGCGCCACATAATCGACCACCGCCGCTTCGGAATCGAGCGATTTGGGCATGCTCGCCTGTCCGGAGAACACCAGGCTCCGCCACGCCGCCTTGAACACGCTGTCGGTCTTGCCTACATAGGCGGACAGAAACTCGTCGTTCACCGCGCCCGCCTTGAGCAGCACCGGAGTGACGTGCCCGCCGCCCTTCAGCTCCGACGTCGCGCCGGTGAATACATCGCGTAGATCGCTCTTCGATGCGCCGGCCACGCTGACTCCGGGGTTGGCAATCACAACGACCTGGGCCTCGACACCCTTCGCGAGCACTAAGGTGGCCATCGCGAAAAGAAAAACCGAAATTAGTTTCTTCATGGTGATTCTCCTTTCGCGCTAGAAGCTGACGCCGACTTTAAGGGCGGTTAAACGGGAGGTGGGTTTGAGCACGGTATTGTCGGCGTCCTCGAAACTGAGCGATGTGCCTTCGATGAAGTGCTCTTCGGCCTTGAAGTAGATGAACTCGTTGACGTCGTAGCGGCCCGAGACCGTCCAGTCTTTGGTGTAGCGATCGATGCCCAGCGGCGACTGGCGATCGACCGCCTGGCTGTCGTAGACTCCGGCCGAGAATTTGGGGGTGGGTTTGTACGTGGCCATTGCGTACCAGCCGCGCGGATCGTCCGGCTGCGGGGCGGGCGCTTCTCCAGGCAGATGAGCGCCCCGGTCGCCGCCTGGCGGTTCCACTCCGCCGCGATCATGACCTTGTTCTTTTCGTACTTCCCAAAGTACGAGAGGTTATTCCAGGGCGCGAAGTAATCGGTGCCGCCCCCGTTTCAGCGGGACGGTGGCCCGGTTCATCTTGCCGTCCGATGCGCCCAGCATCAGACCGCGCAGCGGCGTCCGCCAGTGCATTGCTCCGCCAAAGGTGACGTAGCCCATGGCATTCAGCGGCGCCGCGCCGTCGGCGATCAGTCGGCAAACTGGCCGTCGTCTTTGGGGATCAGTTCCTCGCCGCCCCAGATCCGGTACTCAACCTTGCCCGTCCGGGGGCTCAGCTTGAGGGTGCCGTACACCACTCCGCCGTAGTGGGACAGATCGGCATCGCGGGTGGTGATGTCGTAGATGCTCTGCGGCAGCAGGGCCCACATATAGGAGGGGTCGATGTCCTGGGTCTCGTTGAACAGGCCCCACGGCGTCTTGACCTTGCCAAAGCGAATGCCGAAGCGGTCGCTAACCTTGTAGTCGGCTGCGGCCCAGTCCAGCACGACCGCGTTGCCGGTGCTGCCCAGCAGCTGATAGCGCGCCTGAATCCCGACCCGAAGCTTGGCCGACGGCTGCGCCGTCAGGTTGACGACGGCCTCGGTCCACGCCGGGCTTCCGTCGCTGGAGTTGGCGTAGAAGATGTTCATCTGCGTGGTGTAGAGGAACCCCTGGGTGGCATCGCCGTGGATCTGAATGTTGAGGTCGTCCAGGCTCTGCGCTCTCAGCAGGGCAGACGCGGACAGAACATCAACGCAGCCACAATGATGGCGAATCTGCGCATATCTTCTCCCTCGAACCGCGGGCGCGCCCTACCGTTGCGGTGGGGTCAGGCCTTACTGCGTTTATCGGAGCGGTTGGGGGAGAGCGTTAGTCGCTGCGCAGGCTGTAGGCGGTAGGCTGTAGGCGGTAGCTGGGGGGTGACCCCTGGGGTCTTGTGTGGAATCAATGGGTTGCGGAGGGGTCGACCCCCTTGTGTTTACTTTTTGGTTAATGGGGCTACCGGTAGCCTGTGGACGGTCGCTGGTGGCTGTTTGCCGGGGTGGCATTCGGCGGCGGGTTCAGGGTGCGGGCTGGGGAAGTTGTGTTTTTCCAAGATTCTTTGTTTGCGGATGTATTTCATTTCATGGTGGTTGAGGTATGTTTACAAACTTGACAACATTTGATGCTCCTCGAACAGAAGACTTCGAGGCGGCTCTTTTTGCGGCATCGACGGATGCCTCGACAGGGTGCAGGGTACAGGGTCACGGCGAAGCCGTTGGGGTGGTGACGCGGATCGGCTTCGCCCGGTCTCGTGCAACAGAAAAGGCTCGCCGCGGCGAGCCTTGCTGTGGAGACACTTCTCCAATTGTCTTCAGGCTAGCAGGGCGGGAATTGCAAAGGCAAGGAGAATCGGAAGGGCAGACGGTACGGAGGTCATGATGAGGCGTTGAGCATTGCCTGTGTCTCAGCTTCCGGGGCCTGTGGAGCGTTCGAGTCAACCCCTCCGCAACGGCACTCACAGAGTTTGCCGCGCAAATTCCGCGAACAGGCTGAAGTCACCCAGCTGGTTCGGACCTGAAAATTGCTTCATCGGGTACGATTGTAGGGCACGAGGTCAATCAATGGCCCTTGTTTCAGCATTCGCCGCAGTTTGCGAAAAGATATTGATCGAACGGGACAACGTAACTAGCCTTATCCGAATGGCGGATATGTTCACTGTCATGCCGAACGCTCCGCGTTTGCCTGATGGATCACTGCCCGCCCTCCCGATGCAGCTTTACATCACTCTGCGGTTTACGCACGATGATGCGAACGAGCATGAGGTGAGTTTCAAACTCGTACGACCGAACGGAAGCGAGAAAGTGCATGCGATAACGAAAACGGCGGCGTCTTTATCGATCATTCCAGACTCGGACAGAGGAATGAACGCAGGAATCCCTCTCGCGGTCGCTCCTCAACAGATGGGGCGACATGAAATTGTCGTTCTTGTGGATGGGAATCCGGTTGCCAAAACGGCATTCTTTATAGTGCTACTTTCGGAAATTGCAGCAGAGGCCACGACCTAGCGCGCCACCCTGCTTCGTTACCGCCACGTAATACTCTCAGATGTTGCCTATGCTTCTGCACTGCGGAGTCCAACTCGGCATTAAGGTCAGATCGGCTCCATCCGGCACTGGACGCCTCGGCAAGGATTCCCTCGATTTGGTGAAGGAGGTCCACCCCAAGCCCCGTTTGACGGCGCTCAATGTCGAACGCAAGATCGTAAAACCAGCGCTCGAAGTCCTCAAGAGAATCGTCGCCGTCGAGATACTGATCCACTCTGCCACCAGTTCGTCAATGAACATGTCTAGACCGCCTCAAGTTCGCGTCACATGCAAAGAAGTTCAACGTCTCTGTTATGAGGTCCATTGCCTCTCTTGGCTTAAAGATCTTACCAAAATGCGAACATATTACGAACCCGCTAAAGCGGCATCTGGTCAAGTCCCCGGTACCATGTCCGAGATTCTAAAGTGCTACGATCAGTCTAAAATTCTCGTTCTCGTAGTGCACCAGTTCATAAAACCCGACAAGTCAATCGGGCTTCCGGGCTTCCCGATCCGAAACGGATTCTGTATAAAGGAACTTCATACTACTGTTGATGAGGCATGCCCTGTCGCGGTCTCTCCATTGCCATTCAGCCAGGTATATTAGTACCCCCGTAACCTCCTGATTCCACACGAAGGCGCAAGGGGTCAACCCCCTCGGCCGCCTGTTCCGGCTATGCCCGTCACCCCGACAACCGTCTCCTCCGGCTATGTCGCCGCGGGCATCCGGCTGCTATAGTGCGCCAGACATGTCCGGCGCCCTTCATCCGCCCTCCTGCTCCTCGTCGCCTTCCCCCGCCCCGTCCTCGCGTCCGACGCGGTCGGCGGCGCCGTCCTCGTCCTTGGCCTCATCGTTCTCTTCCTCCGCGGCGACTGGCTCCGCGCGCGGCCCCTCGACAAG
>CAVPCB010000058.1:0-116099 GCA_963702285.1 uncultured Acidobacteriaceae bacterium | reverse complement strand
CCGCCTTGCGCAGCGGCTGATCCAGCATCTCGAAATTCACCTGCAGGCTCAGTTCCGACGCGCGCAGAAAACACTCCGCATCGTCTCCGATGTATAGCCCCCGCGTCGCCAGGCCCCCATCCGCCCTGCGACCCACCACCGTCTGCACATAGACAATGGGCAGACTTTTCAGAAAACGATCCGACGCATAATTCAGCACCCGCCGCACCGGATTGTCCGCGCGCCCCATGATGCGCTCCATCCCGTACACCGCGCCCAGATAATGGCTGCGGTTGATCCCTTCCCTTCCCCCCGTGCCGATCAGCACATTCTTGTTGTAATTCGCCATGCCGATCACTTCATGCGGCACCACCTGCCCAACGGAGAGGATCAGGTCGAAGTTCCCCTCCAGCAGCAGCCGGTTGATCTGCGCCAGCCACGAATAGTGCAGCTTGCCTTCGGACTGCTCCTCGATCAACGCCGCCGGTACTTCCCCAATCGTCTCGATATCCGTGCGCCAGTTGTGAATATGGAACAGTGACTGTGGCACATCTCCGAACATCCGCGTCAGCTGTTCCGCCGACATCGCCGCATGCGTGCCCAGCGCCGGCAAAATCGCAGCCAGCCGATCGCCATAGTACTTCCACGCATACCGGGTCAGCTCGCCCGCGTGCGAGTGCAGCCGCGTGATGTCCGGCGGAATCACCAGCACCCGCTTCCGCGGCCCCAGCTTGTCCAGGGCTTCCACCAGCAGATCGTTCAACTGCCCGGAGAGATCCGTATCGGCGCTTCCCACGTTGCAATAGAGACTCATGGCTGTGATCCCTCCTCTCTACGATTCAATCTGTGCCGGCGCCAGCCTCGGCGTAATCCCATGAATGATCGCGAGCGCCAGCACGTATGCCACACACGCCACCACAAACAGCGGCACGTAGCTGTTGGTGAGTTTTACAATGTACCCCGTCGCCAGCTGCAGTAAGGCCCCCCCCATGGCCCCCGCCATGCCGCCAATTCCAATCACACTGCCCACCGCCGCCTTGGGAAACATATCCGAGGGCAGCGTGAACAGATTGGCCGACCACCCCTGATGCGCAGCCGTCGCCAGACCCACCAGCCCCACCACCACCCACAGATGATGAATGTAGGGCGCCGCAAAAACCGGCACAACACACAGCGCGCAGATCAGCATCGCCGTCTTGCGCGCCACGTTCACGCTCTTGCCTGCTTTCAGCAGACCGGAAGAAATCCATCCGCCTCCGATACTGCCCACCGTCGAAACGCTGTACACAATCACCAGCGGCAGCCGGTTCGAAGCCAGGCTCAGCCCAAACGTCGATTGCAGATACCGGGGCAGCCAGAATAAATAGAACCACCAGATCGGATCGGTGAGAAATTTGCCGATCGCGAACGCCCACGTCTCCTTGCGCGGCAACACCCGGCTCCACGGAACCGTTTCCAGCTTCTCAATCGGGTCGCTGAGAATCAGTTCCAGTTCGGCTCTCGAAACACTCCGGTGCCGCTCCGGCCGCCGGTAGTAGATGAGCCAGCCAATCAGCCACACAACCCCGGCGCCGCCTGTGACGACAAATGCCCCCCGCCACGTCACCAGCACCACCAGCGCTGGAACCACCAGCGGTACGACGATGTTCCCGATATTCGCTCCGGAATTAAAAATCCCCGTCGCCAGCGCCCGTTCACGCTTCGGAAACCACTCCGCCACCGTCTTGATGCACGCCGGAAAATTCGCCGCTTCGCCCAGCCCCAGCAAAAACATCGCGACGCCAAACGTGACCACCGAAAAGGCCGCCCCCGGCAGCATTGCCGCCACGCTCCACAGACCGATGGCGATCGCAAAAGCCTTGCGCGTTCCCAGCTTGTCCGTCAGCCCCCCGGCCACCACCATGCCGATCGCATACGCGACCTGAAACGCTGCAAGGATGTATCCGTACTTAACGCTGTTGAGTCCGGGGATAACCCCTTCGAGGAACTTCTCCAGATAGGCGATGACGCCGCGATCCACGTAGGCAATAACCGTGGCAAAAAAAAGGAACCCGCAGATCACCCAGCGCTGGTGCGATACGCGATCCGGGGAGCCGAAAGTGCCAAAAAACGACCGTGATGCCGGGCTTCGTGTCGCCATTCAATCTCCGATACCGCCGACCGCAAGCTACCGGCTACAGCCTACCGGCTACTGGCTGCTGTTCACAGCTTGTACGCCTTCCGCACCAGATTGTAGGCGAGATCGTGCGCCACCTCCACCGCTTCGTCCTCGTCCAGACGATGCTCCGCCACCAGCCGCGCCAGCCACACGCAGTCGATGCGCCGCGCCACATCGTGCCGCGCCGGTATCGACAGGAACGCCCGCGTGTCGTCGTTGAATCCCACCGTGTTGTAGAACCCCGCCGTCTCCGTCACCTGCTCCCGGAATCGCAGCATCCCTTCCGGGCTGTCGTGGAACCACCACGGCGGCCCCAGCCGCAGGCATGGATAATGCCCCGCCAGCGGCGCCAGCTCGCGCGTGTACGTCGTCTCATCCAGCGTGAAAAGAATCAGCGTGAAATTCTTTTCGTTGCCGAACCGGCTCAGCAGCGGATGCAGCGCATGCACGTAATCCGTAGCCACAGGAATATCCGCCCCCACGTCGCGCCCATACCGCTCGTAGATTTTCGTGTTGTGGTTGCGGAACGACCCCGGATGCAGCTGCATCACCAGCCCATCCTCCACGCTCATCCGCGCCATCTCCGTCAGCATCTGCGCCCGGAACAGCTCCTCCTGCCGCGCATCGGCCCGCCCCAGCCGCACCGCGTCGTACAACGCCGAAGCCTCCGCCACCGGCAAATCCGCCGTCTGCGCCGTGGGATGCCCGTGATCCGTCGAAGTGCAACCCAGCGCCTTGAAGCGTGCCCGCGATTTCTCCAGCGCCCGCAGATACCCCTTCCACGTGCCGGTATCCTCGCCGCTCGTCCGTCCCAGCTTCGCAAGATTCTCCGCAAACCCCGCATATTCCGGATCCACTACCGAATCCGGACGAAACGCCGGAATGATTCTCGGAGCCGTGCCCCGCACCTTCCAGCCGGAATCCCGAATCGCCTGGTGCGTCGCCAGCGAGTCCAGCGGCGATTCCGTCGTGGTCAGCACCTCGATACGGAACCGCTCGTACAGCGCCCGCGGACGAAACTCCGGCGTCTTCAGCCGCTCCGCAATCACGTCGTAATAAAGATCCGCGGTCGCCCCGGACAGCCGCTCATCCAGCCCAAACAGCTCGTGGAACGCGAAGTCCAGCCACATCCGCGTCGGCGTCCCCCGGAACAAAAAGTAGCTCTCCGCAAAAATCCGCCACACCCGCCGCGGGTCCTTCATCTGCTCCGCGCCGATTTCCAGCTCGTCCATCGTGATGCCCTGGCTGTAGAGCATCCGGAAAATGTAGTGATCCGGCTGCACGAACAGCTTCGCCGGATCCGGGAACGACTCGTTCGCGGCAAACCACGATGCCTGCGTGTGCCCGTGCGGACAAATCAGCGGCAGGTCCCGCACCTCGGCATAGAGCCGGCGGGCAATGTTGCGCATCGTCGGATCGGCAGGAAAGAGCCGATCGTCGTGGATCAGGGCCATGGCGCCGGTTGACATCGGACTGGTTGACCTCCCCGGACCCTCAGAAAAACATTGTGCTGCCGTGGTCCGACCACTAGAATACACCGACAAGGGGCAAAATACCCCAGCTTTTGTTGACCTTACAACAAATACAGCGTAAGGTACTGTAAATTTCAGAGCGAGGCAAATGATGGCCCCCAACGGAGGCCCGCATGGCGAGGACGCCATGCCCAAATCCGATACGCACATGACCATGCGGGTGGTTAACCACATCCGCGGCATGATCGAATCCGGCGACCTCCAGCCCGGGGACCGCATTCCCCCCGAGCGCGAGTTTGCCCGCAAGCTGCGCATCAGCCGCGCCAGCCTGCGCACCGGCATTGGTTATCTTGCTGCTATGGGCGTCATGGATGTCCGCCACGGTGTGGGCACCTTCGTCGCCGACGGCCCCCCCGAGCTGGGCAAATCCTTCCTCAGCCTGCTCGGCGCCCTCCACGGTTTTCAGTCCTGGCAGATGTTCGAAGCCCGCCGCATCCTCGAGAGCGAGCTCGCCGCCCTCGCCGCCGAACGCGGCCGCGAGCAGCACTTCGCCGCCCTCTCCGAAGAGGTCGCCGAAATGTACGCCACCGTCGACAATCCCATGGAGTACCTCATCCACGACGTCCGCTTCCATCGCGTCATCGCCCAGGCCTCCGGCAATCCCATCCTCGCCGCCCTCATGGAGACCATCACCTCCGCCCTCTACGACGAGCGCCGCAAAACCGCCGAGCGTTCCCGCGACCTCAAGGAATCCGCCGACCTCCATCGCGAAATCTTCCGCGCCTCCGCTCCCGCAACGCCGCCGAAGCCCGCTCCGTCATGGAGCGCCACCTCACCCGCGCCCAGTCCGCCCAGGACCTCGAGATCAACACCCCGCCCCCACCCCTTCCCTCCGCCAACGGCCAGGCAAAACGAGCACGCAGGCGCGAGTAGACGAGCGCCGCCTGATAGAGCGTCCCGGCTTCCCGTTGAGGATCGGCCGAGGCCTTGCGGGCGTCATTCAAACCAATGTCCGGCCCGCTCAATTCATGCAGCAGAGATGAGACGAAACGACGTCAGGTTCTCCTCCAGTTCCGCGCCATCGATCGGCTTGAACAGATAGCCGTCGCAGAGAGCCTTGAACGCCGTGGTCACCGTCCTGATGTCCCGAATCGACGTGGTCATGAAGATTTTCACGCCCTCCGAGGAGTAAATGCCCTGCTTCTCCTCCAGCGAGCGAATCGTGCGCACCGCCTCGGTTCCGTCCATCACCGGCATCCGGATGTCCATGCAGATGACGTCGTACCCTCGCCCTGCAAGTAATGCCGAGCGAAACGCCTCGACCGCTTCGGCTCCGTTCACCGCGACGTGACAGACGCCGTGCTTCGACAAAAGATCCTGCAGAATCAGGCGGGAGGTCAGCTCGTCCTCGACGACCAGAGCCCGCAGGCCGCGCACCGAACCGGCAGGCTTTTTGCTGAGAGCAGACGCAGCTCCGGACGGCTGCGCGGGCTCGGTAGCGAGATCGAGGACCACAGCAGCGGGCTTCACGGGATGGAGAATGGCGTTCAGACTGTCGAGTTCCACATGGCAGTCGATCTCCAGCTGTCGATTCACGTCGCCTGCCATGTCCTTCAGACGACTCAAAACCGGAAGCAGCAATTCCGCAAGACTGGCGTTGAGCGCGATCTTGCCGTCCCGTACCTGAGACATCGCATTTTCGGCCGCGTGGCTCAGATTCTTCATCGGATCGTGGAGCAGATAGGCTGCCGCGCCTTTTACACTGTGGAACGCTCGAAACACGCGGTTGATGAAATCCGTTGAGACCGTCGCTTTGTCTTCCGCAACATCCATCAGGTCGCTCTCGATCCCAATGAGGTTTTCCATGCATTCCTCATACAAGGGCACGATGTCTTCCTGGCTCATTCCCGATGCTTCCATCAGTTTTTCCAGTTCGGCTTGAGCTTTACTCTTTTGCTGCATCCCATTCCTCCTCGATCGCCTTCTTCAACTCCAGCCATGCTCCTTCCAGCTCCGGCATGGCGCTCGCGACGGCCCTCAGCTCTCCGGCCTCGGCTGCCCTTTCCGCGGTGTACGCTGCCCGGCGAAGCGCTTCTCCCCCAACATTGGCCGCCGCACCTTTCAGAGCATGGGCCTGCAACCGCAATCCGGGCGCGTCCTGTCCGGCCAGACAGGAGCGCAACTGCGCCAGCTGCTGAGGAACATCGTCCCGAAATGCTTTCAGGATCACGCCGGCCAATTCGCGATCCCCCATCAGCCGCCGTACCAGAGCCTTGCCATCGAACACCGGCGCCGCCCGCGCACCCGCACCCGGTTGCACCGGCGGAGGCGCCGGTTCGGAACCCGATGCCGATACCCAACGCGCCAGAGTTTTGGCCAGTCGCGGCAGTTCCACCGGCTTGGCCAGATAGTCGTCCATTCCCTCAGCCAGGCAGCGCTGCCGGTCCTGCGCCATCGCGCTGGCGGTCAGCGCGATGATCGGAATCCGTTCCCCCGGCAATGCACGAATCCGGTGGGTCGCTTCATAGCCGTCCATCACCGGCATCGCGCAGTCCATCAGCACCAGATCGTAGTGTCGGTGAGCACACGCCTCCACCGCCTCCGCACCATTCGAAACGGCGCGCCCCCTGTATCCCAGCTTCTTCAGTTGCGCGAACATCACCTCGCGATTCGTGAAATTGTCTTCCGCGACCAGAACGGTTTCGCCATGCCCTTGCGGAACCTCCGATAGGCCCTCGGCGGACTCTTTTGGCGCCGGTGGGTCCGCGCAACACTCCTGCGCCGTCTGTTCAAAAACCACCGTGAACCAGAACTTCGAGCCCTCGCTCGACCGGCTCTCCACGCCGATCCTGCCGCCCATCTTCTCCACCAGCTGTTTCGATATCGCCAGCCCCAGCCCTGTCCCGCCGTAACGGCGCGTCGTGGAAACGTCGCCCTGGAAAAATGGAGTAAACAGCGCGCCCATCTGTTCCTCATCGATGCCGATTCCGGTATCGCTGACCACGAAGCGCACTTCTGCCGTGCCGTCGCTCCGATTCTCTGCCTCCGCCTCCACCGTGATCCCTCCCTGGCGGGTGAACTTGATGGCGTTGGCGCACAGGTTGGTCAGCACCTGGCGCAGGCGATGGGCATCCCCGCACACCAGCACAGGAATTGTCGGCGAGAGGCGCGCCTCGATACTCAGGCCTTTGGCCCCCGCCTGCAGAGACAACAGCCGCACCACATCCTCGACCGTGTCGCTCAGCTTGAAGATCGCTTTCTCCAGCACGATCTTCCCGCTTTCTATTTTGGATAGATCGAGAATGTCGTCGATCAGCGCCAGCAGCGTGCGCCCGCTGTCCTGCGCCACCTCGACATAATGCCGTTGCTCCGGTGTCAGGCTGCTCTCCGCCAGCAGCTGATTCATCCCGATCACGCCATTCATCGGGGTACGAATCTCGTGGCTCATGTTCGCCAGAAAGCGGCTCTTGGCGCTGTTGGCCGCATCGGCTTCCTCACGAGCGCGAATCAGCTCGGTCTCGTAGCGCTTCCGCTCCGTGATCTCCTCCGCAATCCCCACCACCCGCGTTAACTGACCCGCTTCATCGCGAACCGGAAACGCGCGGTCCCGGATCCATTTCTCCTCCCCGTCCGGGGTCACGATTCGGTATTCGGAATCGATCCTCTCGCCCTGCAACTGATGCAGGAAGAATTCATGCGCCCGCTCACGATCCTCGGGGTGGATCGCCTCCATCCAGTCCATTGGGTTCTTGTAGAGGCTTGCGCAACTCCGGCCCCAGATCGACTCGTAAGCCGGTCCCACGTAGAGATCTCCGTCGCCTTCGCGTTCATCATCCAGAAAACTTCGTGGATGTTCTCCGCCAGTTGGCGGAATTTCTCCTCGCTGGCTTGCAGGGCCTGCTCGGCCTCCCTGCGATCGGTGATTTCCCTGCACGTGCCCACCAGTCCCTGAATTCGCCCCTCGGCGAAAGGCGCGGGATTGCGTACGTCTCCACCCACTTAAACTCGCCATCGGCGCGCCGCAAACGGGCTTCATTGACGAAGGGCAGGTGCTGCTTCAACGAACGCTCGAATGTCTCCAGAAATCCCGGCGCATCATCCGGATGGATCAGCAATTTCCACTTACTATCCTCGACTTGTTCCACGCTTTTCCCGGTGTATTCGAGATACGTGCGGTTGACGAAGCGATTCGCGCCTTCCGGATCGGTGACCCAGATGCCGATGGGGCAGCTGTCGGCCATAATGCGGAACCGCTCTTCGCTCTCGGCCAGCGCCTGCTCCGCCTGCCGGCGCTCGGTGATGTTGAGGTGTTCGACCACGATGCGGGGCAGGTCGCCGGCGAGGAATCGCGTGACTCTGCTTTGAAACCAGCGATGTTCCCGGGGGGAATCGCATGAATAGTCTTTCCAGTATTCCCGCCGCTCTCCACGCATGACGGCGCGGGCACCTTCCGCAAATTCGGCGGCCAGGCCGGCTTCTGGTCCTGTAGTTCGGTCGCACACGGCAAGGTAGTTGGCGCCCTCGCAGAAACGATCGCCGCGGGCCGAATCCCTGCATCTCCTTCCGCGCCCGTTTCGAGGTTGCTCTCCGCGAACTCTCTCCAGGCCTGGTTTACGGCGATAATGGTGCCAGCCTCGTCGAGCACGCAGAGGTGGGAGGAGAGTGCGTCGATGGTGGACTGTGCAAACTCCCGCGAGCCGCGTAACGCCTGGTCCATCTGCCGGCGCTCGGTAATGTCGGCGCTCAGGCCCACGTGGCCCAGGAATTCTCCGTCGGGGGAAAAGCGCGGCTGCGCGCGCGAACCCAGCAACCGCCACTGGCCATCGGCTGCCCGCACCCGCGCTTCGGCTGCGAACGGCAGATGCTCGCGCACCGCCTCTTCGAATGCGGCCCTGTACCCCGCCCCATCCTCCGGATGAAGCAGGGCTCGCCGCTCCCCGGGCAGGACGGCCTCCCCCGCCACCCCAAAAAATGTTCTGTAAGCGCGGTTGACAAACTCCACATTTCCGTCTGCGCCCGTCACCCACATGATCGAAGAACTGCTATCGGCCATGCTGCGGAAACGCTCTTCGCTCTCCCGCAGCCGCTGCTCCCCCCGGTGCTGTTCGGTGATGTCGCGCAGAAGCGCAACCGCCGCAACCACCGTCCCGCTTGCGTCCCGGATCGGAAATCCGGTCACCGCAACGTGCATTCTCCGTCCGTCCGCATGCTGGCAGATGCCCTCATAGTTCTTCAGGACTTCACCGCTCCCAACGTGATCGATGCAATCCATCATGCGCGACATCCGGTCCGCCGGCGTGAACAGCGATACAGCCCTCCCCAGCGCCTCGGCCGCCGTGAAACCAAAAATGACTTCCGCGCCATGGTTCCAGGTGAGAATGACCCCCGCCAGGCTGGTGGCGACGATCGCATCCTCGCAATGTTCCGTAATCGCCGCCAGAAACGTCTGCGCGGCTGCGGCCGCCCGCTGCTCCGTGACGTCGCGCTTGATCGCGATGTACCCCGTGAGGGCGCCCTCTGCGTCCAGAACCGGCGCAATGCGCATCTCCTCCGCGTACAAACTGCCGTCTTTCCGCCGGTTCGTCACCTCTCCCTGCCATACGCGGCCCGACAGAAGCGTCTTCCAGAGTTCCTGGTAAAACGCCGCCCTGTGACGCCCCGACTTGAGAAGCCGGGGGTTCTGACCTACCATCTCCTCGGCGGAATATCCGGTCATCGCCGTAAACGCCGGATTCACATACTGAATCACGCCCTTCCCATCCGTGAACACGATTCCATCGGAGGCCTGATCCACAGCGGTCATCAGCCCCGCATGCGCGGCGGCATCCCCGGCACTCTGCACAATTCCCATCTGCGACGTAATCCTGTCATCTTTATCGGCGCTGCATGGGTTGTGTTGAGGCGAACTTTTTAGAGCAGCCACACCCCAAACCGTTTATTCCTGTGAATAGACCCGCCGGAGATGATCGCGAGGAAGCCCGAGTCGCTGAGCTTCGTCGAGGCGGCATCGGTGCCGGTGGTGGCCCCAACCGGGCTCTTCTCCCCGCCACCACGCGCCCGCAGGAAGCCCCGGCCCTGTTCCTCGATCACGTCGCGCTCGCGCTGACCACCCATGTCGCACAGCCTACGTCGGCGGGACCCCTTCCCGGGGCGTATCCCGTGGCGGCCTTGCTCCGCATCACAGTCGCCGCATAAAAGATCTGCTCGCCCCCAACTTGGCAGATGTGGGAAGCCTCGATCTTCTCGAGACGCTCTTTTTGATCTACCCGTTTTCCACCCGCGCCTTGATATCCGAACACTCCGCCTCGATTCGGTCTTCCGAGTGTTCCCGCGAGCGGTGACCGATGAAAGACTTACTGCTGGCTCCCAATCGTCAGTTCAGACCTCGTCATATGGCTTCCATGATGTCCATGAAATCGCTTTGCGCTGAAAAAATGGCCCGCATCGTTTGCGATATCTTCTTCCGTAACTGGCTCAGGACCGGCAGTGACGACAACACGCATTGACGCGCGTCCGCCTCATTCCCGGCGATGACGAAATTCAGGACCTCTTCCGCCTCCTTCTCAAGCACCTGAGCGACTCGCTCCAGATCGAAGAACAGATTCGAGTCTGCATTGCCAAGCTCCCAAAATACGTTCCTAACGGACTCGTATTCCTGCTGCTTGAATGCCCGGGAAAACCATTTGTCCAGATACTTGTCGTAAATTCTCCCGATCGCATGGCAGGACCCGCGACCCTGTTCGACTTTGGATCCCAAACCGCCGCCGGTGATAGAAAGCAATAACTTGGAATTCCTGGCCAGCGCTCCCTCGTCGATGCCCAAACTCAGGAAATCGGATGCCGCCCCATCCACTGATTCCAGGGTCTTCGCCACTTCACCCAGAGCCTCGCTGAGTTTCTGGGCAGCCAAATCGGGTTTCGCCTTGAGCTTTCCTGTCATCTGCGCCACGATCCCAACAGCTTTGTCCAGTTGCTCCACAGATTCGAATGCACCCTTCAGCATCGCAATGGTGACCATCGCATCCTCCGGTCGCGCAGCAAATAAGGCCCTGTCTCTGTTGACAGGCGACCCTGTCCCGTCCCGTAACCGCCAACATCGCAGTTAGTTCGACATGATAGAACGACCTCGCCGCTCCAGGCGAATAACGGGATCGCCGCTGCCGTCATGTTGATGGCGAGCGATCGCGTTTGTCATCGGCCGACGCCCCTCCCGCCGTTCACCTATCCGTTTTCCACCCGCGCCTTAATATCCGAGTACGCCGCCTCGATCAGCCTCCTGATCGCTGCGCCATCAATGGCCGTTCCCGGCCGCAGCTTCACATGGCGCATGAACTTGCCGCTCCCCTCGAGCAGCCGCGCCGGATCCCGCAACCCCGCCCCCTGAAAGAACCCCACGTTCACATGCGACGTGAACACGTTCACGTAGCCGAACGGCGCATCGCCCAGACAAGCCACCGGACAGCCGTCATGCAAAAGCTCCCGAACCTCATCCCCGCACCCGCGCATCACCTCAAACCACGTCCGCGCGATCGATCCCAACTCGCCGGCGTGGTCCTTCATCCACGCATCGATGGCAGGATCGCGCTCCACCGCACCGTTGAACCGCAACAATTCCGTTCGCATCATCGCCCCATTTTCCTCTTCCCTCGATCCTGGGGATCACCCGCTGTGCTCGGTGCCCGGACCTCGATGCTCAGCTTTAGTTACTCCCAAAGGTTGCTGCCATGTTAATAACCTGCTCTTTTCTTGTTATCCAGCAAACGCGGATAGTTTTTCCAGTAAGCCTTGAAAACCAGTGATAGACTGCTTGGCACCTTATCTTCCCCCGATTAGTACAACTCACAACAGGAGAAACTCCATGCCTGAAAGCGCCGTTGGAACCTTGTCTCGCCCTTTGTTCAGCGAACCAACCTTTAACGAAGAAACAAAAACAGTCGACCCAACCGGCTTTCTCACGCCCCACGCCAGCGACTCCCAGCTCTATAAGGAAGTTTCCAGCCTGCTAAGTAAGCAGACCACCACTTTCACCAAATCGCGGATGCCCGACGGTGAATGCATCAAGCTGCAAACCGCATATGGCGACCGTGGTGCCGAAGTGGTCAAGAACATCACCAGCGCCGGAAAGATTATCTTTCACGTTCTGGGCGATTCCGGCGCTACCTCTGCCGGCAAAAAATATCAGCACGAGTTGACCGTCGCCGACCAGGTGACCCTCGACGCTGCTACCTCCAACCTGAACAACCATCCTGCCTTCGCCTGGCACCTGGGAGACGTTGTTTATGACTTTGGCGAGAAACAATACTATTACGACCAGTTCTACGAGCCCTTCCGAAACTATCCGTTGCCCGTCTTCGCGATCCCTGGCAACCATGATTCCTTCATCACGCCTGGAACCAAACCTGCCGACGAACCCTTGAAGATCTTTGAGCGCAACTTTTGCGCCAAAAAGCCCGTCATCACCCCCGAGGCTCGCTCCCTCCACCGCACCGCCATGCAGCAGCCCGGAGTCTATTTCACGCTCGACGCCCCTTTCGTGCGCATCATCGGCCTGTTTTCCAATGCGCTCGAGGATCCGGGAATGATCTCCAGTCAGCCTGGCCAGAAAAAGGAATGGCCCGGCGTTCCGGACTTCCAGCTTGCCTATCTCGCCGCCCAGCTCAAAGCCATCAAAGACTCGAATTACCCGGGCGCCGTGCTCCTCGCCGTCCATCACCCTCCCTTCTCCTACGCGCCTCCCCCCAGCAGGACGGCAAGGGCGGCAGCCATGGGTCGAGCACCATCATGCTGCGCGAGATCGACACCATTTGTACGAAGGCGGGGATCTATCCGCACGCCGTTCTCTCCGGCCATGCTCACAACTACCAGCGGTACACGCGAGAAATCAAATTCGCCGGACGGAATTACGACGTGCCCATGATCGTCTGCGGCGACAGCGGCCACAACGTTAATCCCCTGGTGCGTGGAAGCAAAGGACACCCCGCCGTCGAGCCCCCGCCCGGCGTCAGCGTAAAGTACCTGGAGAAGGACTCTGCCGTCCCGGTGAACGATCTCATCCTCGAAAAATATGAAGATCACAACTACGGCTACCTGCGCATCACTGTCGATGACAAGTTGCTGCGCATCGGCTACCACCAGGTCGGAGTCAACAGCCTCGCGCAGTCTCGATTCGATTTCGTTACCGTCGATCTCAAGACCCACCAGATGGTCTCCAACTGACCAGGTGGAAACAAGCCCTGGAGGGCGCGCGCGAAACTTCCCGCCGCCCTCGCAGGCTCTCCTTACTTCCGTACCGTCTGCTCCTCTGATTTTCCTTGCCCCAGCCTCGCAGAAAATCTACTCTGGTCTCAGGGAAAAGCTCTGTTCGCCACACACCCCGGCGCACGGAGCTTTTCCTTTTCAGGCCATTGGAGAAACAGAGGTGGCGAGCAGGCCGATTCGAGCGCGTTAACCCAATCGATAACACCAGGGGGTCGACCCCTCCGGAGGTTGCTGATTCCATTAGAAAGGAAGGGGGTCCACCCCCAGAAACTAAGAAATTGATCGACCTGATGACGAACAACGAGCAGGCGACTACCTCAGAAAGGAAGCCCACGGGCAAAGGGCTTCAGAGGTGAGGTAAAGAAGAATTAGCGAACTCGACAACACCCGGGGGTCGACCCCTCAGGAGGTTGCTGATTCCATTAGAAGGGAAAGGGGGTTCACCCCCCCAAACTCAGAAATTGATTGGCCGCCACAGGCTACCGCTCTTCCCTACTCGCTGTCCTCGATCACGATCCCGTCCGAACCGACCGCGTCATCACTCGGGTCGACCGTACCGGCTTCTTGCGGGAGGCGACCAGCTTCGGCGTCGCGGCCTCTTCCAGCCCCGACCTCCGGTCCATCCACTCGTCCAGCCGCGACTTGCGGAACCGCCAGCGGTTCCCCAGCCGGAATGCGGGTATGAATCCTGTGGAGGCGTAACGATAAAGACTATCCGAGCTGATACCGAGATAGTGGGCGGCCTGGCGAATGTCCATGACTTCGCGGATCTCGGGCGTGGCGAGCGGGGCTTTCACTTCGGTCCTCCCAGAGCAGTGAGGCACGCTCTTTGTACCACACTCCGAAGCCGGAAAGAAATGCCGATTTAGCGGGGTATTTGAGTCGCAACCCCATCCCATTCAACTCTACCGGGATGAATGAGATGGGGCCAGCAACCTAAAGCTTTGGCTCCAGAGCGCCGATCAGCGACAGGAAGCTCTCGTCCAGCGTCCGGTTCTTCGCGATCGCCTCCGCCAGCGGGATGTCCTCGATCTTCGTCCCGCGCAGCACCACCAGCCGCCCGAACCTCCCCTGGTGGACCAGATCGATCGCCGCCAGCCCGTACCGCGTCGCCAGCATCCGGTCGTACGCCGTCGGCGTGCCGCCGCGCTGCGTGTGCCCCAGGTTCACCGACCGCGTTTCAAACCCAGTCTTCTTCTCGATCTCCTCCGCCAGATGCTCGCTGATGCCGCTCAGCTGCGCGTGCCCAAACGAGTCCACCTTGGTCCCCTTCGTCGCCTGGCCGCCGATCTCCGGCAGCTTCGCCCCCTCGGCCACTACTACGATGCCGTACTTCTTCTCGCCCGCGTAGTTCTTCCTGAGGATGGCGCACACGTGGTCGAGGTCGATCGGCTTCTCCGGCACAAGGATCACATGCGCACCGCCAGCAATGCCCGCCGTCAATGCGATCCATCCCGCATCGCGCCCCATCACTTCGCACACGATGACGCGCTCGTGCGACTTGGCGGTCGTGTGCAGCCGATCCACCGCCTCGGTCGCGATCATGACCGCCGTGTCGAAGCCGAAGCAGACGTCCGTCCCGTTCAGGTCGTTGTCGATCGTCTTCGGCACCCCAACGCCCGGCACCCCAGCCTCGATCAGCGCATTCGTCACCGACTGCGTATCGTCGCCGCCCAGCGCGATCAGCGCGTCGATCTTGTTGGCCTTCAGCACCTGCACGCACTTCTCGATCCCGCCCTCCACCTTGCGAACGTTGGTCCGCGAGGTGCGCAGGATCGTCCCGCCCTCGGTCAGGATGCCGTCCACCTTCTCCAGCGTCAGAGGAACCGTCTTGTTCTCCAGCACGCCGCGCCAGCCTTCGAGGAACCCCACAAACTCGTCGCCGTAGTGGTTGATCCCCTTTTTCACCACCGCGTGGATCACGGCGTTCAGACCCGGGCAGTCTCCGCCGCCCGTCAACATACCAATTCGCATCGCTGTCTCCCTTTGTATTGGAACTCCAACCCTGTCGCCGAAGAGCCGTGTCGCTCTTCGCGAGAAGCCCGCGCCGCACAGCACCGGCCTCTCAAGCTCGAATCAAACCCGTAACCTTTACGGTCATGATACCGGCGGCCCATCCCGCCCTTCAAATGACCTTAATACTGTGGACACTCGTTAGAATCGGTGCATGTCTCTTCTCAAGGTCATCGTGCTCGCCATCATCCAGGGCCTCGCTGAGCTCCTCCCCGTCTCCAGTTCCGCCCACGTTGTCGTGGCCGAGAAGCTCATGGGCATGGACCCATCGTCCCCCGCGATGACGCTGCTGCTGGTCATGCTCCACACCGGCACCATGTTCGCCGTCATCGTCTACTTCTGGAAGCAGTGGAAGCAGACCTACTTCGCCGACGGTGAGGCCACCAAGCGCTTCGTGTGGCAGGCACTCATCGCGACCTTCTGCACCGGCGTCGTCGGCGAAGTCATCATCAAGATCATCGAGCACACACTCTTCCGCGGCGCCCCCAAGGCCCAGATCGAAGACCTCTTCGGCCACCTGGAGATCGTGGCCCCCGCCCTGCTCGCTGCCGGAATCCTCATCCTCGTCGCCGGCCTCAAAGAAGGCCGCCGTCCCGACTCCGAAGAGTCGGACCAGATCGGCTTCGGCCAGGCCGGCATCATCGGCGCCGTCCAGGGCCTCTGTCTTCCCTTCCGCGGCTTCTCCCGCTCCGGTGCGACCATCTCCGTCGGCATCCTCCAGGGCATCAAAAAGGTGCGCGTCGAAGCCTTCAGCTTCGCCCTGGCCGTCATCATCACCCCGCTGGCCATCGGCCGCGAAGTGCTCCGCCTGCGCCACGCGGACTCCAGCGGCTTCGCCCACGCAGCCGCCCCAAGCCTGCTGGGGATGTTCTTCGCCTTCCTCGCCGGCCTGCTCGCCCTGAAATGGCTAAGCGCCTGGCTCGAACACGGCCGCTGGTACCTCTTCGGCATCTACTGTATCGTCGCGTCCATCGTGGTCTTCGCCCTCCACGCCAAGGGCTACTGAGCGCCAACCGCTGACCGCTAACCGCTATACGCTATACGCTGGTTCTCATGTGGATCCGCACCCTCCGCATCGAGCGCCTCACCCCCAACGGCGAAGCTATCCCCTGCCCCATCGCCTGGATCGACAACTTCGCCATGCGCAACTTCACCAACGACACCATCTTCGACGACACTCTGCCCACCGGCGACGGACTCCTCGAGGCCGGCCTTCGCGTTCCCCTCGATCGCCTGCAAACCGCCATGGAGGACTGGTTCCGCCGCAAGGGCTATCTGAAACCGGAGGACAAACTGCGCGTTAACGAAATGCCCCGGTGACCCGCTTTACTCCGCCTGCTCGCCCTGAGCGTAGCGCAGGTAGATGTACTGTTCGAAGGCCGTAGCAGCGCCGTTCGTGATCTGCGGCGCGAACGTCAGGTGCTTCGCGAACTCCATCGCGTCGTGGATCAGATCGTCATCGTCGGCGTCGATCAGCTCCGCCTTGTGGACTTTGCCGTCCGCGTCCACCTTCACCCTGATGAGCAGATTGCCATAGAGCATGTCGAGTTGTACCGGCTTGACGCTCACAACCTTATGCGGAGTGGCCCTGTCGTCCTCAGGCTCGCCCATGTCCGGCTCGTAGCTCGGAATCGTGAAGAGCCCCGGAGCGAAGGTCTTCACAACCTCGGCCGTGCCGGAGGCTTCCACCATGATCCGGCCCGCGTCGTAGATGCGGAAGCGGTGCGCGACCGTATGCGTCCCGATCGGCTGCCAGTCCTCCCAGGTCACCGTCTGGTTGAACATCTCCGCAAAGGCCAGCACGTGCGCGAGCGGATCGAAACACACGCGCATCTGAAAGGACTCGGTCGTGCAGCTGAAAGGCGATCCCTGGATCTGCTCAAAATGAACCGTGTGCCCGGGAAGCGCGAAGTACGAGACCGCGTAAGCGGGCTCGGCGTAGTTCTGCAGCAGGTCGTACACCTTGAGCGGCATCACGGTGTTGAAGTGCCGCCACTGCGTCGTGCGCACCAGGTCTTCAATGTGGGTGTAGTGGAAGTCCCCAGCGACAATGTCGCTGCGCGTGAAGCGGAGCGGATCGCTCCACATATCCCACGTGCCTTTGGTCAGCTTGCCCGTGTGGCTGTAGAGCTTCAGGTCGTAATGGATATGGTGGGGAACGTCGGTGGCCAGCGCGCCCGCTTCGAGCACGCGAGCGCGGGCAATCGCCGCCCCGAACGGTGGGTTCGAGACGACCTGCGCCGGCGCCCCAGCCCATGCGTACAGCAACAGCAGAAGGAACAGCAGACTCCGCATCGCGAGGCCTTCTCCTCAGGAAACGCGCCATCATAACAGACGCCTGACAGCCCAAAAGGCCCCATTGACCGCGTGGGTTGCGAGTCATCGTGACGGGGGTCACTGCCAGGTCTTGCACTCTTCCAATAGCATCCGCCGCAGTGGCGGTCCCCTTCATTTCCGCGAGCACGGCGGAGGCCCTGGGGCTGGGGCTGGCTACCGGACCCGTGTGCCTGGCGTCCTGCGGACCAGTAGTGTTGCCCTGGATGCTGGTCCAGCCCCAGGGAGTTCGCGTGCACGCCCGCCAAATGTCCATCTTCCTCGGCGCGCGCCTGACCGGCTATCTCCTGTTTGCCTCGCTGATCTGGACCGCCGGCGCTGTCATCGCCCGCTCCTGGGATGAGCACACCTGGATGTACGGCGCCGTGCAACTGCTGCTGGCAGGTGGATTGTTGATCTACGCGGCGGGCTGGCCGCGCGCGCACTGTGTTGTGGCCCGTTCGGAGCCAGCGGGACTGGTCCAGATAAGTGCAGCGCCGGCCGAGCCTCCGCAACCGCGGCCCTCGGGCGCCCTGGCGCTCGGATTTCTCACCGGAATCAATCTCTGTCCCCCCTTCCTCATTGCCGGCGTGCGAGCCGCGCAGCTGCCCTCCCTGTCGAATGCGCTGTTCTTCTTTGCGCTCTTCTTCGTCGGAACAGCGGTGTGGTTCATCCCCTTCCTGTCCCTCGGCGTGGTCCGGCGCACCCCCTCCTTCCTGACCGTGGCACGCATGGTGGCTGTCCTGCTGGCCTGCTGGTACGGCTTCAGCGGAGCCTCGCTCCTGATCCAGAAGGTGATTTATGGCTAGCGCGGCAGTTCCGCATCCGAAGCGTCGCTTGCCTCCGTTTCGAAGTGTGACCCGCTCGGTTCTGCTCACCCTGCCCATCGCGCTCTGGGCCTTGCTGATGTTCACGCCCACGCTGCGCTCGCCGGGACTGAACCCTCACATCGGTGCCGCCGCCGCGATTCTCTTCATGACCCTGCTGTTCTTCCTCATGATGCGAACCGGCAAGACTTATCGCTGGCGGCGCTACTTCTTCGTCGCGCTCGGATTCCTCTTCCCGGTCGGGTTCATCGCCAGCCTCATCCACCTGCGCGGCAGCATGAGCATTTCGCTGGAGCACATGCTGGGCGGCAACACCCCGTTCTGCCACATGGTCATCCCCATGATCCTGATCCCGGCGGCCCTCGCGCGGACCGTCATCTTCCCTGGCTCGATCCTGCCCACCGCCTCGAACCCCCACTCCGTTGCGGTCATGATCGGGCTCTGGCTGGCCTTCACGCTGGTGCTGGGCAAGGCATGGTGCAGCTATGCCTGCTTCTTCGGCGGTATCGAGGAGGGTTTTGCGGCCCTGCCGAAGCACATCCGTGTCCGGAAGATCGATCCGCGCCTGCGCCTCGTGCCCTGGGCGCTGCTGATCGTGGTCGCAGTTCTCTCCGCGGCGCTCTTTGAGCCCGTCTACTGCCTGTGGCTGTGTCCCTTCAAGGCGGTGACCGAGTACCCGGCTGTTACCGGCGTCAAGACCGCCATCCAGATGGGGGTCTTCATCACGCTCTTCATCGGCCTCATCGTCGTGCTGCCCTTCCTAACGAAGAAACGGACCCAGTGCGGCTTCTTCTGCCCCTTTGGCGCGTTTCAGTCGCTGTTCAACAAGGTCAACCTGTTCGAGATTCGCTTCGACCGCACCAAGTGCGTCAACTGCACCCTCTGCCAGACCGCCTGCCCAACCATGGCCCTCTCGGCGGAGTCGATCCGCGAAGGCAAGACCCTGCTCAACTGCATGAAGTGCGGAGCCTGTGTGGATAGCTGCAAGAAAGGCGCGGCGGTGTGGCACCTGAAGGGAACGGCCGTCGCGGTGAAGTCGGAGCGGGCGCGGCTCCTGTTCCTCTATGGAGCGTGGGCGCTGGCAACGATGCTCGGTGGCAGCATCATCGCCAACTCGCTGGCCACGATCCTCGGCTTTCTGCGCATCCGTTGAAGGAGAGTCTATGCACAAGCGATTGCTTGCGGTTCTTGCTTATGTGGGCGCGGCCCTCTCCCTGATCGTCGCGGCCTGCACCCCCTTCGTGCTGCTTGGCGCCTTCTCCCAGGCCGTTGCGCGCACCGGTGTGCACGTCGACGCGGTCTATTCAGGGGGCACCATCGCGCGGACCATCATGCGCGATGGCTACCAGATCGATGTCTACCGCCCGGTGCAGCCCCATGAGCTGCAAGACGCAGACCCCTTTGTGCAGATTGCCTTCCGCCCCGCAGCGTCCCTCCCTCGGCGTCTCAACACCGAACTCGACCTGGACGGTGACGGGCGGTCCGATGTGCGGATCAACCTGGTCATGCCCGGGAATCCCCGTGCGCGTCCCACCGGCGAGGTGGTCGCCCTCAACGAAGCGTATCGCTCGTTCCGGATGCCAGGAAACGAGATCGGATTCTCCGAACTGATCGTGCAGAGCAACGGTGCGGTCCTGGTGCGCATCCCCGTGAACCCGCCGCCCGCCCAGCGATAACTCGCGCGGCTCCACCATCACACTCAGCCAATCACCGGCTCAAACATGCTGCAGCGATTCCTCAGCCGCGATCGCCGAGGCCGATGAAGGCAGCCCCTCCAGATCGCACCCGTTGTAGATCTTCTCCACCACCGGAAAACCTGGGAACTGGACGAGGTAGATATCGCGCAGCGGGAGTTTGAGGAAGACCCGGCCGATGGCTCCACTGTGCAGAATGCGGACTTGCTGCCCTGCTGTGTAGACCATACCGTTGCGAAGGCTAGGCCTACGAAGAGACAAGTCGGAATCCCCTGAGAGTGTCAAACCGGGGACACCTTGGGAATCATGCGAACAGGTTACTTTCCGCGTATTGCAGCCGCCGCACCGAAGAGCCCCACGCCCCCGAATACCGGGAACATGGGGCCCTCCATTACAGGCGTCCCTCAGTGCTGGCCGTAGACTTCCGGCGCGGCGGTCGGCCATCCGGCATCCACGTAGCTCTCCTTCGCATTCACGGCGAAGAGATTGCTCTGGCTCGATTCGATGCAGGCCGCGGCGAGATCGGCGATGCGCTTCATGCCGGCATCTCCCTGAGCTTTCATGAAGGACTCACCCGCCGTCATGCCCTTATCGGCTTCCGCCAAGCTGCGCATTGGGTTAATCACGACGTACTCGCCGCCGTTATTTTCGCCATAGCGACTCTCGTACATGGCCCAGTGCTGCTCGGGCATATTCGCGAAACCGGCGGTGTACAACTTCACCAGATCGGCCCACTCTTTCTCATGTCCGACCTTAATCCGGTAAACGGTGAACTGCCAGTAGCGCTGGTGCGGAACGTCGACGCGATCGTGCACGCTCATCTCCGGGTGATAGAGGAAGGTGTTGGCGTCGTAGCGCGTCAGCAGCTCGCCATCGGCCAGCGAGGCGGCATCGATGGCGGCCGCGTAGTCGGCGTTCTTCGCCTGCGCCTCCTGGTCTTTGCCGTAGGCGTCGAAGGAATCGTACGCGAACATAAAGAGCGCGCGGGTTGGCCCGGACATGGAGTCCATGGCGATATAGTGCGTCGGCCATTTTGCGTCGGTGGCGGCTTTCACGAACGCAGCCTCGGACTGCGCGTGGACGTTGCCCGCTTTGCCAGGCTTCAGGTATTCGCGCTGGATGACGAGCACTTTGGGTGGAGGTGGCGGCGCGGTATCCTGCGCGGCGGCAATCATAGCGGAGGCGACGAACAGACTGGAGAGAGTGGCTGAGACGAGCGTGCGATGTTTCATGGTGGGTTGCCCTCCCTGGGGCTGCTTGTTTCTCCGCGGGACGAATCGCATGCAGGTATGTCGCCGCAATGCGGCAACGCCGACGACGGAGACGTGGGTGAGTCAGAGCGGTGCGGGAACGGCGGGGCCCGGCGCTGCCTACCGTGATGAACGGGGGAACGGTGAACGTGCTTCCGCAGAAGCGGAGCGAAGGAAGGGGGGCGCTGGAATGGCTTCCGGGAAAGCAGGGCTATGTTTCCGCCTGGATACCCTGCTTGTCAAGAGAATTGCGACCGGAGATTTTCGCTCCCCATCACATCCATTTGATTCCGCTCTCGCCGACAATCACAAACACGTCCAGCAGATGCGTCAGTCCGAGCAGGTGGCGGATCTGCTTGCTCAGGTGCGCCAGCTCCAGACTGCAGCCCGTGGATTTCGAGGCCACATAAAGCCGCACCAGCGCCCCCATCCCCATGCTGTCCGTGTGGTTCAGGTCGGAAAGGTTGAGCACCACGCGCTTGTGATCCGCAAACAGCGGACGAACCCCGGTGATCAGCACATCGGTGACACCCGCGAGAAGCTTGCCATGGCAGCGCACGATGGCAACGCTGTCAGAACACTCTTCCACTTCGAGCGTGAAAACCGGAGGCGCGGCGGTCTGCGACATGAATTGCCCTCGTCAATCGCGATGCAGCAGTTTCCAGCAGAGTCGAGCGATTATCGCACGCCGGCTCAGGCCGCCGGATCCGACGCAACCGGAAGCGAAGCCGCCTCCCACGCCGCAAGGCCCCCGGCCACTTCCACCAGATCCGTAATTCCCTGCCGCTGCAGCAGGCTGGCCGCGATCGAAGACCGATAGCCGCCGGCGCACTGCACGGCAATCGCCCGATCCCGCGGAATCTCCCCCACATGATCGCGCAGCCGGCTCAGCGGCAGATTCAAACTCCCGTCCACATGCCGCATCGACCACTCCCGCGGCGTCCGCACATCGATCAGCAGCGGCGGCTGCGCCGCGGCCAGCAGAGCCGCCAGTTCCGGCGCGCTGGAGCGTCGCGTGTACGCCAGCAGCTCCGCGTGATCCGTCAGAGCTTCCATCCCTCCGCGGAGATAGCCATGCAGCTGATCGAATCCGATGCGCCCCAGCCGCAGCGCCGCTTCGTGCTCGCGTCCCGGCCCCGCAACCAGCAGAATCGGCCAGCTGGGATCCAGAACCGTCCCCGCCCACGTGGCGTACTGCCCGTCCAGCCCAATGTTGATCGACCCGGCAAGGTGTCCCGCCGCATACTCGTCCGGGTGCCGCACATCCAGCACCTGCGCCCCATTGCGCGCCACCGCCAGAAAGTCGTCCAGCTCCAGCGGGTGCAGCACCTGCTCCAGATTCGTCTCCAGCGTCGTCCGCTCGCGCGTGTTCAGGATCGCATCCCACGTGAAGTACGGCGGCGCGTCCGGCTGGTCGGCGGTCACAATCGCGATGAATTGCTCGCGGCTCATCGGCTGCAGCGCGTAGTTGAACTGCCGCTGCTCTCCCATCGTGGAGACCGTTTCCTTCGAGATGTTCTTCCCGCAAAGCGAGCCCGCCCCATGCGCGGGATAAATCAGAATCGCGTCGGGCAGCGGCAGCAGCTTGTCATGCACCGAGTCGTAAAGATGACTGCCAAGATCCGCAGCCGTCCAGCCCAGGGAGGCGCGCAGGTCCGGCCTTCCCACATCGCCGATAAAAAGCGTATCGCCGGTCAGCACCGCGCACGGCTGCGCGGCATCGCGTTGCTTGTCATAAACCAGAATCGAGATGGACTCAATCGTGTGCCCGGGCGTCTCCAAAACCTCGAGACGAAGGCCCGGAAAATCGAGCGTGTCGCCGTTCTTCATCCCCACGAAGGGATATTCGGCTTTTCCCCGCGCGCCAAGGTGAATCGCAGCGCCGCATCGGTCGCGCAGCTCCAGATGCCCGGCCACGAAATCCGCATGAAAGTGAGAGAGAAAAACGTGCCGAATGGTGAGACCGTTGGCCGCCGCGTCGGCCAGATATTGCCCGATGTCGCGTTGCGGATCGACCACGATCCCCGTGCCCGAGGCCTCATCTCCCAGGAGATAAGAAGCATGGGCGAGACAGCCAAGGTAGTACTGTTTCAGGAACATTGCGTAGAAGCTTCGCCCGAACGCACTGCCGCGGTCAAATCAATTCCGAAGATCGCCCATCGCCCCAGCCACCTCGGCCTTCTCATCGGCGCCGAGTGGGAGCAGCGGAATCCGCGGAACCCCGCCATAGTACCCGTTCAGGTCGCAGGCATGCTTGATGCCCGCGATGCTGTATTTGCCGGTGACCACCCGCGCCGCGTCGATCAGCCGCCGCTGTTTTTCGCTCGCGACCACCGGATCGTTTTCCTTCCAGGCCGTGTAGACCTCCTGGCAAGCCTGCGGCGCGCAGGCGGCAAAGGCCAGAACGGCTCCCGAGGCTCCCGCCCCCAGGGCTGAAAGCAGAGTCTCCGCTGAACCGGACAGGATCTGGAACCCAACGTCCTTGCTGCGCGTTTTGACTACAGGAGGAGCCACAGCAACCGGCGTTACGCCGGCCAGAAGTTCGGCGGACACGAAGTCCGGGATGGCCACAGCCTCCATCTCGGCCATCATCATGCGGCTGGTCACGGCGGTAAAAACCGGCGTCACCAGCACGCTGCGTTTCGGTGCGCTGCGCGTGGCTGCCAGCAGCGACTGGATGCGTTCGAGGCTGCCCGAGGAATCCTTGATGCCGATAATGTTGGGGTGCTGCGCCAGCTCCGCGACCACTTCCACTGGAATCTCGACATTCGTGAACCGGGGAATGCTGTAGAGAATAACCGGCAGGGGCGAGCGATCCGCGATCGCGCGGTAGTACGTGAGCAGTGGCAGCGCGCCGCTGGTCAGCCCATATGAGGGCGTGTAGTAATTCGGATTGCGCACCAGCACAGCGTCATATTGCTTCGCAGCCGCGTACTCGGCGAGCCGCAGTGTCTCCGAGAGGCTCTCGCGCGCCACGCCGGCCAGAAGAACCTTGTCCAGAGCGGCTGCGGAGGCGGCATGACGCAGGACATCCCGCGTCTCCTCGTCGCCCAGCATCACGGCTTCGCCCGTCGAGCCCAGCACCACCATCCCCGCGCACGGCGTGCGGGAGTAACGCTCGACGTTGTGTTCGAGTTTGCGCAGATACAGGCGGCCGTCCGGGTAGAACGGCGTGGTCATCGCCGGGAAAACGCCTTCCAGAAGCATAAAACGATTGTAATCAGTTACCAGAAAAGTGGTGACACTCTCTGCACCCGCAACCACGGCGCGTTAGTCTGGTGGACAGATGCGATTCGGAGTCGACAGATGAATTCGCGGCCCGTCGAGAGCCTGGGACCCCAGGAGACACGCGTCCTGTTCCAGGCGATGTGGTTCTTCTTTCATCTGATCCTGTGCCTGGTCGCCTGGGGCATCGCGCTGGGGGCCATCACGCTGCTTCACCCCTCCTACGTGCCGCCGCTGGTCACGCTGATCCTGTCCTTTGTCGTGCCCCTGGTGGCCGGCTTCGGCTTCACCAAGCTGCACCCCACCGAGAGCGCCACCCTGCCGTGGATGATGGGCCTGATCTGGTGGATGGTCTGGGGGCTGCACGTGCTCGACATGCCCACCGGGCCCATGGCCTGCTACCACTGCAACGCGGCCGATAAGCTGTGGCTGACCTTCCTGAGCCTGAATTCCGACAGCGGGTTGCTCGATGGTCAGGGCCGGTTCGTCGCCACCTGGCCCGCCGTGGCGATGATCGGATACTCCATCGGGGCAAAGCTGGGGCTGCTGAACGCAGACATCCCGTTCGAAAACAACTGAGCGTTCCGCTGGCTGAGCGGCGGCTGGCGATCCCTATTTCTTCAGGACCTTGCCGGTGCTGGCATCGACGAGGGCGGCGTACCCGGCTTTCTTCGTGCCCCACAGGATGTACCACACCGGCGCCGAGAACTTATAGGTGTCGCCGGCATCGAACTCGGTGACGACCAGTTTCGGCTGCTTCTTCAGGACTTCGGCAGCGTCGGCGGCAGCCGCCGTGTATGCGGCGTCCGAATCGATGCTGAACATCGAAGTATCGATGGGCATCGCGTCCCGCGTTGCTCCGGCCCACGGAAGAGCCAGCCCGGCCGCAACACCCTTCGAGATCGATGGCGGTGCGTCCGCGATGGAATAGGTGAAGGTGCGATAACTGCCGAGGCTGGTCGAACCGAAAACGGCCTCCCACATCCCCGCCTTGCCGCCTTCATTTTTGTAGCCCGGGACTTCCTTCATCGACAGGCGAATCGGCTCCGCGTCGGAAGCCCACGCGTGGGCGGTCTTGTACATCTCCCAGAAGGCCGTTTTCCCGGTGACGATCTCCGGCGGGGCCGTCGCCTGGGTCGCGGCCGCGGGTTGCGGGCTGGGCGTGCTGTTGCTGGAGTTGGAACAGCCGGACAGGAACAATACTGCAACTGCCGATACAGCGACTTGGCGCAAGGAAACCATTGTTGTTCTTCACCTCTGGATCGAGAAGCCGCATCCGTCCGGGAAGCAGTATAGACCTCGGCGGCCATCCGCAACAGTATGATCCCCGGTCGGGTGAAGAAAACGATGTGACCTGTGTCACGAAACTTTCCGAAGGCCAAAAGAGGACCGCCGCCCGGGCGGTAGACCGCGAGCGGCGGAAGTCGAGCCAAAGCGGCCCGGATCAGTGAGAATGCGCCGGCTGCCAGGCAGGCGACCCAACCGGTTCGCGCGATGCACTGCGCTGTCCGCCCTGAGGCCCGCTGCCATCGTCGAGCTGGAACTGATGGATCATCCTGTCCAGGTCCGAAGCAAGACGCGAGAGATCAGCAAGAGCGGATACCGCTTCCCCGGCCCCCTGCGTGTTCTGCACAGCAAGCTGCGAAATGCGGCCTGCGGACTCGGAGATTTCCCCCGACGCCGCCGTCTGTTCCGTGGCCGCCGACGCAATCAGCTGAATCTGGTGCTCGACCTCGCGGGAAGACACGATGATTTCGTCCAGGCTCTTGCGCGCCTTGCCGGTCTCCTGCAACCCGGACTCGACCGCAGTGCGGCTGCTGTCCATCGTTTCGATCGTCTGCCGCGTTTCCTCCTGAATGCTGCGAATGGTCGTCGCGATCTCCTCGGTCGCGGCCTTGGTGCGCTCGGCCAGCCGCCGCACTTCTCCCGCCACCACGGCAAAACCGCGCCCGTGTTCGCCGGCGCGGGCCGCTTCAATGGCCGCGTTCAGGGCCAGCAGGTTGGTTTGCTCGCTGATCTCCTGAATCACGTTTACGACGTTCCCGATTTCCTCCGAGCGATGGGCCAGTGAGGTCATGCGCTCCGAAGCCGAGCTGGTGGCCGCCGCAATCTTCTCCATCGTCGTGGCAGCTGCCTGCATCACTTCCCCGCCCCGGCTGGCCGTCTCCGCAGATATGCGGCTGGCGCTGGCTGCACTCTCCGCATTGAGGCTGATTTCCCCGATGGTCGCGGTCATTTCCTGCGCAGCCGTCGCGATCTGGGTCGTCATGCCGGACTGGGTCTCCGCGTTCGTGGCGCTTTCGCCGGCACGGGCGCCGATCTCCGTGGTCGCGGCCGCCAGCGTCTCTGCACTCTGGGCCACCGAGCGCAGAACCTCCCGCATGGTGGCGACGCTGCTGTTCAGCATCTCGCCCATGCGTCCGATCTCGTCGGTCGCCGTGGGCCGAACGTACGCGGTCATGTCCTTCGCAGAGAGCCTCTCCGCCATCTTCATCACGTTGCGGATGCGCGGCGTGACGAAGCGATTGAGCTGGAAACCGATCGTTATCGAGGCGCCTACGATTGCCAGCGTCATCAGCACGCTGATCCAGCTGGTGCGCCTGCTCTCCGCGGCCATGGTAGCCGCTTCCTCGGTCGCCTCTCGGGCATTCAGCTGCAGATCCTGGTCGGCAGCCCCAAGCGCCACACCATGAATTTTCACTTCTTCCGGAGACAGAAGCAGCTGGATCGCATCTTCCTTTTGACCGGCTGCCAGTGCGCTCATCGAGCGGTTGCTGACTTCGAGGTATTGAGCAAACGACGAGGAGAACTTCTGATAGATCTCGCGCTCCTGGTTCTCGGCGATCAAGCAGTTCATAATCCTTTGCCGTTTTCTGCCCCTCGTCGATCGATTTCCGGCGCACCTCCTGATAGTGCGACGTGCATTCCGATGTCGTGCAGAGCAGCAGGGCCAGTTCCGCCCGGCGAACATTGTTCGCGTCGTTGCGCATCGTGGCGAGATCGACGACCGCAGGAACGTTGTTGATTTGAGTGTCGGCCGCCATGGCTGAAATGCCGCGCATGGTCAGGAACGTGTAAATCGCCAGACCCACGCAGAACAGGCTGATGATGCCGAAGGCGTACGTGAATTTACGCGCGATGGGAAGATTGCGGACAAACGACATAGCCTTGGGGCCCTTTCCTGGTCCGGCAAGTTTGATGAGGCGCCACTTTTGGGCGCTATGAACCGTATCGGCGGGCAACCCCAATCCATGAAACGGCGTGCACTGGACTTTTCGGCCGCGGCCCGGATCGCATCTCAACCGGAATGATCCGGCCTTGTTTTCTGGTGATCGATAAGCAATATCCAGGCAGCATCTCGGCCCGCAAGCTCGTCATCGAGACCGCCATGCTCAACGTCATCACCGCCTACAGTGCCGAGGAAGCCATCGGTACGCTCCAGCGCTTCCCCGCCGTCGACGGCGTTGTGCTCGATACGGAGATCAGGGGGATGACGTGCCCCGATCTGATCCAGCGCCTCCGCGCCGTGCGCAGCGACCTTCCCATCGTCACGGTTTCACCCACCGGCCACGACCCCTGCGGTGCGGAGGACTTCCACGTCTCCTCGTACGACCCGCAGGATCTGCTGGAGCAGCTGAATCGCGTCTGCCCAAAGGAAACCCGCAAAGCCGCCGAGGAGAGCGACCTCCCTCGATGACCCTGCTCGCACTCGGGACCAGCGAAAAAAAAGAGGGCTCGCAGCTTGCGCTGCGAGCCCGGTGAGGTAGATGCACCCTGGGGGCGATCAGGCCGGATGGCACTGCACCCCCGGGTCTGTGGAATCGGGAACGCCTGTAGCTGGCTCAGCTAAGCCGAGCGGCGCTGACGCTCCCTTTCCTTGAACTCGTCGATCTTCTCGTTCGCCTTGTTACTGGCGTCCTCTACCTTCTGCGCAACATTGTCGCGCATTTCGGCGGTTTTGTGTTGACGTTCTGCTTCCCGGGTCTTCGCAGACTCATGGGCGGCATCTTTCACGTTACCCCAGGTTTCCTGGGCAGCGCCCTTCACCTGGTCCATGACTCCCTCGTTAGCCAGCCGGTCGCTGCCGGTAACTTCCCCGGCACCCTGCTTCACTTTGCCAACAACCTGATTCGCCTTGCCTTTCACCTGATCCGAATTCATAAAGGGTCCCCCTGACGTTGCGAAAAAAAGGTCTCATTCATTCCGAAAACAATGGCGGACAGCCCGCCATTGACGTTAAACCACTGTCCTGCGCCCACTGATCAGCTGAATGAGAAGCACGACGAGCGCCAGGACCAGCAGAAGATGGATGTACCAGGCGACGACGTGGAAACCAATCAAACCGACCAGCCAGGCGATCAGAAGGATGACGAACAGTGTCCAAAGCATCCGGTGATCTCCTTTCTGTCTTCATGCGTTTTTACAAGCCAACGCTATGGATAGAGGCCACGCGCGTCGCGCGGGTTGCCGTTACCATACAAATGAAGAAGAAAGGAAGCCGATGCGCATCGCGATCCAGGGCGAGCCAGGATCGTTCAGTCACGAAGCGGCTCTGAAGGCGCAGCCCCAGGCAACCATTCTGCCCTGCGCTCTTTCCGCCGACGTGTTTGCCGCGGTCGCCGCAGGCAACGCGGATGCCGCCGTGATTCCCATTGAGAACTCACTGGCCGGCTCGGTGCTGGAGCACTACGACCTGCTCCTGGCGCACGACGTCGCGGTCGAGAGCGAGTGGCTGCTGCGCATTCGGCACAACCTGATCGGAGTACCCGGGGCCCGGCTGGAAAGAGTTCGCCAGGCGTACTCGCATCCCGTCGCCCTGGCGCAATGCCGCCGATTCTTCCAGGAACATCCGGAGATCGAGGCGGCCGCGTTCTACGACACAGCCGGCAGCGTGAAGCAGCTGATGGAACTCCGCGACCCCAGCGTCGCCGCCATCGCCAGCACCCAGGCTGCCCGGCATTATGGCGGGGAAATTCTGCAAGCCGGGATCGAAGACAACGCCGAGAACTACACGCGGTTTTTCCTGATCCGCAAACGGGAACGAATCAACGCCGAAGCGCATCCCGATAAAGTGAGTCTCGCGTTTTCGGTCGAGAACCGGCCGGGAAGTCTGGTCGACGCGCTCCAGGTCTTCGCCGGACTGGGCACCAACGTGACCCGTCTTGAGTCCCGCCCGGTGCCCGGCCGTCCATGGGAGTATGTCTTCTACGCCGACTACCAGCTGGAGCAGCCGGCAACCGCGGATGTGGCCCTGAAGATGCTCGCGCATCACTGCTCCATGGTCCGGGAGCTGGGGCGCTACCGAGCGGCTTCAGCCGCCTGACCGAAACGGAGGGGAGGGGCAGTTCCGTCGCCGGTGAAGGCGCATCCTACCGGACGCCGCGGTTTCTGCCGATAAGGCTGGACGGGGCCGGATATCCACGGTACAGCAGTCGGGCCCAGACAGACGTTGTTGATAATGTGGAACTTGCCGTTGATTCGGCGAAGATCGGCGGGCACGAACAGGAGCCTCCAACGCTCTACCGTGAGACTTTTTGAAACTTGCGGAATCCAATGAGTAATTATTTGATATAAGGACACTCATGGCTAGCGATTTCATTAGCGTTATTCAGCCCGGCGACCCGAATAAACGGGAGGGCGGCGACAATAAGGGGCTTCCCATCCTGCCCGTCCGGGATACCGTGCTGTTCCCCCACGCGGTTCTGCCGCTGACGGTTGGGCGGGAAAGCTCGATTCAGCTGATCAACTCCCTCGGTGAGGAAAAGAACATTGTTGTGGTGGCGCAGCGCGATGCGCGCGTGGACACGCCTCAACCGCAGGATCTCCATCTTTACGGCACGCTGGCGACCGTGCATAAGGTCGTCAAGATGCCCAACCAGAGCCTCTTCGTCTTCACCGAAGGCACGGAGCGCGTGCGCCTGGGCGAGTTCTCCACCATTGAACCGTTCATGGTCGCCACCGTCGAGACCGTACCCGAAGTCCTGGCGCCAAAGAACCCGGCGGTCGAAGCCCTGCAGCGGAATGTCATCACCCAGTTCCAGCAAATCGTGACGGCCTCGCCCACGCTTTCCGATGAACTGCAGACCATCGCGATGAACATCGACGAGCCCGGCCGGCTGGTGGATTTCATCGCCTCGTCTCTGCCCTTCCTCGCGACCGCGGATAAGCAGGAGCTGCTCGAGACTCCTGACGTGGCCGCGCGCCTCGAGCGCATCAACAAGCACCTCGCCAAGGAGCTGGAAGTCCAGCAGCTGCGCAACAAGATCCAGACCGAAGTCCAGGATCAGGTGCAGCAGTCCCAGCGCGACTACTACCTCCGCGAACAGCTCAAGGCCATCCAGAAGGAACTCGGCGAAATGGACGAGGGCCAGAAGGACATCGAGGAGCTGAAGCAGAAGATCGAAGCCGCCGGCATGCCCGAGGAGACCAAGAAGGAAGCGCTCAAGGAGCTCAACCGGCTCTCGCGCATGTCCCCCATGGCCGCCGACTACTCGCTCACGCGCAATTACATCGAGTGGCTCGCGGTGCTGCCGTGGTCCAAATCCTCCGGCTCGACGGTCGACATCGCCAAGGCGCGCGAAATCCTCGACGAGGACCACTACGACCTCAAAAAGGTCAAGGACCGCATCCTCGACTACCTCGCCGTGCGCCGTCTCAAAGCCGACATGAAAGGGCCGATCCTCTGCTTCGTCGGACCTCCGGGCGTGGGCAAAACCTCGCTGGGCCGCAGTATTGCGCGTGCCCTCAGCCGGGAGTTCCGCCGGATCTCGCTCGGCGGCATGCACGACGAGGCCGAGTTGCGCGGCCATCGCCGCACTTACATCGGCGCGCTGCCTGGACAGATCATCCAGAACCTGCGCCGCGCAGGCGCCAACGACCCGGTCTTCATGCTGGATGAAGTCGATAAGCTGGGCCGCGATTTTCGCGGCGACCCGGCCTCCGCGCTGCTCGAGATCCTCGATCCGGAACAGAACAACACCTTCCGCGATAACTATCTCGACCAGGCCTTCGACCTCTCCAAGGTCCTGTTCATCTGCACCGCCAACGTGCTCGACACGGTGCCGGAGCCGCTGCGCGACCGCATGGAGATTATCGAGCTGCAGGGTTACACCGAGGAGGAGAAGAAGCACATCGCCTTCCGCTACCTGATCCCGCGGCAGATCAAGGAGAACGGCATCGCCCCGGAGAACATCGAGTTCCCCGACGATTCCATCGGCTACATCGTCCGCCACTACACGCGCGAAGCCGGCGTCCGCAAGCTCGAGCAGCAAATCGGAACGATTTGCCGCAAGCAGGCGCGGCGCATTGCCGAAGGCAACACCGAGAAGCTGGTCATCACAAAAGAGATGATCCAGGAACTCCTCGGCGGCATTAAGATCCGCGTCGACACCGAAATCGCCGAACGCACCAGACGCGCCGGCGTAGCGGTGGGTCTGGCCTGGACCCCGGCTGGCGGCGACGTGCTCTTCATCGAAGCCAATCGCATGAAGGGCAAGGGCGGCTTCACGATGACGGGCCAGATCGGCGAGGTGATGCAGGAATCCATGCAGGCCGCGCTCACCTGGGTGCGCTCCAACGCGAAAGCCCTCGGCCTCGAAGAAGACCTCCTCAAGGACACCGACCTGCACATCCACGTGCCCGCCGGCGCCATCCCCAAGGACGGACCTTCCGCGGGCGTCACCATGGCCACCACGCTGATTTCCCTGCTCACCGATACGCCGGTGCGTCCGCTCACCGCGATGACCGGAGAGATCACCCTCAGCGGCAACGTGCTCCCGGTCGGCGGCATCAAGGAGAAATTCCTCGCCGCCAAACGCGCCGGAGTCACCACCGTCATTCTTCCCGCAGAGAACCGGCTGAACGTGGAAGAAGACCTCATGCCCGACCAGATCGCGGGAGTGGACATCCACTACGCCAGCCGCATCGAAGATGTGCTGGCCGTGGCCCTGCCCCGTACTCGCGCCGAGGAAAACCACGACGAGCAGGTGCGCGAGGAAGTCCTCCAGCAAATGGCCTGAACAACGGTGTGCAGTGTTTCGAAAGGAAAGGCGCGGAAATCCTCCCGCGCCTTTGCTCTTTGCTGCTACCGCCTACAGCCTACGAGTCCTCTTTCCCCACCAGTGCCGGCCCTTCCGCCATCGACGTCTCATACAGTCGCGACACGTTCCGCCCCGCGCCCTTCGCCGCGTACAGCGCCACGTCCGCCTCATGCTGCAGCTGCTCCCAGGTCACCTCCCTGCGCCCGTTCGACACAGCGATCCCGAAGCTTGCCGTGATCCGCGTCAGCCGCGATCCCAACTGAAACGAATACTCGGCCACCGCCTGCCGCAGCCGCTCGATCGTCGCCACCGCCGTGTCCGCCTCCATGCCTGGCAGGATCAGCACAAACTCCTCCCCGCCCACGCGCCCCGCCACGTCCGTCTCGCGGATCATGGCCCGCAGAAAGACCGAGAACTCGCACAGCACCGAGTCGCCCCCGGCATGCCCGTAGCGGTCGTTGAGCAGTTTGAAGAAGTCCAGGTCCAGCACCACCACCGCCAGTCCCTGTCTGGTCCGCGTGTAACGCGCCAGCTCCGCTTCCGCCGCCGCCTGCAGACCGCGCCGGTTCAGCAGCTCGGTCAGCGGATCGATCATCGACTGCCGGTTCAGGTGTACCAGCAGCCGCGCATTCATCATCCAGATGAACGCCAGCGGAAGCACGGAGCAGGACACAACGTAGACGATGCCGCTCGCGGCCTCCGCCCAGGAAGCCACCTCCGCCGGCATCTTGCCCGTGACCAGATAGATCGCCACCCGGGAAACTTCAACGGCGGAGTACACCGCGAGGAAGGCAGAGATGCTCCGGCGTGGCCAGCGCGTCTCGCGATCGTGGGTGGAAAGCAGAAGCAGGGCGGTCAACCCGGTTTCCACCGCGAGGATTCCGTCCTGAAGCGTGGCGCTCGCGCTCATGTGCCCGGTGACGCTCCACCGAAGAAAGAACGGCAAGGCGCCGAGATTAACCAGCAGCCACAGCCAGCGCAGACGAATGCCGCGACGGGTAAAGTGCGCCACGCTGATGCAGAAGCACGCGTAGCCGACAGGCGCGGCTTCCATAAAGACGCCCATCGAGAGCCAGTGCGGCAGCCAGCGCCCACCGAGGTCGAGCAGGGCGCCGCCAAAGCCGGCGATATATCCATACGCCAGCCAGCGGAGACTTTTGCTGCGGCGATCCTGCAGAGCCATGCAGGTCAAAACGACAGCAAAGCAGGCCAGCTGCACGTCCTGCACAAAGCCGATGGCGTAGGTCAGCATGGCTGGCTCGCTGCAGCCGCGCACGCGAGCGCGGATGAAATGGAAGGCTGCATTACCTCAGTGGCCCCAGGTCGTATGGACTCGTTGGCAACATCTTAACGGCCCAGGCCGCGCCGCCAGTGTCCGGAATCGCTCCGCTGCCTGCGTCCTTCGTGGGAGTGGCGGCCCCATGGCCCGATGCTAAATTGCCTGCGGAAGCTTCAGGAGGAACACTGTGTTGTCCTTGCGGGAATTTCTCACCAGCCAGCTCATCGACGTCATCCAGTGGAATGAGCCCGAAGACGGCCCTCTTGCCTGGCGCTATCCCATGGCCGACGCGGAGATTCAGAATGGCGCGCAGCTCACCGTGCGCGAGTCGCAGCTGGCCGCCTTTGTGAACGAGGGCCGCATTGCCGACGTCTTTGGGCCCGGCCTGCACACCCTCAACACCCGCAACCTCCGCTGCTCACCGACCTCATGAACTGGGACAAGGGCTTCGAGTCGCCCTTCAAGTCCGACGTCTACTTCTTCTCCACCCGTCTGCAGATGGATCAGAAGTGGGGCACCGCGACGCCCATCACCATTCGCGAGAAGGAATTCGGCGCCGTCCGCCTGCGCGGCTATGGCATCTACGCTTACCGCATCAAGGACCCGCGCAAGTTCTTCACCGAGGTCTCCGGCACGCGCGACACGTATTACGTCTCCGACCTCGAAGGCCAGCTTCGCCAGACCATCGTCGCCCGCATGACCGATGTCTTCGCCGCCAGCGATGTTGCCTTCCTCGATATGGCGAAGAACCAGGCCGCCCTGGCGCAGAAGATTGCCGCGGCCGCGCAGCCCTACTTCGCCGCACTCGGCCTCGAGCTGAATTCGTTCACCGTGGAGAACCTTTCCCTGCCCGACGAGCTCACCAAGATCATGGACCAGCGCATCGGCGTGCAGATGGCCGGCAACATCGGCCCCTATACGCAATTCCAGGCCGCGCAGGCCCTCGGCACCGCGGCTGCCAATCCTGGCGGAGTAGCCGGCGCCGGCGTGGGCATCGGCGCAGGCATCACGCTCGGCCGCGCGTTGGCCGGTTCCATGACCGCCACCGAGATCAGCAACTCCGGCGGCGTCACGGCGGCTGCCACGGCTCAGAAGTTCTGCATCTCGTGCGGGAAACCGATGGCGCGGGCGGCAAAGTTCTGCCCCGAATGCGGCACGGGACAGTGAGATCGGCGCAGTGAGACCGGCGAGCGTGAGATCGATCCTATGAACTGCCCGGCGATGAATTGTCCGAACTGCGGCGCGGCCATGCGTCTGGACGCCGGCGCCGAGAGCCTTACCTGCGAGTACTGCGGCAACATCGTCTTCCCGGAGAAGAACGATGACGGCGTGCGCGTGCTCAGCGAGCCGACCAGCGAGATGTGCCCCACCTGCGGCGTGGGCCTGGTCGATGCGTCCTTCTCCGGCGCGCAGCTCCGCTACTGCACCCGCTGCCGCGGCATGCTCATCGACATGGACATCTTCGCCGACCTGGTCCAGACCCTGCGGCGAGGCAACGACGGTGGCGTGATTCCCCATCCGCCCGACCGCAGCGAGCTGCAGCGCCGGCTCACCTGCCCACACTGCCGCCAGGCGATGGAGACGCACTTCTATGCCGGCCCCGGCAACGTCATCCTGTCGGACTGCGAGCGCTGCTCGCTGGACTGGCTCGACCACGGCAAGCTGATGCGCATCGCCCACGCGCCGGATGCGCTGAGGGAAGAAGCAGAAGTCTAGTGGAGGGGGGTGGACCCCCTGGCCCTTCACTGGAATGAGCAACATCCGGAGGGGTCGACCCCCAGGTGTTGTCGAGTTGGTTATTGCCGGTCGCCCGTCTTCCGTGCCTCCCGTTGCCCGTGCCCAGCCCTCGGTCGCCCGTCGCCTTCGTTCTTGGTTTTGACGATGATCGGGAAGGGGGCTTTTTGGACTTCAGGGGGGTGAACCCCCTCCAGCCTTCACTGGAATCAGCAACATCCGGAGGGGTCGACCCCTGTATGTTGGCGATATCGTTAATATGCGCGTTCACCTCGATACGCGGCTTCGCGGAAACCGGAATCATCGCAACAGAAACCGGACACCGGCTCGGAGCACAACCGCAGGAGGCAACGAAAAAGGACCCGCATGGGCGAGTCCCGCTGATTCAGGCTTCTGCTTCAGATTGCGGGAGCGCGGGGAGCAAAGCAAGCGAAATCGGGCGTGATGGGGAACGGAGGTAATGGTGATGCTGCTTTCTGGGGGGGATTTGCCCAACGACATCATCCTGCAGTCTGTCGAACCGGAATCGTTGGTTTTGGGCGTCCCTGATGTTCGAGACTGAGTTGAAGCCGCGCACGGGGCTGACCATCAAAACTGTCAGAGGCTGGTGCCGAGTCGTTGAAGATCGCGATTTAACCAGTGGTGAAAACACTAGCGAGAAGGTGTTTCGCTCTATCTTCGCCACACAAGATGCGGTACGATGAATAGTGCATGGCCCAATTCGTTGCGCTTTGTGGCTGCACGGTGTGTCGGATAAGACTTCGTATACTTCGCTCCGCCTGAAAAGCAGCATGTGTGATGGGCCCTCAGGTCAGAGGTAAGATCTCCGGCTCATGAGCATCGCTGTAGCGGTTGATCAGATCGCATCGGTGTCGCGTCTACATCGTCACTCGGATGGTGTGATCTCGTTTGCAGTGAAATCTGACGATGACTTTCGTCCCATCTACGCAGTTCGAGCCAGCGATCTCGAAACCGTATTCCCGGAATTCCGCGAGTGTAGTGCACCCTGCTGATTTAGACAGGTTGGGCCAGGTTTGAAGTAAGGGTTGTAGCGTGGAACGCGGCACGGGATTCGTGCGGCGTTCGGCCGTGGAGTCCACGGTGCGGACGGTCGTGATTATATTCCTCGATCCACAGAGCGATGGACCGCCGTGCGTGGTCGAAGCTCTGGTATTCGTTGATCCAGACCTCCTCTTCTTTGAGACTGCGGTGGAAGCGTTCGATGTAACTGTTTCCCTCGGGGTGGTTGTAAGCGGTGCGGCGATGCTCTATGCCGAGCCGGCTGAGAGTTTCGATGTAACTCGCCGAAGTGAACTGCGTGCCGTTGTCCGTAGTTAGAGTAAGTCCCAGCCCGCGCGGACCATGAGGCAGGTGGTTGAGCACGGCCCGTTCCAGCGCCGAAAGAGCCTCCCCGGTGCGGCAGCGCAGACTCAGATCCCAGCCGACGATTTCGCGCGTACAGCAGTCGATCACGCTGACCAGATAAGACCAGCCGGTGGAGGGCCCGGCCCAGACCTTAGTCATGTCGGATTGCCAGACCAGGTTCGGTTCGGGCGCCTCCACGCGGCTCCAGTCTTTTCTGCGCGAGATCCGATAACGTCCCTGGCGAACCAGCAGACCGCGCTCGCGCATCACCCGCAGCACGCGCTTGCCGTTGACCTCCATATCCTGCTTGCGCTGCAGCCACCAGGCCACACGACGATAGCCGTAGGCCGGCTTCTCGCCGCAGGCGGCCACGATCCGCTCATCGTCGCTGCGGTCGGCGCGGCTCCGGTGCGCTCGTTTGCGGTAGTAGAGGCTGGAGCGGCTGAGCGACAGTGTCTCGGCCACCAGCTTCGCCTCCTTGCCTCGGGCTACAAGTTCTCTGGCCTGCGAATGAGCCTGCCCGCAGCTCACTCGCCCAGCACGTTTTTTAGTATCTCGATCTGCAGCGCGCTGCGGCCCAGCGCCCGCTCCAGCTGCCTGATCTTCCGGGTCTGATCTTCGTCCGGGCGCGCGGCTGCGCTTCTCCCCCCAAGCGCAGCCTTGGCGCCCTGCTCCACTTCGTCTTTCCAGCGATAGTAAAGATTCGGCGCGATCTCATACTTCCTGCAGGTCTCGGCGATGTTGCCGCTCTTCAGACCCTCCAGAACGATCTGCCACTTCTCTTCAGGTGTCCTCTGTACCCGTGCCTTGCGTCCCATCATGCCTCCTCGGCGGAGGCCTCAACCTTATCTAATTCACGTGTCCAGTTCTACCAGGGTGCACTACACGAGCATCTCTTCAAGAACTCGTACGTGTCGATCAATGCCGCCGTTTGTATGGCCAGGCGTTCCAACGCCAAGTTTGGCACGCCTAAACACAACACGAGTACGCTTCGTTACCTGTGCGCCAGTTATGTCGATATTGATTGTCACACTCTGGGAAAAAGTTGTGAGGATGTTCTTCGGTTTGCGAAGGAGCTTGTTTCCCTCCACCAGGTGCCGCCTTGGTCAGGTGTCGTGTACAGTGGACGGGGCGTGTGGCTGTTGTGGCTGCTAAACGATGCAGCCAATCAAGAGCTTGCTCATCTCGGTGCATATCAAGACAACTCCCGGAATCACCTGCAACTCTACGCGCGCGTGGGTGAGAAGCTCCGTGGGCTACTCGCGCCCGTCGGTGCGGACCCGGCCGCCAGCGACGCAGCCCGTTACATCCGCTTGCCCGGATCGTTCCGTACGGATATCGAAGTCGAAGTCGTCTGGGAGTGGGAAGACAGTCTCCGTGAGGTGCCAATCAGCTATGCCCTTGTCGATTTGGCAGAGAGGCTGGGCGTTGCAGAACCTCCAGCACGGCGCGCTGGAAGCGCACTAGATAAGGTTGGGAAATATCCCCTTCGCCGTCATGGGCGCGAGGCCGCCAACCAAAATCGGCTCAAGGCGTTCAGGGTTCTGGAGGATGCGCGCGGGGGTTTCGAGGAGGGTATGCGCGCAAATGCCGCTTTTATCTTGGCAGTCTGCCTGAGACAAACTGGGCGTGGCTGGAATGCGACTGTTGATGAAATGGCTCGTTTCGGTCAGAATTGCAAGCCTGCTCTTCCGGTCCCGGAATGCCTCTTCGCCGTAAAGAGCGCGTTCAAAAAAAACTTGAAGCCGATGCGATATAAATGGATCGCTGACACGCTCGCAGTGACGGTCACCGAGGCCAAGCTGATTTCAGGGCTGCTGGCGAACCGATTCCCGCCCGCCGAGCGATTTAACGACGGATCATGGCCCGCGCCGCTCAGACTCGATCCTCGAAAGGTTCGTCGCGTGGAACGACAGGTCGAAATTCGGGCGATTGTAGAGCAACTCGGATTCATTCCTTCTGCTCGGCAGTTGGAGACGTTGCTGCGTGAGCGCGGTGTGAAGATTGGCCATGTCACGGTCGCGGCGGACTTGAAGGAGATGGATCTTGCCGTCGCTTTCCCGCCCCAGCCTCCCAGTTCATTCTCGGTTCAGTAGGCCTGGTGAGTAGGCTTGGTGGTTCTTCCCAGTCCTTCTTACCCTCTCCAGAGTAAGCACTTCCTAGATTGCAAAAGAAACTGAACAGAGAGAATCTCGAAAGCACTTCTGGTACGGCAGAGATCGGGGTGGACCCACACAACGAAATGGAAAATGGCTTCAATTCTTCGATCCGCCCAGCCAGTTCAAATGAGCTCATAATCGCCAAATCGGTCATCGAGAAGTTTGGAACGGGGGATTCGCCGAGCACTGACGCGACCGTGACGCGCACCCTGCCTCGCTCGTAGACACGAATGCAGCATTCGTGTACATGAATGCTGCATTCGCGTACGGCTCTGAACTGACTTACTTCGTATTCCTTACCAGAGGCTTTGGAACCAACCCCTGGCTAACTCCAACCAGGTACGTGAAGCGGGGGGCTGCCCCTGAACGGGCCGGGGCCTCAGTGCTTGCTGAACATCTCCTGCACGTCCTTGCGCAGCGCTACTCGGCTTGACTCCCGCGTGTAGAACATGTGTCCGCCTGGGAATTCGTGCACCGAGACGCGGGTTGGATCGCCCATGATCGGCATCTCGTTCACCGTGAGGATCGATCCCATGAACGGGCAAGAGAGGTCGTTCCACCCATGCACGATCATGACGCGCAGTTTGGGATCGGCCGCCACCGCATCGCGCAGCTGCGTCACCGAGCCGCGGCGCATCTCGTCGTCGCGGCTCCAGTGCGATCCGACCTCGTACGACAGCGCGTTGTAGCGCGCATCGACTTTCCAGCCCACGGTGTGCGTCACCCAGTCCACCATCGCGGTGGTCGTGGGCGCGATCAGGGTCGCCAGCAGCGGATCGTTGGCGCGCTGTTCCGGCGCATAGGGGAACGGATCGAACATCGTCACGTTGGAGTCGTACACCGAGCCGATCTTGCCCTGCTCGCGATGAACCTCGCGCAGATACGCGCCGGTTTCGAGCCGCCCGCCTGACTGCTTCACGAAGGTTGGGTCGAGTCCCGTCATGTCGGTGACCTTTTTGATCATTGCGTCGGTCGCCGGCTGGTCGGTGTATCCGTGAACCACGGTCGTGAGGTAGTCGCCGAGCGTGTAGTCGATGACGCCCTTCATGGCCTCCGGCGTCAGCTTCCCCTGGCGCTCCAGATTGGCGGCCGTGATCGAGGGCAGCGTCACCAGCCAGGGCAGGGGCGACAGGTCGCCATTCTGCTCCAGCGTCGGGTTCAGGTAAGGCGAGACCAGCACCACGCCGTTCATCGCCACGCCAAGCTGCGACTGCAGGAAGTAGGTGATGCGAGGTCCGCGGAACCCGCCATAGCTTTCGCCGACCAGATACTTGCGCGACTGCAGCCGGTCATTCACCACCAGCCAGTCATAGATGGCGCGCGACAAGTACTCGATGTCCGGCTCGGTCGACCAGAACAGCTTCTTCGTCTGGTCCTCGTCGACCAGGGAGCGGCTGAAGCCGGTGCCGATGGGATCGAGAAAGACGAGGTCGGTGAAGTCGAGCCACGTGCCTGGGTTGTCGACGAGGGTTGCTGGGTCGGACGGGCTGTCGCCCTCGTTGCCGACATTGAGATGCTTGGGACCGATGGCGCCGAAGTTGAGATACACCGATGCGGCGCCGGGTCCGCCGTTGACCGCGAAGGTCACCGGGCGATTGGGCTCGTCGACGGTATAGGCGGTGTAGACCAGCTGGCCGACGGCCTTGCCTTCAGGATCGCGCACGAACAGCGTGCCCACGGTGGCGGTGTAGTTGAGCTTCTTGCCGTCCAGGGTGATGCTCTGCGCGACGTGCGCGTCGGCGGGCAGCGGCGGCAACGGATTCTTCTCGGCGACAGGATTGGGGCCGGGCTTGGAGGGCTCGGAAGCCTGGGGCGTGGGCGGATGAGGGCGTTCGTTATCGGACTGCGCCGCAGCCTGGAGGCAGGGCAGCGCGGCGAGGCAGCACAAGGTGAGAGCAAGAGCAAGGCGCCTGGGGGCGCGGGCGAGCAGTGAAATTTCCATGACGAATACGATATATCGGAATGCCGGTCCGCGGAGGCAAGACGGTTCGCGCACACGAGATTGTGCCCATCTTCTCTTGTGCCCATCCTCCCTTGTGTCGAACCTGCGCCGGCCGGTTTACCAGATACGGACGCGATCGTCCGGCGCGAGGTAGAGCTTGTCGCCTGGCTTTACGTCGAACGCCTTATACCAGGCGTCGGAGTTGCGCACGATGTCTGCGCGGTACTGGCCCGGCGAGTGCCCGTCGGTGAGAACCTGGCGGCGCATGGATGCCTCGCGGGTTTTAGAGCCCCAGTTCTGGCCGAAGGCGATGAAGAACTGCTGATCGCCGGTGAAGCCGTCCTGCTTCGGAGCCTGGGCGCCCTTGAGCGAGGCGCGATAGCCGTCGTAGGCCGCGGCAACGCCGCCGAGGTCGGCAATGTTCTCGTCGATGGTCTGCTTGCCGTTGACGTGAACGCCGGGGAACGGCTCATAGGCGTCGTACTGCGCCTCGAGCTTCTCTGCCTGCTGCTCGAAATGCGCGTGATCGTCGGGGGTCCACCAGTTGCGCACCCGGCCTTTGGAGTCGAACGCGCTGCCCTCGGCGTCGAAGGTGTGGCTGATTTCGTGACCGATGACCGCGCCGATGGCGCCGTAGTTCACCACGGCCGGCGCCTGGGGATCGAAGAACGGCGGCTGCAGAATGGCCGCAGGAAAATTGAGGGCGTTCTGCAGCGGCAGGTTGACGGCGTTCACCGTCTGCGGCTCCATCGACCACTCATGGCGATCGACGGGCTTGCCGATGCGGGCAATCTCGCGCTGAAAGTTCCACACTGAAGCGCGCCACTCGTTGCCGAACGCATCGTCGGGCCGAACCTCGTAGGTGGAGTAGTCCTTCCAGGTCTCCGGATAACCGATGCCAACGTAAAGCGTGTTGAGCTTGGCCTGGGCTTCGGCGCGCGTCGAGGGGGCCAGCCAGGTGAGCTGGTTAATCCGCTTGTGATAAGCGGCGATCAGGTTGGCGACCATCGCCTGGGCTTCGGCTTTGGCCTGGGGCGAAAAATACTTCTGTGCGTAGATCTGCCCGACCGCATCGCCCAGATCGGCGTTGACGAGGCTCACGCCAAGCTGCCAGCGAGGGCGCTGCTGCTTCACGCCGGAGAGAGCCTCGCCGAAGAAGGAGAACTGCTCCTCGGCCAGCGCGCGCGGCAGCACGTCGCGCGTACGCCTCGATCAGGTGCAGCCTGAGCCAGTCCTGCCACGTGTCGATGGGAATCGATGCAACCAGAGCCGCTTCGCCGGTGAGTGCGGTGGGAGTCCAGACCATGAACTGCTTCTGCTGGCCCAGACCGGCGGCCTCAAAATACGCGTCCCAGTCGAGGCCCGGAGCTTTCGCCGCGAAGTCGGCACGTGTCCAGAGGTTGTTGGCCTTCGCAATGTCTTCGATGTCGGAAAGGCTGACGTGCACAGCGGCGATGTCGTGCTCCAGGTTGATCACGCGGCTGGCGCGGGCCTCGGCTTCGTCAAAGCCGCCGAGGCGCAGCATGGTTGTGACATGGGTGTGGTACTGCACGCGCAGGTCCTTCATGTGCTGCGAGTCGTCGAGATAGTAGCTGCGGCTGGGCAGCTCCAGACCACCCTGCAGCAGATAAGGCATGTAGTGATCCGAGTCGCTGAAGCCGGGCGCGACCCAGAGTCCAAAAAGATTTGGCGTGGAGAAGACGGCGTTGTTGAGCATGTCGACATCGGCGCGCAGCGTCTTGCCGAGCGCGACGGCAAGATCACGGCGGTCGTGAATGGCGGCGATGGCGGCCAGTTGCGGCTCCAGCGGTTTGAGGCCGCGCGCATCGATGGCGGCCTCATCCATATAGGCGTTGTAGAGATCGGCGATCTTGCGAGTATTGCTGCCCGCGGCGGCATTGGATTTCGCCGCCTCCTCGATGATGGCGGCAACGTTCCTGCTGCTGCGGTCGGCCAGGATGGAGAAGACTCCGATTCCGGCGCGGTCGGGGGGAATCTCGGTGCGGTCGAGCCAGGCGCCGTTGGCGTAGCGGAAGAAATCGTCGCCCGGCTTGACGGCCGAGTCCATGTTCGCGATGGCGATGCCGTGCCGCGGCGCATTTGTAACCGTCGAGGTTGTGTTTTGCTGGGCAGATCCGGCAAAAGGAAGAACCGCGGCAACGGCAAGCGCCGCCGCCGGCGCGAGGCGCAAAACGAAAGAACGACAATGGCCGATCAAGGGCAGCTCCTGGTGGATTAGTGGCAGGCGGCGAACGGGGGAACCAGGATAATAGCACGCGAAACCGAGGTTTTATGTCGCGCTATGTGACGGCCGCGGTTACATATGGGATTGGGCCCGCCTCTGTTGGCCACGCAGGTTAGGCCGGCAGGCGATCAGCGCTGGGCGCGCTGGTCCGCCACTTTGTCGAGTTCGCGGTAGATCTGCTCGTTGCGCAGGATGGCCTCAACGTATTCGCGGGTTTCGGTGAAGGGGATCGACTCCACGAATTCATCCATGCCGTGGTAGTTGCCGATGCTTTGCCAGTCGGTCACGCGATCGTCACCGGCGTTATACGCGGCGAAGGCGTACTCGGGCTGGCCGCCGAACCTGTCCAGAGTCTGCCTGAGATAGAGCGTGCCCAGACGGATGTTCGTGGTTGGGTTGAGCAGCTCGCTGGTCTGGAAGTGGTGGATGCCCGCCTGGCGGGCGAGCGCGCGGCCCACCGACGGCAGCAGCTGCATCAGGCCGTAGGCGCTCTTGTTGGAGATGGCGCCGGGGTTGAATTCAGTCTCCTGACGGATGAGAGCGGCAACCATATACGGGTCGAGGCCGTTGCGCTCCGCGTCGGCTTTGATATCGGTCCAGTAACTCTGCGGGAACAGAATGCGCCAGTAGGCGATGGGAATCGCTTCGATGGGGGCGGACGTGTAGAACGGGATGGCGCGCTTGAGCAGGCGCATCGCATGCCACGACTCGCCGTAAGAGGCGTAAATCTCGGCTTCGGCAAAGGCGCCCCACTGATCGCTGCCGTCGGAAGCCTGAATCTCGGGGGCGATGTATTCGTTCAGACCGGCATTCGCCAGGAGCCGCGCCTTGACGACGTGCGGATCGTCTTCAGGCACATCGTCGGTCAGTTCGGGAATGGTCGACGGTTGCAGCGCGTCGAGAATGGAGTTGGGATCGGGCGTAACCGAACCGAGATGGCTCAGGCGATCCTGCGCGAGCATCGCGTAGTAGTAGTGCGGAAAAACGCGCAGGATGGTCCGGTAGTACTCGGCGGCGTCGGCAGGATTCTTCTCCTGGTCTTCGTAGATGCGGCCGCGCCAGTAGATCGCTGAAGGGATTTCCTTGCCACCGGCATAGACGCGAATCTGTTCGTCGAAGAGCCGGGCGGCTTCGGAATACTGGCCGAGGCGATAGTTGAGCCACCCCGTGCGCCAGTGCGCGCTGGGCGCGTAGCGATTGGTGGGGAAGCGGCGCGCCAGCTCGCCGTAATAAGTGACGGCGTGCGGATAATCCTTCAGCAGCAGATACATGTTGCCGCTGGAATAAAGCGCCTCCGCGAGCCACGGACTGGAGGGAAAGCGTGTCTCCATGTCGGAGACGATCGACTGTTGCGTGGTTTGGTCGCCGCGATCGCGGGCCAGTTCCATCAGCAGATACATGCGGCGCGCGCCGGCTTCGTCGTTGCTGTCGGGGATCGAGTTGAGCTGGGACGGCGAAAGGCGATGCAGCTTCCAGTCGCACTCGGCGGCAGCAACGAGCAAAGCATTGCGGCTCGCGTCATCGATGTTGGATTGCCCGGCGAGCGAGCGGTATTCATCGTCGGCGTCGGAATAGTGGCCGGCGTCATAGAGGGCGTCGGCGTGGCGGCGGCGCTGATCCGGCGGCAGCGTAGTAAGGACGCCGCTGGTGACCAGCTGGCTGCGCGCAACGCCGGCTTCGATCGAGAGCGGGTAATCCAGGTAGACGTGCTGGTAGAGGTGCTGCGCCTCGGCACTGTTGCCGGCCAGGGCTTCCGCTTTCGCCAGAGCCAGCTGGAAATCGGCCCTGCCGCCGATGGGTTCCTGGCGGTGCGGATTGAGCGCAGTGAGCGCCGCCTGAGGGTTGCCTTCCTGAACCATCAGGTTGGCGCGCAGGACGGGCACGCTGCCCACAAAGATGCTGTCAGGATACTTTTGCGCGAAGCGATCGAGAACACTTTCCGCCTGGGGCAGCTGATTGTTCTGCAGGTAGGCCTGCGCGGTGAGGTAGTCGACGTAGTCAGCCAGGGCGCCGTCGGGCTCGGTCTTTGTGTGGTCGGCACGATCCGCGGATTTGAGCGCGGCGACGGCCTCAGGAAATTTGCGCTGCAGCAGCCAGGCGTGCCCGACCGCGAGATACGCAGCGGCGCTGCTTCGCCGGAATGGCTATGCGCCCAGGAACTGACGCCCGGCAAACGCGGCGGGCGTCGGGGCCTGGGCCAGTTGCTGCGCCATGGGGCGCAACTGCGAAGAGGCGACGAAGGCGTGCTGATAACGCCGGCTGCGGGCCCGCTCGCGCGCGGTGAGCACATGGCGGCGGCGGCGGCGATGCCTGGCTGCAGCGTGGGTGGTGTGGCCGATGCGGGCGGCGGCGCCGTGCGAAGCGTGGGCGTTGCTGGGCGTGGTGGTGTGGTGCTTCTTCGCTGGATGCGTGGCGGCAGGGTGTTCGGTCTGCGGCGCGGAGGATGGGTCCGAGTGGAGACGAGCCCATGCCGGGCAAAGCGCGAACAACAGCGCAATAGCAATGAAAAGACCCTTTGATTCCCGAAGGCTACGCAACACCGACATCCAGTCCCTCTTCACTACCAGAGTAAGACGAAATGGATTGTCTTTCGGAGAGGAAAGCCGCTGATTGACCAAAAAGTTGCAACATCACGTACCGGAACATGTTCGCGACTCAAAGAGTCTGCTCGTTGAGCTCTCTCCTTGACAGTCTGGGAGAGAGCGCGCTACTCTCCCAGACAATCTGGGAGAGTACGGATGAGCGGCGATACGGCCATCGATCTGTTGCAGGGCACTCTGGACATGCTGGTGCTCAAAGCGGTCTCGCTGGGACCGCTGCACGGCTACGGCGTGCTCCTTCGCATCCAGCAGATTTCGCAAAACCGTCTCGAGGTCCAGCAGGGGTCTCTCTACCCCGCTCTTTATCGGCTGGAGCATGAAGGCTGGATTGCCGGCGAGTGGGGCCAGAGCGAGAACAAGCGGCGGGCGCGCTTCTACCGGCTTACGGCCGGCGGCCGGCGCAGACTCGACGCTGAGACGAAGAAGTGGGGCCAGTTCGCCGAGGTTGTCGGGACGATTTTGAATACAACGCCGGAGGAAATATGAGTCTCCGCAGCCGCATGACGACCTGGTGGAGGGCGATTTTCCTCGCCGATGCGCTCGATCGGCAGGTGAGCGAGGAGCTGCAGTTTCATATCGAGAGCTATGCCGAAGATCTGATGCGCCGGGGCGTGCCGCGCGATGAGGCCCTTCGCCGCGCTCGCGCCGAACTGGGCAGCGTTGCTGCGGCGCGGGAAAACTCGCGTCAGGCGTGGGGAACCCGCTTCTTCGATGAGCTGCGCGGCGATCTGCGGCATGCCTTGCGCATGCTGGCGAAGAGTCCCGGCTTCACGGCCATCGCGGTGGGCTCGCTGGCGATCGGCATCGGAGCGAACACGGTCATCTTCACCGCCGCGCAGCACATGCTGCTCGATCGGCTCAATGTGCCGCATCCCGGAACAGCTGCGTCTGCTGGAGTGGTCGGAGCCACATCCCGGTGTGGTCGAGAGTCTTTGGGGCTGGTGGGACGATGGACCCTGGGGCGCGAAATCCACGTCGTTTTCGTATCCGGTGTATCAGCAGCTGCGCCTGCAGAATCACGAACTCGAGGACCTCTTCGCGTTTAAGCCCCTCGATCGGCAGACGGTCACGGTGCGTGGCCGCGCGGAGGCCGTGCCTGTGGAGATGGTCTCCGGCAACTACTACTCCTCGCTGGGCGTTCGGCCGCAGTTGGGCCGCGGCATTGAGGCAGTCCGATGATCGGGTAGTCGGGGCCAGTCCTGTGGTGGTCATCAGCGACAGGTTCTGGACGAAGGAGTTTGGCCGCTCGCCGGATGTCGTCGGCAAGACCCTCCTCGTGAACCTGGCACCGATGACCATCGTCGGCGTCAACCCGCCCGGATTCACGGGAGCGTATTCAGCACAGGGCGACTCTGACATTTTCATTCCCCTGGCCATGCAGCCCGTAGTTGCGCCGCAGGACTTCACGGAACCGGGCGGTCATTCTTTGCTGGAGAATACAAACCTGTGGTGGGTGCTGGTGATGGGGCGCGTCAAGCCGGGCGTGGCCGACCGGACCGCGGAAGCCTCGCTCAGTGCGGCGCTCGGTGCTGCAGTGCGCGCAACCATGCCGGTGAAGAAGGATCAGCAAGTTCCCCGGCTGCTGCTGACCGATGGCAGCCGCGGTCAGAATCCTTTTGCAGAGGATATGACGAAACCGATCTACGTGCTGATGGGACTGGCTGGTTTGGTGTTATTGCTGGCGTGCGCGAACCTTGCGAATCTGCTGCTGGCCCGCGCCGGTGCACGGCAACGCGAGATGAGCGTTCGCCTGGCGCTGGGCGCGGGGCGGGGACGGATCCTGCGGCAGATGATGACGGAGAGCCTGCTGCTCTCGCTGGTGGGGGGCGGGACCGGATTGTTGCTGGCGTGGTGCGCGCGGAACACCATCCCACGATTGCTCTCTGCTACGTGGGCGCCGCCGGCCTTCAAAGCGCAATTGAGCTGGCCGGTGCTTGCCTTTTCTTTGGCGCTTTCCCTCGCGACCGGGCTCATCTTCGGACTCGCGCCTGCATGGGAGGCGACCCGGGTTCAGGTGAGTTCCGGACTGAAGGACTCGGGGCTGACGTTGACCCGCCGCCGCCGCGGGCTTGGAGGAAAATCGATCGTCGTTTTCCAGGTGGCGCTTTCAGTGGTGCTGGTTGTGGTTGCGGGATTGTTTGTGCAGAGTCTGACGCGCCTGGGACACGCCCGGCTTGGCTTCGACCCCGACAACCTGATGCTGTTCGACATCGAGCCGCCGCAAACGCAATACCGCGGCCCTGCGACGCTGCCTCTTTACCAGCAGCTGGAACAAACGCTGAGCGCCGTCCCGGGGGCGGAGTCGGTCACTCTGATACGCACTCCGCTGATCTCCGGCAATGTCTCCTTTCGCACCGTTATTCCAGCGGGCATGCAGCGAAAGCCGGATGGCAATCCCAGTGCGGAGTTCAATAATGCCGGCGCAGCATTCTTTTCGATGTTCGGGATTCCGATTCTGGCCGGACGCGGATTCACAGCTTCCGATACGGAAACTTCGCGCAACGTGGCGGTGATCAACGAGAGCTTTGCAAAGAAGTATTATCCGGGCCTGAATCCAATCGGCCGGACGTTTGAGACCGGGTTCCACGAGCCCTACACGCTGCAGATTGTGGGCGTGTGCGGCGATGCCAAATATCAGAGCGTGCGCAAGGAACCGGAGCCGGTGTTCTTCCTTCCCTGGCGACAGGAAAAGCATGGCATCGGGGCGGTGACGTTCGTGGTTAAGACGAGAATCGGTAAGGACTCGATTCTTCCCGCGCTGCGCCAGGCGGTGGCATCGGTGGACCGGAATTTGCCGATGCTCGATGTGCGCACTCAGGAGGAGCAGATCGCCGCCAGTCTGCGGCAGCAACGAATCTTCGCGAATCTGACGGAGTGCTTCGGTATCCTGGCGCTGATTCTGGCGGCGATTGGGATTTACGGAATCATGGCGTACTCGGTCTCGCGGCGCACGAACGAGATCGGCATCCGCATGGCTCTGGGTGCGCAGCCACGCCGCGTGCTGCGGATGGTGCTCGGTGAGGCGTCGTGGATGGTGGCAATCGGGATGGCAGCCGGTGTGGCGGGGGCGCTCGGGCTGGGCCGGGTCATTGGCTCGATGCTCTACGGCCTGAAGCCATGGGACACGGCAACATTCGCGGTATCGAGTACTCTGCTCATTCTGGTGGCGCTCGGCGCCAGCTGGCTCCCGGCGCGACGAGCTGCGGGTGTGGATCCGATGAAGGCCCTGCGGCACGAGTGAGGACAGAGTTTGGAGTTTAGAGTTTAGGGATTTGAGGCCAGGCTGGTCCGGGATTTCTGCAACCTCCGATTTCTAAACTCCAGACTCTAAACTCCAAACTCTTCCCCGGAAGCCTCACGGATTCCCACGCGCCGTGATCACAATCTCTCCGATCATCTTGTCGTGACCGCGGCCGCACGCGATGCTGCAGTGCATCAGGTAGGTCCCCGGAGTCTGGGCAAGAAAACGAATCACCGCCGGATGCTCCGGCTGCACCGGCTCGTTGATGCCCAGGCCCGAAACCGCGAGCCCGTGTTCCACGTCGGTCGAGCTCACCACCAACTCCACCCGCGCACCCTGAGGAATTTCAAGCCGATTCGGAACGATCTCCCATTTCCTCATGACGATCTGGCGCACCGTATCCGGCGGCCCGGAGAAAGTCGGAGTCTTCTTTCCGCACCCGCTCATCGAAAGAAAGAACCCCAGAGCGCCGAGGAGTGCCGGTCTTGTTTTTGATCGACACGCTCCGCGCCGTTTAGTATGGAGGAAGGCCCGGTTGTCTGCAGCAGTCCAAATTCTGAAGCCATTCATGTCTTCTCCCATCCAAACACAAGGGACGCCTGAAGTTCATCCTGACGTGCTGCTCGTCGAGCGGACGCGGCAGGGCGATATGGCGGCGTACGAGAAGCTGGTGAAGCAGTACGACCGCCAGGTTTTTCGCATCGCCAACCACATCGTCCAGAACCGCGAAGACGCCGAAGACGTGGTGCAGGATGCGTTCCTGAAGGCGTACGAAAAGCTCAACCAGTTCCAGGGGAATTCAAAGTTTTACACCTGGCTGGTGCGCATCGCGGTGAACGAAGCGCTGATGCGGCTGAGGAAGCGGCGCACGGGCCGGATGGTTTCCATCGATGAAGATGTGGAGACCGAAGAAGGCTCGATGCCGCGCGACCTGGCCGACTGGAGTCCGGATCCGGAGGCAATGTATGGACAGTCGGAGATGGCGGACATCCTGCGCAAAACAATTCAGGGACTGCCACCAGGCTTCCGCGTGGTGTTTGTGCTGAGAGACGTGGAAGGACTTTCGACGGAGGAGACGGCCGAGACGCTGGGGCTGAGTATTCCGGCAGTGAAATCGCGGCTATTACGGGCACGGTTGCAGCTGCGGGAACGGCTGAGCCGCTACTTTAAACGGGGACAGGGCAGACAGGCTCAGGCCCAGGCGGGTGCGAAGTGACGTGCACGGAGTTTTTGGCCCAGCTCGATGACATGCTCGATCAGGATGCGGCGCTTCCGTTGCGCGCAGACCTGGAGGAGCATCTGCGTGAGTGCGAGCACTGCGAGATCACGCTGAACACCACGCGCAAGACGATTCAGATTTACCGCAGCCACGAACTGTACGAGCTGCCCGACGAGTTGAGGGAGCGGCTGCATAAGGCGATTCTGGCCAAGTGCCGCAAGTGCTAGCCTGATCGGCGCGATCCTCTACCAAAGAGGGATTCAGCGCAGTCGTCGCGCCTTACTACAATAGGCGCGATGGCAGCCGCAGCCCAGCTTCCGGGCAAGACCGACACATCCGACTTCGCCGATCTGGCAGTCGGCGTCGCCTGTGGGTTTGTCCTGGTCGTCACCGCTTTGCTGCTTGCAGTCCTGGTGCAGAAGGGCGGCCTTCCCAACTCCTGCGACTTCGCCTCGTACTGGGCCACCGGCCAGCAGCTGGCGCATCATGCCAATCCTTATGACCCGAGCGTGATGGGAAACCTGGAACGCACCGCCGGCTACACTGGCCAGGGCTCCTACTACATGCGCAATCCGCCGTGGGCTCTGCCCCTCGTGCTTCCCCTGGGATATGTGGGCGCGCGGGTCGCCGTTCTGCCGTGGTCGCTGCTGATGCTGGGTTTGTTGCTTCTTTCAGTACATCTGCTTCGGCCGATTTTCGGCCTTTCAGGATGGCAGCTGCGGCTCCTCGGGTGCGCGTTTCCTCCCGCGCTGCAATGCGTGGTGGTGGGGCAAACATCGCTGTTCGTCCTGCTGGGCCTGGTGCTGTTCCTCCGCCTGTACAGGACACAGCCTTTCTGGGCTGGCGCGGCGCTCTGGCTCTGCACGCTGAAGCCGCATCTGTTTCTTCCCTTCGGGCTCGTTTTGTTGCTGTGGATCGTTGTTTCACGCAGCTATCGGATCCTGGTCGGGACAGCGGTCGCCGCTGCGCTCAGTTGCGTTGCGGCTCTTTGGATCGATCCCTCCGCATTTTCTCAATACTGGCAGTGGGCGCACGCCTCCGGCATTTCGGAGCAACCGGTTCCCTGTTTCGGCGTGCTGCTGCGCCGGCTCATCGATCCGGGTGCGCAGGGCCTGGTGTTTGTGCCGGCGATCCTCGCCTGCGGCTGGGCGCTGACTTATTTCTGGCCGCGACGGAAGAGCTGGGACTGGATCGAGCATGGCAGTCTGTTGATGCTGGTCTCGATCGTCGCCGCGCCCTACTGTTTCCTCTTCGATCAGTCGCTCGCCCTGCCTGCGCTGCTGTATGCAGCTTCGCGCACATCGTCGCGCCGGATACTCGCCACCCTCGCAGCGCTGTATCTGCTGGTCGAGATTGTGCCGTGGTTCCACTTCGGACCCACGACTTTCTTCTATTCGTGGCTGTGGCAGGCACCTGCATGGCTCGCGTGGTACGTGCTGGCGCGCCGAAGGACGCAGCACGACGCCGCACCGGCCGCTGCGTACGCTTCGACTACGGCATGAGTCCGCCCCGGCAGCCCGGCATCCCGAGAACGCGCCACGCGCGCATGGCCGGAAGGTGGCATCGCCGGAAGGCGAAGCACTTTCTAGAATTGATGTGATGGCCGCTGCGACCCAATCGCTCTCCGCAAAACGGCAAACCGACTTCGCTGACGCGATGGTGATCCTTGCGTGCGTGGTCACGCTGACGCTGACGACGTTGTTCCTTGCCGTCATGCCTCTGGTCAGCCGTTTAGCCGGAGGCCGCGACTACGTCGTCTACTGGTCGACCGGGTATCAGCTGATCCACCACGCTAACCCGTACGATCCGGTGGCGATGGGGCAGCTGGAGCGCTTTGCCGGATATGACGGGAAGCCCGGCTCCTACTACATGCGCAATCCGCCGTGGGCGTTGCCGCTGGCGTTGCCGCTGGGATTTGTGGCGCCGCGCATCGGAGCGCTGCCGTGGTCGCTGCTGATGGCCGCCATTCTCGCTGCCTGCGTTCGCATCCTGTGGAAGATGTTCGGCAGGCCGGGAACCTACCTCGAATGGCTCGGCTACTCGTTTCCGCCCGCGCTGCAATGCGTGATCATGGGGCAGACTTCGATCTTTCTGCTGCTGGGCCTGGTGCTCTTTCTGCGTCTGCATCGCACGCGGCCGTTGCTGGCCGGCGCTGCGCTGTGGCTCTGCACGCTCAAGCCGCATCTCTTCCTGCCCTTTGGACTGATCCTGCTGGTGTGGATCGTGGTCACGCGCAGTTATCGCATCGTGCTGGGAGCCCTGGCGGCGCTTGCGGCCAGCTGCGCGCTTACGTGGCTCATCGACCCGGCGGCTTTCGTTCAATACGCGCACTGGGCGCACGCCTCCGGCATTGCGGATGAGTTCATCCCCTGCCTCAGCGTCGAACTGCGACAGCTGGTGAACCCCGCGGCGAAATGGCTGGTGTTCGTGCCGAGCGTACTCGGTGGGATCTGGGCTCTGACGTATTACTGGCCGCGCCGGCGCACCTGGGATTGGCTCGAGAACGGCAGCCTGCTGATGCTCGTCTCGATTGTGGTTGCGCCCTACTGCTGGATCTACGATCAGTCCCTTGCTCTGCCGGCGCTGATGTACGGCGCATGGCGCTGCTCCTCGCGGGCAGCGGTAGCGGCTCTGGCGGCGTTGTTTATCGTGGTTCAGCTGCAGCCGTTTTGGGCGCCCGTCGGCCTGGGATCGAAGTGGTTCCTGTGGCCGGCGGTGGCGTGGCTGGTGTGGTACCTCTTCGCCACGAGGCGAAAGAGCGACGAGACTGCCGCGGTTGCGGCTGTGCAGGCCGCCTGACTCCAGGGAGTCCCGGGAGCGCATCGACGATAGACTGAGGTGTGTTTAAAACTTTCATGCTCAGGAGTGTTGCGTTATGGCAGATGTGAAGATTACGGTGCGCCCCAACGGGCCCTATCGTGTGGAAGGCCCGGTGACGCTGGTGGATCACGAGGGCAAAGAGTGGGATCTGAGCGGCAAGCCGGCGATCTCGCTGTGCCGCTGCGGCGCGTCGGTGAACAAGCCGTTCTGCGACGGCACCCACTCGAAGATCGGGTTCCTGGCGGCGGAGGCTGCGGTGCGCGCGGAGAGCAGTCCGACCACGCCTGGCGATCCGACCATGCCGGTGAAGATCTGAGCGAGCGGTCAGCGGTCAGCGGTTAGCGTTGAACTGACCGGGCAGCTACTTGCTGTTGAGGAATGTCAGCATCAGTTCCCTCTTGCGCGGACCGTCCAGCTCGACCAGGATCACCCGCTGCCAGGTGCCTAGAACCAGCGATCCCCCTTCTACTGGCAGCGTCAGCGCGGTACCGATGATCGACGACAGGATGTGATCCGGCACGTGCTCCGGGTTGTGCGGATGCCGGTAGCGCAGCTTCGGCATCATGGCTTCGAACGCGTCGAGCATGTCGAGGTCGGTGCCGGGGTCCAGATCGGCGGTGGTGAGCGCCGCAGTGGTATGCAGCACGTTGAGGCAGCAGATGCCGTCCGCTTCGGTCAGGTGCGACTCCACCTGCTCGGTGATGTCGACGATTTCGCGCTTGCGGTGGGTGGCGACGCTGAATTTCATTGCGGCGGGTTCGGGTTCGGATTTTGCGGCTGACTGTCGTCCTTCTTGCCGAAGAGGCGTCCCCAGAAGCCGGGCTTCTTCTTCTTTTTGTCGTCCTGATTCTGCTGATCGGCCGGATTCTGCGCAACGGCCGGCTGCGCAGGCTGAGCGCGCGCCGGTGGCGGCGCCGGTTTGGCCTGTTGCTGTGGTGGAGGCGCCTGGGTCACGGGCCGCTGGCCGAGGCCGAAGATCTTCTGGAAGAGATTGCGCTGGTCGCCCATCGAGTGGTCGCAGGTATCGGTTGGCTGCGTTCCTTCGAGGAAAGCGGCGGTGTAGTCCTGCGGGCACGTAGCGTCGGCAAGCAGGTTCGTGGCATTGTCGAGGCTCACCTGAATCACGCCGGCAGGAGGAACAAAGTCTTTAGTATCTGAATATTCCGGCAACTTCACCGCGTTTTTCATGAAGTCGGCCCAGATGGGTCCAGCGGCGCGCGCGCCTTCCGCGTTGGCGCCCAGCTCGGTCTTGATGTCGGTGTAGTCGTCGTTGCCGATCCAGACAATGCACAGCAGATTGCTGGTGAATCCCGCGTACCAGGCATCGTGCGAGGTGCCGGTTTTGCCTGCCGCCGGGGAGGTGAAGCCCATGTTGCGAACGCCCGCTCCGGTGCCGTGCGGATTGTTGAGCACCTGCTCCATCATGCTGAGGGTGAGGAAGGCAGCGCGGGGGTCGAGGATCGGCTTCATCTGCGGCGAGTAATCCGCGATCACGTCGCCGCTGGGGGAGCGCACGGAAGCCAGCATCCACGGATCGATGTGGACGCCCTCGTTGGCGAAGACGGTATACGCACCGGCCATCTCCAGCGGCGTAGCGTCGTAGGCTCCGATGGCCATGGCGGGTGTGCCACGCGCGGATTTAATGCCGGCATCGCGCGCCAGTGCAGCAACGTTGTCGAAGCCCACCATCTGGGCGAGGGCAATGGTCGGGTTGTTCAGGGAGCGGTAGAGGGCTTCGGTGGCGGTGATGTCGCCGTAATACTTGTTGTCGAAATCGCGCGGTGTGTAGTCCTGATTGTCGAAGCTGAAGGTGGTCTGCTCATCGTGCAGGACGGTGACCGGCGTAAAGACCGCACTGGTGCCGTCGGCATTGGTGAGCGGGGTTCCGGCCAGCGCGGTGTTGAAGGCGGCCGCGTAGACGAACGGCTTGAAGATGGATCCGGTGGGCCGGTGCGAGACGGCGTGGTCGAACTGGCTGATGCCGTAGTTGCGGCCCCCGACGAGCGCGAGCACCTGGCCGGTGTGCGGGTTGAGGGCGATCAGCGCGACCTGGGGGGACTCCGCCGGCGGTGGCGCGGTGCCGGCTTTGAGAGCAATGCGGATGAGCCGCTCTCGACGCTCCTGCACCAGATCATCGACATGCTTCATGCCGGCAGCGACGGCATCCTGCGCAATCTGCTGCAGCTGCGGGTCGAGCGAAGTATAGATGCGCAGACCCTGCTCGTTGTAATCGGCATCGCCGAGACGCTGAATGAGCTGGTCGCGAACCAGGTCGACGAAGTAGGGCGCCTCACCGGAGTCGAACGCGCCGGGATCCAGGGTGAGGGGCGCGGCTTTGGCCTGCTCCGCCTGCTGTTTGGTGATGTCGCCGGTCTCCACCATGGCGTCGAGCACGACGTTGCGGCGCTCGAGGGCGCGCTCCGGATGGCGGAAGGGATTGAGCCGGCTGGGGCTCTGAATGATGCCCGCCAGCAGAGCGCATTCGGGCAGATCGAGCTGGCGCACATCTTTGCCGTAGTAGGCCTGGGCGGCTTCGCCGAATCCGTCAATGGAGAAGCTGCCGCGCTGGCCCAGGGGCACCTGGTTGGCATACATCTGGAAGATTTGCTGCTTCGTAAACCGGTGCTCGAGCTGGAAGGTAATGATGATCTCGATCAGCTTGCGTTTGATGTGCTTTTCAGGCGTGAGAAAGAAGCCGCGCGCCAGCTGCATGGTCAGCGTCGATCCGCCCTGGCTGTAATGCGCGCGCCGCAGATCGTCGATGCCGGCGCCGATGAGCCGCACGTAATCCACGCCGCCGTGCTGGAAAAAGTGCCGGTCTTCGATGGAGGTCACGGCGGGAACGAGATACTTCGGCAGCTCGCTGTAAACCACCAACCGGCGCTTGGCGCGATTCTCGTCGGAAAGCCCGGTGATGAGCAGGGGCTCCAGCTCATAGGCGGCGAGCTGCTGCCCGTTGTCGCCGGTGATTTCGTCGACATCGTGGTCGGAGAAGCTGATGGTGGCCCCGTCCTGCGAATGGAATGACTGCGGGCCCGGATGGATGGTGATCGCATGCGCATTGACCGCGTAGGTCCCCATGGGAGAAGCAGTCCCCTGGCCATCGAGGGAGTAGCCCGCTGCCTGAAGCTGCTGCTCGATGTCGGTCGTGGTCAGCTTCTGGCCGGGGCGAATTTCCGCGGGCGCAGCATAGATTTTTGCGGTCTCGGCGAAGAGCGGCTGCTTCAGGCGCTCGTCGACAATGTGGCCGTACTTATTCCAGTAGAAGGTGAAGACCAGTCCGCCCAGCACGGCCGCCACACCGCAGAACATGCCCGCCACAATGAGGGCTTTCTTTGCGGTGATACGAACAGCCAGCCGCGGCACTTTGACTTTTACTGCCATAAAGATCGATTCGCCTTCCCTGCCTGATCAGACGAGGGCGCATCGCAGATGGCAAGCTCGTCTTCAGGTTCCACGGCGCAGTGGTGCACGCGCGGAACCATATTGGATGCATTCAAAACACGCACGTTCGCGGCGTTCCGCTCCGATTCGTCGTGTCGCGGGGGACACGCCGTGTGCCGGTTGACACGCATTTTCGGCAACGACGGCAGCAGTTGCGCCTCCCCTTCTAGTGTACCGGGGCGACGAGGCTGAGTTCGCGAACGAGGTCGGCGATAGCGACGTCGATTCCCGACGCGGTGGCGCGGGTCATCAGCTCGACTTTGCCTTCGGAGGCCTTTCTGCCCACGGTCACCCGGTAAGGGATGCCGATGAGATCGGCATCCTTGAATTTGACGCCCGCACGGTCGTCGCGGTCGTCGAGCAGCACATCGAACCCGGCGGCCTCAAGGTCAGATGCAATTTTCTCGCCTGTGGCTTTGAGCGCGGGGTCGGAGACGTTGGTAATGGTGACGACGACGTCGAAGGGCGCGATGGAACGCGGCAGCCAGAAGCCGTTGGCGTCGTTGCCCTGCTCGACCGCAGCGGTGAGAATGCGCTCGATGCCGATGCCGTAGCAGCCCATGATGGGCGTCACTTCCTTGCCGTTGGCGTCGAGGACGCGCGCGCCCATCTTGTTCGTGTAGCGGTCGCCGAGCTTGAAGATGTGGCCGACTTCGACGGCTTTTGCGATCTTGAGCGGCGCGCCGCACTGGGGGCAGCCCTCGCCTTCGACGGCGTTGCGAATATCGGCGATGACGGTCCACTGGAAATCGCGCGCGGGGACGACATTGCGGTAGTGGTAGTCGAGCTTATTCGCGCCGCAGACGAGGTTCTTCCGGTTCTCGAGGCCGGGATCGAGGACGACGTTCGCCTTGCCATCGTTGATCTTCGCCGCCGGATCGAGCCCAATCGGGCCCAGGTATCCCGCTGGCCCGTGGAACCAGCGATCCAGCTCTTCGGGCACCATGGGACGCACTTCGGTCGCGCCCACCACCGCCATCAGCTTCGTCTCGTTCACGAAGTGATCGCCGCGCAGGAAGGCGATTACAGGAGACTCCGCCTGCAGCGATTCCTTTTTGTCGCCCTTGCCCGCCACCGGAATCTTCGCCATGTACGCGACCGTCTTGATGTCGGAGCTGGGCTCGATGTTGAAGAACTTCGTCACGTCGGCGATCGCGGCCTGGCCCGGTGTCGACACCAGCTCCGGCTTGCCGTCGCCGGTCGCCTCCATTTCTTTCACGGCAGTCAGGCGCGACGTGGCTTTTTCCATGTTGGCCGCGTAACCGCATGCGGCGCAGCTGGCGATCAGGTCTTCGCCCGCGTTCGTGTAGACCATGAACTCCTGGGACTGCGAGCCGCCCATAGCGCCGGAATCGGCTTCGACGACCACAAACTTCAGCCCACAGCGGGTGAAGATGGCGCGGTAGGCCGCGTCGTGCTGCTTATAGCTGTGGTCGAGGCCGGCCTCGTCGAGGTCGAAGGAGTAGCTGTCTTTCATGATGAACTGCCGCACGCGCAGCAGACCGGAACGCGGCCGAGGCTCGTCGCGGAACTTGGTCTGGATCTGATACCAGGTCTGGGGCAGCTGCTTGTAGCTGCGCAGCTCGTTGCGGGCGATGTCGGTCATCACCTCTTCGTGGGTCATGCCGAGGCACAGGTCGGCGCCCTTACGATCCTGAAGGCGGAACATGTTGTCGCCCATGAGGGTCCAGCGGCCGGACTCGCGCCACAGATCGGCGGGGTGGATGGTGGGCAGCAGGAATTCCTGGCCGATGCGATCCATCTCCTTGCGGACGATGCCGATGATGCGGTTGATGGAGCGCTGCCCGAGGAACAGATAGGAATAAATGCCGGCGCCGAGCTGGCGGATGTATCCGGCGCGAACCAGGAATTTGTGACTGGCAACTTCGGCGTCTGCGGGAGCTTCGCGCAGGGTGGGGATGAAGAGCTTGGACCAGCGATGCATGCTTACGGATGTGCCTTTGTGCAGGTGCTTCCAGTTGAGTGGAAGCCCCGCGAGGAATGAATGAGTGCAAAGCATCATTCTAAATCGGCGCGGCGACCGACGTGCGTTGCTCGGGATTCGCTATCCCCAGAGTGTTTCGATCCGCGCCGCGAGCTCTGCCATATCCACGGCCTTTTGCGTGTCGACCTCGATGACCGCGCTCATGGCGAACGGCTCCTCATATTCCATCATCCGCTCCGGCGACATCTGGGCCAGGGCGTGCGCCGGGTGGTGCCTCTGCTCGCGCGCCCGTTCAGCAAAGCGGCGGGATGCCTCCTCACGCGACACGCGGCAATGCACCTCGACCATCTGCGCTCCGACGGCCAGCAGACTCGCGACCTTTTCGCGCTCGTAGTCGCTCCTGGTTCGGAAATTCGCCTCCAGCACGACGGCCGGACAATGGGGTGCGAGCGACCACAGAACCTCCATGGCGGCCGAGCCGATGCGGCGGGAAAACTCAACGTCGCCCGGAGCACCGTGCATCGCGGTGTAAAGGCTCTCCTTGATGTCGTCCTTGGTGAGCAGAGCGAAGCCCAGCCGCTCCGCCAGGGGGCGCGCCACTGTGGTTTTGCCGGAACCGGGGGGTCCTGAAACGAGGACGATGCGATGTTGCAATCCGTAATTCATGGGTCGAGGGCGAGGGTGGGGATACTGAATGGGGCATCTCTACTGACACAGAATAGCCATGTGTTATGGGGTTCCCAGTCACCTTTTTGTGGTGACTTTGGATGTAGCCGTGTGCCATTCTGATTGCACCAAATTACCCCGGTGATATTGGCCCGTTGCTGCCTGGATGTATTGCTCGAGCCTGTTATGTTTCGAGCATGCCGGTCGGTGGAGGTGTTGAACGTAGCACCCATGTATACGCCTTTCTTAATGTGCGGTTATGCGGCGGCTCTCCTGCTCATGCTGGTTGGGTTTCGGGGCGTCCGGCGCAGCACTCCCGACCTGCGCGGCAGCCGTCAACTCTCCTGGTTCATCGTCTCCGCATTGTTCGGCGTTCTGCTGATGGGTCTGCGTCCGTGGACGCCCGCGCTGCTGAGCATCGTGCTGGCTAATTTCCTGCTGTTTACAGGCGCCATCTTTCTTTATCTGGCCGCATCGGACATTCTGGAAGCCGATTCCCGCCTGTTTCCCTGGCCCGCGGGCCTTCTGATTGTCTCTCTGCCGGTCTTTGTCTGGTTTACGTTCGCCAACGATCAGGTGCTGGCGCGCCTGGTGATCCACGCGATTGTTCTGGGCGCGATCTTTCTCACCACGTCCATCAGGCTGTTTCGCAACCACGATCCGGAAACCCGTCAGGCGGCACGCGCCTGCGCGTGGCTGCTGATCCTTGCGGCCTGCCTGCAGGGAGCCTGGTGCCTGTTCGAATTTCGCATGCCCGCCAGCCAGATGAACTTCGTTCATCCCGATCTGATCAATGTTGGCTTCAGCTACCTCTCCATGGTGCTGGCCCTGGCCGTGGTCATCGGGTTGCTGTGGCTGGCGCTGACTGTGCACCGGCAGGCGCTGCACAAGATGGCGCAGACGGATTCCCTCACCAGCCTGCTGAACCGCCGCGCCTTCGAGGAGACCCTGCGCCGCGATCTGATGCGCAGCGACCGCAGCGGAGATGCGCTGGGCATCATGCTCATCGATCTGGACTACTTCAAGCAGGTGAACGATTCGCTCGGCCATTTCGCCGGCGACGATGTTCTGCGCCGCATCGCCCTGGTTCTTCGCGATGGCACGCGGCCCTCCGACGTGCTGGCGCGCTACGGCGGCGAAGAATTCGTAGTGCTGCTGCGCAATGCCGGGGTGAGCGAGTCGATGATTGCGGCCGAGCGCATCCGAACCCAAATTGCCGGCCTCTCCGGATTGCCGGGCAGCGTGAATCTGACCGCCAGCATCGGCGTCGCCGTGAGCCTGCCCAAGGACACGGCCACCGAATTCCTGCTTCGCGCCGACGAAGCGCTGTACCGCTCCAAGCGAGAAGGTCGCAACCTGGTCACCCTCTACCGCGAATCCGACGATGAACTCGTCACCAGCGGCACCGTCTTCGCTCCGGGCAGCTGACGTTCCTTAGAAACACGAAAGGCTGCGCTTCACGCGCAGCCTTTTTAACGTGGTCAGGAAGCCTTAGACAGCCTGCTTCGCGCACAGCTCATTGAACGCGCGCGACAACTCCTCGGCGATCGCCTGCGGCGTGCTGTTCTCGATGATGAATCGCTGCATCAGGTACACCAGCTTGCCGTCGCGCAGGATGGCCACGGCAGGCGAGGTGGGCGGATTGCCCTCGAAGTGGGAGCGCGCCCGCTCGGTGGCCTCGCGGTCCTGGCCGGCGAACACGGTGACCGAACGATCCGGAACGACGGAGTTGTGCAGCGCCAGGCGTACGCCGGGGCGCATCTTGCCGGCAGCGCAGCCGCAAACGGAATTGACCACCAGCATGGTGGTGCCGGGGCTGGCAACTGCGGCGTCAACGGCCTCGGCCGTGCGCGCCTCCTCAATGCCCGCGCGGGTTAACTCCTCGCGCATGGGGATGAGCATGATTTCGGGATACATTCGGCGGTTCTCCTCCGGGGAAAGCGTAACGATCTGAATTCCATTGTACGGGTCGTGTGGCGGCACGCCACCTTCCTTCGACGGACTGGCGCATGCGCGCCAGCCCTGGCTCAGGATGACCCTGCCAATCGCCGCTCCAGAGCGGCGATTGGCTGATATACCTCTCTAAGATGCTCCTGCAGGAACACGTACCGCTCGCCCCGTATACGACCTTCGGCATTGGAGGTCCGGCGCGGTGGTTTGTGGAAGCGGCGGAGAAGAATCGGTTGTCGAGGCCGTGCGTTTTGCCCGCGAAAAAAGCCTCCCGCTCTTCGTGCTGGGCGGCGGCAGCAATCTGCTTGTCTCCGACGAGGGCTTTCCGGGCCTCGTGCTGCACATCGCGCTCCGGGGAATCCAGCAGAAGGGCGGCCTGTTCCGCGTCGCAGCGGGTGAAAACTGGGATCGGTTCGTCTCGCACGCCATTGCAAGAGGCTATGGCGGCATCGAGTGCCTTGCGGGAATTCCCGGAACCGTGGGCGGAACCCCGGTGCAGAACGTCGGCGCCTACGGCCAGGAGGTCGCCGAAACGATCGATGTCGGTCCGGGTGCTCGACCGCAACAATCTCACCTTTTCCGAACTGCCGGCGGCTGACTGTGGCTTCTCCTATCGGCGCAGCATCTTCAATTCGACGCAACGCGACCGCTTCATCGTCACTCGGGTGGACTACAAGCTGCGGGCCGAGGCGCTCCCCATCCTGCAGTATCCGGACCTGAAGCGTTTTTTCCAGGATCGGGCTGAAACGCCAACGCTGGCGGAAACCGCAGCGGCGGTGCGCGAAATCCGCCATCGCAAGGGCATGTTGCTGGTGGAAGGCGAACCGGATTGCCGCAGCGCCGGAAGCTTCTTCAAGAATCCCATCGTCGCCCAGGCGAATACGACGCAATCGCAGCTCGCGAATCCGGGCCGGTTCCCTGCTTTGCCGCGCAGCCGGGCTTCGTCAAGATTCCCGCAGCATGGCTGGTCGAGCATGCGGGATTTCAGAAAGGATTCGCGATGGGTGCGGCGGGCATCTCGAGCCGCCACACGCTGGCGCTGATTAACCGTGGCGGCGCCAAGGCCGGTGACGTTTTAGCGCTGCGCGATCGGATCACTGAGACGGTCGAGTCGCAATTTGGGATTCCCCTGGAGCCTGAACCCGTCTTCGTCGGACCGGAGAATCAATCGTCGCCAACAGACTGAGCTTGAGAATCGGCACAGAAGAGTCGCGCCTGTTGCGGCGAGTTGCGCTGTGTGGTCGAATGGCGGCCATGGATCGAAGGGCCTTCCTGAGGAACTCTGCGCTGGCTTCGGGTGCGGCGCTTTGCGGACACCCAGGTTTTGCGCAGGCGGCGTCTGCCGTTTCGCTGCACCTGAAACTGGATCGGCACAAGCGCGGTAATCCGATTCCCGCGGATTTCACAGGGCTGAGTTATGAAACCTCGCAGTTGGGCGATCCTGCTTTCTTTTCGCCCGACAACACCGAGCTGGCCGGGTTCATCCGGCGCCTGGGAAAATCCGGCGTGCTGCGCGTCGGCGGCAACAGCAGCGAATATGCCCACTGGTCGCCCGAGCCAGCGGCCCAGGCGGCTGCGGCGGAGCGCGAGGAAGATCAGGCCGACGTACTGCAGCAGGCGCTGCGCGTCGACCTCCACCAGGGCCCGGCAAAGCACTCCAAAACCACACCCCAGGCGGTGCGCAATTTGCGCGGCTTCATCGATGCCACGGGCTGGAAGCTGATCTACGGGCTCAACATGGGCACCGGCACGGCCGAAACCGCGGCGGCGGAAGCGGACTTCGTGATGCGCACCATGGGCGACAAGCTGATCGCCTTCCAGCTGTGCAATGAGCCGGACCTTTTTTATCGCAACACCCTGCGCGACGCGGGCTACGACTTTGCGCAGTTCGCAAAGGAGTGGCAGCACTTCTATGAGGTGATCCGGCAAAAGGTGCCGCATGCGCCGTTTGCGGGCCCGGACACCGCGTTCAACAACGAGTGGCTGGTGCCGTTCGCAAAGCAGTTCAAGGACGAGGCCGCCTTTTTGTCGCAGCACTATTATGCGGAGGGTCCGCCGACCGATCCTTCGATGACCATCGAACGGCTGCTGCGGCCGAGTCCTGCTCTGGCGCGCGAGTTTGAGGGCATGGCGCAAACGAAGCAGGATTCCGGCCTGCCCTTCCGCCTCGCGGAGACAAATTCCTGCTATCAGGGCGGCAAGCGCGGGGTGAGCGACACCTTCGCATCGGCGCTGTGGGGTGCGGATTTGATGTACCAGCTCGCGACCGCCGGCGGCGTGGGCATCAACTTCCATGGCGGCGGCTATGGCTGGTACACACCCATTGCCGGAACGGTTCGGGACGGATTCACGGCGCGGCCTCTCTATTACGGCATGCTGCTCTTTGCCGAGGCGGGGCCCGGACACCTGATCGATGCGTCGATCGAGAACCAGCAGGACGCGCCGCTGCTGACGGCGTACGGATTGGTGAACGATGAGGAGGGGGCAACGGGCGCACTCAAGACTGTGGTGTTCAACAAGCACGCCGATCGCGCCGTGCGTCTCGCGACGGAAGTCCTGGGAGGGGCCAGAATGGCGAGCGTCATGAGGCTCGGGGCGCCGCGACTGGACGACGCGCAGGATGTGACGCTGGGGGCCGACCCGGTGGGGGCGAGCGGCTACTGGAACATGGCGCGCGTAGATTGGATGAACGTGCTGGACGGGACGGCGACGATCGAGGTGCCGGCGGGGAGTGCGGCGCTGGTGAGTTTCCACGAATGACTTCAACAGGCGGGCAAGCTGCGCCGCGGGAGCAGAGCAAGAAGATGACAGCAATTTCGCGAAGAGAATTTGTTGCAGGTGCGGCCGCGTGTGCCGCGATGCTGGGTGCAAAGGAATCGTGGGCGAGTGCGCTCGGTTTGCCGATTGGGCTGCAGCTGTACTCGGTCCGGGAGTTTTTGCCGAAGGACTTTCAAAGCACGCTGAATCAGCTGGGCGCCATGGGATATCGCGAGTGCGAGGGGGCCGGATTCTTCGGGCACTCGGCGGCGGAGGTGAAGCAGGCGATGACGCAGGCCGGTCTTCACTGTGTGAGCGCGCACTACGCGCTGCAGGTGTTGCAGTCGCCAGACGAGATTCTGCGCTTCGGCAGCGAGCTGGGGCTCGAGTACATTGTGTGCTCGTCGCCGATGCTGCACGATTCAGGAGGGACGACCGGCACCAGGGGGCCTGCCGCCCTTCAGGCGATGAGCGCCGACGGCTGGAAGTGGAATGCAGACCAGCTGAATGCGCTCGGCAAGCGCGTGCGGGCCGAGGGAATGAAGTTCGGCTATCACAACCACTACACCGAATTTCATGAGCACGACGGGTTCCTGCCCTACGACGTGCTGTTGAAGGAGACCGACCCGCAGCTGGTCGACATGGAAATGGACTGCGGGTGGGTCGTGATCGGCGGGCACAAGCCGGAGGATTATCTGACGCGCTATCCGGACCGCTACGTAATGCTGCACGCCAAAGAGTTCAAGCTCGAAGGCTGGAAACCGGGCATGGAGCCCGTCTCGACCGAAATGGGGCGCGGCAGCATCGACTACAAGAGCATCTTTGCGGCAGCGAAAAACGCCCGCATCCAACACATCTTTGTCGAGCAGGAAGCGTTCCCGGACCTGCCGGCCATGGAGGCGCTGAAGGCGGACGCGGACTGGATGCGCAGCGCCTAACGCGCCGCCGCCAGAATGCCCAGATTGATCAGGACCATCAGGACCGACGAGGCGGGAATCACCAACAGCGCCTTGCGGATGCGTTTGGGATCTCCGCCGGCAATGGCTCCGATCAGGTGCGAACTGACGGCAAGCCCAGCCCATCCGCAGGTGATGACGATGCCGATGGCCGTCGAGGTCATGCGCGGGAAGGCGTCCGCCACAATCGCGAGCGTGGTGGGAAACACCGGCGCCATCGAGAGGCCGGCCAGAAAAACCAGCACCGCCGCCGTTCCAGGTTTGCTGGTCCGCAGCATCAGGAAGGTTGTAATCGTCATGGCTACAGAAGCAGCCAGGGTGACGTAGATCGGCGGCACGCTGATGAGAATCGGTGAAACCACGGCGCGCCCGATCAGCAGGCCGAGAGCAAATCCGAGCGAGAGGATGTTCAGGGCGCGGGATTCGGGAACGCCCTGCTCGACCAGGTGACGCACCAGCCAGTTCCACACATCGACCTCGCAGCCGACATAGAGAAACAGCAAGAGGCCAAGCATGAAGAGCATCGGTTTCCCGAGGACGGGCCCCGCGTCGGCAAAGATGAAGCGCCCTGCGCCGGTCGGCGGCGGCATATGCGCCGCGACCTGGATCAGCACAGCCACCAGGGTCAGGCCAGCAACGCTGTAGCAGAGCCGCACCCAGTTGCGCTTGAAAAGATTGGCCGCGATGAAGGGCGTGGCGAGGCCGCCAAGTCCAAAGAAAATGTTGACGAGATTCAGAGCGGTGGCGCGGTGCGCTTCCCCAACGTCGCTGGTGAGCGCGTTGGCGCCGGTCACTACGATGCCGCCGCCACATCCGAGCAGGAACAGCAAAAAGACGATATTGCGATAGCTGGAGATCTTCGGCAGCAGGTTCAGGCTGAGCCCGATGAGGAGGAGACCGATGATCAGACCGGCTTTCTTCCCGAAGTCGTCCAGCAACGGCCCGACGCCCAACGACGCGACCATCAGGCCGATCGCCTGGGCGAAGGCAATGGTGCCATTCTGCCGTGGTGTGAGCTGGAACCGGCTGGAAAGATCCGGCAGGATCGTGCCCAGCATGGCAGCGGTCATGCCGTAGACGAAGATCGCAACCACCGCGGCGAGAATCAGCAAGGACGGCTCCTTCCGGCTTCCGGTTCACACAGTTTTGACAGCAACTTTACATGGCAGGAACATCGACCCAGCTGCGCGTCTGATGGCTCTCCAGTTCCCTGTTGAGAATCACCATCTGCCGCAGGCCATCGATGAACTGCGGATACTCCGGCGTCGCGCCGGGATCGGCGATCGATCCATAGAATCGGCGAAAGACCTGCTTGAATGTATCGTCGTAGCCCTCGCTGTGGCCGCCTGGCAGGTCGGCGAAGCTGCGCGCCGAGGGTTTCAGCAGCGATGGATCTTTCACGATGATGCAATTGGCGCTGTTGCGATGACCGATCCACAATTCGTCGGGGCGCTCCTGATCCCACGCCACGCCTGCCTTCGTTCCATAAATCTCGACACGCAGGCCGTTCTTGCGCCCGGCGGAAACCTGGCTCGCGGTCATAGCGCCGCGCGCGCGATCGCCGAGACGGAAGACCACCGCGCCGAAATCTTCGGTATCGATGGGGGTGTCGATCACTTCGTCGGCGGAGAGCAGTTTGTTCGCGAAGGTCTCCACCGAGCCCTTCGGCTGCTTGCGCGTCTTGTGCACGGTGTTCAGATCGGCGCAGAGCGAAGAAACGCGCAGCCCGGTCAGGTGCTCCGCCATATCGAACCAGTGCGAGCCGATGTCGGCCATGCAGCGCGAGGGGCCCCCGGCTTTGGAATCGACGCGCCAGTTCCAGTCCGTGTCGTAGAGGAGCCAATCCTGTGAATACGTGCCCTGCGCGACGAGGATTTCGCCCAGGTCGCCGGCCTCGCGCATGGCGCGCATCTGCTGCACCATGGGGTAGTAGCGCAAATTGTGACAGACACAGTTGCGTAAGCTCTTCTGCGCGGCCAGCGCTGCCAGTTCCTGCGCTTCCTCCACGCTGGTGGCCAGCGGCTTCTCGCACAGCACGTGCTTGCCCGCCAGCAGAGCAGCCTGCGCCATGGAAAAATGCTGCGCGTTCGGCGTGCAAATGTGGACGGCGTCGATGGTCGTATCGCTGAGGACGGCGTCCACAGCAAGGGAAGGACCGCCAAACGCGGAGCCCAGCTTCTCCGCGGCCTCCGCATTGCGGCCGGCGATCGCAGCCACTTCGACATTTTCGGTGCGGCGGAGGGCTTCGAGGTGGACGCGGCCCATGAATCCAGTGCCGATGACTGCGGTGCGAATGCGTTTGGTCATAGAATGCCCCGGAATTTCTGCTGAAGTCTTAAACCCACCACGCCGCGCCCGGCTGCTCGCGCACGACAAGATCGTTCAGGAACGTCGCAGCCTTCGTCAGTCCTTCCTCAGCGGAGAGCAGCGAATCCTCGTGTTCGATGGAGAGCACATTATCGTAGCCATACATGCGCAGCGTGGAGACGAACTCTTTCCACCACTCCGCGCCGTGGCCGTAGCCACAGGTGCGAAAGAGCCAGCTGCGATGGCGCTCGTCCGTGTACGGTTTGGTGTCGAGCACCCCGGTGAGCGAAAGATTCGCCGGGTAAAGCTGCGTGTCTTTGGCGTGAACGTAGAAAATCGCGTCGCCAAGCCGCCGAATCGCCGCGATGGGATCGATGTTCTGCCAGAAAAGATGGCTCGGATCGAGATTCGCGCCGACAGCGGGACCGGCAATCGAGCGCAGCCGCAGCATCGTTTCCGGCGAGTAAACCACGAATCCCGGATGCATCTCGATTGCGATGCGCACGCCGTGATCGGCGGCAAATTGGCCGTGCTCCTTCCAGTACGGCGTCACGACTTCGTCCCACTGCCACTGCAGCACGTCGAGATAGTCGGGAGGCCACGGACAGGTGACCCAGTTGGGCGATTTCGCTTTCGGCGAGTCGCCGGGGCAGCCGGAAAAATCAACCACAACCGGGACGCCGAGTTTCTCAGCAAGGAGCAAAGTCTTTTTGCTCACCTCGCGATGCTGCGCGGCGATGGCGGGGTTCGGATGCAGCGCGTTGCCGTGGCAGCTGAGCGCGCTGATGGCGATGCCGTGGTCGGCCAGAATTTTGCGAAAGTCCCCCAGCGCTTTCGCATCGTCCAGCATGGTGAGCTTGCAGTGCGCATCGCCCGGATAGTTGCCGGTGCCGAGCTCTACGGTGTCGATGTGCAGCGCCTTGAGCTTGTCGAGCACGGCGGGCAGCGGCAACTGCGACAGGAGCGGAGTGAAGACTCCGATTTTCATGGGTAACAGGGTACAGGGTAGCGGCACCACGGTACAGCGCGAACCATGGTCCCGCACTTCGGTACAAACAGCAACCTGACGCGACGAAAATGAGACGCATGGAACCACTTCAGCCAAAGAAGGGTCCGGTGCGCTGGGACGAGGTGAGCCTGGGCGAGGTGATGCTCCGGCTCGACCCGGGCGAAGGACGCATTCACACCACGCGCACGTTCAGCGTGTGGGAGGGCGGCGGCGAGTATAACGTGGCGCGCGGGCTGCGCCGCTGCTTCGGGTTGCGGACCGCGATTATCACGGCCCTCGCCGACAATCCAGTGGGACGACTGGTTGAGGACCTGATGCTGCAGGGCGGCGTCGACACTTCCCCGCTTCGCTGGATGCCTTATGACGGCGTCGGTCGCACCGTACGCAACGGGCTCAACTTTACCGAGCGGGGTCACGGGGTGCGCGCCGCCGCAGGATGTTCGGACCGCGGGCACACAGCGATTTCTCACACGACGCGCGAGACCTGGAACTGGGAAGAAATTTTCGGACCGGCGAACGGAACCCGCTGGTTCCATACCGGTGGCATCTTCGCGGCGCTGTCGGAAACGACGCCGGGCGTGGCCGAGGCCGCGATGGACGCGGCGCGGAAACACGGCACACCGATTTCGTTCGACCTGAATTTCCGCGACTCTCTTTGGAAGAGCATTGGCGGCAAGGCGAAGGCGCAGGAGGTGAATCGCGAGCTGGTGCGCAAGGTGGATGTGCTGTTGGGCAACGAGGAGGATTTCTCGGCGATGCTGGGCATCGCGCTCAAGGGCGTAACCGAGGATTTTGCGGAACTACACGTCGAAAGCTATGAGCAAATGCTGCGCGACGTGGCCGAGGCGTATCCCAACCTGAAAGTGGTCGCGACGACGCTGCGCACAGCGCACACAGCAACGCGCAATGCCTGGGGCGCGATGGCGCTCGCGCAGGACAAGATCGCGCATGTGCCGCAGGCCGACGTGGAGATTCTGGATCGTGTGGGCGGCGGCGACTCGTTTGCATCGGGGCTGATCTATGGCTTGCTGGCGGACAAGCCGCTGGATTGGGCGGTGCGATGCGGCGTGGCGCACGGAGCGCTGGCCATGACCACGCCCGGCGACACCAGCATGGCGACGCTGGCCGAGGTGGAGCGCGTAATGAAGGGTGGCGGCGCGAGGATCGCGCGCTAGCCGGTCAGCGGTCAGCAGTCAGCAGTCAGCAGTCAGCAGTGAAACGGTCAGCCATCACCCGGCCCGCCAGAATCAGTGGAGAGTGGAACCATGGAGCAGTCGGAAACCAAAGCGTGGATCGAGCGGCTCGGCATCATGCCGGTGCTGCGTGCGCGGTCGGCAAAAGAAGGCCACGCGCTGGTCGAGGCGCTGATGGCGGGCGGCATCACCGTGATGGAAGTGACGATGACAGTGCCGGGAGCGGTCGGGCTGCTGCGGGAACTGAAGAAGGAGCATGGCGACAAGCTGCTGCTGGGGTCCGGGACGGTGACCGACGCGGCGCAGGTGGAGGAAACGATCGACTCAGGCGCGGAATTTGTGGTGAGCCCGAGCTTTCATCCGGACGTGGTCGCGAAGACGAAGCAGCTGGGCAAGGTGTCGATCCCGGGAGCACTGACGCCGACGGAAGTCATCACCGCCTGGCGGGCCGGCGCCGACTACGTGAAGATCTTTCCCTGCTCGGCGGTCGGCGGCGCGCCTTATCTCAAAGCGCTGTTGGCGCCGTTTCCTGAGCTGCAACTGATCCCAACGGGCGGCGTCACGCTGCAGACCGCCGCGGATTTTCTCAAGGCCGGCGCGCGGGCGCTGGGAGTGGGAACGGACCTCGTCAATCCGAAGGCCATCGAAGACGGGACGCCCGAGAAGGTCACTGAGACCGCGCGCGCTTATCTGGAGATCGTGGGAAAATTCCGCGCCTCTCGGGGCTGATGCTCGGCATCGCGACTTCCGCGACTCGATACAATGACCGCCATGGCTGCAAAGAAGGCAAGCGGGAAACCGAGCAGGAAGACGAGCGCTAAGGCGAGCGCGAAATCGAGCGGAAAATCGATTCGGCGAGCGAGCAGACCGGCAGACAAAGGTCTGGAACTCGACCCGAAGCGCATCGCGGAACTGCTCCGCCGCCTCCAGGCTGCCTACCCGAACGCGGAGTGCGCGCTGCACCATCGCAATGCGTGGGAGTTGCTGGTGGCGACGATCCTGTCGGCGCAGTGCACGGACGTGCGCGTGAACATGGTCACGCCTTCTTTGTTTAAGAAGTTCCCCACCCCGTCAGCCTTCGCTGAGGCCTCGCTGCCGGCCATCGAAGTAGAAATCCGTTCGACCGGCTTTTATCACAACAAGGCGAAGTCGATCTCAGGCGCGGCGAAGAAGCTGATCGCAGATTTTGGCGGGAAGGTGCCCCAGACCATGGCCGAACTGCTGACGCTTCCTGGCGTCGCGCGGAAGACGGCGAATGTGGTGCTGGGCGTCGCGTTCAAAAAGGCGGAAGGCGTCGTGGTCGACACGCATGTGCTGCGGCTTTCGCATCGGCTGGGGCTCACGCGCGCCGAGGATCCGAAAAAAGTCGAAGAGGACCTGATGCGGATCATCCCCAGGGACCACTGGATCGCCTTCTCGCACGAGATGATCCACCACGGGCGCCAGATCTGCATCGCGCGCAAGCCGCGGTGCATCGATTGCCCGCTGGAGACGCTGTGCAACGCGGCGGACAAGACGTGGTCGAGCCACTGACGCGACGGCGTTCGGTTTTCAGCGTTCGGCGTTCAGGAAAAGCGGCGCATGTACATCCGTAAAGAGACTGCGGAGTCCAGCGGGAGTGCTAGACTTCCGTGGGTTGTCGCGCCGCCAATTCGCAGGACGCGAATGGCTGATCGCGATGGTGGAGGTTCCGATGAAAGTTCACTGCACAGACGACGGTTCGATGTTCACGCGGAGACGGTTTCTTCAGACCGCAGGAGCGGCAGCACTGGCCACGCGCAGCGGATGGGCCCGTGCAGCCTTCGTTCCCGCGTCGGATCGCATCACTATCGGCGTGATCGGCTGGGGCATGATGGGGCCGGCGAACACCAAGGCGTTCCTCACCATGAGCGACTGCCAGGTGGTGGCGGCCTGCGATCTGGACAAGGCGCACTTGCAGGCGGCGCTCGATACCATCAACGGCCGATACGGCAATCAGGACTGCAAGGGCTACCACGACTATCGCGAGATGCTGGCGCGCACCGACATTGATGCCATCATGATTGCTGTGCCCGACCAGTGGCACGCCATCATCGCGACGGAAGCGGCTCGCCGGAAGAAAGACATTTACGGCGAGAAGCCGCTGGCACGCACCGTTTTCGAGCAGCAGGCGATCGTCCGCGAAGCGGAGAAGAACAACGTCATCTGGCAGACCGGCTCGTGGCAGCGGTCGCTTCCCTCTTTTCGCAAAGCTGCGGAGATCGTCCGCAACGGGCTTATCGGCGACGTGACGCATGTCGAGGTCGGCCTGCCTGGCGGGCATTACGATTTCCCGCACACGCTGCCGGCGCTGATGGAGAAACTGGCCTCGCTGCCCAACAAGCCTGAGAGCCCGGCGCAAATTGTGCCCGGCACCCAGGCCTGGGATCTTGCTGTCTCGGAGCCGCCCGCAGATTTTGACTACGACATGTGGCTCGGACCCTCGAAGAAAGAGCCCTACATCGCGGTGCGCGTCTACCAGAACTGGCGCTGGAACTACAACACCGGCGGCGGGCAGCTGATGGACTGGATTGGCCACCACGGCGACATCGCGCACTGGGGCCTCGGTTTCGATCGCACCGGTCCATCGGTGGTCGAAGGCCACGGCGAGTTTCCGCCGGAGAATGCCGTCTGGAACACGGCGACGAAGTACACCATCGAGTGCCAATACAAGAAGGAAGTCACCGGCTATCCGGTGGATGTGACGATGACCATTGCGGGCGGATCGCCGGCCATCGCCATGGGAACCAAGTGGATCGGGAAGAATGGCTGGGTGAGGGTCGATCGCAGTGGCTTCGACGCGTCGAATCCGGAATGGGTGAAGGAGGAATCGCTGCCCGACAGCGAGCGCAAGGTTCAGCTGATCGTCTCGAACGAACATCGGCGCAATTTCCTCGACAGCGTCCGGTCGCGCAAGCCGACCATCGCACCCGTGGAAACGGCGCATCACTCGACGATTCCAGGGCATCTGGGTCTGATTTCGATGCTGGTCGGGCGCAGGATCGAGTGGGATGTAAAGAAGGAGACGATCCTGAACGATCCAGGGGCGACCGCGCTGCTGACGCGGCCGTATCGGGAGCCGTGGAAGCTGGCGTGAGAGGAGACAGCCCGTAGCCTGTAGGCGGTAGGCGGTAGCCGGTAGCGATCAGCCCGGGTCATGCTCCGAATCGCCTGCCGTCGCCGGAACTGCGCGACTCTATAATCAGCAGTGGTGCGGGGACTAACAAGAGATCGCGGAATCGCAGCTTTCCTTCTGCTGGCGATCCTGGCATGGGCTGGGTTGGCCCGCGCGCAGGAAGCTTCGGAAACGAAGCCCGCGGAACCGTCGCAGGCTCACGGCCGCCTGGTGCTGGTGCTGCCCTTTGAAAACCGCAGCGAGGATAAAAGCCTGGACTGGATGAGCTCGGCTTTTCCCGATGTGCTGAATCGGCGCCTTGGGTCCGCCGGCTTTCTCACCATCAACCGCAGCGATCGGCTCTACGCGTACGACCATCTGGGCCTTCCCACGAATCTGCAGCCAACGCGCGCCACTGCCATCCGCATTGCGCAGATGCTGGACGCCGACTATGTGGTCTTTGGGCACTTTGCCAAAGCAAACGATGCGGCCGCGAATCAGCTGACCGCCGAGGCCGTGACTCTGGACGTTTCCAGTCTGCACCTGAGTGGGCCGATCCAGCAGCAGGGCGAGTCCGACCATCTGCTGCAGATGATCAACAGCCTGGCCTGGAAGGTGGCGCGGCAGCTGGATCCAACCCTCGGCGTGGATGAGCAGACCTTCGTCGCCGCCGACAGCAACCTGCACACCGATGCCTTTCGGGCCTACATCCAGGGACTGGTAGCAGTGGATCCCAAAGAAGAGATCGAACACCTGCGCGAAGCGGTGAAGCTGGATGCTGAATTCGCGCCCGCGTGGCTTGCGCTGGGGCGCGCTTACTTTGCCGATGAAGATTACGACGATGCCGCCACGACGCTGGGGCACCTGCCGGCCGACGATCCCAATGCGCTGGAGGCGGACTTCTACCGCGGCCTGGCGTTTTTCTATACCGGCAATTACCGCGAAGCCGAGGACGCTTTCGCCTTTGTGAGCACGCGCCTGCCGCTGCCCGAGGTCGTGAACAATCAGGGCGTGGCCGCCAGCCGCCGCAGCAAAGACAGCGGCGCGCTCTTCGAGCAGGCCATCGCCTCCGATCCACGCGATCCGGATTACCACTTCAACCTCGCCGTCGCGCTGGCGCACCGCAACGACACCGCCGGAGCGCTGAAAGAGCTCGATCAGGTGCTGACGCTGCGGCCGGGCGACAGCGAGGCGCAATCGTTCGCCAACCAGCTGAAGAATGCCACCGGCGCCAATCCAGGGCCTAACCCGGATCCAGGGCATGCCGTCGCGGACACCCAGGGTCCGCTCACCCGCATCAAGCGCGGCTACAGCGAAGCGGGGTTCCGCCAGGCAGCGTTCGAACTGGAACAGCTGCAACAAACCCAGCTGGCCGCTCTGCCGCCGCCCGAGCGCGCTGCACAGCTGGTGAAGGACGGCGATCAATTCTTCCAGCGGGGACTGGTCCTCGAAGCGGAACGGGAGTATCGTGAGGCACTGAAGGCGGATGCGCACTCGGCGCTGGCCCACGCGGGCCTGGCCGCCGTGGAGGAGCGCGATGGCGAAGCGGAAGCTGCCCGCCAGGAAGCCCACACGTCGATCCAGCTGGAGCCGAGCGTGCAGGCTTACCTGGTGCTGGCGCGGCTCGATCTGCAGGCCAATCAGCTCGGCGCCGCCGCGAGCGATGTGAGCGAGGCGCTCCGGGTCGATCCCCAGAGCGCGAGCGCGAAGGGCATGAAGCTGGCGCTGGAACGGCGAGGTCAGACATTGCCATGAGACTGGTCGCCCACCACGAACGACACGGAAACCACGGACTCCTGTTTCTGGTGATCCTGGTCCTGCTGTTTTTGTTCTGCGTGCTGGGACCCTGCACCACGCGTGTCGCAGCGCAGACTCCGCAGGTGGTCGTTCTGCACCTCGATGACACCATTCAACCGATCAGCGCCGACTATCTCAAGCGCGGCATCGATCGCGCCGCCGAGATTCACGCTCAGGCCGTGCTGGTGGAGCTGAATACCCCTGGCGGTCTGCTGGATTCGACGCGCAGCATGGTGGGAGACATCCTGAATTCTCCTTCGCCCGTGATTTTCTATGTTGCGCCGGCCGGCAGCCGCGCCGGATCGGCGGGATTCTTCCTCATGGAAGCCGCCGACATCGCGGCCATGGCGCCGGGAACGAACGCTGGCGCGGCGCATCCGGTCGTCGAGATGGGCAAGATCGACGACACCATGAAGCAGAAGATCCTGAACGACACGCTGGCGTTCCTGCGTTCTTATGTGTCCAAACGCGGGCGCAATGTCGATGCCGCGCAGGATGCGGTGCAGAATTCGAAGTCCTACACGGATCAGGAGGCGCAGCAACTCCACCTCATCGACGTGGTTTCGCCCGACGATCGTGCCCTCCTCGATGCGATCGACGGCCGTCAGGTGAAGCGCTTCAACGGCATGACCCAGACCCTGCGCACGCGCGGCGCGAACCTGATTGCGGTGGAACCCACGGTGCGTGAGGAGATCATGGATCGCCTCATGGATCCGAACCTCGCGGTGCTGATCCTGTTGGCCGGCGCGCTGCTCATCTATCTGGAATTCAATACGCCCGGCACGATCATCCCCGGCGCGCTCGGAACGTTGCTGGTTCTGCTGGCGCTTTTCTCGCTGAATCTGTTGCCGGTACGCTACACCTCGCTCGCGCTCATTGTCGGCGCCCTTATTCTCATGGTGCTCGAGGCAAAATTCCCCAGCCACGGCATCCTTGCAGCCGCTGGAACCGTCGCCCTGATCCTGGGCACGCTCACGCTGGTCGCAGGGCCGATCCCGGAGATGCGGGTGCAGTTGGCGACGGCCATTGCCACCGGCCTGGCCTTCGGCCTGATTACGACGTTCCTGGTGCGAATCGCCTGGCGAGCCCGACAAAACAAAGTCATGATCGGGCCCGATGCGCTGGTGGGATCGGTAGGCGTGGCCCAGGAACAGCTGTCGCCAAGAGGTCAGATTCTGGTGCATGGCGAACTCTGGCTCGCGGAATCGCCCGAAGATCCCATCGCATCCGGAGAAACCGTCCGCGTGCGCGCCGTCGATGGGCTCAAGCTGTTGGTGGAGCGGGTGCGGCAGACCGTCTCGGCCGGGGCGCCTCACTAATCGCACTTCGATGAGAAGCGCGTCAATACTGGTGCGCGTGTTCCCCCGCCGCCTCGGCCGACTCCGCCTCGTCACTCTGCCGAACCGGCTTCCGGATGGTCACGCCACGCCTGCGCAGTATGCGCTCCTCACCACAGATGGCGCATTGCCACGGGTAGCGCCCGAGCATTGGCAGAACCCGCTCCTGCCAGAATCCGCGGCGCGAAACGCGCGCCATCTCCCTCTGTCCGCATCGCGGGCATTTCACTTTGCTCTTGGTTTTGCGTCCCTCGAATCCCGGCGGCGGCAACTCTGCTCCTCGTGGGTGTGCGGTAGCGACTCCGCACCGGTGGCTTCAGCAGCCGAAACACCTGACCGGCCCGGTCCCGATTTCACTCTCCAGCTTTTATGAAGCGAAGATTACCATGATGTTTTGCGGAAATAACAACTCATTCCAATGAAACACGGTTACTAAGGTCTTGTGTCGACCTACTAAAGTTCACCCAGTTAAACTAGAGACGATGATTCCCACACTCGAATGGACCCCGGAAGGCGTCCGCTTTCTCGACCAAACGAAGCTTCCCCTCGAAGAGACTTACGTTCTCGCCACCACCTATCAGCAGGTGGCTGACATCATCACCACCATGGTCGTTCGCGGCGCGCCCGCCATCGGCGTCTCCGCTGCCATGGGACTCGCCCTCGGCGTCAGAAACAGCCCGGCCAGCAGCATCTCCGAACTTACAGCCGAGTTCGACACCATGTGTACCGTGCTGGCCGCCACGCGCCCCACCGCCGTGAATCTCTTCTGGGCCATCGAGCGCATGCGCCAGCGTTTCTCCGCGCTCGCCGCTCGCCTCGGAGCCACACCGGCCAGCATCCGCACCGGCCTCATCGCCGAAGCCCAGCGCATGTACGAAGAGGACATCGCCGCCTGCCGGCGCATGGGCGGCCACGGCGCGCCGCTCCTGCCCAAATCCGGCGGCGTGCTCACCCACTGCAATGCGGGAGCGCTCGCCACCTGCGGCTACGGTACCGCGCTCGGCGTGATTCGCTCGGCTGTCGAAGAAGGCCACCAGCTTCACGTCTATGCCGACGAAACCCGTCCTTTCCTGCAGGGCGCGCGCCTCACGGCGTGGGAGCTGATGCACGACCACATCCCCACCAGCGTCATTTGCGACAACATGGCCGCCAGCCTCATGCGCCAGGGCAAAATCAACGCTGTTGTGGTGGGCGCCGACCGCATCGCCGCCAATGGCGACGTGGCCAACAAAATCGGCACCTACAACGTCGCCATCCTCGCCCGCGAGCACGGCATCCCCTTCTACGTTGCCGCGCCGTGGTCCACCATCGACCTGAAAACGGCCACCGGCGACGCCATCCCCATCGAGCAGCGCCCGGCCGTCGAAGTCACGCATCACGGCGGCAGGCAACTCACCCCGAACGGCGTCGGCATCGAAAACCCCGCCTTCGACGTGACGCCCGCTCAATATGTAACAGCCATCATTACAGAACGCGGCGTCCTCCGCCCACCCTACGCGGAGTCCCTCCAGGAACTGGAAGCAGCAGCCGCAATCTGATGGATCAGAGTTTGGAGTCCAGTGTTTCAGGATTACTGGCCAGCAGACGCTCGTCCTGAACTCTGAACTCTGATCCCTGAATTCTGGAGCGAGGAGGCGCTCGCGCTTGCCCCTCACATCCCCTGCAGCCACTTCGCATACGGATACAGCATCAGAAACACCACCAGCGCCAGCACCAGCACCTCTGCGTAAAGGATCAGCAGCACCCCGCCGTGATAGAAACTCCATTTCCGCTGCAGGCACCGCGTCGTCTCCCACGTCGACCAACCGGCCAGCAGCACCGGCACCACCATCAGCGGCGAAGCGCGGACGTTGGGGAACCCGCCCACCACAAACGCCAGCACCAGGCTCACCAGCATCAACACCGTTCCCCGAACCAGCGATCTTGCTCGTATATTGAAAACGGCGTACCGCATCGGCCAATGACGAGTCTACCGAATTCCATCGCTTCCCTGCCCGCCGCCGAGCGCCGCGAGCGCATTGTCCGCCGCGTCGCCCTCGAGCTGCGTGACGGCTTCTACGTCAATCTCGGCATCGGCTTGCCCACGCTGATCGCCAATCACGTCCCTCCGGGCATCGAGGTCGTCCTGCAGTCGGAAAACGGAATGCTCGGTGTCGGTCCCTGGCCGATCGCGGGCCAGGAAGACCCCGACCTCATCAATGCCGGCAAAGAAACGGTCACCGCGCTTCCCGGCAGCGTCTACTTCTCCTCGGCCGATTCTTTCGCCATGATCCGCGGCGGCCACATCGACCTCAGCATCCTCGGCGCCATGGAGGTCGACGAAGAAGGCACCCTCGCCAACTGGATGATTCCCGGCAAAATGGTGAAAGGCATGGGCGGAGCCATGGATCTGGTCGCCAGCGCCCGCCGCGTCATCGTCGCCATGGAGCACTGCACCAAAGATGGCGCGCCGAAGATCCTGAAGAAGTGCACGCTGCCGCTCACCGGCGTCCGCGTCGTCGACACCATCGCAACGGACCTGGCCTGGATCCGCGTTACGCCGGAAGGATTAGTGCTGGAAGAGATCGCGCCGGGAGTGACCTTCGAAGAGGTTCAAAGCGTGACGGAGCCAAAGCTGATCGTGAGCACCGAACCAAAGGAAATGGGATGATGCCGGAATGCAATGCTCCGGACCTTTTGTGGGTTTGAGCGGCTGCGCATTCTCGGCTCTTCTCGACAGGCAGTTTGAATTGTTCTCCCATTGGACGTACAGTGGTAACAGGAGAGAGTGATGCCTCGTACCACCGCTTCCATCAATTCCGATGCTCGCCGCACCCGCAGCGCCCGCCTTGGCTTTCGCGTCGATAACCGCACCAAGAAGCTGGTCGAACGCGCCGCTGCACTTGAGCGCCGCAGCCTCACCGATTTCTGCCTGACCGTGCTGCTGGACGCCACGCGAGAGACCATCCAGCGACACGAGACGCTGTTGCTGTCCGAACGCGACCGCGAGGTCTTCTTCAGGACGCTCGTCCACCCCCCGAAACCGAATACACGCCTGAAGCGGGCATTTCGCGAGGCCGAACAGCGGATCCGAAACTGATGGCAACTGCGGCGATCGATCGGTTCCGGCTTGAGCTTTTGGCAAAGAATCACGATCGCGACGCATTTAGCTGTGGAGTTGAGAGCCTCGACCTCTACCTGAAAACACAAGCTTCCCAGGACATGCGGCGCAGGGCCAACGCGGTCTTTGTCCTGGTGCCCACAGGCGAACCCAACCGGATTGCGGGATATTTCACCCTCTGCGCTTACGGGCTCGCTCCGGGCACAATTCCGGATGCCGCACGAAAACATCTTCCCCGCTACCCGGTCGTAAGCGCGACTCTCATCGGGCGCCTCGCCATCAGTACGCTGTTTCAGGGACGGAAACTTGGTTCCTGGTTGCTGGCAGCGGCTCTTCGAAAAGCATCCGAAAATTCCATCACTGTGGGGTCCTCAATGGTCGTGGTGGACGCAATCGACCTCAATGCGGTCGACTTCTATCAGGCTCACGGCTTCATTCGGCTGCCTGAATCGATGAGACTGATTCTTCCCATGGCGTCCATCGCCGATCTCATCTGACCCAATCAGTGCCCGTGCCCGTTTGGAACCACCTCGGCCGCCGTTGCCGGAGTCGGTTGCTGTTGCTGCTGGGTCTGGCCATGCAACAGCCCGTACAGCGTGAACACCGTCACCAGCACCACCGCAATCGCGGCGGCAATCACATACGGAGCCCTCGGCCAGCGCGACATCCCGGGCTCGCCGTCCTCCATCATCATGTGTTCTTCGCGCCCGCTCGGCAGGATCGACGGCTCTCCGAACAGAGCGCCCTGCGCCGGCATGTCCATCGGCCGCATCGCAATCACCCGCGACGCGGGAGTTCCAGGCGCCTTTGCTTCGACCTTCATGGCCGCAGGTGCGGGCGGCTTTTCCACCTTCATATCCGCAGTCGCATCGGCTTGCGGAGCCTCGATCTTCGGAGCTGCGACGATCTTCGCCCTCTTCGACAGCGGCTCGATCCGCGTCGCATCGCGTGCGATCTCGAGGCGCGTTCCGGCCAGGGCGGCCACTTCAGTCGCTCCGGCAATCCCGCTCAGCGCCCGCCGCACCGCGCGCGCCATCGACTCCGGCAACAGCTGCAGCACCGGATCGTTCTCGCTCGCCGGGAAACGCCCCGTCACCGCATGCGCCACCATGCGCGCCGCCCAGCGCACATCGTCGGCCGCGGCGGTTCCGAACCCCGATCCTGACATCTGCAGACAATCGCTCCGCAGTTTGATCGTCTCGCCGATGGCCACCACGCTGGCCGCTTCCACATGCTTGTGCACCAACCCGTGCGCATGCATCGCGCCCAGAGCCGCCAGCACCGCATCCAGAACCGCCCGGCCTTCAGCTGGCATCAGCACGCGGTCGCGCAGCACATCGGCCAGGTTCTCGTCGGTTAATTCCATTTCCGCAACGACCACCGGAACGTCGTCGAGATGTGAAATCGCCGATTCGCGAATCGCAACGACATTCGGGTGATGGATCTTCTCCGCCGCGCGCAATCGCTCGATGAGCTCGTCCTCATCGTTCAGCGCCTCGGTAAGGCTCAGCATCACCGGCAGGCCGTCCGGCCCGATCGCTTCGAACCACGCGCGCCGTCCCTCCGGCCGCACCAGCCGCCCCAGCAGCCAGCGATCCTCGAGCCTGCGGCCTTCGTAGTCTCCCCACAGCATCATTCGATTCAGGCCTGCTGTCGCCATATCTGCTTCCTCCTGCGGACTCGCAGCACCCGCGCTGCAACCCGCTCCGACACAGTTCTATCCCGATAATCCAGTAGACAGCGTCCCGTGCCTCGATTGACGCGAATTTTCAAGTGCGTACAAAGGTTGGTACGAATCTCCGCCGTCAATTGCGACTCGGGCACTGCTCGGCAATGTGCCTGGGCGCGACATGATCTGGCAGGCTCGACTGAACCATGTCCTCTTCCTCCAATCCGCCGCAGGCTCCCGCCACAGCGCAACCCGTCGTGCTCTGGTGCCCTGTCTGCGCGCATTCCATCGACGACCCTTTGGTTTGCGGGGACTGCTCGTCCGTCATCTGCCGCGTTTGCGGCACACCTCTTGAATCTTCCGACGAGCTCGCCTTTGGCTAGGAAGTTGCCGCGCTCATCGCAGCCCGCTGCCGAACCCATCACCGTGAGCCCGCGCTGGCTGGCTGCTGCCGTCGCGCTGATGCTGCTGCTCGCGGCGCTTTGCGGATACGGCGCCCTTTGCCTGCTCTTCTATCAGGGCCAGTGGCAGCTTCTCTACCATCCCTCGCGCGCGGTCACGACCACGCCCGCCAGCGCGGCCATGCACTTTGACGAGGTTCACTTCGACGTGAACAACGCCGGCCAGCCGCAGCTCGACGGCTGGTGGATTCCCGCCTCTTCGGGCGCGGCGTACGCCACGGAGACGGTCCTCTATCTCCATGACGGCCGCGGCTCGCTCTCCGACTGCCTGCCGGCGCTGGCCATGCTCCACTCCGTCGGCATCGGTGTCTTCGCCTTCGACTACCGCGGCTTCGGCCACTCCGCCGGCGCTCATCCCACCGAGCGAACCGCCACCGCCGATACCATCGCTGCTTTCACGTATCTCACCGATCTTCGTCATATTCCGCCACGCAGTCTCATCGCTTTCGGCGACGGCGTCGGCGCCACCTTTGCCGCTCATCTCGCCACGCAGTTCGCTCCTGCCGGAATCGTCCTCGAAGACCCAAACCACTCCGCGCGCCAGATCTTTCTCACTGACGCCCGTGCGCGGATTTTGCCCCTGTGGCTGTTACAAAATGAGAAGCTCGATCCCACCGCCGACCTCGCCACGATGCACGTTCCACGCCTCTTCCTCGATCGCCGTGGCGACTCGGCCCGCACCCGTGCCCTGTTTGCCGCTTCGTCCGACCCCAAGCAGTATTTCGATCTGCGCTCCACTCCGGAGGCCGCGACTTTGACCACCCTGCGGCGTTTCTTCGATGATGTACTGCACTGAACCATGAAGCCTCTCGTTTTCACGGCCGTCGTCGCGATCGGCAGCGCTCTCGGCGCGCAGAGTTCCTCCTTCCACGAACTCACCCTCCCCACCGGCCCCAGCCCCCGCTGGATCGCAGTCGCCGACGTCAACCACGACAACAATCCCGACATCGTCGTGGCGAATGCCGGCAGCGATAGCGACGACGACGGCACCATCATGGTTCTCCTCGGCGATGGTAACGGCGCATTCCATCCCGCGCCCGGCTCGCCGTTCGCCGCCGGCCATCTCCCCAACGACATCGCTGTCGCCGACATGAATCACGACGGCCATCCGGACCTCGTCGTCGCCAATCATCAGTCGCCGTACCTGCGCGTCTTTTTGGGCGACGGTCGCGGCAGCTTCCGCCTCGCTCCCGGCTCGCCCGTCGATGTCCACTCCAACCCGCATCCCCATGGCGTCGTCGTGGGCGACTTCAACTCCGACGGCAAGCCCGACGCCGTCACCGACAGCTGGGGCAACAACCAAATCGAATTGCTGCTCGGCGACGGCACCGGCCGGCTTCTGACTCCGGGCACGTTTTTCCCCACCGGTCGCCGCCCCTACGAACGCCTCCGCTCCGCCGACTTTAATCGCGACGGCCATCCCGACATCGTCACCACCAACCTCGACGACGGCACCGTTTCCGTCCTCCTGGGCGACGGACATGGCGGGCTCCGCAATGCGCCCGGTTCACCCTTTTCTGCCGGTGCGAAGCCGTGGCAGATCGCCATCGATGACCTCAACAACGACGGCATCGCCGACCTCGTCATGATTCCCTATCAGCGCGACATCTCCGGTTCCGCGGAGAACGTCGTCACCCTCCTGCAGGGCGACGGCCACGGGGGTTTCCACCCGATGACGGGATCGCCTCTCTCGCTCGGCGATTGCCGTGGACCCAACAGCGTCGCTGCCGGCGACTTATCCGGCCATGGCCGTCCCGTCATCGCCGTCGCCTGCGCCGAAAGCAAAACCCTCATGCTCTACGAACGCGGAGCGGACGGCCGCTTTACCTCGTCTTCGATGCCCATCCACGGTGGCTGGGGATCGGTGGCCATCGCTCCGCTCACTCGCGACCAACGCGGAGCCATCATTACCGCCAACGCCGATGCAGGCTCCATCACCATCTACTTTCCTGAACGCTGAACGCCGAGCGCTGCACGCCGTCGTGGGTTGACCCCACCCTCTGAACCCCGTAAACTAGCTCTTTGCAGGCGAATCCGCCTACGCGTCTTTTCCGCCTGCATCCATTCCGAAAGCGAGATCCGACTCACTCATGGCGAACCACGTTTCTGCGCTCAAGCGCGCCCGTCAAACCACGAAGAAGACCGCGGTCAACCGCGCCAATAAGACTCATTTCCGCGGTACACTGCGTGGCCTGCGGGAAGCGCTCCAGAAAGGCGATGCGCAGACCATCACCACTGAGTTCCGCACCGCTGTGTCCATGATCGACAAGAGCGTCCAGAAGGGCGTCATCCACGCCAATACCGCATCCCGCTACAAGAGCCGCCTGAATGCTCGCGTGAAGGCCGTCGCGGCCGGCACTTCGGCGTCCGCTTCCAAAGCGTCTGCACCGAAGAAATCCGCCAAATCCGCTCGCTAGAAAAAGAAGTCCGCAAAGAGCAGAGGCGCACTGCGCCCTAACTCTGGTTCAGGAAGCCCGTCGGCACGTAGTTGGTCGTGACGCTGCCGTTGTTGACGGTCACCAGCGTTACGCCCTCGCGATCGCCAAACTGCGCGCCTTTCCACCAGTTGCCGCATACCGCGCCACCCGTCACATAGTGGATTCCCATGCGGTGCACGCTCTCCGAAATGTGCGTGTGGCCCTGCAACAGCGCGATGACGTCGTAATACTCCAGCATGGGAATGATGTAGTTGGCGTTCAGAACCGGCTGATAGACTTTGCTGTCCGACCCCGGCCCATAGCTCGCCATACTTGTAGCCAGAGGTACGTGGCTGATGACGATGGAGGGCGTGCCTTTGGTGGCCTGCAGCACGCGCTCCAGCCACGCTGCCTGGGTGATGTCGATGGCCGGATGCCAGTCGCGACCCTTGATCATGATCGAATCGAGCACAATGAAATTCACGCCCTTGTGCTGGAACGAGTAGTACGTCGGCGTATTGAAGACTTTCTGGAAGAGCGCCTTGCCGAAGATCGCATCGTGCGAGCTCATCCCCGTTTCCAGACCCGCGACATCGTGATTCCCCAGCACATGCCACACCGGCATACGCAGCGTCTTTTCCGCTTCCGCATACAGCTGGTACTGATCGAGGATCCGTTCCTTGTGTGCCTTCAGGGCGTCGAAGACATGATCGCCGCCACAGATCGCAAACTCGGCATCGGAGGCGTTGATCACCTCCATCGCCAGCTCCGTACCCTGCGGCGCATCCATCTCCGGCTCGATGTGCACATCGGTAAAAAACGCAAAGGTGAAGCTGCCGGTCGACCATGTGCCTGGCTGGCCGGTTCTTCTGCGCGCGCGCCTGCGTGCCAGCGAGCGCGCAACCCGCCGCGGCCAGCCCGGAACCCCTCAGAAAATTCCGCCGATTCATGCCGCCCATCCTGACTGACAACGGTAGGACCTACACCCTTGCTGCGCTATTCCGCAGTAGTAATGCGAGAGCAGTACTGTCGAAAGTAACCGCCTTTCCCGAATTGCCCATGTGACACGCATCACATGGCCGCCAGGACAGCTTCAGCAGGTCCTGGCTCGGGGTCGCGGTCAATTCGCTGGGGGATGGGCTGATTCAGCGTATACAACGCCGGGCATTTTCGGAAGCAAAAAACAGCAGAGGTCACTCGAGCAGGTTCAGCACCGTCTCCGCGTTGCGGGCCCGATGCTGCAGTTCGTCGAGGCAGGTTCGCAAGCCCTGGCCGGCAGCTGAGTTCTCAGGAGAATGGGTGGCGATTCGCGCGGTATCGTTGACGATCCCGCGCACAGCGGCCATCGTTCGGCGAGCGTGGCGGATCTTCCCTGCCATGGCCAAACTTTCCACCAGCGAGCAGAGAGCCTCGCCCACGCGGATGCGCAGTTCGGTCGCCTCATCCAGCGACTCTGTCGAAAAATTTGGCTGGGCGCTCATGCGCCTCTCCTTCGCTGTTCGTGTTGGGCCGTGACCATCAAACTTCGAATTTCTCTGGGCCCGGACGTACCAGCGAAAGAGAGAGCAAGTGTCCCGAAATTAACAGATGCAGACGAATCGCTTTGCGTTGTTAGGGTTCGCCAGAAGGAAATATGGTTACTTTTTGGCATTCGGCGGAATACGACTAACGTCACCACGAGCTCGTCCTGCAACCACCCGGCGCCCGAGCACCAGCATCGGCGGTCGCGAAATAGCAGGCGGAACGCCGGGCAAGGGTCAGCAGAGGAAGCGACTGGCGGCACAGCCGGCCGTTTCGACGGCAGGGATGGCCCTGGGCGCTGGAACTGCCTGCCCGCCGGGTGGGATCGACGGGGACTCTGCGAGCAAAGACAAGGTTGGAGGAATGCGGGGCGGGAGCTGTACGTTGAGCCACAGGTTGAAACCTCGTTTCGAGCAGTAGACAAAAAAGAGAGGGGTTCGCCAGGCGAACCCCGAGGTCGGAGGAATGTAACATCCGGCAGAAAAAGGAAAAGGCCGCGCAGGGCGGCCCTTTTTTCTTTTTCTACTATAAGTTCAGAATATCAGATACAGACAGTAAGTCTGCCAACTATTATTGGCTCACTTATCGTATAAGTCGTTGTAAGTCAGCGGTCATTACCTTGGATTTTGCGCTCGGGGCTTGACAAGAAATCCACATTTTGCGGGAAACCGCAAAACCGGTCCAATGGCGGCCGCGAGCCTGCTCTTACTTCTGCGATCCAGGGCGCCAGTTCAGAATCACGTTCAGCGAAGATGTTTCCTGCGACTTATCCGTGATAATCAGAAACCGTTTGCCATCCGGTGCAATGTCCCAGCTCATCGGGCCGGTGCGAATTCCTGTATCCGCCATCTCCGTATTGAATAAGGGCACAGGCGTGCCGGCCTGGAAAACCGGGGTCGTGCTTACCGGCACCGCCATCATGGTCCAGTCCGGCGAGATATAGAACAGCTCTTTGCCGTCGCGGCGCCAGCGCGGCTGCACCCCTCCGCCACGAGAGACGAGCCAGCGAGCGGCGTTCGTGCTGGGCGGGAAGGGGATCACATAGATCTCGCTCAGGCCGGATTCGTTGGAGGTGTAAGCGACCCAGCGGCCATCGGGAGAGAACTGCCCCTGGTCCTCGTTGCCGGAGCTATTCGCCAGGACCAGCGGTCGCTCACCTGCGCAACGAGCGACCCGGACACACGCTGCAGGCCACCGCCCTGGGACGGGACCTTTGCGTCGCGCGCCAGCATCACGGACAAGATCGTCCTCGGGTCGGACGGCCAGTTCACCTCGGCCGGCATGGTCCTCGACTATGACGCAAACGGCAACCTGCTCACCACCGGCTGCTTCACACACGCCGCCACCCGCCTGAGCGCCGGCCTGCTGCCCCGCGATGAGAACTGGAATTAGTGAAGCGCGGGACGGATCGAGCCGGTCCGGATCTGTCCCGAACCGGCTCGGACTTCGCAGCAAGGATTCAGTTATTTCCCCGGCTGAAACAGCGTCAACCGCACGTGCCACTCGACGGACTTGCCGGGTTCGAGGGTCACCATGCCGGTGTTCGTGCTGCCCCACTCCTTGCCGAAGGGATCGCCGAAGTTGAACTGCTCCTCGATAGCCGTCAATTGCCGGGTGGGCGGGGCGTAGACCTGGACGGTGCGGATCTCGGGCGAGAGACCGAGGATGTGGATACCGTAGTTGCTGGCCGGGTCGGCCAGGGTAACATCGACGGCGCCATCGGTGCGCTGCAGCGTCGACCAGTTGTCGTCGAGCATGATGTCGTCGAGCGCTTTCCCTTTGGGAGCAGTGAAGTCATACTTGGTGCCTTTGACGGACATCAGGTCACCGGTGGGAAAGACGTCCTGATAGTTATTGATCTCGGCGACCTTTGTCGCCGGGACGTGCAGCAGCGCCTGCTTGCGATCTCCGCTGGGCACGGCGAACCATGGATGCCACCCGATCGCCATCGGCTCGGGATCCTTACCGACATTCTTCGCAACGATAGTGCAGTCAACGGCCGACCCGGTGAGCGCAATCACGAAGCTCAGATCGGTTTGCGAGAGCCAGTGTCCGCCGAAGTCGCCGGCGTGGATGACGCCGGTGAGAGACTGGCCGTCGGGGATGTTCGCGGTGGTCACGTCCTGGGCCTGGTCGGCCAGGATGAGCCCGTGCATGGCGTGCTTGTCCTTCGATGGGTCGGCGCTGTTGTGCCAGTTGGCAGGCACGGTGATGGTTTTGCCGTGCCATTTGGCGATGACGGATTTGCCGTCCGGAGTGAGCGGGCCCACGATGCGGTTGGGATAGGGCACGAGGAAGGCGCCGCCGAAGGAGAAGCTGGCGTTGCCATTCTGGTCCGCGGGTCCGCCGTTGAGCGCGGATGCGGCTTCTTCCAGAGTGGGCGAGGCGAGAATGGGAATCTCACCCTTGCCCGGAACGTTGGCAGTGATCTGGAAGACGTTCATGCCGCGGCCAGGAAAGACGGTGGCCGAGAGGAACTCCATGCCCTGGCCGTTGCTGGTGGCGGGCCGTGTGATCTTGACGACGGGCTCGCCGCCGATCTGCGGAACGGGCGCCTGCGCGGGCTGCGTGGTGGCCTGCGGCGCGGGCTCGGACTGCTTACAGCCGGGAAGAAACGCGACAAGAGTCAAAACGAGGGGCGCGACAAAGAGCTTGCCTGGATAGGACATGCGATGGGTCTCCGATGGGAAAAGGGTTCGGCGCGTAAACGCTTTCCTGAAGCGGTCCCATTCTACGCCTGGCCATAATTTTCGCTACGGCAGCTAGAATCGCCTTGTGGCTGCAATGGTTGACGTCATAAAAGCAGCGCCATTGGTTGTCCTCAATGAGCGCATTGTTGCGTGCGAGCGATGCACGCGGCTGCGCGAGCACTGCACCACGGTGGCGATCGAGAAGCGGCGCGCGTATCGCGAGTGGGAGTACTGGGGAAAGCCGGTGCCGTCGTTCGGCGACCCCCTGGCGCGCGTGTTGTTTGTGGGGCTGGCGCCGGGCGCGCACGGATCGAACCGCACAGGACGGCCGTTCACCGGCGACGGCTCAGGGGATTTCCTGTATCCGCTGCTGCATCAGGCAGGGTTTGCATCGCAGGCCTCGTCACGGAGTCGGGACGACGGCATGCAGCTGCGCGACGCGTGGATCACGGCGGTGGTACGGTGCGCGCCGCCTGGCAATAAGCCGTTGCCGGAGGAGATCGCGAACTGTGCACCGTTTCTCGATGAGGAGATTGCGGCGCTGAGCGAGCTGCGGACGATCGTGTGCCTGGGCAAGATCGGGTTCGACGGAGTGGTGGCGCATCTGCTGCGCACCAAACAGATCGAGCGGCGCGGGGAGCTGGTGTTCGGGCACGGCGTGGAGTATCGGATCCCCGGCCGAGGAAATGCTGGAGACCGGTGGCTGCTCGCGAGCTATCATCCGTCGCTGCAGAACACGAACACGGGCAAGCTGACCCAGGCCATGATGCTGCGCGTGTTTCGCCGTGCGCGGAAGCTCGCCGGGTTGGCGTAACAGGGTGCAGGATCGTTTTGGTTGCCCGGCGCCGGCATTTCTTAATTCGCAGGGGCAAACATCCCTGTTGTAACTGTCGCGCATCTTGTCGTAAAAGCCTGGGAGCGACAAGACTCCCGCGCACGAGGGATACCCATGATCACGATTCTGCTCATTATTTTGATTCTGATGTTGGTTGGCGCGTTTCCCGCATGGCCGTACAGCCGCGGATGGGGCTACTACCCGACCGGAGGTTTGGGCCTGATCCTGCTCATTGTGGTGGTGCTGTTATTGTTGCGGGTGATTTAGCAAAGGCCTGAGGACTAACTGAGGGGGCACAGAGAGCTGGACCGAGGGTGGGTTTCGGTGAGCTTCGGCTGTGCCCTTTTCAGCGCATTGTGCGGCCGCTGTCGCGGAAGCAACTTTCTGTCGAGCCATGGAGAGAGTTTTTAGTCGGCGCGCGTCCATCCGTCGGGCAATTGCGAAGCACGGCAAATGAAGAGCGGAATCTTTTCTCTGCGACACATCGACTTCACGTCTTCAAGGAGGCTCTTCTCGTCTTCTGAATAGGCGTCGGGATTGGTGATGACGATCCACAGGCCGTTCTGCTGAACGCTTTCATCCTGCTTGCGAACGTAGGCGAGAACTTCTGCCGTGGTCTGGAGCACAGGACGCTCCCCCTCTGGCTTAAGCCTCGGTGACGAATCGACGGTGAAGCCCCAGCGCATCCCTCCGATCTCCGCCACGCGCCGGGGCAGCATGTGCACCGAGATTCCCTGCGAGCGCTGCTGAGCATGGGCCGTGAATGCGACGAAGCTACCGCCCAGCAGGAGCGCGGCGACAACGATTTTGATGCGCTGCATTGGGGTCGTCTTCTATGCTCGCAGTGAGTTGCAGAGGATGGAGCGGGAGACCGGGATCGAACCGGCGACATTCAGCTTGGGAAGCTGACGTTCTGCCACTGAACTACTCCCGCTTTTGACGATCAATAGCGTGCAGCATCCATTTTACTATCCATTTTGTTAACCTCAGCACATGCATTGCCGAAGTTTTCCGCAGCGAAGCGCATCGCTTGCGGCACCGACCTTTCAGCGAAATGGATAGTAAGCATGGTAGCCAAAGTCAATCTCAAAAGTATCTCGCAGTCGAGGGTCGATGGCAATTCTTTCGCGTCAACGGTCGTGAGCGACTCCGGAGGGTCGGGCTGCGACCTGACTGACATGCGACAACCGCCGACGCTGTTCATGAAGAAGAGCTACAAAAAGAACTCCACCGAATGCACCGAAATCCTGACGGCCCTCCCTTGTGGTTCCGGCGGTCGGGAGCCCTGTCTCGTCCCTGCCGTTCGCACCGATCGGGTCGAGTCGTCTAACCAGGAGTTCCGATCCGGAATCTCCCCGGAGATTCTGGAGACGGCGACTACCAGATGGAGGTAATCGAATCGATGCTAATGCTGCAGGTGCGCGGGGACATATGCAACATCATTCCCGATCCGCTGTTGCATCAGAACTGAAGCGGGTAAGAGCGTGAAATCCGTGGGCCTCGGATCACCCGCAAGCGCTTCCGAAGCCGATGGCGACCCTTCGCCTCTGTGGCACCCTTACCGGGGGATGGGTTGGGCCTCCTCATCCTCGCCTTTGGGGCCCGCACTTCCCTTGCCGTTCTGAACGACGCACGTTGGCCCGCCACCGTAACGGTCGTTTCTCGTGCAAGAACAAGCCCCGCCCGGAGGCGGGGCCTGGTTAATCCAGGAAAGTGAGACTATTCCTGGACGATAGTCAGTCGCGGCGATGTGCTGGCGTCGAAGCAAACGAGCCGGGCCCGGGTGTTCGAGTTCGTGGCATTGTCAACACTAACAGCAACGCAATAGACCTGCGTCTGCGTTGTTCCACCCGCTGTAATGTTGATGTCGAAGATGCCGAATGTCCCGTTGGGATCGTAAGTTATATCCGGCACGACGACGCCGGTGGCAGTGCCACCGCTCTCGCCACTGGGCCCCTCATCCCAATCGGCCCAGTTGTCGCCGCCGTCATCCTGGACGAAATTCGTGAAGGCGCCACTGAGTTCACCGTGAAGACGCCGGAGCTGAGGTTTTTCGTAGAGTCGCCGTTGGGCAATGTCGACAGGAAGAAGCTGGTCGCCAGATCGCCGATGACCCATGTGCCTGAAGTGGGCGCGGTCTGCGGCTGCAACCAACCCGACAGCGTGGAGGTGGTTGAACTCCCGTTGGCCATAAACACCGCGGCGGAGTCGGTGTCGTAGAGGTACATCGCGACCCCGCTTTGGCCGTTGATGGTCAGCCGGCCCGTGGCGGGACTGTAGGTGTACGAACTGGAGCAGGGACTACCGGCAGCACAGTGGTTCGTGATGGTGCCGCCGGCGTTTTCGAAGTTCGCGTTCAGGGTAATGGTAGCTGCGGTGGAGCTACCCACGGACTGGGATACGATTGAGTCATAGCTTCCCGCACTGGAGAGTCCCGTCGCATAAAGAACCGACCGCCCACTCACCGGGTAGGCTGAGGCAATGTGCGCTGCGTTTTGCGCCCGCGACTCCCCGATCATGAAGTCGGAGGCATTGGCTGCGTTGTGTGGGTTGGCGGTCATGCCTACGCCTTCACCGGCGGCGTTGTTGGTGATATACCAAACCGACAGATTCGCCGTTTGCGGTGTGGGACCGGCAGTAACCGTCATTCGGCCATACGCGTCTGTTGTTGTGTCGGTCCCGGAGATAGCAAACGAGCCCTCGTAGGTTCCCGCACGGGCCATGTCCACCATGCCGGAGATGGTTCCGGCGCTGTATTGTCCCGATCCTACCTGGATTTCAACATTGCCGCCGTCGTCTTCGCCCGACATAGCCCACACAAGACCACCGCTGGCCTGGATGCCGGACAGGTTTACCGTGTTCTGCTCGAAACAGTGACCGTTGCCATGTTTGCCGTCGGGGTTCGACCCCGCGTCATTCATGGACACGATGCTGAATTCGGAGAAGTGGCTGTTGCTGTCGACCGAGCCGCCGGCGACGGCAAAGGTCGCCACCGAGGATCCCCCGGCGGTGAGAAGAATGTAGCCACGGTTGTCGGAACCCACCGCGTAAGTGCCGCCCAGCGCTCCGTTGGAAGCGGCGCTGCTAAAGCCGCTCATCGCCGAATTCGAATCGGCCTCACCGCCGGTGATGTGGCCGCCGCCGTCGGTCTTGAGAGCGAAGACCAGGCCATCGCGGTAAAGCGTGGCGCCGCTGCCACCCGTGGTCCCGTTGTCCCAGTACTGTTGGTAGTAGCAAGCGTACTGGCCGTCGAGTTCGCGGTTATTGTTGCCGGTGGTTTCCGGCACTATTGTCAGGGTGAAGGTGGTGGTTGCGGTCTGAGGCGTCGGCGTGGTGCTGTCCGTCACCTTGAGGGTAACCGTCGGTGAGCCCGACGCGGTCGGCGTGCCGACGAGGCTCCAGGTGCCGCTCGGAGCGCGAGACCGGCAGGCGCGTTGGTATAGGCGACCGTGTACGGGCCGTTGCCCCCGCTGATGCTTAGATCCCCGAAGGTATACGGCATGTTGACCATGCCCTGTGGGATTTGGTTCACCGTCACACTGACCGTGGACACCGGGCTGACGTTGATCGTGTAGGTCTGCGCAGTGGCCATGGTGTTGAGGCTGTCGGTCACCTGCACGCCGGTCAGCGTCACTGTGCCCGTCGAGCTGGGCGTCCCGTAGACGGAAAGCGTATTGCCTCCCGTGCTGCTGGCGACCAGCGTACCGTTGCCCAGACTGTAGCCCGCTGAGCCTATCGTATTTCCATTGATGGACCAGGTGTAAGGAGGCACTCCGCCCATAGCGTTGATCGCGCCGTTGTATGGCCGATTGACCGTCGCCGAAGGCAATGAGGTTGGGTTGGGAGAGGGCAAGATACCGGCGTCGGATAACTGATGGTGATGTTGTATCCGCTCTGGGTAATGCTGGCGTTGGTTGCGGTGTCCGTAAGCGTGACGCTGAACGTGACCGTCACCGGATTGCCGCCGGAGGTTGGCGCCGTGGGTGTCCCACCGATGGTCAATGTGCTTCCGGTAGTTCCACCGATCACGCTGAGGCCATCGGAGAGCCCGGAGACCGACCACGAGTAGCTTCCGCTGCCACCCGCCGCGTTGATGAAGCCGCTATAGGAAGCGTTTGTGTACCCGTTGGAGGGCAATGAGTTCGGATCGGGCGTGGGCAAAGACAGCGGACCGCTGACCGCAATCGAATATGTGAGCGGCCCCGCACTTTGGTTGCTGGTTATATCTGTCACCTTTGCGGTGAACTGGACACTTTGCGCCGATGCGGGCGTTCCGCTAATCGTCAGCGTCGCTCCGTTGGTCGAATAATTCAGCCCGTCGGCAGGCATGCCGGTAACGGTCCAGGCGTAGTTGCCGCTCCCACCCGCCGCGACGATCGTCCCGCTGTAAGCGGTCCCGGCATCCGCCGGACTCAGAGTTGCGGGATTCGGCGACGGCAGAGTTACTCCGTCATAGACCGTAACGGTATAGGTGTACGGGCCTGAACTGACGTTCATGGTTGTATCTGTAACCTTAGCGGTGAAGGACACAGTAGTCGCTGTGCCCGGCGTACCGCTGATGGTCAAGGTATTCCCGTTTGTTGCGTAGTTCAGGTTATCGGAAGGTAGTCCTGTTACAGTCCACGTGTAATTGCCGGTGCCCCCGGCGGCCACAATCGTCCCGATGTACGCCGAGTTCACCGTGGCCGGCCCCAGCGTGGAGGGATTGGTCGTGGGCAGAGTCACGGAGGCATACACGTTAATTGTGTAACTCAGAGGACCAGCGGTAACGTTGGTGGTGGTGTCCTTCACCGAGGCGGTAAGGGTGACCGTTGCCGCCGAGGATGGGGTCCCGGCGATCGTCAGTGTGGCGCCACTGGTCGAGGAGCTCAAGCCGTCGGACAAACCTGCAACGGTCCATGTGTAATTGCCGCTGCCGCCGGTGGCGATCATCGTGCCGGTGTAGGCCACGTAGACCGTCGCGGTAGACGGCAGAGTGGCGGGGCTGGTGGGCAATGTAACTGGACTGAATATCTGGATGGTGTAGGCGAAAGGCCCGGCGCTGTTGGCCGCGTCGTCCTTCACCGATGCCGTGAGACTCACTGTGCCGGTTGCATTGGCCGGCCCGCTGATGGTCAGGGTCGCGCCGCTGGCTACGTACGTCAGTCCATTCGCCGGCAAGCCTGTAACCGTCCAGGTGTAGCCGGTTCCGCTGCCGCCCGTGGCCGTCAGCGTCTGGGAATAGGCTTGTCCTGTTACTGCCAGAGGCAGGCTTCCGGCGGCCGGCGTGAGGGTCACGGCCGGATAGCTGACCACGATGCTGTAATCGCCCGAGGTCGCCGAGTCGCCAAAGGCGTCCGTTGCTTTCACTGCAAACGCGAAGGTGCCGATGTCGGCGGTCTTCGGTGTGCCGGCGATGGCGCCGTTGGCGCCCAGAGCAAGATCCGGAGGCGGAGTTCCGCTGGCAAGGCCGTAGGTCAGCGCTCCCGCGCCACCCGCAGCTGTCACGCTGCTCGCGTATGCAACTCCGAACGTAGCGGTGGCCGCTGGCGCACCGCTAAACGTGATGGCCGGCGCCGCGGCAATCGTGATGCTCAGTGTTCCCGAAGTTGTGGTATCTGCGAACGCGTCCACAACGGTGACTTTGAAGCTGGCGGTACCAACGTCGGCAGCTTTGGGAGTTCCCGTGATGGCGCCGGTGCTGGTGTTGAGGGTGAGATCGGGAGGCAGAGCTCCGCTGGCCAGGCTGTACGTTGTGGTTCCCAGCGCTCCGGTCGCGGCGACGCTGCCTGCGTACGCCGTGCCGACCTGCCCGCTGGCGAGGCTGGTGGGAAATACGATGGCGGGTCCGGTGACGGTAATGGTCTGCGCCGACGATGTGGCGGTGAGGGCGGTGGGAATTCCGGAATCCGTCATGGCGAATTTGATCCCGCTGTAAACGCCAACGCAGGCCGCTGTCGGTGTTGAAGGCGAGGAGAGAGTACCCGACGAACTCAGGCTCAGGCACGGAGGCAGACTACTGCTGCCTGTTGCGAGCGCCCAGCTCTTGTAAGGAGTGATGCCGCCAGTGCCGGCCAGCGTCGCGGAATAAGCCGTGCCCACCCCGACCGACTGCTGCGCCGCGGTAAGGCTTGTGATAGCAGGCACTGCCGCCACTGTGATCGTCGCTGTGCCCGACTTGGTGGAATCAGCAATCGATGCCGCTGTGACCGTGATCGTCTGCTGCGCGCTCGTGGCTGCGGGCGCGGTCAGCGTCGCCGAGGTCGTCGTCGAACTGGAGAGGGTTCCGGCGCTCGCGGTCCACTTGACCCCCTGCGCATTCTTATCGTTCGCCACCGTGGCCGTCAGCGTCGTTGTATCGGCGCCATCCACCGTGCTCGCCGCCGCTGTGACGCCGACGCTCATCGGCTTCGACGAACCGCCGCAGCCGGTGAAACAAACTGCAAACATGAACACAACCAACGAAGCGACGATCGACAGCCAGGAACTCTTACTACGAAACATACAAGTCTCCCTCAAATGCACACTCTCGGTGCAGTCACTGTTTCCATCTCCGCGTCGGACCTTGCGCGAATGACCCCTGACGGACTTGCCGTTGACGGCAGGTGAGGCCCCGTCCTTTTAGCCGGGAAATATCGGTTGAGCGCCAGCTGCGTTGGCTCATGTTGATACGGAGGATCGATGGGGAAGCCAATTGGGCCGCCGCGCGACAGCACGCATCGCGGTTTTCGACATTCCGCTCTCACACTCCGGCAGCATCAGTCTTGTTCCGGAGGCGCTGCGATTCAATTCGTCTTTCGGCGTATTACTCGCGCGGCCAATAGCGCCTGTGAGTCACTTGTGTCGCGGCTTTTCGCAACACCATGAGATTGCCCGGCCAATCACCTTGACGCGCGGAACGATGCGGACTTCCGCCTGGAGCAAGCGGCCGATCTTCTCGCACAAGCGTCTCCGGCGTGAATTGCGGCGGCGAGACGGCTTCTGACACCAAGCTTCAGAAAGATGTGCTCAAGGTGTTTCTTGACGGTGAGTGCGCTGATGGAGAGGCTCCTGCTGATCTCCGCATTCGACTGTCCGCGAGCAATCCACAACAGAACTTCGGCTTCGCGGCGGGTGAGCCCGATCTTCCTGAAGGTGGCAACGGCGGCAGCTTTATTCATTGGCAAGCTCCCCCTGCCCTGCAATGCTCATCGGGTTGTCGGATCATGACTGCGGGAACGCCCCCCGGCAATACGCCTATCGGCGTACCGGGAGTCGTTGGTTGCTGTCGCTGCGCGAAGTTTTGCTAATCCGCGTGATTCCGCCCGTTCGCTCCAAAAGCAACGGCGGCCGCGGCGGTGCGAGTCTCTACCCCGAGTTTTTCCAGAATGTGTTCGATGTGCTTCTTCACGGTCCCGGTATGCATTTCCAGGATGATCGCGATCTCGGGGTTGGTTTTTCCCTGGGCGATCCACTCCAATACCTCCACCTCGCGCACGGTGAGTTTGAGATACCCGAAGGTGCTGCCGGCCGGAAACATTTGTTCCTCTTCCATGAGGAACAGGTCTGCGTCCGGCTCGGAGAGCAGCCGTATCACCAGGCGCTTGTTCTGTCTCTCGCATACCAGCGGTGAGCGAACCGCCGGCACATCGTCCCTCCGGTTCAACTCCGCTCTCTGCTCTCGAGCCCAGAGCAGCAGATCGCCAGTGAGATGGCGATCGGTTTGTCGCGTGACGCCGAAGTAGTCGGCCAGATACTGCCGCGCCGGCGGATTGATGAAGTGCACGCGCCCCTGCTTATCGCACAGGATCACTCCCGCGCTCATGCTTTCAAAACCCCGCCCAAGTATCTCGATGTTGTGGACCTGGCTGGCCATGAGCCGCGCGTTCTTCCAGGCCTGGCCGATATGGGGACGAACGAGGTCGGCGATCAGACATTCGCGCGCTGTAAAGATGCGGTCATCGTGCCAGGCCACGCCGATGATGCGCGGAAGCGGGCACGGAATGGGGATGCACAACGCATCCTCGATGTCGTAGTGCTTATAAAAATCGCAGTGCAGGCCGTGATCGTGCAGCTCCGTCTGGGTCATGAACTCTGAGATCCGTCGCGCGTGGCAATCGCCGGTTTCCAGCACATGCGCCAACACTGGATGCTCGTTCATGTGTTCTTCCCATCGTTGGCCGGCTGTGCTCGATGCAAGTTCTGCACTGCTCGTGTGGTTGTGCGATTCCGATTTCTCCGGGTTCATCTCGTTGTAAGTGATATGAGCGGCCGGAATCACCCCATTCAACTCGCCAATAAGACGCGAGACAAAACCCCCGAAATCCTCGGGAGCGCGGATCGCATAGCAATTGCCCGCGAAAGCCAGCAGCGAATGCAGTTCGGATTGCCGTAGATGCTCCATGGGCGGCGCACCTCAAAGGAACCGTGTAGCATACTACGACGAACGGCGTATTCGGTTGCGATTCCAGGCCCGTCCGACCCGGCCTGCAAACGATAGTCACTCCGTCGTCTATTCCTGCCGATAAAGTTGTCCAGATTGAAGACAGCGCAATGCGCTCTCCGCCTGCTGTCAAGACGCCGAAATCGACGACCGGGAAACGCGAAGGTCGGCTGTTGGGGGTAGGTCGGCCTGTCGTCACGGATGGCCTTTTCGGTAAACCCCACCCTGTGGAGGGGCCAAAGCGGGTTCGGCAGCGATCCCCGAAGTTTTGGGGGAAGCAGCCTCCCGGCGACCTCCTGCTCATCCCGGTCTCAAAGGACTTGATCTCCAGGTTCGCCAGGAGCCGCTCGACTTCCCGGTCCGTGAGCGTCCTACCACGTTGCCTGCATGTTTCATTCCGTTCGCAAGGCTTGCATAGGATCGAGGCGTGAGGCACGCCAGGCGGGAAAGATACAGGCAATCGATGCGATTAAAAGCAGGATGAGAATGACAGCGGCAATAACAGCCGGGTCATACGGCGCGGTTCCGTAGAGCATCGACCGGATGAGTTGGGTTACGCCTGCGCTGGCTGCCAAACCAAGGATGAGCCCGAGGAGCGCCGGCCGCAGCCCGTCGAACAGGACAAGGCGCAGGACCTGTGCGCGTTGCGCGCCGAGAGCGATGCGGATGCCGATCTCCGGCACGCGCTGCGTGACCAGATAAGAGAGCACTCCGTAAAGACCGACTGCAGCCAACAGCAGCGCCAACGCGGCGAACGCGAGCACCAGATTCGCCGTGAAGCCCTGGCTGGCAGTGGTCTTGCCAAGAATCTGGTCCATGGTGAGCGCGTTGTAGACGGGCAGCTCCGGTTCGAGCGCCGAGATTTGTTGCTGGATCGGCATCGACATGGCCAGTGGATCGCCGGCGGTCCAGGCGACGATGGTCGCCTCGCTGGTACGGTCGGGGATGCCGGAGAGGATCGGGAAATACATGGCCGCCCGCACCGGCCGGGTAACGTCTGCGATGGTGTCGCCTACTTCACCGAGGATCTCGTAGGTCTCCATCCTGGTATCCCAAACCAGGCGGATGTGTTTGCCAACCGGGTCGTCGCCGGAGAAAAACTGATCGACAAACAGCTTGCTGACCACAACGTAATGGTCGTTCGCGAGGCGCTCGTGTTCCGTGAAGACCCGGCCGCGCAGCAGAGGAATTTGCATGACGCTGAAGTACTGCGGATCGGCGGTAAGGGCCACGGCAGCGTATTGCGGGTGTAGCTGGGAGCAGGCCGCTCCGGGATGGTAAAAACTCTGTCGCCCACCGGGCCTGTTCCAGGCGCATTGGAGACGAGCGCAGCGCCACGCACACCGGGCAGACGGCGCACGCGTTCGAGCAGTGACTCGTGGAAGGACAATACCTTGTCGCGGGTATCGTATTGAATTTCAGGCAGACCGAATTTCATGGTCATCACGTGATCGACACGGCAGCCGAGGTCTGTCGTCCGCAGGCGCACGAAGCTCTTGAAAAGCAGCCCGGCGGAGATCAGCAGCATGACGGTCAGGGCAATCTCGGCGGTGAGCATGGTCTTGCGCAACCGCGCCCGCGAGACGCCGCCGCCGGCCGATCGCGATGACTCCCGCAGGCCGGTGAGCAGCCCTTTGCCGGTGGAGGAAATGGCCGGCACCAGTCCAGCCAGCAGGGCTGTGGCCACCACCAGGCCTGCGGCAAACGCGAGAACCCATCCATCGACATGCACCGAGTCGGCACGAGGCAGATTGCGCCAGTGTGCAGCGAGCCACCAGCGTGGAAGCGAGCGACAGCAACAAGCCGAGCCCTCCGCCGGTCAGGCAGATCAGCAGGCTCTCCATCATTTGTTCGCGAATAAGAACAACCCGGCTGCCGCCCAGCGCGCCGCGAATGGCAACCTCTTTGCGATGCGCCGCCGACCGGGCTACCAGCAGGTTGGCGAGGTTCAGGCAGGCGATCAACAGCATGCAGCCGACCGCACCGAGCAGCACCAGCAGCGGCGTTCGCACATTCCTGACCAGGTCGTCGATCATCGGTCGTGACCACACGTCCTCGGCAACGGGCTTTGAGGCATTGGCGAGGTGGATCCTGTATTGCAACGCGCTTACCTCGCGCGTCGCCGCTTCTGCGCTCACACCCGGCCGCAGCCGAGCCACCACCTGACTCTGGTGCCCGTCGTGCATGCTATAGTCTTCCGGCGAAAACGTCTGCGCGTACGGCATCCAGAACTGGATTCGGGCATCCGGATAAGTAAACCAACTCGGCAGTACGCCAACGACGGTGGTGGGGACGGTATCCAGATGAACCTGTTTGCCGATGATGGAAGGATCTCCGGCAAAACGGCGCTGAAACAGGCTCCACGTGAGCAGGACCACGGGCTGGCCTTGCGGCTGGTCTTCGGCCTCGGTGAAGATGCGGCCAAAGGCGGGAGCTACGCCCATCAGCGAAAAGAGATTGGACGACCCACCGGCGCTCTGCGCGACTTCGGGCAGTTCGGAGTGCACGCCAGAGAGGATGCCTCCGTAGCCGCGCATCGCCGCCATGTCTTCAAAGCCGTGGGTCTGGCTGCGCCAGTCGCGATAGTCGCCTGGGGCAACCGCATTGAATCCGTCGCCGCCCTGGTTGTGGCGGAAGTGTTCGTAGAGCACCACCAGTTTGCCGGAATCGCGAAACGGCAGAGGCCGCAGCAGCACGGCACGCACCATGGTGAAGAGCGATGTGGTCGCGCCGATGCCGAGCGCCATCACCAGCACTGAGACGATGCAAACCCCGGCGAGCGCAGCAAGGTGCGCGCGCCATATTTCAAATCGCGTGCCAACCGCTCCAGTGAGCCGCGATCTCCAGGTGGCGCGCGTGTGCTCGCGAATGAGAGTGGGATTGCCGAAGGCGCGCCGAGCGGCATAGCGGGCCTCTTCCGCCGATAGGCCGCGCTCCCGCTGCTCTTCCTCTTCTAATTGCAGATCGGACTCGAGTTCCCGCTGCAGATCCTCGTCGCTCTTTTTTAGCCGCCACCATTTCATGTCAGCTCTCCTCGGCGACCGGCCACATTACGCGCGCCACGGCTTCGGCCATCTGCTTCCACTGCGATTCTTCGACGGTCAACTGTTTTCGGCCCTGCGCTGTCAATCGGTAATACTTGAATTCCCGATTGCGATCCGGAGCGGTTTCCCATTTCGCAGTGACCCAGCCTCGTTTCTCCAGCCGATGGAGCGCGGGGTAGAGAGAACCGTGCTGCATCTGTAGAAAATCGTTGGTCGTCCGCTGGATGTGCTTTCCAATCTCGTGACCATGAGCGGCACCGGAACGCAGCGTTCGCAGGATGAGCATGTCCAGCGTGCCCTGAAGAAGTCCGTTTCGTTTTTCCATGGAAGACAGTTGACCCTCAATTGGAAGTTGATGGTAGACGCCCTACTATCGATTCGTCAAGGGACGATGCGGGACGGCTTCGTAGTGAGCTCGTTCATCGGCCCATGCGGAGGCGAGACTTCAGGAAAATGCCGCTATCGCGTCGTTCTCATTGTCGTACACCTCAAAAAGCGGAAGCAGCCGGCACATCGTCAGGGTCTGCAGGACCACCTTCGGCGGATTAACCAGCCGCACGGATCCTCCGTTTTCCTTCGTAAGTTGCAGAGCCTTCACCAGCAACCCAATGCCGCTCGAATCCAGCCGGTTGATGCCGGAAATCTCGAGCACAATCTGGTTTTCGCCATGAGCCACCAGGTTGTCGATCGTCTGGCGCACGCTGTCGGCGGGCGGGCCCAGAACCAGAGGACCGCGCAGCGTGAGCGAAGTGACAGCACCGTGCCTGAGAACTGCAATTTCCAACGAATTCACTCGGTTCCCCCTGAGATCCCTCACCCATCGTTGGGTCGCCAGAAACCCCAAGCCAGAACCGGCCGAGGTCTCAGGCGCTGAGAAAAGCTTCATGCCGGCTGTCTGCTGCAACAGGAAAAAAAGCTACCCCGTAAAAGCAGCGGCAGGATACCATACCGCCAACGGTCTGACGGAAAGCGATGCGGCTTCCCCCTTGAAGCTTGAAATTCCGCTCTGCGGAGTTTTCCCCAGCAGCGCTCGCTCTCTGTTCTTCGTGCGACAAAGAAAAGCCTGTGGACCTGAAGCCTGAACGGAAGGAGCCTTGCGGTTGAGCCTGCCTGCAGCGGTGTTTCCATTGGCGGAACTGTCTCCGGCACTTCTGGCCGAGCTGGAGGTCGGTCCGCGCGCTCGCATTGTTGCCGCTGCTGTGGCAGAGCTCGTTCCCGACTCAGCGGTTGTGGTCTTCTGCATCGAGAACCCGGAAATGCCCGTCTGGACTGCGAAGGCCGTCGTTGGCGAGATCACCGTCGATGCGGGGCCGATCGCAATCGAGTCCGGGACTCTGGGCACGCTGGCGCGGGAGCGTTCCATCCTTCAATTCAACGCGGACGAGCTCCCCCGCGATGAGTACGCGCACCTTGACATCCGCCTCACGGTCAACACGCTGACCTGCGTCCCGATGCTGCTCGGGGAACAAATCATCGGCGCCATTGAGATCGTGAGCTTTGCCGAGCCTCCGGATGAAGCAACCCTCGAACAAGTGGCTGAAATCGCGGGCATTGGCGCCATTGCATTCAGGAGCGGGGCGATCTATGCAGCCGAGCGCAACGCCGGCCTGGCCTCGGTCATGCGCCTCACCCAGCTCTACGACATCGAAAAGGTTTTCAACGCCACGCTCGAGATGCAGACTCTTCTGCCTGTGATCTGCGAGAAAGTCGGCGACCTGGTTCGCGCCGCGGCGGTCAATCTCTGGATGGTGGATAAGGACGATTTGCTGCTGCTGCAGCAGTCGGGATACGACCCGGGTGCGCACCTCGGCGACCGGCAGCACGGCGAGCAAGGGATCGCCGGCAGGGTGGGCGAGAGTGGGGAGGCGGCCCTTCTGCAGTCCGGCGATGAAGCGCTCGAACGGCGCATTGCACCAACCGGCGAAAGCGCAGTGACCTCTCTGATGGCAGCACCGCTCATGGATGAACAGAGCCTGGTGGGGGTCATGGAAGTGGTCCGGACAGGCGACGACGCTGCGTTCACCGACGACGACCTCTTCGTGCTGACGCAGGTCGCCGGCTCTGCCGCCCAGGCGCTGCACAACTCATCGCTGCTGCAGGCCGAACGCAGGATCGAAATTCTGCAGACGCTGGTGAGCGTAGGCCAGAACATCAGCTCAACGCTCAACCAGCAGCGGGTGCTGCAGGCAATCGTCAATGAGCCGCAACAGGTCATCCCCTATGAGCGCGCCGCACTCGCGCTGGAACAGCGCAATCGGCTCACGATTCAGGCGGTCTCCGGCGTAACGAAACTGGATACCTCTGAGCCTTCGATCGAGCGGCTGACTGAGATCCTGCGCTGGGTTGGCGGCATCGACACGGAGATTCACGTCGCGCAGCACGAGGAGGAGATCGACGATCCGCGGCCCGAAACACGCGAGAAATTTCGCCGCTACTTTGCCGACAGCGGCTACCGCGGGTTCTACGCCCTTCCTCTTGCCGATGACGAGGGGCGGCTTGGAGTTCTGTGCTTTGAGAGTGCCGACCCTGACTTCCTGAATGAGCTGCATGTCGAAGTCATCCGCGTTTTGGCCAGCCAGGCCACGCTGGCTCTGCGCAACGCCTCGCTCTACAAGGAAGTCCCGTTCATCGGAATCCTCGAGCCCCTGATTGAAAAAAAGCGGCGTTTCATGGCGATCGATCGGCGCCGCCGCGCGCTCACCGTCGCGCTTGCGGCTGCCGTGGTTCTCGCTCTCATCCTCGTGCCCGTGCCCATGCGGATTTCCGGCGACGCGCAGATCGCCGCGGATCGAACACAGTACGTCCGCGCCGAACAGGATGGCGTTGTGCAACGAATCTTCGTCCACGAAGGTCAGCGCGTTGAGCCAGGCACACCGCTGGCGCAGATGGCGGACTGGAGCGCCCGTGCAGCTTTGGCCACGGTTCAGGCGCGGTACAGCACAGCGATGGCGGAGATGGCCGAGGCCCTGGTGAAGAATGACGCGACGACTGCCGGACAGCGTCAGCTGGAGGCGAATTTTCTGCGCAGTGAGTTATCTCGCGCGACCGAGCAGCTGTCGCGCATGACCTCCGCGCGCAAGCCGCCGGCATTGTGGCAACGCCGCACCTGGAAAATCTTCTTGGCAGGAAGCTCGCCCTCGGAGATCCCATCATGGAGATCGTCAGCACGGACCAGGTCGTTGCTGACGTCGCTGTGCCGGAACGCGATGTCAGCCTGCTGCGCACCGGCGATGCGGCGCGCGTTAAGCTCGAGGCATTTCCCACGCAGACCTTCGCCGGGGACGTGAGCGTGGTCAGCCCCGCCGGTCAGCCACTCGGCGACAACCGCGCCTTTTATGCGCGCATCACGGTGCCGAACCATGATGGCAATCTTCGCCCTGGCATGCAGGGCTTCGGCAAGATTCGAACAGGTCTGCGGCCTCTGGGCTATGTCATGCTTCGCGACCCCGCCCTGTGGCTCTGGTCAAAACTGTGGGGGTGGTTTGGATGGTAAAGATTCCAACGATGAGTCTGATCGCGGCCCTGGCCGCAGCCACGGCGGTTCTGACCTGTATGGGGTGCTCATCGGATCATCGCGGCGGCCCGGCAGCGGTTGCGGCTGCTTCGCGGCCCATCCCTGCGGACCTGCCCAGGCCGTCCGTCCCTGCGCGCTCCAGCCCTGGGCCGATCGTCACCACCGGTCCGGTGATGATTGAGCAACAAATCGATGTCGTCGCCCTGCGTGCCGGCATCGTCTCTGAGCTGGACGCGGAGGTGGGTTCTGCCGTACAGCAGGGTCACATGCTGGCTCGCCTCGACGATCGCCAGATCGCCGCGGACCAGAGCGCGGCTGAATTCAAAGTCAGCGGCCTTGAGTCCGATCTCAAGAACTGGCAGTCCGAAGTCGACGTCCGCAAAACCGATCTGCAACGTGCCGAAGCCATGCGCCAGGCGGGGATTAATACCCAGGAAGCCCTCGATCACGCCCGCTACGATTTGCAGGCGACCCAATTCGAGGTCGAGCGCCAGCGCAATGAGATGCGCAGCGCGCAATCCACCGCCCAGTCACTGGAGCTTGAACTGGAAAAGACCAGGATTGCCGCGCCCTTTAACGGAGTTGTGTCGCAACGCTATGTTCGCCTGGGGCAATATGTGAACGTCGGCGATAAGCTCTTCCAGGTGACGGGTACATCCCCCATGGAAGTCCGCTTCACGCTTCCGGAACGAGAGGTCTCGATTCTCAGGCGCGGCGATGTCGTCACCCTCTCCCCAACGCCCGATTTCGCCCAGACCACCACAGCGTCCGTCACCCACCTCAGTCCGGTCGTCGATCCAGGCAGCGGAACCATCGAGGTGACGGCAAGGCTCACGCACAATATCCCCGGCCTCCTGCCAGGAATGATGGCCTCCATCCGGATCGCACGACCGCAATGAATCTGGCTGAAGCCCTCAACGCCGCGCTGCCGGAATTACCCGCTCGCCGGGAGCGGGTGGGCTATCCAAAGATCGATCCGAACCTGATTGCCAGCGAGAACATCGAAGACGGCCAGCCGGTAATCGTCGCCATGATCCGCGGCCGGGACAACATCTTTCGCTTTGGCCCGCCGCAGTGGCGCATCATTGAGCTCTTCGACGGCAAGCGCTCCTGGCAGGATGTGGCGGACGCGCATGCCGAACTCTACGGCGTCCGCTACGACGTTGACGATCTTCGCGACTTCACCAGCGGCCTCGATGAAATCGGCTTCTGGTACAAGACGCCCCTGGAGCGGAATGTCGCGCTCCAGCAAAAGCTGGAGTCCAGCCGTCACGACCACGCTCATCGCAAATCGAAATTCGATGTCGCTCACATGCAGTTTTCAGCGTGGGATCCGGATCGCTACTTCGACCGCATCTATCCGTGGCTGAAGTGGATTTACAGCCGCTGGTTCGCGGCGGTCTGCGCGGTCATGTTCCTTTTCATGACATGGATCTTTGTCGTGGACTGGGGCCAGATCGGCGGCGACACTCTGCAGTTCTACAACTTCACGCAAAAAAGCGCCGCCGATCTCGCCGAATTCTGGGTCCTCTTCCTCATCCTCGCCTTCTTTCACGAGTCGGCCCACGGCCTCACCTGCAAACACTATGGCGGTGAAGTTCACGCCATGGGTTTCCACCTCATCTACCTCACGCCCGCTTTCTTTGTCGACGTCAGCGAAGCCTGGGTCTACGCCACCCGCTGGCAGCGCTTCCTTACCATCCTTGTCGGCATCGGCATCGAGATGATCTTCTGCGCCCTCGCTACCTTCGTCTGGTGGGGAACACCCGCCGGGAGCGAAGTCCACGATCTTGCCTACAAAATCATGCTCATCACCGGCGTGGCCGTGGTGGTCGTGAACATGAATCCCCTCATTAAGCTCGACGGCTACTACGCCTTCTCCGAGATCATCGGCTTCGCGGATATCAAGGAGAAATCGACCGCCTACCTCTCGCAGCTCGTGCGGGGAAAGTTTTCAGGCTTCCGGTTGAAGTGGATTATGTGCCGAAGCGCCGCCGCGCCGGCTTTCTCATCTATGCCGTCCTCTCCGGCATCTACAGCTATGCTCTGCTCTTCGCTGTGGTCCGCTTTTGTAACAACGTCTTCGCGAAATACAGCCCGCAGTGGGCGTTTGTGCCTGCCCTCGTCCTCGCCCTGTTCATTTTCCGGTCCCGCATCCGCACTTTGGTTAAATTTATGCAAACCGTCTATCTGGATAAACGCGATCGCGTTCGCTCGTGGTTCACCGCACCACGAGTCGCCGCCGCCTGTGTGGCTGCTGGCGTCATCCTCTTTCTTCCCATTCGGCATGAGACCATCTCGGCACGGTTTCTTCTCGATCCCGTTCGCCTGGCCGTTGTCCGTTCTACGGTGCCCGGCCGAGTGCTGGACACCCTGGTTCGTGAAGGGCAGCAGGTGCGCGCCGGCGATCCACTCCTGCACATGGCGAACATGCAGATCGCATCGGAAAGCGCGGGTTCGGCCGAACAGTTCGCCCTCACCGGCGTTCAGCGCGCCGGAGCCCAGCTGAACCATCGCGATCTGGGCATGGCTCTTCAGGACAACGCAAGGGCGGGGATCCAGGCCGCTATCACCGAGGAAGAAGCGGGGAATCTTACCCCGCTCTCTCCCATCGACGGCATTGTGGCGACTCCTCGCGTGCGCGATCTGGTGGGCAGATACGTGGACGCGGGAACGACCCTCGCTGAGATTTGCGATACCCGCCAGATGCGGGCTCGCATCTTTGTTCACGAGTTCGAGGTCGCCCGCATACCGCAGAGGGGCAGCTCTGCTGCCGGTCGATGGCCGCTTTCGCCCTCAGGCCGCATTCGTGGACGCGATCAAACCCGCCCCCGACGAACTGCCGCCGGCCGTTGAGAACATTCAGCAAATCAAGGCTGGGACGCAGCTGATTTACTACGTGGCTGACGTCGTCGTGCCGAACGACGGCTCACTCTATTCCGGAATGACGGGGACCGCGAAAATGGTCATTCGCCGGGAGAGCTTCGCCGGACTCGCCTGGAGAGCGGTCAGCGACTTCGTCGATCGCAAGGTCTGGTAGGAAGATCGGGTAAAGGTCCAATAAGAAAACAGGAAGAACCGGGGTCGTTCTTCCTGTTTTTGTTTTCACAACGAGAGAACCGTAAACGAGTCGTGCGGGGGAGGGCAAAACCTAGAACACGGTCTTCGCCAGGCTCGTGCCCTTCGCCAGGGTCGTGCCCTTCGCCAGAGTTGTGCCCTTGGCCAGGGTCGTGCCCTTCGCCAGAGTCGTGCCCTTGGCCAGGGTCGTGCCCTTCGCCAGGGTCGTGCCCTTCGCCAGGGTCGTACCCTTCGCCAGAGTCGTGCCCTTCGCCAGGCTCGCCTGCTTTGCCAGCCGGAAGCTTGCAGCGATATTGCCCGACACGGCCGGTCCGGCGGCTGGGGCGGCAGAGTGGGTGGGAATCGACTTCTTCGTGGAATTCAGATTGCTGATCAGGGATTTCTTCTGGATAGCCATTTCTTCGATTCTCCTCAATTTCCTGTTTTGGCTCCTGGATCGCTCCAGTGTGCGTGCGCCCTCACCTATTGCGATTTGATTGCCAAACTCGAAATTGCCGGATTTTCTCGTGCAACGCTCTCAATTACTGGAAATCGCGGGACATTTGTGATGATGGGTCCGGAGAAAGCCTTCACGGGGGCGTCGATTTGGATCAAAATTTGACCCCATGGGGGGTCAAACTTTGACCCGGCTCCTCAGATCCCGTGTTTGCGGCACAGATACTTCATCTTCTGAATCGGAATCCGCAGCAGCCCCGCAGCTCCCCGCTTGCTCCCCGCCCGCCGGATGGCCGCCTCGAGATAGCCATGTTCGATCCGGATCAGTTCCTCATCCAGATCCACGCCCTCTGCCGGAATCAGCATCTGATCGCTGGTTGCTGTGCTGGCCAGAATCACCTTCTCCGGCAGGTGCTCCAGCTGAATAAGCTCTCCATCCACCATCAGCGCCAGCCGCTGCGTCAGATTCTCCAGCTCGCGCACATTCCCCGGCCACGTACTGCTCTCCAGCACCTGCATCGCTTCGGGCGAAAATCGCTTGACCGGCAATTCGCCGGCCGTGCAGTACATCCTCATATAGTGGTCCAGCAGCAGCGGCACATCCCCTTCGCGTTTTCGCAGAGGCGGCAGCGAGAGCGGCACCACGCAGATCCGGTAGTACAAATCCTCGCGAAACTGCCCTTTCTTCACCATGTCTTCAAGATCGTCGTTGGTCGCAGTGATCAGGCGAAAATCGATCCTGCGCGGGCTCTTGCCCCCGATCCTCTGTACCGCGCGGTCCTGCAGCACGCAGCAGCTTGCTCTGCAGCGCGAGCCCCAGCGACCCGATCTCGTCCAGGAACAGCGTCCCCGCATCCGCCAGCTCCACTTGCCCAGGCCGGGTGGCGTGGGCCCCGGTAAAGGCGCCCTTCTCATGACCGAACAGCTCCGACTCCATCAGCGTTTCCGGCAGCGCAGCGCAGTTCACGCTGATGAAGGGCCCGTCCCGCCGCGGACTGAGCGCCACAATCGCGCGCGCCGCCAGCTCCTTCCCCGTCCCGCTTTCTCCGCGCAGGATCACCGTGCGTGTTACTGGGTCCCACCCGCCGCAGCGCTTCGTAGACACGATGCATCGCTTCGCTGCCGCCGATCATGCCGCAGAAGGAGGTTCGCTGGCTGATATCCTCCCGCAGCAACTGCGCTTCGAGCTTGACCCTCCTCTCCATGCCGGCTTCCAGCAGATATTCCCGCAGTTCTGAAAAATCGACCGGCGCCAGCAGGAACTCATCGGCCCCCGCCTTCTTCGCGCGCTGCCGGGCACTCCGTAACGGCGCTCGCGAGATGATGATCAGCAGCGTCTCCGGTACGGTCGCCCGAACCAGCGCCGTCCACTCGAACACGTCGGTTCCGCTGGGCACGATCGTGTCCAGATCGACGACCACAATCTCCGGCGCCTGTTCAGACAAGGTCCGAAACAGGGCCTCGGTGTCGGGCGCCAGATTAATAAAGAACGCCGGGGCCAGCTCCTGTCCGAGATCCGTCAGCGCGCCATCATCGCTGGTTGCGAATACAAGGCTGAGGCGTTCGTGGTGGCCGGGTGCCATCGCCGACTCCTGTCCGCAAAACTTCGTTCTTTTGGGGGTGAGCGCGATTATAAAGGGAAGTCTGCGGGCGGCGATGACAAACTCTTTCCGCCCACCCAGCGATGGGATCGACCCGGCACGAAGGGTCGGCGTGAGGGGTCGCGAGCGTGGCAGTGACGAAGCGCGCACTTGCCTGGAGAGCGTCCGCGTCAGCGTTCCCATTCCACGGACAGATCGGCGGGAAAGCTGGCGCAAACCGCCAGGTACATCCACCGTTCACTGAAAAAGAAAAGAGCCCTCGGGGCTCCTGACCGACCGAGGGCTATGAACGAGCTTCACCGGATCGTGCATGAGCTCATTTCCGACCATAAGCCCGGGGCGACGATTTCGTATCCTATCGGAGGTTGTACTTTCGCCGATTATTCGCCTATCTTTCGGCGCGCATCGATCGTCCACTGAGCAGAATTACTTCGTCGTCACACCCGTGACACGCTTCGCGTCATGTCCATCGGGGGCATGCCGCCATGGGACTTCGAGTTCATCTTTATTTCGTCGCCGGCGATGTGCCGTCGTGGGTGATGAGGTTTGCCGGCGATCCGCAGAGACGCGGAAGACGAAGCGCGACAGCGGGCTGGAACGTTTGAGCAGAGGCGAAATCGAAACGCTGAGCGAAGGATAAGGTGATAGCCTTGGTGCGTTTGTAGAGTCGCATCGCGCCTCAGCCGGTCGGCGTGCGTGACAGAAGGACACGGTTCTCCGATGAAGAAGACTGTCGCGTCCTGCTCCTGACCTTCGCGGTTCTTGTATTCCCGGCCCTGGGCCAGCAAACGAGATATCCCTTCAACGATCCGACTCTGCCCGCAGACAAGCGCATCGACAACTTGTTGTCGATGATGACCGTGCAGGAAAAGATTGATGTGTTGGGCACCCGGACCGGAGTGCCGCGGCTGGGCGTACCGAACATCGGCAGCACCGAGGGGATCCACGGCGTAGTGCAGCGTGAGCCGCGCTTCGGGCACCAGCCCATCACCACAACGCAGTTTCCGCAGCCGCCAGGCATGGGCGAGACCTGGGACCCGGAGCTTGTGCGCCAGGCCGGCGACGTCGAAGGCTACGAGTCGCGCTACATCACGGAGAACGCAAAGTACGACCGGCAGATTTTGATGGACTGGGGACCGCAGGCGGATCTGGATCGCGATCCGCGCTGGGGTCGCAGCGAAGAAGTCTACGGCGAGGATCCGTTTTTCAACGGGACTATGGCCGTGGCCTTGGCCAAAGGCATCGAGGGCGACGGGAAATACTGGCAGGCCGCGCCGCTGCTGAAGCATTTTCTGGCGAACGAGAACGAGAACAACCGCAACGGATCCTCATCGAACTTCGACGACCGCCTGTTCTGGGAGTACTACTCCGTACCGTTCCGCATGGCATTCCAGCAGGCAGGTGCGAGCGCGGTGATGGCCAGCTACAACGCGTGGAACGGAACGGCAATGGCGGTGAATCCGATCCTGAAAAGCATTGTGCGCGATCAGTGGGGGGTGGATGTCTTGTCGACCGACGGCGGCGCAGTGACGCTGCTGGTGAATCCGCGGCATGCGTTTCCGAATCATGAAGCCGCGGTGGTGGCGTGCATCAAAAACGGGATTAATCAGTTTCTCGACAAGTATGCGGATGAGACCAAGGCGGCGCTGAAAGATGGATCGCTGACGGAGGCGGACATTGATAACGTTCTCCGTTACAAATTCCGGATCGCGCTGAAGCTGGGGCTGCTGGACCCGCCGGAGATGTCGCCCTTCGCGAAGATGAAGGACCAGCCGGAGCCCTGGGACACCAGCCCGGATAAAGACGTGTCGATGAAGATGGCGCTGGAGTCGGTGGTGCTGCTGAAAAACGAGAAGGACCTGCTGCCGCTGGACAAAACGAAGATCAAATCGATTGCGGTGATTGGGCCGCTCGCGAATTCGGTGCACTGGGACTGGTACGGCGGAACGCCACCTTATAAGGTGACGCCGCTCGATGGGATCAAGGCGGAGGTCGGACCCGACGTAAAGGTGAACTACGCGCCTGGCGACACGATGGCCGGCGTGCCCGACGCGATGAAGGCTGCGAGCGAGTCGGATGTGGCCGTCGTGGTAGTCGGAAACGATCCCACCTGCGGGCCGGAGATGGGCCACCAGTGGTACAGCACGCCGCAGGAAGGTGGAGGCATCACGCTGCCCTGCACCGCTCCCAGCGACGGGCGCGAGGGCCGCGACCGCGAGACGATGGACCTCGTATCAGGAGCAGCTGATCAAACAGGTGATGATCAAGAATCCGAAAACCATCGTGATGCTGATCTCGAGCTTCCCGTTCACCATCAACTGGACCCAGGAACACGTGCCCGCGATTCTGCACATGGCGCACGCGTCGCAGGACGAGGGAACGGCGCTGACGAAGGTGCTGTTCGGCGATTACAACCCAGGCGGACATCTGGTGGAGACGTGGCCGAAGTCGGCCGATCAACTGCCGCCGCGGATGGATTACAACATCCGCGATGGCTACACCTATATGTATTTCCGCGATCAGCCGCTGTATCCGTTTGGATTCGGTTTGAGCTATACGACTTTTAAATACTCGAATCTCCGGACGAGCGCGCCCTCCGTAAAGAAGGACGGCACCGTAACTGTAACCGTGGATGTGACGAATACGGGGAGCCGCACCGGGGATGCAGTGGTGCAGCTTTACGTGCGGTATCCACACTCCAGGGTGGAACGGCCTCACCAGGAGCTGGAGGGCTTCCGGCGCATAAGCGTAGACGCGGGACAGACGAAGACGGTGCAGATTCCGTTACCGGCGTCGCGGCTGGCGTACTGGGATGCGAAGAAGGCCGCGTTGGAGGTCGAGACGGCACCCGTGGACTTGCTCGCCGGCGATTCGTCGGCGAACCTGCCGTTGAGGGCGACGCTGGAAGTGGATTAAGGCGCTTCGCCGGCACGCGCGCCCATGCGAAAGTGTTAACCTGAACGGCTGGGCCGGTACATCGGCGCGGGCAAGCGTCATCATCGAATCATTTTTCCGAGGGCAAATCGTGTTCAGGTATGGATCGAGAATAGCGGCGGTGGCATTTTTTCTTTGCAGTGTTCTGCATGCACAGTTTTTGCCGCAGAGCCTGGATATCGAAAAGCAACTTCCGGAGGGCGAGCGCGCGACGATCGGGCGGATCGAGAACCTGAGCCATCTGCCGCCTGGAGTCTGGCACTATCACGTGGGCGATTTGCCGCACGCAGAGGATCCTTCGCTCGATGACTCGTCGTGGCCGGTAGCGCAAGTCGATGGCAGGTTTCCGAAAGAGGCGCTCTGGTTCCGCCAGTGGGTTGAGGTGCCGAAGAATCTGGATGGCTACGACCTGACCGGCACCCGGATCTGGTTCCGCTTTCAGGCGTGGGTGAATGGGCCTCTGCCGCAGATTATCTATTTCAACGGGCGGCGCGTTGCTATGGGCGACGATCTGGAGCCGATTGTGCTCTTCGATCGCGTCAAGCCTGGCGATCGCGTGCTCATTGCTGTGAAGCTCATGGCGACCGTCGACGAAAAGCACTTCGGCGGCAGCCCCATGAGCATTTCGTTCGCGCCGGAGCGCCCCAGCCCTCAGGACGTCGGCGAGGAATTTCTCTCCGCGGCTGTATTAATCCCGAGCCTGTCGAAGAATCCCGACGCCGATAAGGCGACCTTGTCCAGGGCGATCGGCCAGGTGGACGTGAAGGCGCTGGACACCAGCGACCAGATGGCGTTCGATTCCTCCCTGCGCGACGCGCAAAACACCATGGGCGCGCTCGAGCCCATGATGCACGAGGCGACGCTGCATCTCACCGGCAACTCGCACATCGACGCGGCCTGGCTCTGGCCGTGGACGGAGACCGTCGATTCGGTGAAGAACACCTTCTCGACCGCCCTGCAGCTGATGAACGAGTATCCGACGTACACCTACACGCAGTCGGCGGCAGCCTACAACGACTGGATGGCGCGGGATTATCCGGAGATCGATGCGCAGATCAAACAGAGGATCAAGGAAGGCCGCTGGGAAGTGGTCGGAGGCATGTGGGTAGAGCCGGACCTGAACATGCCGGACGGCGAGTCCACGACGCGGTCGATCCTGATCGGCAAACGCTGGTACCAGCAGCACTACGGCGTGGATGTGCGCATCGGATGGAATCCGGATTCCTTCGGATACAACTGGCAGCTGCCGCAGATCTACAAAAAGACCGGCATCGATTATTTCGTCACGCAGAAGATGGCGTGGAACGACACGAATCAGCTGCCCTTCAAGCTGTTCTGGTGGGAATCGCCCGACGGCAGCAAGGTGCTGACGTATTTCCCGCACGATTACGCGAACACGAACCTGAATCCGGTGCGGCTGAGCGTGGACCTGGAAAAGGCGCGCGAGTATGCGCCGGGGCTGACCGACATGATGGACCTGTTCGGCGTCGGCGACCACGGCGGCGGCCCCACGCGCGCCATGCTGGACGAGGGCGTGCACTGGATGCAGGGGAACAAGGTGGTCCCGAAGGAGGAGTTCGGGACAGCGCAGCCGTGGTTCTCCACGGTGGAGAAGGAGCTCGCGTCCGATTCACCCGTGTGGAATTACCAGACCATCGCAGAGGGATATCACCCGCCATCGCCGATCGAGGGCAAGATTCACATCCCGACGTGGAAGACCGAGATGTATTTCGAGTATCACCGCGGCGTGTTCACCACGCAGGCCAATCACAAGCGCAACATGCGCGAGAGCCCGGAGTGGACGCTGAATGCGGAGAAGTACGCGTCGCTGGCGTGGCTGGACGGCAACACGTATCCCGGCGAAGAACTGACCGAGGACTGGAAGAAAATCACGTTCAACGATTTTCACGATCTCGCGGCGGGCTCAGGAATCGGCGTCATCTATAAGGATGCGCAGAAGGACTACGACGCGGTGCGCTGGTCGACGAACGAGATTTCGGCGAAAGGGCTGAAGACCGTGGCGGCGCACATCGACACGCATGTGGCGGCGGGCGTGCCGGTGCTGGTTTTCAATCCGCTGGCGTGGCGGCGTTCGGGCAACGTGAAGGTGGATGTGCAGATGCCCGGTCCGACGTCCGATGTATCCGTGCTGGATGCAAAGGGCGTAGTGCTGCCGTCGGATGTGCTCGAGAAGGATGCGTCGACGAATACGTTCCACCTGCTCGTCGAAGCGAACGACGTACCGTCGCTCGGATATGAAGTGCTGCATGTGGTACCGGGCAAGCGACCTTCACCAGCGATCTGAAAGCGACGGGAACCACGCTGGAGAATGCGAACCTGCGCGTGGTGGTGGATCCGAAGACGGGATGCATCACCAGCCTCTACGACAAGAAGGCTGGGTTCGAAACATTGGCCAAAGGAGCGTGCGGGAACGAGCTGCAGGCGTTCAAAGACACGCCGAAAGATTATGACGCGTGGAACATCGATCCCGGCACGCTGGATCAGCCTCCGACGCGCATCACCCAGGCCGATTCCGTGGAAGTGGTCGAGCACGGCCCGATGCGGGCGTCGATTCGGGTCACGCGGCATTGGCAGAACTCGAAGTTCGTCCAGGAGATTCAGCTCGACGCCGGCTCCGACGAGGTCGGTCGTCGTCAACGACATCGACTGGCATGAGACGCATGTGCTGCTGAAGGACGCCTTTCCCGCTCTCCGCCACCAGCCCGTTTGCGACTTACGAAATTCCCTATGGCACCATCCAGCGTCCTACCACCCGGAACAACAGCTGGGACAAGGCGCAGTTTGAAGTGCGGCGCGCAGCGCTGGGCCGATCTCGGGCAACGCGCAGCACGGCTTCAGCCTGATCAACGAGTCGAAATTTGGATACGACGGCGTCGGGAATCTGCTGCGGCTGTCGCTGCTCCGCTCGCCCATCTGGCCGGATCCGAATGCAGACCGCGGCCACCATCACTTCCTCTATCGCCTCTATCCGCACGCCGGCGACTGGAAGCAGGCGATGACCGTCCGCCACGGTTACGATTTCAACTACCGATTGCAGGCCATGCAGGTGGAGTCGCACACCGGTTCGCTGCCCGCCGAGCACTCCTTTGTCGCCGTCGACGCCGGACGATGTGGTGCTGACCGCCATGAAGAAGGCGGAGGACAGCATGCGCTCATCTTCCACTTCTACGAGTGGGCGGGCAAAGGCGGCGAACGTCCACCTCCGCGTTCCTCCCGGAGCCACCGGCGCAGTCGAAACCAATCTGATGGAAAAGCCTGAAGGCGCGGCTCTGTCCATTCCGGGTGACCAGGTCACGGTGCCCTTCCACCCCTACGAAATCGTCGCCGTGCGTGTCGATTATCCTGGAAAACCTACGACCTCAAGCGAATCCGGACAGTAACCCGGCAACGCGGATGCTCTTCTCGCGTCCGCGTTGACCCCTCTCCACACGACCGATATACTCAGGAGGAACCATGCGGGAGTAGCTCAGTGGTAGAGCATCGCCTTGCCAAGGCGAGGGTCGCGGGTTCAAGTCCCGTCTCCCGCTCCAGCCTGTTGCCGGCGCGCTCCGCGCTGGCTCCCGTTTTCCCGCGTGGCTTAAGATTTCTCTTCAGGGCGCGGTACCCAAGTGGTAAGGGAGAGGTCTGCAAAACCTTTATGCGCCGGTTCGATTCCGGCCCGCGCCTCCAGTTCCCTTCCTGACTCATCTCCGAAATCATCCGGATCCGTTTATCCGGCGCAGAGTTTTTCTCGATAACCCTTGCGCCCTTCCCCCAGGCGCGCCCACAATAACTATCGCGCAAGCATCGGACGCCGTGCGCGCCCGCCTTCCCCCGTTTTGAAGAGCCGAAGTTTCGCAGTTTCCTTCCCTGTCAAGACTCCAACATCTATCAGGATCCTGGCGAGCATGACTCTCCGCGCAGTGTCGCGGGCGTGCTCCCGCATCCGGCACCGAGTGCGCCCTGAGGCGGCGCTGGCGCCGACGACTGAGTTGAAGCCTCCTGAAAGCCCGTGGCCCCGTCTCCGGCCACGGGCCCCTTTTTTTGCCGCAGAACGGCGCAGCTCAACCAGACCTCGCGTCCGGTCCGGCCCAGGCTCGATTCGATTTTCGTGTCTGAAGAGTCGGCGGTCTATCCGACGGCGGTTCTGCCCAACGAGGCCGCGCGACCCAGTTGATCCCGGTCGATGACGACGGGGGTGAGGAAGTCCTCGGAGAACTCCTCGGATCCGCCGGAGAGCTCCTCATCGTCATCGGCGCAATGCAGCCGGAAGGCTCCGCGCAACGGGAACGGCGTGATCAGCGTGGTGATCAGCACGACGCCGACGATGAGGGCGACTTCCGAGGGGCAAAGATGCCGGATTTGGCCGCGATGGCCGCGATAATCAGGCCGACTTCGCCGCGGGAGACCATGCCGCAGCCAACGCGAAGGCTGCGCACCAGCCCATACCGCGCGCCAGCGCGGCCATCCCGCAGCCGACCATCTTGGTAAGAACGGCGATGACGGAGACGACGGTGAACAACATCCAGTGGCCTCCGAGCGCGCGGAAGTCGCTGGTGAGTCCGATGGAAACGAAGAACAGCGGGATGAACAAGCCTGACCGATGGCGTGGAAGGTGCGCTCGATGTCGGCCTTGAATTTCGATTCCGCAAAGACGAAGCCAAGCAGATAAGCCCCGGTAATGCCGGCCACGCTGCCGAGCCACTCCGCACCGATAGCGTAGAGCAGCACCAGCCCGAGCACGCAGCTGGTGACCGATTCGCTGGCCGAAAGGCGCCGCATCTGCAGGATGAGCGGGTCGAGCCAGCGCTTGGCGGGCAGATATCCCACCACGAAGAAGAGCCCGACGCTCAGCGAGATGAAAATCATCTGCACCAGTAGCGAGTGGTGCGCTGCGAAGGCGGAGCGATGATCGAGCCACGAGGACAGCGCAGGCGCTGTGCCGAAGCTCTCGGCGGTCGACGTGGCGCTTGATGCGGACAGGAACGCAAGCACAAACAGGCCCATCACGTCGTCGATAACGGCGGCGCCAAGGATCACGAGGCTTCCGGCGGTACGCCATGCGGCCTGCAT
>CAVPCB010000057.1:0-7523 GCA_963702285.1 uncultured Acidobacteriaceae bacterium | reverse complement strand
CGCGCAAAGCTCTCTGGCGCATGCCGACATGTTCGCCGCTGCAGGAACGCTGTGGGCGCTGGCCTTCTGGCTCGAGGAGAGAATCTGGCCGGCGGCGCTCTGCTTTGCGCTGGCAGCGCTCTCCAAGGAGACGGCGATCGTCACGCCCCTGGCTCTGGCAATCTGGGAGAGCTGGCGCTTTCGAGAGCCTCGCCCGACGCGGATCAGGAAAGTTCTCGCGCTCGCCGCGACGACCATCCCGCTGGCTTGCTGGTATCTCTACCACTGGCACAAGACCGGCTTCGTCTTTGGCAATCCCGAGTACGTGCGCTACAACGCGACCGCGACGCTGACCCCGATGCGCGTTTTGCTGGCGCTCACGCATCGCACCATGCACGTGACGCTGCACATGAATCTCTTTGTGCCGGTGCTGGCCGCTCTGGGATGTCTGTTGTTGCCCGCGGTGAAGGAACCTGGCGGCGCAAGCCCTCAATCTCCGCATTCGTCACCGTGCCGGTTACGAATTTCGCCACAGCACCAGGCGGTGTTCTATGTGACCATCGCCGCCAATCTCCTGTTCTTCTCGGTTCTGGGCGGGGCGCTGCTCACCCGCTACCTCCTGCCGCTCTACCCGCTGGTGTTGCTGCTGTGCGTGAACACGTTTCGCCGCAGGCTGCGCGAATGGACGGCGCTGGTGGCGCTGAGCGCAGCGGCCTTTGTGACGGGGCTGTTCATCAATCCGCCCTACCGGTTCGCGCCGGAAGACAATCTTGAGTACGCCACGGTCATCCGCCTGCACCAGGCAGCGATCGGTGAAATTGTGGCGCACTGGCCAGGCGCGACGGTCCTGACCGCATGGCCGGCGAGCGACGAGCTGAGTAAGCCGGAACTCGGATACGTCACGAAACCAATGCCCGTGGTGTCAATCGCCAACTTCTCCGCATCGGAAATTCAGAAGGCCGCGACCGAACCGCAAAACTACTCGTCCGCGCTGGCTCTTCTCCACGAAGTACGATCCGCCGCATCTGTGGCTGGGCCTGCGTCGATGGAACGAGCCATTCGACACGAAGTATTTCGATTTTCATCGTGACCTGCCGCCGGGATGATCGCCCGCGCGCTCGGTGGGCAGGTGGTGTGGGGCGAATCGCGCAAAGGCCAGTGGGTCGCCGTGCTGCGGTTCACCAGCGCTCCGGGGTCGCGAACCGTCCGTTATCCCGAACCTGATTCGGAGCGCGCGACCAGTTCCGCCACGCCGTTCGCCTCCCGATAGAGGACGGTCCTCAGCCCGGGAAACGCCGTGCCCAGTTCGCCTGGATCGAGCGCCGTTCGCAGCGAGTGCCCTTCGGTGTAGCGCACGTGATCCGTTGTGTACGTTTTGTAGAGCAGCGTTCCACCGGCAGCGAGAGCCGCGGGCAGGGCAGGGAACTGCTCGCGCAGCAAACACCACACGACCACGATCAGGTCGAAAGGCTGGTTCACGGCAGCCCACGCCAGAGTCTCCGCGGCGGATTCCCGGCGGAGGGTCAGCCCCACGCCGGCCAGCTCACTGCGCCGCGCCGCAATCGCCAGGCCCTCGTCGGAGACGTCGGCGAGCGTAGCGTTCCAGCCCTGCCGTGCAAGCCAAATAGCGTGGCGCCCGGCACCGCCGGCCAGGTCCAGCGCGCGGCCTGGTTTCAGACCGGCACAAACCTCCGCAACCAGAAGATCGGGCTTAACGGATTGTGCTTCACCGGAAAGAAATTTCGCGTTCCATCGGTCGCGGTCTGTCGGCGTCTCCCTGGTCATGTTGGTGAGCGTGACGCGCGGGTGGTAGTGACGAGCGCAGCGCTTGCTCCGTTATACTCGGGGAATGGCGGGGCAGAAAACCTTCTATCTGGAGACCTTTGGCTGCCAGATGAACGTGCATGACTCGGAAAAGGTCATTGGCACGCTCCAGCAGCAGGGCTACACCCAGGTGGAAACCGAGGAAGCCGCCGACCTGATCCTCTACAACACCTGCTCCATCCGCGACAAAGCCGAGCAGAAGGTCTTCCACCGCCTCAACGATTACAAGGCGCTCTACAAAAAGGGCAAGCGTTTCGGCGTGCTGGGCTGCGTGGCGCAGCAGGAAGGCGAGCGGATTTTCGAGCGCGCTCCATTTGTCTCGCTCGTGTCCGGATCGGCCTCCTACCGCAAGCTTCCTGAAATGCTGGTGCAGATCGAGCAGGGCGCCACGCGCGTCACCGGGCTCGACGACCGGCAGACCGAAGAAACCTTCGAGACCGAATTCACAGCACGGTCCAATCCCCACCGCGGCTACATCACCATCATCGAAGGCTGCGACAAGTTCTGCGCTTACTGCGTGGTCCCGTACACGCGCGGCAAAGAGCGCAGCCGCAAGTCGGACTCGGTGCTGGCCGAGGCGTGCCGCATGGCCGACGCGGGTTTCACCGAGATTCAGCTGCTCGGCCAGAACGTAAATTCGTACCGGGATCCCGACGGGAAGCGGACCTTTGCGGAATTGCTGGCTGCTGTGGGCGAGGTGCCGGGCATCCGGCGCGTGCGTTTCACGACCTCCCATCCGCGTGACTTTACGAAGGACATCGTCGAGGCCATCGATGCGGTGCCTTCTCTGTGCGATCACGTGCATCTGCCCGTGCAGAGCGGATCATCGAAGGTATTGCGCTTGATGGCGCGCGAATATTCGCGCGAGCAGTATCTGGAGCGCATCGCATGGATCAAGGACGCCAGGCGACCGATCAGCATGACCACCGACATCATTGCCGGATTCCCGGGCGAGACCGTCGAGGACTTTGAAGAGACGCTCATGCTGCTCGACGAGGTCCAGTACGACGGCGTCTTTGCCTTCAAATATTCGCCGCGGCCCAACACGCCGTCGCTGTCCATGCCGGATTCGATTCCCGATGAGGAAAAATCGAAGCGCCTGCAGGTCCTGCTCGATCGCCAGCGCGAAATCCAGCGGGCGAACTACGAGAAACACGTCGGGCAAATTCTGGAAACAATGGTGGAAGGCATCAATCTTCAGCGCGGGCAGATCGTCGGGCGCACGTCGCAGAATAAGACGCTGAACTTCACCACCACGCAGCCGATTGCGCCCGCGCCCGGCGTCTATCTGCAGGTGCGCGTTACCCGGGCGTTTCCGAACAGTCTTGTTGGGGAGGCAGTTCAGCTTCAGTAGAGCGAGGGACACGATGGAAGTAGAAATGAAAATCCGCGGTTTGATGGTCGATCCGTCGACGAACATGCCAGTCGTGATCCTGAAAGATCCAAAGAGCGAGGCGGTGCTGCCGATCTGGGTGGGCCTCTACGAGGCCAACGCCATCCAGATGGAGGTGGAGAAGGCGACCACTGCGCGCCCGCTCACCCATGACCTGCTCAGGAATGTTGTCATGGGACTCAACGCGCAGGTGCAGCGCGTCGTCGTGTCGGAACTACGCGGAGACACCTTCTACGCCGTGATCTGGATGGAGCAGAACGGCGAAGTGGTGGCCATTGACGCGCGCCCCTCCGACGCGCTGGCCCTGGCGCTGCGCTCCGATTGCCCCATCTTCGTGGCCGAAGAAGTGCTGCATGCGGCGAAAGTGCTGCCCACTACCGCCGAAACCCAGCCCACCGAGCAGGACGTGCGCAAGTGGCTGGAGAACCTGGGCGACGAGGATTTAGGGAAGTACAAGATGTGAGCAGAGGGGTGGAACCCTGACGCTCCCGCCGCACCGCCCCCCTAAGCCGCGCCGGATAGGTGCGGCCTCGCAGGAGAGAGTTTGATCGAGTTCATGAAGCGGACGGCGTTCCGTGGCATCGCCGCCACGGAGCGGACGGTGCGAGTCTTCAGCGGCGGTTCTCCGTCGCTGGATCCGGCCGATCTGCGCCGCATCCGAAATTTCCTGATCCCTCTGGCGCATCCTTTTCTCGGTGCCGCGGTTCACGAAACCCCACTCATCGAAGCTCTGCGATCGGCCATGCCCGACGCGAACATCGTCGCCGCAGGCTCGGGAATCGGCGCTGAGGTTTTTCGCAACCATCCGGGGTTAACCAGGCTCGAGCCGGCGCCCAATCCCAATCGTGATTTCTGGGGCGCCGTTCGCAGCTACCGCCGAATCGTCCAGTCATTCCACCGCGAACCGTGGTGCGCGCTGTTCACAGGCTGGAATGGCCGCTCGCGCGTGGCTCTCGCGGTGATGCTGAGCGGTAATGGTGTGCGCTTGGGCTTTACAGTGTCTCCGCCGCTGATACACCTGCACGTCGGCTTCGATTGCGAGAAAACCCAGATCGCGAAAAACCTGCTGCTGCCGGAATTGTTAGGCCACGCCGTGCCTGCTGATCTGGAGCCGAGGGTCTATTTCGGAGAGTCTGACCTTCAACGCGCGCGCCAGTTGCTTGCACCTCTGTCAGATCGTCCCGTCGCCATATTGATTACGCGTACCAGCGGCGGTCAGCCGACCAGGTGGCCCGACGAACGATTCGCGGCGGTGGCCAAACACCTGATCGAGAGCCATCGCTGTCGCGTGGTTCTGCCCGGGACAGCACACGACGGTCCCTCCTTGACTGAGCTTGCCGGCCGAATTGGACCTGATGCGAAGTCCCTCGCCGGAGCGACGTCGATACCTCAGCTCGCTGCTGTGTGTGCGCTTTCCGATATTGCTGTTGCCGTGGATACTGGCGCAATGCACGTTGCGCGGGCTCAGGGACTGCCCCTGGCCATCATCGGGCCGGGCTGGCAGAACTCCGTGGAGTGGATGCCGCTGGGCAAACCCTGGGCGCGAATTCTGAAAGGGCCGCGGTTTCCTCCGCCCCCACCGCCAAACTACGCGATCGAGGAGGTTAGCGTCGATCAGGTGCATGTTGCTGTCGATGAGCTGCTGTGCCTGTTCCCGCCATCGGCCGCTTCGAGAGAGGAACGAGTGCTGAGAAGTCTGGCCGCCTGACGGCCGGAGAAGTTTGAATCGACAGACCGGCACGGAGAGCCGCATCCCGCGTCCGTTCGCTAACCCGAAACGATATGATTTCTGAGTAGGGCGCCAATTTTGCAACCACAGAGGAGCCGAGGAGCTGATGGCTTTCCCGCAGGCAAGAATTATTCTCAAGGCTGGGTTGCCACCGCTGAGTGCGTTCAAAATGCTGGTGATCGCGGCCTCCTGCACTCGCCCCAGGTTACGCGGTCTTTGCATGGCTCTCCTTAGACCGTTTGTTCAGAACGGCGAGGTTGCGATTCATTACCGCTGTCGAGGGCGCCGGTACACCGTTCAGATCCGCATGGCGGATTATCAAAGCGACTGGATGAGCGTCTTTGAGCTGGCGGCAAAAAGGGGTCTATCCAATCGATACCGGCTTCGCACCGGATTTGATCATCGATGGCGGAGGAAATACCGGCCTGTTCACTCTGCTCGCCGCTGCCACGTTTCCCACGGCCAAAATCGTCGTTTGCGAACCCGTGCCGCGCAACCTGCTGCAGATCGGGAAGCATTTGCGGATGAACCGCGTCACTGCGAGTGTGATGCCGGTCTGTATCGGTGGGAGCGAGCGCACCATTCCCTTCTATGTCCGTGAGGCGAACCAGGGCAGCTTCGATCCAGGTATCCCTTACCGGTCGCAGATCGATGTTGGCGTGGTAACGCTGGCCTCCCTCGTCCGTGGCTGCGAAGCCAAACGAATCCTGATCAAGCTGGATATCGAGGGCATGGAGGTCGAGGCGTTGGAGAGCTTTGTGCCAGACGAAACCCGCCCCGTGTTGGTGGTTGGTGAGGTCCACAGTGCGCGCGTCAATGTCAGTCTTCTGCAACGGCTCTTTGAAAGGGATGGATGGACCGTTCAGTTTGAAGGAGTAGGAGATATGACGGGCAATTTCACAGCGTGGTCTCCGGCTGCGGATTCCATGCTGATGGGGCGCCCACTGGCTGTCGCCTCGTGACCCACGGCGACCTCACATGAGCCTGAAGAGAATTCTTCAACTGCTCGCGGCATTCTTTATGTCGCAGGGCGTCTCGGTCGTCAACCAACTGCTGGTACCGCCTCTCTTTCTCCATCGATACCCGCGCGGGGTGGAGATGTACGGCGAGTGGGTGGCCCTCACCGCCGCGGTCAGCTATCTCGGAACGCTGAACTTTGGGATTCTGAACTACGCCAACAACCAAATGACTCTGCTCTATAACCGCGGAGAGAAGGAAGCGTCCAGAAAAGTCCAGTCCGCCGCCCTGCGTCTCATCCTGATCATGGTGTTGATCGCAACCGCCGTCGGGGTCTCCATCCTGTTCATGCCGGTGGCTCGTTGGATGGGACTGCGGAATGTCAACTCCGCGGCCGCCGCGATGACGCTTTTCCTGATGTCGCTGCAACTGGTTACTGCCTGGATCTTCGGATTTCTGAGTAACAGCTACCTCGTCATCGGCGAGTTGCATCGGGGGGCCAGTTGGCAAAACGCCCAGCGGCTCACTGGCGTGCTCGCGATGGCGGCGTTTCTATGGGTCGGAGCTTCTTTTCCGGTGCTCGCTCTGACCCAGCTGGTCAGCATGGTTCTTTACACCCTCATTGTGCTTGTAGAACTCAGGATTCGTGCGCCGATTCTTCTCCCCTCCCTGCGTTTGGGCAACTGGCACGACATGATGGCCGTGCTCAAGCCTAGTGCTTATTATGGGCTCTACGCCTTTTCGGCATTTTTCTGCTGGCAGGGTCCCGTGCTGCTGATCCAGAAGATCCTGGGCCCGCCGCCGTTGCCGTCTTCGCCCTGAGCCGCGTCGTCTTCAACATGTCGCGCCAGCTTCTCATCATCCTCAGCTACTCCATCGGCCAGGAAGCGATCAATTTGATAGCGCGCAAAAGCTGGACACAATTGCGGCGACTCTATGATCTCTCGGAAAGAATAGTACTGGCGCTCGTTCCGGTTCTCACGGTGGGCGCGCTGCTGGCGTGCCCTGCTATATTCACTGTCTGGCTGCGGCATAACAGGGCTTTCTACCAGCCCGGTATCTGCATGCTGATGGCAGCGGTGTCCGCCATCATCGCCATCCGAGAGCACAAATACACCTTCCAGTACCTCAGCAATGAGCACGAGGGCGTCGCGCGGTTCAGCCTCGCGGCCTACCTGTTGATGATCGTCGCGTCTGCGCTGACCATGAAAACGTGGGGCATCAGCGCCTTCCTGGTTGCCTGGCTCGCCACGGAAGTCGCGATTGCAGCCTACGTCATTGCCCAGAACCAGAAGCTGTTTCCCACAGAATTTCGTCCCTCCCTGGCTCCCCTCGCCGCGTGTAGTAACGATTCTGGCGGTTGCATTTGCAGCGGCAGCATGGCCTGTCTGGCATGACGCGGCCTGGTCCATGGCGAAACTGATCGTCGTGGCGACCTCCGCCGGCGCGCTGCTCTTGATCGTCAGCTTCTTCGTCTTCCGACTAAAGGACGTTCAGGATGTGTTCCTGAGCCGGATTCGTCGCCGGTTCGCTCCAGCGGACTGAGATCCACTCCTCCCGCGACGATCAGAACGCCATTGAGATCCGAAAGGTGACGTTCACTCCAGATACATAATCGACTGGTTAATCCTCGCCGCATTA
>CAVPCB010000056.1:0-24043 GCA_963702285.1 uncultured Acidobacteriaceae bacterium | reverse complement strand
CCTCGTCCTTCGACATTGACCTTCGCTGCAAGGGCGACCTCGACGTCGATCAGCATCACACGGTCGAAGACGTCGGCATCGCGCTCGGCGAGGCCTTCGACAAGGCGCTCGGCGATAAGCGCGGCATCCTGCGCGCCGGCTATTTCCTCATGACCATGGACGAGACCCTCGGACTCGCGGCTGTCGACCTCAGCGGCCGCACCGCCCATCATGTCGAAACCAAAGTTCGCACGCGGCTGGTTGGCGATTTGCAGTCCGAACTGGTCGAGGACTTCTTCGAAGGCTTCGCGCGCGGCGCCCGGGCCAACGTCCACGTCAAAACCATGTATGGCCGGTCGAATCATCACAAGATCGAAGCGCTCTTCAAAGCTTTCGCGCGGGCTCTCCGTTTCGCCTGCTCGCGCGACCCGCAGCTCAAACACATGCTGCCCAGCACCAAAGGCCTGCTGTGATCGTCCCGTCGTCGACTACAAAGCCGGCAATCTCACCTCCGTGATGAAGGCCCTGCGTGCCGCTGGCGCCGATCCTGTCCTGGCCGATGATCCCGCTGTCGTCCGACGCGCCGAGCGAATCATTCTTCCTGGCGTAGGCCACTTCGCCGCGACGCAATTCCTCGAAGAGCGGGGCCTGAAGTCCGCGATCCAGGAACGCATCGCCACCGGTGTTCCCTTCCTCGGCATCTGCGTCGGGCTGCAGTGGCTTTTCGCCGGCAGCACAGAAGCTCCTGGCGTTGCCGGCCTCGCCGCCTTCCCCGAAGTCTGCGACCGCTTTGCGCCGGGCAAAAAAGTCCCGCATGTCGGCTGGAATTCCCTCTCGATTCGTCCGGAGCTCGAAGCTCTTCGCCGGAATCAGTAACAACAGCTTTGTCTATTTCACCCACTCCTACCGCGCTCCGGTCACAAATGCCACTGCGGCTGTGACAGATTATGGCGAACCCTTCGCTGCCGCCGTCGAAGCGCAACAACGTCATGGGCGTCCAGTTCCACCCGGAAAAATCCGGCGAGACCGGCCTGCGTGTCCTGCGCAATTTTCTGGAGTGGCGCCCGTGCTGACCAAACGCATCATCGCCTGTCTCGACGTCCGCAATGGCCGAGTCGTCAAGGGCGTGCAGTTCGTCGACCTCATCGACGCCGGCGATCCCGCTGAGTTGGCCGCGCGCCACGCCGCGGCGGGGGCCGACGAAATCGTCTTTCTCGATATCACGGCCACCCACGAAGGGCGCGGCACACTGATTGACGCTGTCGGGCGCGCCGCCCAGCAGCTCTTTGTCCCCTTCACGGTCGGCGGAGGCATCCGCACCGCCGACGAAGCGGCCGCCATCTTCGACGCCGGCGCCGACAAGATCAGCATCAACTCCGCCGCGCTGGCCCGCCCCGAGCTGATCGGCGAGATCGGCGCCAAATTCGGCGCTCAGGCGGTAGTCGTCGCCATCGATGCTCGCCGCGTTGCTGACCGCCCCATCTCCGAAGCGGAAGTCTTCGTCTCCGGAGGCCGCAAGCCCACCGGCCGCCGCGCCGTCGAGTGGGCCCGCGAGGCCGAATCCCGCGGCGCGGGCGAAATCCTGCTCACCTCCATGGACTCCGACGGCACGCGCGCCGGCTTCGATTGCGAACTCACCGCCGCGGTCAGCGAAACCGTGCAGATCCCGGTCATCGCCTCGGGCGGAGCCGGCAACGCACAACACTTCACCCAGGTCTTTCGTGAAGGCAAAGCCGACGCTGCCCTCGCCGCAAGCATCTTCCACTTTGGCATCCACGATGTCCGCACTCTGAAAGAAGAGCTGCAGCGCGACGGCATTCCCGTGAGGCTTCCATGCTGATTCCATCCATCGACCTGATGGGCGGCCGCATCGTGCAGCTCGAGCGCGGCGAAGAACTGCGCCTCGCCTTCGACGACTTCGACTACTGGATCGAGCGCTTCTCCCGCTTTCCTCTCGTTCAGCTCATCGACCTTGACGCAGCCAAACGCACCGGAGACAACCGCGCGCTCATCGAGCAAATCGCGAAGCGCCTGCCCGTACAGGTCGGCGGCGGCATTCGCACCGTCGATCAGGCCCGTGCGCTGCTTGACGCTGGCGCCCGCCGGGTCATCTTCGGATCGGCACTCTTCCGGGAGGCCGGCATCGACGCAGAGTTCGCCGCCGCCGTTTCAGCCGGCATCGGACCAGCGCAATTCGTCGCAGCCATCGATACAAAAGCCGGAAAGATCGCGGTTCGGGGCTGGAAGGACACCGTCGATCTGACGCCCGCTCAGGCCATCGCCGCACTCGACCCATGGTGCGGCGCCTGGCTTTACACGCATGTCGATACCGAAGGCACGATGCGCGGTTTCCCCATCGGGGTCGCCCGGGCCCTGCGCCCGCTCACCTCACGCCAGCTCATCGTCGCCGGAGGCATTCGGACCCAGGCTGAAATCGATACCCTGGATGCTCTGGGGGTAGACGCCGTCGCCGGCATGGCTGTCTACTCCGGTCTTCTGGTGACCTAAGATTCCGTGAATAGCGGGGTGCGCGCAATTTTCGCCCTCCACGCATCTAAATGCTCTAAGCTAAAACGTCCAGTTCGGGGGTAGTCCAAATGACGACCAGGAACAAGCCAATCCGTCTCGCAAAGCGACTCGACGAAGTCGGCTTCTCCGACATCGTGCAGATTCGCAATAAGGTCATCGAACTCCGGGCTGCGGGTAAGCCCGTCCACGCCTTCCATGGCGGCGAGCCGTTCTTCGAGACGCCCGACGCGATTAAGTACGCCAACCTGAAGGCCCTGGTTGAGAACAAGACGCGCTATGCCCCCTCCTCCGGCATCGAACCGCTGCGCACCGCCATCGCGAAAAAGCTGCACACGAAAAATCACATCGAGGCCGACGTCGACGACGTCATTGTGACCTGCGGCGGAGCGCACGCCCTCTACGTTGCCTTCCAGGCCGTGCTCGATCCCGGCGATGACGTGCTCGTTTTCGCCCCCTTCTGGACGCCGATCCGCGACATGGTGACGCTGGCCCAGGCGCGACCGGTGATGGTTCCGACCGCCACAGCAAGGCGCAACGGCCTCACCGCGACGCTGGAGCACTTCTCCACACCCGCCACGCGCGCCATCTACTTCAACACGCCGCAGAATCCTTCCGGCGTGGTCTTCTCGCGAGGCGAAGCGGAAGAAGTCGCAGCATTCGCCAAAAAACACAACCTCGTCGTGATCGCCGATGAGGCCTACGAGGACCTTGTTTATGAAGGCGAGCATGTCTCCATCGCCTCCCTTCCCGGTATGGCTGAGCGAACCATCACGGTCTACACATTCTCCAAGACCTACGCCATGACGGGCTGGCGCGTGGGTTACGCCGTGGCCAAGGAGCCGTTTATGACCGGCCTTCGCAAGCTGGTGCTCTACTCCACCAACGGGGTTTCCACGCCTACGCAGTGGGCGGTGCTCGAAGCCATGGCCATCCATGAGGACGCGATCGCAGCCCGGCGCGAAGAATACCGGCAACGCCGCGATCTGCTGGTCAGCGGCCTGTGCGAGCTGGGGCTCGAGTGCGATGTTCCCGCCGGCGCTTTCTATGCCTTTCCTTCAGTCCGAAAGATCGATAAGGACAGCCGTCGCGTCGCGGCCCAGCTCCTGGAAAAAGCGCACGTCGCGACCATTCCCGGCGTTGTCTTCGGCGCGCAGGGCGAAGGCCACGTTCGTTTCAGCTACGCAGTGCCGCTCGACGCGATCCCCGCGGGGCTGGAAGCGCTCCGCAAAGTTCTGGGCTAGCTGCGCGCCGGCGTCGAAGTAGTCCCTTAAACGGAGCCTTGTTCCATGCTCAAAGTTGGCGTGCCTGAATCTGTCGACCCGGAACTGCACCGGCTGTTGCCCAATGGCATCTCGCTGGAGTTGCTGCCCCTCCGGCCCACCCAACCCGTCGAGGTGGAGTTCTGGATCGCTCCTCCGTGGCAGGGCCAGGCCGGGCGGCAATTGCCATTTCTTCGCGGACTCAAGGTGATTCAGTCGGCTCTCGCCGGAGTCGATCAGCTGCTGAAGATCAAGCCGCCTGGCGTCATCCTCTGCGATGCGCGCGGCGCTCACAGCATCCCCACCGCCGAGTGGACGGTGGCCGCGGTGCTTGCCTCCACAAAATATTTCCCGCTCTTCGGCAAGCTCCAGCAGGCGGGGATCTGGTCGCGCCGCAAAGAAGCTGAAGATCTGTACCATACGCTGCATCCCGATAAGAAGCGCCTTTACCCGCCTGTTCTGTGTGACGAGCTTCATGGCCGGCAAGTGCTCATCGTCGGCCACGGAGCCATCGGCCAGGCGATTGAGCAGCGCCTCGAGCCCTTCGGCGTCAGCTTCGTTCGCGTCGCCCGCACCGCGCGCGAGGGCGTCCACGGGGTTGATGAACTGGACGAACTTTTGCCCGCCGCCGATGTTGTCATCCTGATCGTGCCCTTCACCAGCGAGACCACGGGCATGATCGGAGCGGGCGAACTCGCCCTGATGAAGCAAGGAGCGATCCTCGTCAATGCCGCGCGCGGACCGGTCGTGAACACCGAGGCTTTGCTCGCCGCACTGAATGCGGGCCGCATCATGGCCGCGATCGATGTCACCGATCCTGAGCCTTTGCCCGATGGGCATCCGCTGTGGACTGCACCGAACCTGCTCATCACGCCCCATGTCGCGGCATCCACACCGATGTTCATGGTCCGGGCGATGCAATTCGCCGGAGCTCAAATCAACCGCTATCTTCGTGGGGAGCCGCTGGAAAACGTCGTGACCGGTGAGTACTAGGCGCCGGCTGACCGCTGTTGCGGAGTCTCCCTGCGCGAGCGCCCGTATCTATCGCTGTTCCACCTATTTCCATTTCTTGACCGGCCTTTTTGCGAAACCTACAATCTAAACAGGAGAAGTTCACCCTTTTTCCGGGTAATTTGGGGCATCTTTGCATGGCTTCTGAACTGCGGCTGAGTCCTCGCGAACGCACCGTTTTGACGGCGATCGTCGAGACGTATATCGCCACCGGAGAACCGGTTGCGTCGCAGGCGGTCGCTCGCCATTTCGGCAACAAGGACGGCATGAGTTCTGCGACCATCCGCAACGTGATGGCGTCGCTGGGCGAAGCCGGTCTGCTCGATCAGCCCCACACTTCCGCCGGTCGCATCCCTACCGCTCAGGCCTTCCGCTTTTACGTCGAGCACCTGGCTGGGCCGCAGGTCACGATCCTCACTCCGGAACGCCTCGAGCAGATCGAGGAGAACTTCGCCGGCATCGGAACCAGCGAGCAGTATCTGGAGCGCACCTCGCATGTGCTGGCGCTCATCTCGAGTGGTCTCGGGGTAGCCCTGGCTTCGACCCAGGAGCTCCACACGCTCGAGCACATCCACTTCTCGCGCCTCGCGGCCGGACGCGTGCTCGGCGTCGTGATCACCAAATCGGGCAGCGTTCTCGATCGGGTGCTGTTGCTCGACCACGACCTCGACACGGCGGAACTGGAAACGGCGGCCCGCTACCTGAACGAGAATTTTCACGGCTGGTCGATTGAACGGATCCGCACCGAGATGGCCCGCCGTCTCGAAGCCGAACGCAGCGAATACGACCGGCTGATGCATTCGCTCGAAGAGCTGTATCGCAAAGGGGCTCTGGCGGCTGAGAGCAGCGCCGCTCCGACGATCTTTATCGAAGGCGTGGCCAATTTGCTCGCCGGAGAAACCGATCGCGAGCGGCTGCGGACCATGCTGCACGCGCTCGAAGCCAAGGAGCGGCTCATCGAATTGCTGAACGCCTATGTTGACGCCCGCCAGCGGACCGTGCGCGTGGTGGTGGGCCTCGAAGACGCTATTCCCGAGTTGCGCGACTTCGTCCTGATCGGCACCACGGCGCGTCTGGGCGCGGAGAACGTCGGCACGGTCGCCGTCATTGGCCCCACCCGCATTCATTACCAGGACACCATCAACGCGGTGTCGTACATCGCAGAGCTTTCCGGCCGGATCCTCCAGCCGCCCCATTAAGCACGCAGCTGCGTGCCCTGATTTACAACGGACCGGCGCCTACGATCGCCGCTTGCATACCGGAATCGAGTCTGAATTATGCGACGCATTATGGTTGAAAAGAAAAACGCAGCCGATCACCGAATGGATGCGGCTCCAGCCGGCAATCCCACTAATGAACAGGGTTCTGTCGCCGGAGTCGCCGACAATGATCAAGGGAAGGAACCGTTGGTGCCCGTCGAAACCGCGCACGTTTCCCAGGAAGAGTACGATCGCCTGAAGGCCGAACGCGATCTGCTCTTCGACCGCCTTGCGCGCCTCCAGGCTGAATTCGATAACTCCCGCAAGCGCGAGGCAAAGGAACGTGCCGAATTTCGTGACTACGCCGTCTCCAATGCCATCGAGCAATTTCTCCCGGTGATGGACAACTTCCAGCTCGCCCTTAAATCCACCGGGTCGGCCGAACAGCTTCGCACCGGCGTGGAACTGATCGTCAAACAGATGGAAGAAGCGCTGCGCTCGCTGAATATTCAGCCCGTCGAGACTGTGGGAGCCACCTTCGATCCGCGCGTCCACGAAGCCATCGAAATGGTGGAGCGCAACGATCTGCCCGATCATCAGGTATTCGAAGAGGTCCGCCGCGGCTATCGCATCCGCGATCGCCTCCTCCGCCCGGCTCTGGTTCGGGTCGCCAGCAATCCCCAGCAGAAGGAAGCATGAGCAGAACTGAAAACGTGATCAAAGCCGACTACTACGAAGTCCTCAGCGTCTCCCGCACTGCCTCCGACCAGGAGCTGAAGGCGGCTTACCGCAAGCTCGCCCTGCAGCATCATCCCGACCGCAATCCCGGCAACAAGGAATCCGAGGAGCGATTCAAGGAATGCAGCGAGGCCTATCAGGTGCTCAGCGATCCGCAGAAACGCGCCGCCTACGATCGCTTCGGCCATGCCGGTCTGCGGCGCCAGCGGATTCGACGGCAATCCCTTCGGGGCCCAGGATATCGGCGACATCTTTGGCGATCTGTTCGGCGAGATGTTCAACATCGGCGGCCGCCGTGGCCAGTCTCGCGTGCAGAAGGGCCGCGATATTCGCTACGACCTCACCATCGAATTCGAAGAAGCCGTCTTCGGTAAGGAAACAAAGGTCACGATTCAGCGCATGGAGGCCTGCGGCGATTGCCGCGGTACTGGCACGTCGAGCGGGCGAGGACCCAGCACGTGCCCGCACTGCCAGGGACGCGGCCAGGTTCGCTACCAGCAGGGATTTTTCTCCATTGCGCGGACCTGCAGCTACTGCGGGGGTTCCGGCACCGTCGTCAGCGATCCCTGCACGGCGTGCCGCGGTGAAGGCCGCGTCGAACGCCAGCACGAAATCGCGGTCAGCATTCCCGCCGGCGTCGAAGACGGCACTCGCATCCGCTACCAGGGAGAAGGCGACACCGGCCGCTTCGGCGGACCTGGCGGCGATCTCTACATCGTCCTTCGCGTTCGCCAGCACAAAGTTTTCGATCGCGACGGCAGCGATCTTCGCTGCCTCATCCCAATTTCATTTCCCCAGGCGGCCCTTGGTGCGGAGATCAATCTGGAGACGCTCGACGGCGCCGTGAAGCTCAAGATTCCCGAGGGCGCGCAGAGTGGACAGGAATTCCGCATCCGAGGCAAGGGCGTCCCGCACCTGAACGAGTACGGACGCGGCGACCTGATTGCGCAGATCGTCGTCCGCACCCCCACCAAGCTGACCAAAGCGCAGAAGGAAGCGCTGCGCCAGCTCGGCGAGACGATCACGGTCGAAAACACTCCTACTGCGCGCAGCCTTCTCGAAAAGGTGAAGGAGATGTTTTCGTGAGGCGCGAGCGGAGAGCGTTTAGGGATAGCGTTTAGAAAGCAGTCACTCGCATCGCAGAGGGCGATTTTCCAAAGAGACTGCAAATCTGTTCCCAATGAGCGGCTTTCTATACGCTAAACGCTATCCGCTGCTCTCTCACTCCATCAACGCAGCCGCAATCGCCATCGCCGTGATCGCTGCCGTTTCCGCACGCAGGATTCTCGGCCCCAAACTGACCGGCTTCCAGTTTTCCGCGTCGAACAGCGCTTCCTCTTCGGCAGTCCATCCGCCTTCCGGCCCTGCCGCCATTCGGATCGCCGGCGTCTCATCGCCGGCCGCATCGCAGTGCTTCCTCAGCGCATGATGCAGCGTGGTCGAGCGTTCCTGCTCCGCCAGCACCAGACGCACCGCCTCAGGATGTTCCTTCACCGCCGCCTTCAGAGCAATCGGTTTTTCGATTTGCAAAACATCCGATCGCCGCGCCTGCTTCGATGCCTCCAGCGCCACCCGGCGCCATCGCTCGGCACGCGATGCCGCAGCCTGCGCCAGATGCTTCTCGCTCCTGCGCGCGATCATCGGCACGATGCGTTCCGCGCCCAGCTCGGTCGCCTTCTCGATCGCCCACTCCATCCGGTCAAACTTAAAAACCGAGAGCAGCAGCGTGACCGGCAGCGCGGGATCCGCCTCTACTTCCGCAACCAGATTGAATCGAACCGCATCGCCGGCAATGCCGGCCAGCACGCTGTGCCACACGCGCCCACCCGCCACCACATCGAACTCCATGCCGGGCTGCGCACGGAGTACGCGGATCAGGTGCGACGCCTGCTCTCCCGCGATGGAAGCGGTCGCTTCGTCCCATGTATCGGCAATCCATCGGCGTCGTGTCACAACTCCAGCCTACAGAATCCTGAGAACCGGGCTCCCTTCCTTTCGCTCTTTCCATCGCCAGAAAAGTCGCCCTAAAAAACCTTGGGGGGACGCTCATCGCGTCCCCCCAGGGTGTTGCCGAGGTCCTCTTACTTTTTCTTCGAGGACTTCTTGGCTGCCTTTTTCGCGCTCTTCTTAGCTGCCTTTTTTGCTGCCATGTTGTCTATTCTCCCTTTTCGATGTCTACATCGAAGTCTGCAACATGAAATGCTGCAGTTAACGAATGTATAGAGTTCTGCGCATACAGTGTCAAGGAAAAAATTCAGATTTTGTCTACAACTTTCCTCTCTCTGCGTTGTTCGCTCCATCGCATCGCGAGAGCGAAACTCACATCGGATGAAAATGCCGCAGCAGCGCGAGCATCAATCCGCTGAAAATGTCGTGCCACGCATGCGCCATCATTCCTGGACGAAGACTCTTGCGCGCAAACACCAACATGCAAAACATCGCGCCGTACGCGGTGATCGCGATCATTCCCAGCGCGCCTTCGTAACCGTGACTGATACCGAACAGCACCGAGGAGCACAGCACGCCCAGCCACCAACCCGCGCGCAGCGACGAGAATTGCCGCAGCAGATATCCGCGAAAGACGAATTCCTCGCAGAATCCCGCCGAACAGCTGAGCACCATCCAAAGCAACACCTCCAGCGGCGTGCGCGGCGCAATCGCCATCAGTGTCTTCTGCGGCGCCGACAATCCCGTCGCCTTCAGCGACACTCCGATGGCGGCCAGAACGATCACCGCCACGATCCAGAACACGCCCGCGGCGAGCAGATCTTCCATCAGCGCGTCGAATCCGCGGCGGAAGCCGAGCAGCTCGGCAAAGCGAACGCGCTTCATCCGCAAGCCCCACCACACCAGCAGCAGCAGCGCCCACTCCATGCAGATGCCCAGACCGTAGCGGGCCACGTGGTGCGCGGCCACGACGTTGCGATGCGCCGACCGCGCGCCGAGCAACGACGTGCACGCCAGCAACGACACGATCAGCAACGTGTGCCACCATGGCGCTACCCTCGCCGGAAAACTCAGTTGCGGATCGGGGCTCGTTTCCGGCGGCGTCTCGTGCATCCCACCCTCGCTCTCTGATATCTTCCTCTGGATTCTACTCACCGGTTTCGCGCATCGAATCGTAAAGGGAATAACCATGGATCAGATCGTTATCGTCTCCGGGGTCCGCACTCCGGTCGGGAAATTCCAGGGCTCGCTTTCTGACATCACCGCCACGCGGCTCGGTGCGGTCGTGGTCCGGGAAGCCGTCCGGCGCGCGAACCTTCAGCCCCAGCAGATCGATGAATGCATCATGGGCAACGTCGTCTCCGCCGGTCTTGGACAGAACCCCGCGCGTCAGGCCGCTCTCTACGGCGGGCTTTCGCCCGAAGTCAGCGCCGTCACCGTGAACATGGTCTGCGGCTCGGGTCTTCGTGCCGTCGCGCTCGGCGCGCAGTCGATCCAGACAGGCAACTCCGGTCATCGTCGTCGCGGGCGGCATGGAGTCGATGACGAATGCGCCGTATCTGCTACCCCAAGCCCGCAGCGGCTTTCGCATGGGCAACGCCACCGCTGTCGACTCGATGGTCAACGACGGCCTTTGGGACGTGTACAACGACTTCCACATGGGCCAGACCGCCGAGCTTGTCGCGGAGAAGTACGGCATCTCGCGCGAAGATCAGGACTGCTTCGCGCTGCTGTCGCACAAGAAGGCCGCGGCCGCCTGGCGCGAAGGCCGCTTCTCCGCCGAAGTTATTCCCGTTGAGATCCCCGCGAAGAAAAAGGGCCAGCCGCCCACGCTCTTCGAGCGTGATGAGTCGGTCCGCGAAGATGCCAGCATCGAAGCCCTGCGCGCCCTCAAGCCCGCGTTTAAAAAAGACGGCACCGTCACCGCAGGGAATGCGCCTGGCGTCAATGACGCGGCCGCCGCGGTCGTCATCATGTCTGCTACGAAGGCGCGCGAGCTTGGGCTGACGCCGATGGCGCGCATCGTCTCGCATGCGACCAGCGGCATCGATCCCAAATGGGTGATGATGGCTCCGGTCGACGGCGCGCGCAAGGCCGTCGAACGCGCAGGCTGGAGCTTCGACTCTATCGACCTCTTCGAATTCAACGAGGCTTTCGCCGTCCAGGCCCTCGCCATCATGCGCGAGCTGAGCCTTCCGCCGGAGAAGGTCAACGTGAATGGCGGATCGGTCGCCATCGGCCATCCCATTGGCGCCAGCGGTGCGCGCGTGCTCATCACCCTGATGTATGAGCTGGCCCGACGCAACGCGCGTCGCGGACTCGTCGCCCTCTGCCTGGGCGGCGGCAACTCCGTCGCGATGTGCATCGAGCGGCTAGACTGGCCGGGACTGGCCGTCCAGGCGGACGCCGCTTCGCGGCCAATCTTCAGCGACGATTCGGTTTCTCCATGCTGCCCCATCCCACCGATCGCTTCACCGGTCGAGTCGAAAGCTATCGTCGCTTTCGTCCGACTTACCCTGCGGAAGTCGTCGATCTGCTGCGACGCGAATGTTCACTCCAGCCCGGACCCCGCCGATCGCCGACGTCGCAGCAGGCACCGGGCTCCTCACCGAAATTTTCCTCGCTGCCGGATTCGCTGTCACAGCCGTCGAGCCGAACCAGGAGATGCGCGAGGCATGCGCCGCTCTCCAGGCGCAATATCCGAAACTCGCGATCATTGACGGAACCGCGGAGGCGACCGGCCTACCCGACCACTCCATCGACCTCGTCACGGTCGCCCAGGCCATGCATTGGTTCGATCTCGACAAGACCCGTGCCGAATTCGCCCGCATCCTGAAGCCTGGCGGTTGGTGTGCCGTCATCTACAACAACCGCCGTCTCGGCGGCGACGCCTTCCATGACGCATACGAGCAATTCCTGCTCGACTTCGGTATCGACTACGGCGCAGTCAAACAGCAGCATGTCGGCCGCAAGCACCTCGCTCAGTTTTTCGCCCCCTCTCCGATGAGCTGCGTTTCAATCCCCAACGCGCAATCGCTCTCTTTCGAAGCCCTCGAAGGCCGCGTCCTCTCCGCGTCGCTACATGCCTCAACCCGGCCACGCCACGCTTCGAAGCGATGCGGGCGGCGATCTTGCGCCTCTTTGTCGAGACGCAATCCAACGGCATGGTGATCATGCACCACGACTGCCTGGTCTGCTATGGCCAGATTTTCTAATCGCTAAACTCTAATCCCTAATCCCTGGTTTCTAGTGTTCTGTCTCTGAAGCTAATTGAATAATTGGGCCGCTCGGGTAGTCCGAAAAGAACAGCCCTCAGGGGCAGAAGCCCGAATCATTTTGCGGGCTTTACGGCACGACTGAAGTCATGCCCTGATACAAAGGCAAAAAACATTTCTTTAAATAACTTCAGGGACAGGACACTAGCACTCGATCACATTCAGCGCCAGCCCCGCGAGGCTCGTCTCCTTGTAACGCGACTGCATGTCGAGCCCGGTCTGGTACATCGTCCTGATGACCTGATCGAGCGACACCTTGTGCCCTTCCGTCTCGTTCATCGCCATGCGGCACGCCTGCACCGCCTTCACCGCGCCCATCGCGTTGCGTTCGATGCACGGAATCTGCACCAGCCCGCCAATCGGATCGCAGGTCATCCCGAGATTGTGCTCCATGCCGATCTCCGCCGCGTGCTCCACCTGTTCGTTGCGTGCCGCCCAGCGCGGCCGCCAGTCCACCCGCCGCCATCGAACACGCTACGCCGACCTCGCCCTGGCAGCCGACCTCAGCGCCGCTGATCGAAGCGTTCTCCTTGTAGAGCACGCCCATCGCCGCCGACGTCAGAAAATACCGCAGGATGCCATCCTCGTCCGCACCCGAAATGAAATCGCGGTAATAGCGCGCGACCGCCGGGATCACCCCCGCCGCTCCATTTGTTGGCGCCGTCACCACGCGCCCGCCCGCAGCGTTCTCCTCATTGACCGCCATCGCGTACACGGTCACCCAATCCAGCGGCGCCAGCGGATCGGTCGAGCCCTTTTCGCGCAGCCGAGCCGCCAGCCTGGGCGCGCGCGCCGCCGCACGCTCAACCCACCGGGGAGGATCCCCTCCGTCGTCATCCCACGCTCGATGCACCCCTGCATTACATCCCAGATGTGCAGAATCCCCGAACGCACCTCGTCGCGGCTGCGCAGTGCGGTTTCGTTTTCGAGCATCAGCTCCCAAACCGCGAGCCGCTGGTCCGCGGCCATCTGCAGCATTTCCGCCGCGCTCGTAAATGGATACGGCAACGCAGCGTCTGCCGCCGCCCTGGGGGTCTGGTCTTCCCCATCCGCGACAATGAAACCGCCGCCAATCGAAAAATACGTTCGCGTCAGAAGGACATTTCCCGAAGCCTCGAAGGCGGTGAATCGCACCCCGTTCGGATGCTGCGTTACCACCCCGGGAGGAATCATCTGATTGCTATGGAAGATCAGGTGGTCTGCCTCACGAAACGAAACGGCCCTGGTCCCGAGCAGCATCAGGCGTCCGGACCTTCGAATCTCCGCCAGTTTTGGTTCAATGGTCGCTGGATCGATCGTCGCAGCTTCCTCTCCGCTCAACCCCAGCAGCACCGCCCGATCGGTCCCGTGCCCGCGCCCGGTTAGCGCCAGCGATCCATAGAGCTCTGCGCGAACCTCGGCCACGCGCCCCAGCGCGCCCGCCTGCTCCAGTTCCAGGACGAAGCGCCGCGCCGCCCGCATCGGCCCCATCGTGTGCGAACTCGACGGCCCAATGCCCACCTTGAACAGATCGAACAGGCTGGTCTTCACGGATACAGGGTACAGGTTGCAGGGCACCGGTTGCAGCGGCCAGGAAAGCTTGCTCGGCCCGCGCCGCGCCCTAAACTCGAATCCAGGGCCGCGCATACAACGTTACTGTCGATTCACGACAACCCAGGCCCGCCCCTGTTCGGGTTCTGTCGCTTGATATTCTGACTTGCAGTGGTCATCCTCCTCCCGGCATGATGAAATCCCTCACCGCATCCGCGATCTTATTGCTGTTGGCTTCCACCCTCGTTTCCTGCTCGCGCTCGGCTCGTCACCCAGCCTCAAGTATCGAAGCGGCCGCCGCTGCCCGCGAGCATGCGCTGCAGCAGGCCCGCGCTGTTGCTGCGGCCCTCGATCAGGATCGTCAGGAGCTCGAAACTGTTCCGCCGCCCTCTAAAAATCTCTACATGGCGATTCATACGCGCCAGAGCTGGACCAATCCCTTCGTCATCGTCAGCAAATCCACCGTGAACCTCACCATCCTCATGGCCGACAACGGTCCCGCCGGCAGCCCGGGGAGTGAAATCCTGCGCCCCGTCGCTGCGCGCCGCCGCGAACTCGATCTCCGTCTGTCCGATCTGCCTGAGGCCCTTGCCGCAACACCGGCGAGCGTCTGGCCTTACGGCCGCGTCATCGCCGTGGAAGAAGATCCGCTGGAGCAGAAGACCGACCGCGCCCAGACGCGGCGCAACCTCGAAGCGACCATGCAGATGCTCAACGATCTCGGCGTGGTGATTTACGAGTGGCCCACGAACACCCCGCGCTGACGTCTACGCAGCGCCCGCCATCTCCACCGCAAACGGCACCTCTGGCTCCGGCTCAACCTCGACCCCCTTCATCCACACAATCCGCCCTTGCCACTCCAGCACCGGCCAGGTCTTTCGCGCTTCCGGCTCCGCCTGCATCCGTTCAAAAATCTCTTTGAGCGGCTTCGCTCCGCGCGAGTAGCGAATCTTCACGCGATCCCCAGCCTTCGGCACTCGCAACACCGCCAGCCCCGGCACGGCTTCGCACGCCGGTCTCAGCACCACCCGCAAACGCACCCCGAACCCAGACACCTCGCCCGGGATTGCAACCTCGATCGGCTCCACCGCGGTAGCCTCTTCGCGGCTCGCGTCCTTGCGCACCAGCCGCAGTTCCCGCGCCGACTTTTCCGCCCACAACCCAGCCGCCAGCTCTTGTTTTTTTCCTGCGTCCGGGTCGCACATCGCCATCAGCCGTTCGGTCTGCTGGAAATTCAACGCGCACCCCAGCCGCTTCGCAGCCGCGCGCAGCACCCGTCGCCGCACCGCTGGAGCAAGCGCCCGCAGCCGCTCCAGTTCGATCCCTGCACTGCCCTCTTCAGGATGTGTCGATACGGCTCGTCCCCCGCCGCGCACCGGCTTTCCAGGCAACACCAACCCCGGCAGGATGCGCGCCAGCTCGGTATCCCACCAGCTCTCCTCATCGCGCGCAATCGTCGCCAGGTGCGCCAGCTGTTCCGCGATCTGCGGATTGTATTCCGCGAGCCGCGGCATTAATTCATGCCGAATGCGATTCCGCGTGTGCGCCGTGTCTTCATTGGTCGCATCCTCACGCCAGGGCTGCCCCAGTTCCCGCAACCACGCGCGAATCTCCTCTCGCCGGGTATCGAGAAACGGCCGCAGAATCAAACCCTGCGCGCACTCGCACCACCGGATGAATCCCACCCAACCCCTCGGTCCATGCCCCGCGCAACAGGCGATGCAGCACCGTCTCCGCCTGATCGTCGAGCGTATGCGCCGTCGCTACCGCGTCGGCCTTGCCCTGCGCCAGCAACTCGCGAAACCACGCGTATCGCAGCTCCCGTGCAGCTTCCTCCAGCGTCTGCTTCTTCTCCCGCGCGACTGCCGGCGTCTCGACGCGATGCATCCACACCTGGACTCCCAGCTCACTTCGCCAGCTCGACGACGAAGCGCTCGTCCTCATCGGCCTCCGCGCCTCGAATCCCGTGGTGCACATGCGCCACCGCCAGCACCAGGCCGATCTCCGGTGCTTCTGCGTGGAGGGTCCGCAGCAGACCCAGGGAGTCCGCCCCGCCCGACACGGCGACCGCCACGCGCATGCCTGCGCGCAAACATGTTCGATCGATCTTCGGCGGCCGTGTCACGTCCTCATCCTAAGCTCTATACTGCTCAACATGCTGAAGACGAGACCAGCCACGGCTGCGGACGCTCCACTCATCACCCGCCATCGCCGCCGCATGTTCGTCGATGCCGGGCGCCGCGACGATCAGCGCCTCGAGTTGATGGCCCAGGCGCATGAGCCATGGGTTGCGCAGGCGATCAACGATGGCCATTATCTCGGCTGGCTCAGTGAAGACGACGGCAAAGTCGTCGCCGGCGCGGGCCTCCTCCTGCTCGACTGGCCGCCTCATCCGCTGGACCCGCAGTCCAGCAAGCGCGGTTATCTGCTCAACGTCTATGTGGAGCCCGAATATCGCCGCCGCCACCTCGCGACGAACCTCATCGAGCTCGCCCTCGCGGAGGCGCGCCGCCGCGGCATCCGCGTCGTGGCTCTCCACTCGACCGAGGAAGGACGCCGCCTCTATGAGGCCGCAGGCTTCCGCACCACGAATGAAATGTTCTACGTTGAGTCGATTGAACCCTGAGCCGGAACCGGCCCGGGCGAGATCGAGCGCTGCGCGCTTACCGCAAAATGGGAAACGGCCCGAAGGAATTGCTGTTCGTCCCATAGTCGAGATCGAACCCCAGCTGCAGTTTTGCCGCCTCCGACATTCGTCCTGGATTCCACGGCGGATCGAACACCACCTGCACCTTTACTGCCCTTCACTTCAGGCAGGCGCGCCAGCTTTTTCTCCACATCGGACTTCAGCACGTCCGACATTCCGCACCCCGGCGCCGTCAGCGACATCTGCACGTCGATCTTCTTGCCGCCTTCCGGATGATCCTCAATCTGCGCACCCGTAGATCAGTCCCAGATCGACGATGTTCACCGGAATTTCCGGATCGTAAATCGTCTTCAACTGATCCCACACCATCCGCTCGTTGAACGTGGGCGGGGTATGCGCTTCGGTCGCCGGTCCGCTCAGGCCCAGCGCATCGGCATCCGCCTCATCGATACGAAACAGCGCCCCTTCCACAGCAACCGTGTAGCTCGAACCCGCCGCCTGCGTAATCCGCACGCATGTTCCCGCGGTCAGCACCCGCTTCGTTCCGGCCGGAACCGCAATCGCTTCGCAGTCCCGCTTCAGGGCAACGGTTTGGTTGGTGATGATCATTGGATAGCCGTGGTAGCTTCACTCCGTGGAAATCTTCTCCTGCTTGCCTTCCAGCGCCGCCTCCAGCGTGTGCCACGCCAGCGTCGCGCACTTCACGCGCATGGGAAATTCCGACACGCCTGAGAACACCGCCAGCTTGCCCAGCTCGGCCTCATCCCCGTGACCGTGCCCGGTGACGAGGTCGTGAAACCTGTGAAAGATCTTCTCCGCCTCGGCCTTCGTCTTGCCCTTCACGCTCTGCGTCATCATCGAAGCGGACGCCTTCGAGATCGCGCATCCCGCGCCCTGGAACCCAATCTCGCGAATTTTGTCTCCGTCCATTTCGAGATACACGGTGAACCGGTCCCCGCACAGCGGGTTGTAGCCCTCCGCCTTGTGATTCGCGCCCTCCAGCGCCTTGTAGTTCCTCGGCGCCTTGCTGTGCTCCAGAATCACTTCCTGATACAGATCCCTCAGCTCCGGCATTACGCAAACACCTCGCGCACCATGCGGATGCCCCGCCCCAGCGCGTCGATTTCGCCCTTCGTGTTATAGACCGCGAACGATGCACGCACCGTCGCCGGAATCGAGAACCGCTCCATCACCGGCTGCGCGCAGTGATGGCCTGTGCGCACCGCAATCCCCTGCTGATCCAGAATCGTGCCGATGTCGTGCGGGTGCACCTCGTCGAGCACAAACGACAGCACGCCCGCCTTTTCCCGCGCCGTGCCAATCAGCCGCACGCCTTCGATCGCGCCAATCGCTTCAGTCGCGTAGACCAGCAGCTCATGCTCGTGCGCGGCGATCTTCTCAATCCCGATGCTGTTCATGTACTCGATCGCTGCCTTCAGCCCCGCCACGCCCGCCATATCCGGCGTGCCCGCCTCAAATTTGTGCGGCACCTTGTTGTACGTCGTCTTCTCGAACGTCACCGAGCTGATCATGTCGCCACCGCCCTGCCAGGGAGGCATCGCCTCCAGCAGCGCCTGCTTGCCGTAGAGCACGCCGATGCCCGTCGGCCCATACATCTTGTGTCCGGAGAAGGCGTAGAAATCGCATCCAGATCCTGCACGTCCACCTTCAGGTGCGGAACCGCCTGCGCTCCATCCACCACCACCACCGCGCCCTTCGCGTGCGCCGCCGCGATCATCGGCTTCAGGGGATTGATCGTGCCCAGAGCATTCGAAACATGCCCGACGGCGACGACTTTGGTCTTCGAGCTGAGCAGCTTCTCATACTCGGCGAACAGCAGCTCGCCCTGATCGTTCATCGGCGCTACCCGCAACGTCGCGCCCTTCTCTTCGCACAGCATCTGCCACGGCACGATGTTCGAGTGATGCTCCATCGCCGTGATCACGACCTCATCACCCGCGCCGACATTCGCGCGTCCCCAGGTCTGTGCCACCAGGTTGAGGGCTTCCGTCGTCGCCGCGCGTGAAGATGATCTCGCTCGCCCGCGCCGCGTTTACAAATGCACGCACCGCCTCGCGCGCCTTCTCGAACTCCTCCGTCGCAATCTGCGACAGATAATGCACGCCGCGGTGGATATTCGCGTTCTCGCCCTCGTAGTACCGCACCAGCGCGTCGATCACCGCCTGCGGCTTCTGCGAAGTCGCCGCGTTGTCCAGATATACGAGCGGATGCCCGTGCACCCTGGTCCGCAGAATCGGGAAATCTTTCCGAATCCGCTCCACGTCGAACGACGTGCTGGCTGCTTTCTCGCGAATCGGCACAGCGGCTGCAGCGCTCATCCCACTTCCTCCACCACTCTTTCGGTCACTCGCTCTCCCAGGCTTACCGGTGCGATGCCTTCGCTGAACAGCAAATGCTCGCTCACCAGATGCTGGATGTGATCCCGCGCGACGCTCGAGTGCATGCGCTCCACGCACTCCTCGGCAAAGGCCATCAGCAACAGCTTCTTCGCTTCCCGCTCGCTGATGCCGCGCGATTGCAAATAGAACAGCGCGTTCTCTTCGATTTGCCCGATCGTCGCGCCGTGCGTGCACTTCACGTCATCCGCATAAATCTCCAGCTGCGGCTTCGTATCGATCTGCGCATCGTCGCTCAGCAGCAGGTTGCGGTTCGTCTGCTTTGCGTCCGTCTTCTGCGCCGCCTTGTGCACCACGATGCGCCCGTGAAACACGCCGTGCGACCGCCCATCCAGAATGCCGTTGTAGAACTGCCGGCTGCCGCAGTGCGGGGCTGCATGCTCCACGTGCATGTAGTTGTCCAGATGCTGCGTGCCGGTCCCAAGATACAAACCGTTGATGAGACACTCGCCGCCCTCGCCCGCCAGCACCGGATGCACGTTGTTGCGCACCAGTCCGCCGCCCAGCAGCAATGAGTGCGAGGCCACGTTCGCGCTCCGTCCCTGCTGGATCCGCAGCGTCGACGCGTTCCAGGCCTTCAGGTGCTCGCGCTCGATCAGGTAATGCTGCGCCACGGTGCTTTCGCCGGCGACCAGTTCCGTCACGGCGTTTGAAAACACGACGGACTCGCCACCCACCGACGCGTAATCCTCGATCACCGCCACCTGTGCCTGATCTTCGGCGACAATCAGGTTCCGCGGATGGGTCATCGTCGGGGCAGTTTCCCTGCGTCGACAAGTACAGCAAGTAGATTGGCGCTTCCACGACCACGCCGCGCGCCACGTGCACGTACGCGCCATCGCCGATGAAGGCCGTGTTCAGAGCGACGAAAGCATCGCGCTGTGTGTCGGCATAGCGACCGAGGTGCTTCTCGACTTCCTCCGGATGCGACTCAATCCGCTCGCGAAGACTCGCGACCGTCACGCCCCTGGGCAGATTGCCGATCTCGGACAGCTCCGCATCGAAGCGCCCATTGACGAACACCAGCGTTGCCGCCACATCGTCCACGCGCCACGCAGCCGAATCGCCCGGCGCCAGCTTGGTCGCAGCCGCCGGCCGAAACACGGTCTTCGCAATGCCCGACACGTTCGTGAAGCGCCAGTCCTCATCCTTCGTGGTCGGGAAGCCGGCCTCGCAGAATCGCGCAAACGCATCCTCGCGCAAGCGGTGCAGCCACGGCAGCGTCCGCCCCGCGGCTCTCTTCTCAAACTCGGTAAAGTTCTCGAGCCAGCTATCGATATTCGCGACCGCCACCGCCGTCCCCCTCACGCCCGCGCCCCAACCGGCTGCCTCGCGTCGTGTTCCGTCCAGCCGTAGCCCTTCTCTTCCAGCTCCAGCGCCAGCTCCTTGCCGCCCGAGCGAACGATGCGGCCGTCCACCAGCACATGCACAAAGTCAGGCACGATGTAATCCAGGAGTCGCTGATAGTGCGTCACCACCACCATCGCCCGCTCCGGGCTCCGCAGTGAATTCACGCCGTTGGCCACAATGCGCAGCGCATCGATGTCCAGGCCCGAGTCCGTCTCGTCCAGAATCGCGAGCTTCGGCTCCAGCACCGCCATCTGCAGAATCTCGTTGCGCTTCTTCTCGCCGCCGGAAAAACCCTCGTTCAGCGAACGGTTCATCAGCTTGTCGTCCATCTCCAGCAGCTTCAGCTTCTCGCGGAACATGGGCAGAAAATCCATCGCGTCCATCTCGTCTTCGCCGCGATGCTTGCGCTGGGCATTCAGCGCCGAGCGCAGGAAATACGTGTTGCCGATGCCCGGAATCTCCACCGGATACTGGAACGCCAGAAAGACGCCCTCGCATGCCGCTTCCTCCGGCTTCATCTCCAGCAGGTCTTTGCCCTCAAACAGGATCGACCCCTCGGTCACCTCATACGCATCGCGCCGCGCCAGCACCTGCGCCAGCGTGCTCTTGCCCGACCCGTTTGGCCCCATGATCGAGTGGACCTCGCCGGCATTCACGGTCAGATCGATCCCCTTCAGGATCTCGTTCCCGCCCACTGTCACGTGCAGATTCTTAATCTCCAGCAAACTCATTCTTTCCTCGTCTCCCTGATCTTTAAACGCTATTCGCCATACGCTCGCGGCGCCCTGCGCCGCTTACCCCACGCTGCCTTCCAGGCTCACTGCCAGCAGTTTCTGCGCCTCAACCGCAAACTCCATGGGCAGCTCCTTAAAGACCTGCTTGCAGAATCCGTTCACGATCATCGACACCGCGTCCTCGGTCTTGAGGCCGCGCTGCTGCAGATAAAACAGCTGATCCTCGCCGATCTTCGACGTCGCGGCCTCGTGCTCCATCCTCGCCGACGCGTTTTTTACTTCGATGTAGGGGAAGGTATGCGCCCCACACTTGTCGCCGATCAGCAGTGAATCGCACTGGGTGTAGTTGCGTGCGCTCTCCGCGCCCTTCATGATCTTCACCATGCCGCGATAGGTGTTCTGCCCATGTCCGGCGCTGATGCCCTTCGACACGATCGTGCTCTTCGTGTTCTTGCCCAGGTGGATCATCTTGGTGCCCGTATCGGCCTGCTGATAGTTGTTCGTCAGCGCGACGGAATAAAATTCGCCCACCGAGTTATCGCCCTGCAGAATGCACGACGGATACTTCCACGTGATCGCCGACCCCGTCTCCACCTGCGTCCACGAGATCTTCGAGTTCCGCCCCAGGCACTTGCCGCGCTTGGTCACGAAGTTGTAGATTCCGCCCTTGCCGTTCTTGTCTCCCGGATACCAGTTCTGCACCGTCGAGTAGCGGATCTGCGCGTTGTCCAGCGCCACCAGTTCCACCACCGCCGCGTGCAGCTGATTCTCATCGCGCATCGGCGCCGTGCAGCCTTCCAGATAGCTCACGTACGCGCCTTCTTCGGCCACGATCAGCGTCCGCTCAAACTGCCCCGTCTCCGCCGCGTTGATGCGGAAGTACGTCGACAGCTCCATCGGACAGCGCACTCCCTTCGGCACATACACAAACGATCCGTCGCTGAACACCGCCGCATTCAGCGCCGCATAGAAATTGTCCGTGTGCGGCACCACCGAGCCCAGATACTTCTTCACCAGGTCCGGATGCTTCTGCACCGCTTCGGAAAACGAGCAGAAGATCACGCCCGCCTCGGCCAGCTTTGCCTTGAACGTCGTTGCGACCGACACCCAGTCGAAGACCGCATCCACGGCTACATCGGCCAGCAGTTTCTGCTCGGCCAGAGGAATCCCCAGCTTCTCGTACGTGCGGAGAATCTCCGGGTCCACTTCCTCGAGGCTCGTCAGCTGCTTCTTCTGTTTCGGCGCCGAGTAGTACGTAATGTTCTGGTAGTCAATCGGCGGAAACTTCACGTTGGCCCACTGCGGCTCCGCGTTCGCCCGCTCCTGGCTCACCCAGTAGCGATACGCGCTCAGACGCCATTCCAGCATGAACTCCGGCTCGTTCTTCTTCGTCGAAATCAACCGGATCACATCCTCGCTCAGCCCCTTCGGAATGCGGTCTTCCTCAATCTGGGTGACAAACCCCCACTCGTATTCCTTGCTGGCCATTTCGTGGACGACATTCATGTCAGTGCTCATTCGGCTCTCTCCGGATTCTGTGTGCTTGCCGCGCTCCCGCCCGACAGGGCTCCCAGCGCAATATGCGACTAAAGCAGTCCTATATCAGAGTGTACCCCGACTGGCTCCGGGTTTTCAACCCGCACAGATGCAATCGCTACCTTATAAAGGATGCGGCAGAATGCCGGCGCGCTTCATCCCGGAGGGAATGGGCTTCGGCATCCGCATCCCGAAAAGGGATGGACCGACCTTCCTCCAGCGCACAGGATCTGGCCAGGAATCACGGTGCCCGGAGGGGGACTCAATTCCCACGCTCTGTCACGAACTGCGGACCTTAAGTCCGCTGCGTCTGCGGCTAAATAATAGTTTTTTAAACATGTTATTTCTGCATTATGTGCTGACTGCGTACGCCAATGTGCAAGTCTTGAGGTCTTTCCGGGGAAAAATGCGGTTGGTGCCCGGCCCGTCGCTGTGGGTTGAGCCTCAATGGGGGGCAATCGATAGCCACGACCTGACGCCGGATCTCTTGATACACCGGGGCGTGCAGACGTGCCTCCGACGACGGCAATCGCAAGTGGTTCCCGTGGCAGAAGGACAAAGAATTTGGAGAAACCTGGCAGTCTCCTTTGTTCGCTGGCACCGGTCTGTAAACCTTGCGGTGTAATCTGGTGCTGCCGACAAGCGGAACAAAATGCCAGGGGACCAGCGAAAAATCGACTGGGCAAACTATGCCTGAAGCACCTGTCAACCGGACCTCGGGGGCTTGCGCATCGAGGCTCACAAGCGCGGCTCTGAAACGCCGGAAAGCTAATTGCGATTGTTTTTGTCCCTGGTCGTGTCGCTCCTGATCGCGGGCGCGGTCTACGCGTACATGCATCAGACGCCGTCGGTGCAGGTGGCAACGGCGGACGCTCCGAACACCGGGCCACAGGCGCTGCTCAATGCCAGCGGGTATGTCACTCCCCAGCGGCGCGCTACCGTAGCGTCCAAGGTGACCGGGCGCGTCACGGGCGTGTTTTTTACCGAAGGACTGCACGTACACAAGGGATTTGTGCTGGCCACTCTCGACCATTCGGATGCGCAGCGGGCGCTGGCTTCCGCGAAGCCGATTGCAATGCGACGCAGGCCAACATTCTCGACCTGCAGGTGCAGTTGAAGAACGCACAGATCGAGCTGCATCGCGCGCAGGAACTGAGGACGGCAGGGATTCAAACGCAGGAACAACTCGACAATGCCACGATGACCGAGAACAGCCTGCGGGCGAAGATCGGCTACGCGCAGGCACAGAGTGCTGGCCTCGGACGCGCGTATTAAAGAGGCGCAGCAGGCGGTGGATAACACCGTCATCAGCGCGCCGTTCGACGGGATTATCGTTTCCAAGGATGCGCAAGTGGGAGAAATGGTGTCGCCGATTTCGGCCGGCGGCGGGTTCACGCGCACCGGAATCGCGACCATCGTTGACATGGCCTCGAACGAAATCGAAGTGGACGTGAACGAAAACTACATCGCGCGCGTGAAGCCAGGCCAGCAGGTCACCGCGGTTCTGGATGCCTATCCCGCCTGGCAGATTCCGTGCCGCGTGCGCACCATCATTCCCACGGCCAATCGCCAAAAGGCGACGGTCGAGGTGCGAATTGCCTTCGACAAGCTGGACCCGCGGATTCTGCCGACATGGGCGTGAAGGTCATGTTCCTCGGGGAGGAGAAGCCGGCGACACAAGCGCCGGCGGGCCTGATGGTGCCGCAGAACGCAGTCCGCGACGATGGCGGACAAGACCGTTTTCCTGGTGAAAGGCTATGACGTCGAGCGTCATGCGGTGAAGGTCGGCCCACCAATGGCGCACAGGTGCAGATTGTGGCCGGGCTCATGCTGGGAGATACAGTGGTAGTTGCAGGGCCAGCCAGCAAGGACCTGACTGAGTCAAAGGAACA
>CAVPCB010000055.1:0-4884 GCA_963702285.1 uncultured Acidobacteriaceae bacterium | reverse complement strand
GGAGAGCAACGCCGACGAAGGTGACGATCCAGAGCGGAACCAGGAGCCACGGTGCTCGACGCGGTGGTGCAGGTGGAGGAAACCAAGGGCGAGGCCGAGCGGGATGGCGATGGGCATGTAAAAAGGAGCTCGCGGAAGCCGGTGGTCCAGTCGCGCGCGCGGAAGCGGAGGTCGTAGCCGACGGCGGTAAGGCAGCGGACAGCGAGGAAAGCGTAGAGGCCGGCGTCGAGGAGAGTGAGCTTGCCGAGGACGGCGAGCCTGGGGGGCCAGGCGGGTTCGAGCCAGCGGAGGTCGACGGCGAGGCCGAGGGGGAGCAGGACGAGGAAGTCGAGAAGGTGGCCGCGCTGGTCCGGATCGAGGCGGGCGGCGAGGAATTCGAGCGCGGCGAGGGCGACAGGTGCGCAGAGGTACAGGAGGAGCCAGCGCGCGGCGAATATGTGCGAGCCGAGCGCGTCGATGAGGTAAGGGACGACGAGGACGGCAGGGATCAGGAGACGGATCGCGGTAGGGAGGGATTGTGCGGCGCGGATGCAACGGTCGCCGGCAAATCCAAAGGCGAAGAGAGGGATGAGAAGAAGGGTGAGAGCGACGGCGGCGGGAAGGATGGGGAATGGGGCGTGCACGGAGGTCGTCTTTTATGGTAGCGGGGGATGGGGCCCGGCGCGCGCGGCCAGGCCAAAAGATACCCAGCTATAATCGGGGCCGAGGTGGCGCGATGCGGAATCCGTGGATGAATCGGTTTCAGGCGATCCGGGCGGTGGCGATTGGCGGAGCGCTGGTAGTGATTGCGATTCTCTGGCTGGTGCGTCGCTGAATTTGCGCTCGAAGCAGGGAATACGCGCAGCGGGTTCTCTCCACCGGCCACGTGGAGAAGGTTCGTTCTAAAGCAGAGCCGGGCTACTGCAGGGGCGCGTAGTAGCCGGCGCGAGCGTGCACCGTGAGCTGGGGCAGGCCTGCGGGCGGCGACAGCTTGACTTTGACCTTGCGCCATTTGCCATCCATGCGACTGTCGTCGGTTTTGTAGCCGAGGACATATTCGTTGCGCAGCTCGGCGCTGATGCGGGTGGCGATATCGCCCATTTCCGAGAGGTCGTCGACGCGGAAGAGGCGGCCGCCGGTTTCGCCGCTGATGTCGTTGAGGAGCATGGGGCCGTTGCGCTCTTCGACGGTGGCGGCTTCGGGATCGAAAATGCCGATGGAGTAGATCTGGGTGTCGGCTTCCTTGACGGCAGAGCGGACTTCATTCTCGGTGTAGCGGCTGTTGTTGTCGCCGCCGTCGGAGACGATGAGGAGGGCCTTGCGCTGGTATTTGGCCTGCTTCATTTTCTCGAGGCCGAAGTAGATGGCATCGAGCAGAGCGGTGCGGTGGCCGGGCTGGACGGTGGCGAGGCGGGCTTCGATGTCGTCGGGCGTAGAGGTGAAGTCGGAGATCAGAACGGGGCGATCGTTGAAGCCGACGACAAAGAACTCGTCCTGGGGATTGGAGGTCTTCATGAACTGGAGGACAGCGCCGCGAGCGCGCACAACCTTATTACTCATGCTGCCGCTGAGATCCATGATGACGCCGATCGAAACCGGTGCATCGTCGCAGGCGAAGGTGCGGATGGGCTGCTGGTGATTGTCCTCAAGGATGAGGAAATTTTCTTTTTCGAGGCCGGTGACGAGGCGATCCATGGGATCGGTGACGGTGAGGGGAACGAGGACCAGATTGGTGTCGACGCGGAACTGGATGCCGGTGCGCAGGGTGGCGCCAGGCGTGAGGGGAATGGAGGGATCGGTCTTTTTGGCAACGGGCGCAGGGGTCGCGACGTGGACCGCGTCCAGAGGGTTGTCGGGGTTGTCGGTTTCCTGGGCGTGCGTCTGGGGAAGCAGGAGGAGGAGGAACAGGGGAGCGAGCAGGAGCGACAACGGCGGACTACGACGGGCGATCAACATCACCCGATAGGGTCCCGACAATGTCTTACCACCACGTTCGCGCCCGGATACGGACGCCATGGCCTTACCTCTCGTGTGTCGATACTGGCACGATTGAGGGGCGTTCTGCAATAGCCAATCGCGGGCCTGGACAATGAAGTGACAATTGCCGCTTAACCTCAGTGTGCCGCAACGATTACGATGCAGGCGAGCGGGAAAGGGAGATGCGCCGGCCAGGGGAATTTGGATTGTGGCGGAGGGCCGGGGACGGAGGAGAGGCAGGACGCTCGCGATAGAATCGGTGGAATAGATTCTCCCTATGGCCCGCATTTATCCGTTTCGTGCGCTTCGTTACAACCTCGCCCAGGTGGCTGCCCAGGACGTCGTCACCCAACCGTACGACAAGATCACTCCCGCGATGCAGCAGGTGTACTACCAGCGGAGTCCTTATAACCTGTGCCGGGTGATTCTGCGGATGCCGGAGCTGTTCGACCAGGACGGCGAACAATACACGAATGCGGCGCGGGATTTTCGAGCGTGGCGAGAGGCAGGGATCGTGGAGCAGGAGGGTCAGCCCTGCGTGTTTGCCTATGCGCAGCGGTTTGCGGTGCCTGGGTTGCCGGGCGTAGTGAAGGAGCGGCGGGGGTTCATCGCGCTGGGCGAGCTGTACGACTACAGCCGTGAGGTGGTGTTCCGACACGAGCAGACGCTGTCGAAGCCGAAGAGCGACCGGCTGAACCTGCTGCGGGCGACGCGGGCGCATTTCGGACAGATCTTTATGTTGTATTCGGACCCGGCGCACAGCGCGGAGGAAGAGCTGTTTGCGAATGGCGCGGCGGGGGAGACGCTGCCGGATATCGAGGTGACGGACGAATACGGAGTCGTCCACCGGGTGTGGAAGGTGACGGATCCGGCGCGCATCAATTTGGTGGCGACGGCGATGGAAGACAAGAAGCTGATTATCGCCGATGGGCACCACCGGTACGAGACGGCGCTGAACTATAAGAAGGAGCGCGGGCTGCCCGGAGCGGGCGATGCGTGCGAGCGGCAGGCCGCGGGGCTGACGCAGCCGGCGTATCCGGAGGCCGCAGCGATGATGACGTTCGTGAATATGGACTCCGAGGGACTGGTGATTTTGCCGACGCATCGGGTGGTGTTTGGGCTGGCGGGGTTTGAGGCGGCGCGGATGCTGGAGGCGGTGCGGCCATATTTCGAGATTGAGGAACTGGAGAAGGACCAATCCAGCGTTCAGTTGTCAGCGTTCAGCGATCAGCGGGACCGAAAAACGGCGTTCGTTGCTGTGACGGCGAAGGGATGGTTTCTGCTGACGGCGAAGCCGGAGCCGATTGCGGAGGCGCTGAAGGGAATTTCGGCGCGGCAGCGGCAGCTGGACATCGTGCAGCTGCACGCGCTGGTGCTGGAGAAGCTGCTGGGAATTTCGCAGGAGGCGATTCGGGACCAGACGCATTTGCGGTATCTTCGCGACGCGGCGGAGGCGACCGATCAGGTGGCGCGGGGCGAGGCGAATGTGGCGTTCCTGATGAATCCGGTGACGATGGAGCAGCTGCGCGAGGTGGCGTTCGCGGGCGAAGTGATGCCGCAGAAGTCGACGGATTTTTATCCGAAGCTGCTGAGCGGTCTGGCGATCTATGCGCTGGATTGAGGCTGGCGGCGTGCTGGTGCTGGCCGCGATGGCGGCAGGAGCGCAGCAGAGTCCGCCGCCGGTGCAGAATTTGCCGCAGGGACCGGCGGTGCCGCCAATTGCAGCGCCGGTGGGTCCGCCAGCGGTGCAGCCGCCGCCGTTTCTGGTGGTGATTGACGCAGCGCATGGAGGGAACGACATCGGCGCGCGGACCGGAGACGGGGTTCTGGAGAAGGACATCACGCTGGGGCTGGCCGGCCGACTGCGGTCGACGCTGCACGCACGCGGAGTTGTGGTGGTGATGACGCGGACGGCGGACGTGAATCTGGCGCCGGTGAATCGGGCTGAGACGGCGAATCACGCGCAGGCCTCGGCATGCCTGACGATTCACGCGACGGCAACGGGGAGCGGGGTGCATCTGTATACGTCGTCGCTGACGCCGGCGGCGAGCGAGCGCTTCTTGCAGTGGGGAACGGCACAGGCGGCGTACGTGACGCAGAGCATGAAGATGCAGTCGGAGATCGATACGGCGCTGGCGCATGCGGCGATTCCGGTGACGCTGGGCAAGGCCTCGGTAGCGCCGATGGACAGCATCGCCTGCCCAGAGGTGGCGGTGGAACTGGCGCCGCTGGTGGGGGGAAATGTGACGTCGGCGAAGACACTGACGGACGTGAGTTATCAAAAGACGGTGGTGGATGCGGTGGCGGCGGCGCTGGAGCAGTGGCGCAGCGACTGGAAGCCCTGATGATCTCGAAGTTTCAGAAGTATTTGTTCTTCGCGATGCTGGTGGCGTGCGTGGCCATGGCGGCATTTCTGATCCGGCTGCGGAATCGCGCGCAGGACCGGCTGGCCGCGCAGGCCATGGCCGCGCCGGCGGGGATGGCGGAGACGGCGACCAGCGCGCAGAAGACGGTGACGCTGTACGTGCCCAACGATCTGGACGATTCACTGACGGCGGAGGACAAGACCCTCTCGTTGCCGGAGGACAGGAATGCGCAGGCGCGGGTGATTCTGGAGAGCCTGCTGGAGGCGTATCGGGCGCCGGGTTCGACGCACCCGATGAAGGTGGCGTCGGGGATCGACGATGTTTATTTTCTGCCGGTGCCGCAGGGCAAGGATGCGGGCGGGGACGCGGGGCAGATGGCGGTGGTGGATCTGAGCGCGGCGATGGCGGCGGCGCAGCCTTCGGGAATTGAGCCGGAGACGCTGACGCTGCTGTCGATCATGGCGACGCTGCATGCAAATCTTCCGGCCGTGACGCAGGTGCATTTTCTGGTGGATGGACAGCAGAGGGAGACGCTGGCGGGGCATGCGGATCTGACGCGGAC
>CAVPCB010000054.1:0-130382 GCA_963702285.1 uncultured Acidobacteriaceae bacterium | reverse complement strand
TTCCCTGGGTCATTCAGAAACCGGGCTGCGGAGAGAGAAAGTCGAAAGGGGCCTGGTATGAACTGCGTTAATCATCCCGAGGCGGCGGTAACCGCCTTTTGTCAGAACTGCGGGAAAGGGCTGTGCGCGCAGTGCTCGCGAGAAGTACAGGGCAACGTATTTTGCGAACCGTGCCTGGCGGCGCGCGTCACCGGTCAGGCGCCTGCTGGCTTTGGTACGCCGGGTCCGGGTATGCCCGGCTCTGGTATGCCGGTCAGGGAATGCCCGGCCCCTATGGACCGATTCCGGCGGGCGTGCCGAATCCTGGCACCGCTACGATTCTCGGGTTCATTCCCGGCGTGGGCGCGATGTACAACGGCCAGTACATCAAGGCCATTGTGCATGTGCTGGTGTTCGTGGTGCTGATCAGCATCAGCGAGCACTACGGCATCTTCGGGATCTTCGTCGCGGCCTGGGTGCTGTATCAGGTGTTCGACGCGCATCAGACGGCGAAGGCGAGGCGCGATGGTCTGCCGCTGCCCGATCCCTTCGGCCTGAACGAGCTGGGCAACGCCTTTGGCGGACACACCGCACGGCCTTACACGCCGCCGGTCACGCCGCCTCCGCCGGGTGGGACGCCGCCTCCTGGATTCCCGCCTGGACCGCGCGGGAGCTGTCCCGGGAAACCCTGGGCAGCCGTATGCCGACTGGGCCGAGCAGGTACGCCAGCAGGCGCATGAGTTCGGCCGGCAGAGCGCGGACTGGGGCGAGCAGATGCGCCAGCGGATCGTGTCGGAAACGCAGGCAGCCGCCGCGCGGCCTTACAACCCAACGGGAGGGATGGGCGGGCCGGGAAGCTGGGGCGCGCCGCCTCCGGGGTTTGTGCCGCCGGGCGCGGTTCCTCCTGGCTTTCCACCTCAGGGAGCGGGGTACGTGCCGCCAGGGAATACGCCGCCGGGCTGGGTGCCTCCGGTGCCGCAGATGGAGCTGGAGCGCGCGCGCAGGGAGCCGATTGGGGCGATTGTGCTGATCCTGCTGGGCATGCTGTTCCTGTTCAACACGCTGGGATTCTTTAACTTTGGCTGGGTCCACCACGGGTGGCCGCTGATCATCGTCGGCATTGCGGTCTGGCTGCTGGCGCGGAACTCGGGACGGTTCGGCTTTTATGGCCGGCCCGTGCCGCCGCCACCTCCAGTTCCTGGCGCGCCGGGCAATCCTCCGCCACCGCCGGCGACCACCGCGACGACAACGCCGGAGCCGCCGGCAGGAGGTGCGCAATGAACCAGTACCTCTTTCTGCGGCGCATGCGGGGGCCGATCATCCTGCTCACGTTCGGGATCACGGCGATTCTCGATGAGTATGCGGGCATCTCCTACGCGCACAGCTGGCCGCTGTACATCATCGTGTGGGGACTGCTGAAGCTGGCGGAGAACGCGATCCTCGCGCAGAATCCACCGGCGACTCCGGCGGCATGGCCCGGTTATCCAGCCGGATATCAGGCGCCGGGCAGCCCCGGGACGACGACGTATACCGGCGCAGTACCGGCGGAAGTGGCATCGAGCACGGCGACGGTTGTGCCGCCGCCGGACAACATTTCAAGGGAAGAGGGAGGGAGGTAGAGAGATGGCAAGCACACCTCCATCCTGGACATCGCGGGAAGCGCGGTGGCAGGCCAAACAGGCAGCACGGGCGCAGCGCCAGCAGTGGAAAGCGCAGATGCGCGCGCAAAAAGACTACTACCGCAGCTACTGGCGCGGGCTGGCACCGGCCCACCTTTGTGGGGCCGCTGATCCTGCTCACGGTTGGCGTGATCGCTCTGCTCATGTCCACCGGACGGCTGGACCCGGGCGAATTCTGGGGCTGGTACGCGCGCTGGTGGCCCATGCTGCTGATCGTGATGGGCGGCCTGCTGCTCGGCGAGCATTTTCTGGACTGGAATCGGCCGTGGGGCGGGCGCCGTTCCATGGGCGGCATCGTCTGGCTGGTGATTCTGATGATCTGCCTCGGATGGGTCTCCCGCAACGGGCACCTGATGGGGCCGTTCTCGTGGGAATTCAACGACAACAACGATAACTTCTGGAACTGGATGGGCGCCGAGCACGACAACGATGTGCAGATCGATCAGGTGCTGACGGCGGCCAAGCCCGCGATCACCATCGACGATCCGCAGGGCGACGTCACCATCACGCCTTCCGGCGACAACCAGATGCATTTGCGCGCGCACCAGATGGTGCACCGCGATTCGGATTCCGAGGCGCAAAAAATCTTCGCGCAGCTGAAGCCGAAGGTGGAGACGACGGCCAACGGCGCGGTGATTACGGTGCCGGAGAAGCAGGGCGCACGCGTCGACCTGACCCTTGAGCTGCCTGCGGCCTCCTACGCCACCGTGACCACGGGACACGGCGACGTGACCGCGGACGGCTTGACGGGCGGCATCCAGGTGACCGCCAATCACGGCGAGGTGAAGCTGGAGGACATTGGCGGCGATGCCCAGGGCCACATCAACCACGGAGACTTTTCCGCGCATAACGTGCAGGGCCGCGTGCTGGTGGATGGGATGGGCGACGATGTGACGCTGTCGCAGATCCAGGGACAGGTCACCATCGACGGCGATTTCTTCGGGGACATTCATCTGGAGCAGATCGCGTCGGGGGTACACTTCCATTCCAGCCAGACGACGCTGGAAATTCCGCACCTGATGGGTTCGATGACGCTGGACAAGAGCGATCTGAGCGTGAGCCAGGCCGCTGGGCCGGTGCGCGTGATCGCTCGCTCGAAGGACATCGACCTCACCCAGGTCGCGGGCGACGCGCACGTCGAGGACTCGAACGGCGATGTGAACATCGTTGCCGCGAATCCGCTGGGCAATCTGCAGATCACCGATCACACCGGCAACGTGATCGTGACCATGCCGGAGAACGCCAGCTTCACGGTGACGGGCAGCACGAGCGCCGACGAAGCGGTCAGGACGGACTTCCCGCTGAAGATGTCGACCGACGGCGGGCGGCAGACGCTGGAGGGGTCGGTGGGACACGGCGGCGTGCAGCTGCAGCTGGAGACCGACCACGGCAACCTGGAACTGCGCAAGGGCGAGAGCACAACGGTGTCGCTGACTCCGCCGAGGCCGCCTGCGCCTCCAGAGGCGGGGAAGCACTTCAAAGCGCCGCCGGGGACGAAGACAGAGGAAGAGTAGCCGGATCGCCGTTCAGCTTTGCGCGAAGCAAAGACGCCCTCCTTCGGGAGGGCGTCTGATTTGTGACTAAGCCTGCTACAGAAGCCTAGCTGACCTTTTCCATGGGGCCGCGCTGCGCGAAGAGCGGCCGAACCAGGCCTTCGATTCGCTCGAGGACCTGGGCGAGCGAGAGAGTCGTCGAGTCGATGACCACGGCGTCCGAGGCGGGGTGGAGCGGCGAGTTGGCGCGGCCGCGGTCGCGCTCGTCGCGCTCGCGCAGTTCGCGAAAGACCATCGACTGCTCGGCTGCCGGCGGCCGTCGCGCCGTTGCCGGAGTGCTGCTCGTAGCGCCGCTGGCTGCGCGCTTCGGGCGAGGCGTCGAGAAAGACCTTCACGTCGGCATCGGGAAAAACAACGGTGCCGATGTCGCGCCCCTCCATCACCACTCCGCCCAGGCGCCCGAGTTCCCGCTGCAGCTGGACCATCCACGTGCGTATGCCGGGGTGCACGCTCACGCGCGAAGCGCCCTGGGTCACATCGGAGTCGCGGATGCGCTCGGTCACGTCCTGTCCATCGAGATAGACGCGATTCGTTGGAGCGGTCGGACTCGAGGCGAATCTCGGTGTCGCGCGCCAGCCGCTCGAGCGAGCGCGCATCGTCGAAATCCTGATCGGACTCGATCGCCTTGAGCGCGAAGGCGCGGTACATCGCGCCGGTTTCGAGATTCAGCAGGCCGAAGTGATGGGCGAGATGGCGCGCGACAGTACTTTTGCCCGCGCCGGCGGGGCCGTCGATGGCGATGATCGGGCCGCGAGTCATTCGGGAGTCTCTTCCTGACTACGATTCTTGCGCGGTTTTGGTTGTTCCGGGGAAGGTTTACGAAATTTGTTTTTCGGAGGGCCGGGCCGGGGGCGCGAACCCCGTCCGTCGGGACGGCCAGGTTTACCGGAGAAAGATTTTCCCGGACGAAACGGGCGCCCAGGTTTTGCGGAGCGCTGTTCGCCGGCGGGGCTGGGCGGCGGGGTGGGGCGTTCGCCGCGGCTGGCGGGCCGATCGCGCCAGGGACGCCTGGCCGGGGGCTGGCCCTGGCCTTCGCTCCTGCGATCTTTGCGGGGCTGCGCAGGGCCTCGCGGCGGCCGGTCGCCCCGCGGACGATCTCCCTGCTGCTTTCGATTCTTTCCGAACGGAGCCGGTCGGGCGGTGCGATCGCGCCAGGGCGCTTTACGTTCCGGGCGATTTGGAGACGGATGATCGGGCGGCCCGGTGCGGACCCCTGGCCTGGGGCGGTCTGCAGATGCTTCACGTTTCTCCGGACGGCCTTGCCGGTCGCGGAATGGCTTGGGGCGAAACGAATCGCTGCGACGCTGCCAGGGCTTGTCGCCGGCCTTTCCCGGACGCGAACCGCCGGGGCGCGAACCGCTAGGGCGCGGGCCGCTGCCAGGGCGCGGACTGCTGCCAGGGCGCGAGGCGCTGCCGCCGGGACGTGGCCCGAAGCGGCGAGCAAAGCCGGGGCGCTTGCCCTCGGAAGGCTTGGCCTCTCTCGGCTGGCGATCCGAACCGAAGGGGCTGCGAGTCTGGGGGCGAGTCTGGGGCCGAGTCTGGGGACGATGAGCGGCCGCCGGTTTCTTTCGCCACGGAGGACTCTGGTCCGGTTGCGGCCGCGGCTCTCGAGCCGGCAATTCCCAGCGCGTGGGTCGAGGCCCTTTGCGCTCCGGTGGTTTTGGAGCAGCGGAGATTTGCCGGGGCGGGCGCGGGGCGATTTGCCTGGGCGGTTCGAGCGCAGGTGGAGTTTCGGGCAGCGACCCTTCGAGGAACAGCAGCGTTTGCGAGGCGACTGTCGTCGTGCTTAGCTGGCCGGTGGCCATCATGCCGTGCAGGACTTCACGAATGCGCGAACGCCCGGTGAGGGGCGACAGAAAAATCTCTGTTTCTTCCGCAGTGGCGGCAACGGCCGAGCGCAGGTAGAGCGAAAGAACCGCCGAGAGCGCGGTGGTTTGCGAGGTGTTCGCCGCTGTCGCCAGCTGGGCAGCGAAGCGGTTCTTGAGCAGAGTCCAGCGCGTGGGTTCACCCTGGGCGGGATTGGCATCGCGCGCAGCCCGGTCCAGAGTTCGATGAGCGCGCGCAGGGCCGCAGCCTCGGTAATCGCATTCCCGACGATTTCCCGCACTTCGATCGCGGTCAGCTCGCCCTCGCGGTCGAGCGCCTCGAAGGTGCGGATCACAATCGGTGAAGTCCGCCCGCCCGGGGCCGTCTTCCACTGGCGATCGCCGCGAACCGCGGCCACCCAGGGCAGCACTTCCGGGGTGACAAGGAAGTCGGGCTGCTCGGAGAAGGCGCCCAGCAGGTTGAGGGGTACGATGCGGCGTTCGCCAACAAGGCGCGTGAGCAGTTCGGAGGCTTCGGCAATCACGGCCGGCGCGGGCGTGACGCTGGGCGCGCCCAGACAGGCTTCCACGAAGGAAGGCGCGGGTGCAGGCAGCTGCGTGTGACGCGGGAGGAAGAGGCAGAATCCGATGTCGTCGAGCCACTGCGCGGCCGCCTCGAAGGTGCGCAGCGGGGCGGATGGATCCGTGGTGACGGTCTGGTGCCACAGCGCGGCGCGCGCGATTTGTAACTGTTGCTGATCCAATGTCTATCCGGCTTTAAGGGTTGGAACGACGAACCAAAACGGAGAACCGAAGGTTAAGGGCGAAGACTAAATGCGCTGGAATGCGCGCTGAATGTCCTTCCATGAATATCGTAATGCAATGGGACGGCCATGGGGACAGCTGGTTGGATGGTCGGTGCGGGCCAGGGCCTGCAGCAGCCACTCCATGCGCGCCGGATCGAGGGGCATGTTGATCTTGATGGCGGCGTGGCAGGCGATGGAGGCGGCAATGCGGGTTCGTGCCGATTCCAGATTGTCGGACTGGGCGGTGGCCGCTGGCTGTTCGAGGACTTCGAGGATCATGCGCTCCAGTTGTGCCCCGCTCAGGCCCGAAGGCGCGGCTTTAATGGCGATGGTGTGGGGTCCGAACAGCTCGGCCTCGCAGCCGTTCCGCTCCAGTTCTTCGGCCAGGGTGGAGAAGGCGACCATCTGTTGCGGCAGCAGGTCGATGAGCATTGGCATGAGGAGACGCTGCCGTTCGACGCGTTCAGTCTGGCGTTCGCGCAGGATCTTCTCGAAGAGCACGCGCTCGTGCGCGACGTGCTGATCGATGATCCAGAGCCCTTCGTCGTTGGTGGCGAGGATGAAGGACTCGCGCAACTGGCCAAGAGGCTTGAGGGAAGCCAGGGAATGCAGCGACGGCGGCGGGTCTCCCCCTTCAGGAAGGGCCGGGGCGGAGCAGGCGTGGCCGTTCGACGCGGTGGTTGCCGGGCGCGGCTGGGGCACCGGCGAAGGGGAGGGGCTGATCCTCGGGGCGCGGGGCCGGCGGGGCGAGTTCGAATGGCGCCGCGTCGGCTGCGTGCGGCGGCGGGTCGGAATCGGGCATCTCCGAAATTGGCTGCGAGTCGGGGAGTGCGCTGTCCAGCGAAGCGGAGGCGGTGGGACTGTTGGTGAGCGCCGCGAGGAAATTGGCCGCCGGCCGCGCCTTCAACAGCGTGACGCGGATGCTCTCGCGGACGAAATCGTGGACCAGCGCCTGCTGGCGGAAGCGGACCTCGGTCTTTGCGGGATGCACGTTGACGTCGACCTCGTGGGGCGGCATCTCGAGAAAGAGCAGGATGACGGGGAACGAGGTGGGCGGAATGATGTTGCGGTAGGCCTCGGTGATGGCGTGCAGGATGAGGCGGTCGCGGATGAGGCGCTGGTTGACGAAGACGTAGATCGAGTTGCGATTGAGTTTCTGCAGCTGAGGGCGCGAGACGAAGCCGCGGACGCGAAGAAAGCCGGGATCCGGCGGCGTGTAGTCGCGGTCGCGGCGCCACGGCGGCGGCTCGGGGAGGCCGGCATGGTCGAAGCGGCGCTCGGCGGCCATGGGGAGGAGCTGGTCCAGCGTATCGCGCCCGAAGATCTGGTAGATGCGCTCGGAAGGCTCACGCACCGGCGGCGCAGTCAGCAGCGTGTGGGTGGCGGAGTGCAGCTCGAAATACATCTCAGGATGCGCCAGCGCATAATGCGTCACCAGCGCTGTTACATGGGCCAGCTCGGTGGTTTCGGCGCGCAGAAATTTGCGCCGGGCCGGCGTGTTGTAGAACAGATCGCGCACGGCAAGGCTCGTGCCCTGGGTTCCGCCGTAGTCTTCGACAGCGAGGATCTTGCCGCCGGCGATTTCGATCCGTGTGCCGGTGGATTCGTCCGCCGGTTTCGTCGTCAGTTCCAGGCGCGAGATCGAGGCGATCGAGGGCAGAGCCTCGCCGCGGAAGCCGAGGGTCGCAATCGAGAGCAGGTCATCGGAGGAGCGAATTTTCGAGGTCGCGTGCCGCTCAAACGCCAGCAACGCGTCGTCGCGGGACATCCCGCAGCCGTCGTCGGCGACGCGGATGAGTTTCCGTCCGCCGGCTTCAATCTCGACCCGGATGCGCGTTGCGCCGGCATCGAGCGCGTTCTCCAGCAGCTCCTTGACGACCGAAGCGGGACGGTCGACCACCTCGCCGGCGGCAATCTGGTTCGCGACCTGGTCGGAGAGAACGTGAATGCGGCCCATGCTGGATCAAGGATATGCGCTGCGGGGATGTGGAGAAGTGGTTCAGTTTTGGACGGGCACGGAGAGTGGTCTTCTGATTGCGCCGGTTTCGGTGAAGAGGTCGCAAAGAGCTGCCGAAGTGCTGAGTATGCGGCCACGCGCAGGCGAGCCGCGGGCGGCGGCGATGGACGTGGATCGAATCTCAGGGATGGGCGGCGTGGGGCAGGAGCAGACCCCGTCCTGGACCCGCGAGAAGATGCGCCGGAAGAAGTTCGCCGAGGAAGTTGCGCCGGAGGTAGAGGCGGATCCCGAAGAAGCTGCGCAGCCGGCCGACGACCATGATGGACTGCTGGACGTGATCGCGTGATGCGGCGTCGGATTAGAGCGCGCTCAGAATCGCGTCGGCAATGCGCGCGGCTTCGACCGCCGGTCGAACATCGTGAACCCGGACCATCGACGCCCCGGCAAGAATTGCCGCAGTGGTCGCTGCCAGGGTCGCATGGCCGCGCTCGCTCACGGGAATTGGGCTCGGCGTCCGATCTCGGAGAGTGTTCGCGCCAGGAACGATTTCCGCGAAACGCCGGCGAGCAGACGGCTGCCCGAGAGACAGCAGCTCGTCGAGATGCGCGAGCAGCGGGTAATTATTGTCGAACGCTTTGCCGAAGCCGAAGCCGGGGTCGAGCACGATGCGGGCACGATCGATGCCGGCAGCGATTGCTGTTTTCAGCGACTCGGCCAGGCCGGATCGAACCAGAGGCACGACTTCGTTCTGCGCGAGCCGGGGTTGCGTGCGCCATTCGCTGGGCGGCCGCGGGTGTGCATCAGCACGACGCCGCACTGTAGCTCCGCGCAGGCGCGAGACATTTCTGGATCCCAGTGGAAACCGGAAACGTCATTGACGATCTCGCATCCTGCGGCGACCGCGGCTCGCGCTGTCGCGGCCTGATAGGTATCGATCGACAGCTACCGTACCGGGCCGCTCGCGGAGGAGAGCTTCGATGACGGGAAGTACGCGGTCCTGTTCCTGCTGCGAGGGTGAGCGGTGTGCTGCCGGGGCGGGTGGATTCGCCGCCAATATCGATGAGGTCCGCGCCCTGGTCCAGCATCGAGAACGCGTGGGCCACGGCCGCATCGGCGTCCAGAAACTGCCCGCCGTCGGAGAACGAATCTGGCGTGACATTGAGCACGCCCATGATGAGCGTGCGCTCGCCGAGCGACACAGCGCGCGTGCGGAGCTGCCATGTCGAGCGAGGGCGGTGCGCGAAAGCCATACAGAAAACGATGCTACACTCGCGGTCAGCGATGGGGCGGTCAGCGGAAAAGCGGTTAGCTAAAGAGCGGTTAGCGGTACGACGGTCAGCGAGAGATTACGCTGCATTGGTTCTCGTAGTGCTGTTGGCTGCATCGCAGCTGATTGCAACGGCCGCTACGAAGCACAAGGCGGCACCACCCGTTCATCGACGGGTGCCGCTGAACGTCACTATCCAGCAGATCCTTGCCGATCCGGCGGTTTCGCGCGCTCACTGGGGCATCTCGGTGGTCACGGCCGAGGGCAATCCGGTTTACGCGCTCAACGAAGGCCAGTTCTTCGAGCCGGCCTCGAACGCGAAGCTGTTCACCACGGCGGCCGCGCTGTCGATGATTCCTGCGAACGCAACCTGGACGACCAACGTCGTCACGTCGGGCACTCTCGATGCCACCGGCACGCTGCATGGGGATGTGCGCCTGCTGGGATCGGGCGACCCCACGCTGTCCGGCCGCGCGTATCCGTGGGACGGAAAAACCGAGCGGCCGAATCCGCCCCTGCAGGCGCTCCAGGAGATGGCCGACCAGATCGTGGCGCGCGGCGTGAAGACGATCGCCGGCGACGTAATCGGCGACGACACCTGGTTTGTGTGGGAACGCTATGGCGGCAGCTGGGCCTGGGACGATCTGCAATGGGAGTATGGCGCGCCGGTCTCCGCGCTCAGCGTCAACGACAACGAGGTGTTTCTGAACGTGACGACGGCCCCTTCAGGCGCGTCGAACGCGGCGGCTCCGGCGGGCAGCGAGGGCGACACGGCGCAGACTTCGCCGATGGTGGTGGCCTGGAATCCCGACGTACCTTATTACAAGCTGGAGAATTCGCTCACGCTCGCAGCGCCTGGCGCGCCGGCACATTCCGGCATCGACCGCGTGCCGGGCAGCCTGGCGATCCGGCTCTTCGGATCGATCACGGCGAACGGAATGCATGAGGGGCTGGCCATTGAAGATCCCGCGGAGTTCGCGGCGACGGCGCTGCGCCAGATGCTGCTGGCGCGTGGGGTGACCGTCAATGGCGAGGCGAAAGCGTGGCATCGGCTGCCCGTCGACACGGAAGACTATCGCGCGGAGGTCGGAAAGCCCGTGGTGCTGCGGCCGCTGAACCTCGCGACCATCGGGCCGCCCGTGAGCGGACTCACGATCCTCGCGACGCACGTTTCTCCGCCGCTCGACGAAGACGTGACCGTGACGAACAAAGTCAGCCAGAACCTGCATGCGGAACTCTACCAGCGTCTGCTGGGACGGCTGGAGGGCGAGGATGGTTCGATCGCGCAGGGCGCGCGCGTGGTGCGCCAGTTCCTGATCAACGCCGGCGTCGATGCGGATGATTTCCTCTTCTACGATGGCTCGGGGCTCTCCGGCGACGACCTGATCACGCCGCGCGCGGCTACGGCGCTGTTGGTTTACGCGGCGCATCAGCCATGGGGCGGGGTGTTTCGGGCGAGTCTTCCCATTGGCGGCGTCGATGGATCGCTCTCCGGGCGATTTGCGGGTCCGCTGAAGGGGAAGGTATTCGCGAAGACGGGGACGCTCGCTGAAGTGAACGCGCTCAGCGGCTATGTGACGGCGGCGAGTGGCAGGACACTGGTTTTTTCGATCCTGTGCAACGATCGCCAGCCCACGGGCGATGCGGCGCGCAACGCGATGGACCGCATGGTGACGGAGATCGCAGCCGCGAACTAGTAAGGGCGAACTAGTAAGATAAAGCGTTCATGAGCAGATCGATTCCGCAGCGTTGGATCGTAGTTGTGAGCGCGCTGGCGATGGCCGCCGGCGTTGGTGGATGCGGTCCGTCGCTGGGGCCGTCGAAGCCGGTGAGCGCGCTGACGCCACAGGAAGCGCAGGGGCGCGCGGTCTACGAGCGACTCTGCGCCAGCTGCCATTATGCGAACCAGACCGGCGATCTGCATGGGCCGAGCCTCTTCGCGCTGTACCGCAAGAAATATTTGCCCAGCGGCGCGCCGGTCAACGATGAGCGCGTGACGCCGGTGATCCTGCGCGGCCGCAACATGATGCCCGCCTACGCCAACGACATCAGCGACCAGCAACTCCAGGACCTGCTGGCGTATCTGCATACGTTATGAGCGATGAAGCGAGCGGCAAGCTACTGCCTGGAATGGCGGCCATCGCCGTCTGGATGTTTCTGCTGTCGCTCATCGGACTCATCGGCGTCACGACGCACAGGCTGCCGCTGATCTATCTCTTGCTGTGTGTGGCGTTCGCGGCAGCGGGCCAGGGATTGATCGCGAGGCGGCGGTGGGGATGGGCGATGACCATGGCGGCCGCCATCCTTTCGGCGACGTGGGCAATGTGGCTCACGGTGAAAACGCATCAGCCCACAGAACTGGGGCTGGCGGTGGTGAACCTGGTGTTCTTCCTTTATCTGGTGCGGCCGGAAGTGCGCGCGCGCGGCTGCGCTCAGTCCAAGCAGGCCGCACCCAGATGTTGCGGAAGCTGATCGGCTCGCTCTTGTCGCCGTGGGCCTGCAGTTTGATCGGCGCGCGATCGTAGGCCTTGTAGAAGGGCTTGCCGATGTAGAGGGTTTGTCCGGTGAGCGCGAAGTGGTTCTGCACCAGCACGCCGTTGAAGAATGCTGTGACGTAGGCGGGCGTCTCGAGCGAACCGTCGGGCTTGAAGCGCGGCGCCGTCCACACCACGTCATAGGTCTGCCACTCGCCCGGCTTGCGGTTAGGATTCACCAGCGGTGGACTCTGCTTGTAGATGCTCCCCGCCTGCCCGTTGACGTAGGTCGTGTTGTTGTAGGAGTCGAGGATCTGCAGCTCGTATCCCGCATCGCCTGGACCCAGTGGAGGCCAGAAATAACGCCGCTATTGCCGCGCGCCTGGCCGCTGCCGGTGATGTCGGTGGGGATCTTCCACTCGAGGTGGAGCTGGTAGTCCTTAAAGCTGCGCTTCGTCTCAATATTTCCCGTGCCCTTAGCGACCGTCAACATGCCATCGTTGACGATCCAGTTCGCCGGGGTGTGATCCTGCGCCGACACCCACTCGTCTTCGTTCTTGCCGTCGAACAGAATGACAGCATCCGACGGGGGAGCCGCATCGGTCGCGCCCGGCGTGACGATCTTCGGCACTGGCTGCCAGACTTCGGTGTCTTCGGGCTTGGGCTTTTGATCGGGACTGGGCTGATTTTGCGCGGGAAGAACAGCGGCGGCAGCGAAGGCCGTCAATAGAACGAACCACAAAGATTGTCTGCGCATAACGCAAGGAGGATACCTCAGCGCGCCGCAATCGCGACGGCGATATTCTCCCAGAACATCCAGGACGGTTTCAGGTCGACCGCGCCGTGCTTCGCGTAGAAGGCCCGGGCGATGGTGTTCTTCGGCTCCACGTCCACACATACACGCAACGCCGACGCCCCTCGCGGACGCGGTGTGATTGAATCAGAACAGATGCCGTCACTGTGGAAACCCGAGAGCTGGGAAGAGCGCCTGGCTGAGCTGGAAGCGCGCACCGGCGACCTGAAGGAAGCGCCGCTGCGTCGCGATGTGCGCTCGCTGGGCCAGCTGCTGGGCCGCGTTCTCCGCGAGCAGGCCGGCAACGCGCTCTACGAAAAGGTGGAAGAGCTGCGCCAGTCGGCGATCCGCCGCCGCGAGCTGCAGTCGAAAGGCGAGGCCCGCGACGCCGAGAACCTGATGCAGCTTGCTGTGCTCAACATCAGCGCCATGCCGGTGGAGCAGGCGGAACGGCTGAGCCGCGCTTTTGCCTTCTACTTCGAGCTGATCAACCTGGCGGAGACGAATCATCGCCGGCGCCGCCGCCTCTCCATCCAGATCACCGGGGACCAGAAACGCGAGACGCAGCGCGGTGAGCTGCGCGGCACACTGCGCGCGATGCGCGAGGCCGGCATCTCCGCCGATAAGGCGCTGGCGTGGCTGCGCCGCATTCTGGTGGTACCGGTTTTCACGGCGCACCCTACGGAAATCGCGCGCCGGTCCATTCTGATGAAGCGCCGCCGCATGAGCGAATTTCTTGAGCGGCTCGACCGCATTCCGGTCCCCGACGAAGAGCTGGCCGCGCTGGAAGAAGCGCTCACCGCCGAAATCACCGCGCTCTGGCAAACCGACGAGGTCCGCAGCCGCAAGCCCGCCGTTACGGACGAAATCCGCATGGGCCTCGACTACTACGACGTCTCCATCTTCGAGACGCTTCCGGGCCTCTACCAGGAAGTGGCTGCCGCGCTCAAAAGCGAGTACGGCCTCGACCTCGAGCTTTCCGAGCTTCCGTTGCTCCTTGCTTTTGGATCTTGGATTGGCGGGGACCGCGATGGCAACCCATTCGTGACGCCCGAGGTCACGCGCCAGGCGATCCTCGCGGCCCGCTCGCGCCTGCTCGACTACTACGACGAGCGCCTGCAGCAGGCCATCGACCTGCTCACGACCTCCGCGCAACAGCTGCCCGTGAGCGAAGAACTCGTCGCGCGCCTGCGCTCCTTTGAAGACGAGCTGCACACCAGCACCGAATCCTTCGGCGCTCGCTTCGAATTCGAAACCTACCGCCGCTACCTGGTCTGCGTGCGCGCGCGCATCCAGCGAACGGCGGGCAGGACCGACAAAGACCCGGACCTGATCGAGTCTTCGCTGGCCGGACTCTCGCCTTACTGCTCCGCCAACGATTTTCTCGACGACCTGAGCATCGCCCGGCGCTCGCTCGCCGCCAATCAGGGCATTCGCCTGGCCGAGACGCTGATCGATCCCTTGCTGTTGATGGTCCGCACCTTTGGACTGCATCTGCACACGCTGGATATACGGCAGCACGCGCGCATCCACCGCAAGGCGCTCGAAGAATCCTCCGCCTGGGATCGCGGATCAGGTGACGCGCAGAACGGTGCTGCCGTTCCTTCCGCGCTCAGTCCGGAAACTCGCGACGTGATCGAAACCTTTCGCGTGATCGCTGAGATCAAGAAGGGCTGCAGCCCGGAAGCGATCCGGCAGTACATCGTTAGCGGCGCCGCATCCATCGAAGACGTCACCGCCGTGCTGTGGCTGGCGCGTCTCGGCGGAGTTGAAGTGGCGCGGCCGCGGCGGCGACCCAGGAATGATGCCGGTCCCGCTGTTTGAATCGATCGAGGACCTGCGCAACGCGCCGCGCATTTGCCGCGAGCTGTGGGCTTCGCCTGGTTACGCGAAGCTGCTTGCATCCTGGAACAACACCCAGGAGGTGATGCTCGGCTACTCCGATTCCAACAAAGACGGCGGCATGCTCACCAGCACGTGGGAAATCTTCTGTGCGCATCGCGCGCTGCATGAGGTCGCCCACGAATGCGGCATCCGTCTGCGCCTCTTCCACGGCCGCGGCGGCACGGTCGGCCGCGGCGGCGGCCCCACGCACCGCTCCATCTACGCCCAGCCCATCGGCGCCTTCGACGGCCAGATTCGCATCACGGAGCAGGGCGAAGTCCTCAACTGGAAGTACTCCGACGTTGTGCTCGCCGAGCGCAATCTCGAGCTGATGATTGCCGCCTCGCTCGATGCGCTCGCCCGGCCCAACGCGCTGCTGCCCAACGAGCGCTACAGCGGAGTGCTGAAAGCTGCGTGGGAGTCGGCCTTCGCTGAGCTGTCTGACGTTTCTTTCCGTTTCTATCGCGAGCATATCCTCCAGGACCCCGAAGTCCTGCACTACTTCGAAGTGGCTACGCCGGTCGCTGAACTGGAGAACGCGCGGATCGGCTCGCGACCCGCGCGCCGCCCGGGACAAATCTCGTTTGCGAATCTCCGCGCGATCCCGTGGGTCTTTGGCTGGACGCAGAGCCGGCTGCTGGTCCCCGCCTGGTTCGGCGTCGGCACGGCATTTGCGGAGTTCACAAAGAAACCGGGCGGCCTGGAGCTGCTGCGTGAAATGATGGGCGACTTTCCGCTGTTTACCGACGTCGTTCGCAATGTTGAGATGGCGCTTGCGAAAGCCGACCTCGGCATCGCGTCGCTGTATGCGTCGCTCGTTCCGGACGCATCGTTGCGCGAGCGCGTCTTCGCCAGGCTGAAATCCGAATTCGAGCGAACGCGCGAGGCGATCCTCGCCGTCACGGGGCAGCGCGACCTGCTCGAGTCGAACCCGGTTCTCGCCCGTTCCATCGTTCTCCGCAATCCTTACGTGGACCCCATGAGCCTGATCCAGGTGGACCTGCTTCGGCGCAAGCGCGCCGGCGAAGACACCGATGAGGTGAACCGCGCCATTGCCGGAACCATCAGCGGCATCGCCGCGGGGCTGCGCAATACGGGGTAATCGGTGCATAAAGACGCCGACCAAAAGTAACCCCCGGGTTCCAAAATGGAAAACCAGCCCGTCTTAATTACCAATGCTGGAATGTGCCTGAGAAATCCCTCATCTTTCCTTTCTCGTCGGGCGGCAATCCTTTTACGCTCGGGGTGGAGGAAGTCGCCATGCAGGCCGGACCGCCCCCCGAGGACCTTCACGCCATACTCAGCCGCTTCCACAACTGGTCCGGAAAGGGCCCTGCTAATGGCAACGGCCACGCGAAGAGCGCTCCGGAGGAAGGCATCCGGGAGATTCCCTACGAAGAGGCCATCCGCCAGCACCGTAACCGCCAGGCCGGACGCTCGGGGCGCCGCACTGCGACCCAGAAGGGGAAAGCCGCAGCAGAAACATCCCAGCCCGCCGCAAAGCCCGCGGAACCATCCTCTCCCAACCTCTCAGAGTCGCAGGAAGACATGCCTCTTTGGGTTGCGAATCTGCCTGTGGTGCCCGAAACCGAGCCGGTCATGGAACTGAAGGCGCAAGCCCCTGCCGCCCAGGAGTGGACGGCGTCGCCAGCCGCTCCCGATCCTCCAACTGCGCCCCGGCGCGGTGCCAAACCCTCCCCCACTGAAAGAGCTACGGTCACGAAGCCACCGAAGATCGAGAGCAGCGAGCAGGTATTTCTCGCCGCGTTTCCTGAGTTGCCGGCCAGCAGGTTCGTCGACCTGCCGGCAGTTCCGCTCACCCAGCGCAGCAAGCCGCGACGCAGAGTTGCCCCCCCTCCCCCGCCCGCACCGAAACAGCCAGTAGCAGCCGTCCAGGCGAGTGCTCTCAAACCGGCGTCCGCCGCGATCGCCGCACCGCCATCACCCAAGCCCAAGCCGCACGCCAACCCAGTGAAGGCGTCGGCTCCTGCCATCGCCGCGAAACCTGTGGCAAGACCAACCGTACCCACTGGCCTCATCGGTTCGCCGATCAAAGCATTGCCCGCATCGCCCGCGCGGCCGCCTGTCGTAAAGAAGGCAGCGCCAGCCTCCGCCGCGAAGTCAAAATCACGCACGCCGAGGCGGCCTCCCTTCCGCCAGGTGCTCGCCAGGACGATCCAGCAGCCGAAAGCAGCGCTGGCGCTGAGGGACGAGCCGGCCCGCGACCGCACGCGCCGAATCACCACCCGCTTTTCACCTGGGGAAGAACGGCGCATCGGGAAATGCGCTGCCGAACTAGGAATCACGGTCTCTACTTACCTGCGGCGGTGCGCGCTGTCTGCCGTGACGCAGAAGGCGATTCCGGAAAGTCCCGCCCCGCCTGCGTCCGCAAAACCCCGCAAACCGCCAGCGCGCAACCCAGAGCATCCGGTTTCGAACGCGGCTCCTGCCCCCCTGTTAGGTGGATGGCTTACGCTCCTGCGCAATCGCTTCCTCGGCCCGCCGGTGCGGTTCTCTGAAGAAGCGTGAGAAAAACCGGGTTTGGAGTTTAGAGTTTGGAGTTTAGCGTCTTACCGCGCTTCTACTTCGCGTCCTGCTGAACAGACGTCGCCTTGTCATTCTCGAACGTCACGGCCCAGCGCTTCGGCCCGGCGTTGTAGTCCACCGTCCGGTTCCCGTAGTCCGAGGAATTCGACTGCTGCATGACGCCGAGCGCCATCGCCGTCTCCAGCTCCGTCATCCCCGGCTTCGGCTGGTGCGCGTCGATCGCCTGCCATAAACTCGCCGGCCAGAAGTTGTACATCTGGTGCGGATCGTCGTAGTAAAGAACGTTGTCGCAGTACCAGGTGGAATCGCTCCCCTGAATTGTGCCGACGGCGGTTGCATATTGCTTCGCGTCGCCGGGCATCGTGAAGACGGCGAAGGCCTGCGCTGTCCCGCGCGGAATCCGCGTCTCCACGCTGGCCGGCACTTTCTCCAGCACAATGTCTTTGATGTCGAGCCGCTGCACGCTCGGCAGCACGCCCACCTTGTGCGCGAAGTCGACGCGATGTCCGGCGTAGGAATAGTAGGCCATCTCGTAGCCCGCCTGCACCCACACCGGTTTCCCGATCAGATCTTTCGCCGATTTCAGGTCGTCGATGAACAGCTTGCGCGGCTGCACCATCTGCTCGTCGCTCAGGTGCGTTTCCTCGGCGTGTGGCACCACGCCAGGCTTATTGCGCGCCACGTTAATCCGCCAGATACCGACCGCCGCGATCAGGATCGCCGGCACCACAATGAGAGCGAGCTTCTGCCAGGTCTTCATATCTATCCGTTTATTCTGATGCGGCCTGCCCCTCGCGGGCATCGGGAAGATTCGGCAGACTCGCTTTTCGGCTCGCTTGCGGCTCGTCTTCCCGCTCGTTTCTCCGCTCAGGCCAATTCTTTACGAGTCAGATCCGCCAGCGCCAGCGTGAGGTGTCGCGAATCGTTCAGCGATTCCGGCCGCCGCATCGTCATCCCCAGGCCCGCCGCGAAATCCCGGAAGGCCACATCGATGTCATAGAGAATCTCGACGTGGTCGCAGAGAAACCCGATGGGCTGGATCACGACGTTCGTCACGCCCTTCCCGCGTAATTCTGTCAACGTGTTCTCCACCGTCGGCCCGAGCCACGGCCCGCCCGACATCCCCTGGCTCTGGAACGCAAACCCCCACTCGCCTGGCTTGAGGCTGACGCGCTCCGCCACCATCGTCGCAGTGAGCCGCGCCTGCTCCGCGTAGGGATCGGGCAGTATCGGTGCCCGGTTCCGGTTGCACCGTCCGCAAGGGCACGCTGTGCGCGGTGAACAGCACCGGAACCGGCGCGCCCACTTCCCTGCCGAACGCATTGCGCGTTGCTGTCAGCCGCTCGGCAAATCCGGCAATCAACTCCGGATGCTCCGCCCAGTGCTCGACAAACTTCAGTTCCAAAGAATCGCCGGCAGCGTCGAAGACTGCCTTCCTGTACAGGCCCACGCTGGTGCGCGAATTCTGCGGCGCCAGGCAAATCACCACCGCGCTCGTCACGCCGTCGGCGCGCATTTTCGCCACCACATCCGCGATGTACGGATTCCAGTTGCGCATGCCCACATACACCGGCATCCGCAGCTCTTCGCTCAGGAGTCGTCCCTGCTCCAGGGTCAGCCGCGTCAGCGGGCTTCCGCCGATGGCCGCGAATCGGTGCTTCACCTCTGCGACAGCCTCTTCCGGCAGCGGACGCCCGCGGGTCACGCGCATCAGATACTCGGGAATCTCCTCCACCGTGTCCGGCGTCCCGTGAGCCAGGAGAAGCACAGCATCAGGCATACTTCACCGCCGGCACGTACTCGCGCACGAACTTCACCGTCGCCTGCACATTTTCGACCGGCGTTCCCGGCACAATACCGTGTCCAAGATTGAAAATGTGTCCCGGCCGTCCGCCCGCCTGATCCAGAATCTGCCGCACCCGCGTCCGGATCAGCTCCGGCTCCGCGAACAACGTAATTGGATCGAGATTCCCCTGAACCGCGCACGAATAATCCAGTTCGCGCCACGCCTTGTCCAGCGGCGTCCGCCAGTCGAGGCCGAGCACGTCGGCGCCCGCCTCGCGCATAGCAGGGAGCAAACTAGCCGTGTCCACGCCGAAGTAGATCACGGGCACGCCCAGCGCCTGTACTTCGCGGACCAGGGTTTTTGTTGCGGGCAGCACGAACTCCCGATAATCCGGAATCGCCAGCGCGCCCGCCCAGCTGTCGAAGATCTGCATCACGTCCGCACCCGCCGCCACCTGCAGCGCCGCAAACTGCTTCAGCACGACGACTAACTTGTCCAGCAGCTTGCGCCACGCATCCGGCTGCCGGTACATCAGCTTTTTCGTCTCGATGTAATTCCGTGATCCGCCGCCCTCGATCATGTAGCTGGCCAGGGTGAACGGCGCTCCGCAGAAGCCGATCATTCCCAGCCGCCCGTGAAAATGCGCGACCACCTTCTGGATCGCGTCGCCCACGTAACTCAATTCCGCGGCGCGCGTCGTCACCAGCGCGTCGATGCCCTCCGCTGTACGCAGCGGTTTGTGAATCACCGGACCCTCGCCGGCCAAAAACTCAAAATCCAGTCCCATCGATTCCAGCGGCAGCAGCAGATCGGCAAAAATGATCGCCGCATCCACGTCCAGCTTTTCCGCAGCGGTAATGGTGACCTCGGCGGCCAGATCGGGGCGCTTGCAAATCTCCACCAGCGAATGGTGCTGCCGCACCTGCATGTACTCGCGCATGTAACGGCCGGCCTGGCGCAGGAACCACACCGGCGTACGATCCACCGGCTGGCGTAAACACGCGCGGACAAATCTGTGAGCAGAAAGATCGGAGGAGTCGAGCGTCATGAGGGGTACGAATGGAAGGTTACAGGAAAGACGCTGCGCGGGAAAACTGACTGAGAAAACCGGGCCCCGGAATCCGGGGAAGACTCTGGGCCCGATGACGTGTCGGTCGAAGCGCCGCTACTTCTTCTTCGATGAAGATTTCTTTGTACTGCTTTTCTTCGACGAGGATTTTTTCTTCGGAACCTTTGCGCCCGCTTTGCGCGCCTCGGACAATCCAATCGCGATTGCCTGTTTGCGGCTCGTCACCTTTTTGCCGCTGCGGCCGCTCTTCAGCTTGCCGCTCTTCTTCTCGCGCATCACCTTTTCGACTTTCTTGCCAGCCGTTGGACCGTACTTCCTGCCTGACGACTTCTTCTTCGCTGCCATCGAACGTTCTCCCTTCTCCTGTATTGGGAAGCAGCGGGGGATGTTCAGGTTGCGCGAAGAAAATGAGGAGGAACGGGATCGGACCTAACCCACAACCGCCGCGGCCGGCAGAATGTCTTCGACATCGACCCACTGCGTCGGATACTCGCCCGTATAGCAAGCAACGCAGAATTTGTTTCCTTCGCCGCCGTCGCACGCGTTCCGCATCCCGTCCAGCGACAAATACGCCAGCGAGTCGGCCTCGATGAACTGCCGGATCTCTTCGATCGTGTTGTTCGCCGCGATCAGCTCCGACTTGCGCGGCGTGTCGACGCCGTAGAAGCACGGCGAAATCGTCGGCGGGCAGCTGATGCGCAGATGCACTTCTTTCGCCCCGCGCCTGCCGCACCATGCGCACGATCTTGCGGCTCGTCGTGCCGCGAATGATCGAATCGTCGATCAGAATGATGCGGCGGCCTTCGAGCAGATTGCGCACCGGGTTCAGCTTCAGCTTCACGCCGAAGTCGCGCACGCGCTGCTCCGGCTCGATGAATGTACGGCCAACGTAGTGGTTGCGGATCAGGCCGAAGCGAAACGGAATGCCGCTCTCGGCTGCGTAGCCGATGGCCGCAGTGACACCGGAGTCGGGAACGGGGACGACCAGGTCCGCGTCCACATGCGATTCGCGCGCCAGTTGACGGCCCATCTCCTCGCGGCTCTCCTGCACCCAGCGGCCGAAGATCATGCTGTCGGGTCGCGCAAAATAGACATGCTCGAAGATGCAGCTGGTCTGATTCGGCGGGGCGTACTGACGCGAGGTGACGCCGTCGGCTGTGACCATCACCAGTTCTCCGGGGAGCACATCGCGCTCATATTTGGCACGGAGAAGATCGAAGGCGCAGGTTTCCGATGCGAAGACGACAGTGTCCGGGCCGTCGGGGTTGTGGATGCGCCCCATGGAGAGCGGGCGGAACCCATGCGGATCGCGCGCGGCAAAGATGCGATCGCGCGTCATCATCACAATCGAGAATGCGCCCTCGAGTTGGCGCAGCGAATCGGCGATGGCATCCACCAGGGTGTCGCCTGGGAATGCGCAATCAACTGCACGATGATTTCCGAGTCCGATGTGGTCTGGAAGAACGCGCCCTTGCGCTCGAGGTGCACGCGCAGGTTGCCGAGGTTCACCAGGTTGCCGTTGTGCGCAATGGCGATCAGGCCCTTCGTCGATTCGACGCGGATGGGCTGCGCGTTGAGCAGCGCCGAGTCGCCGGTGGTCGAATAGCGCGTGTGGCCGATGGCCATATCGCCTGAGGCGCGCAATCACGTCATCGGTGAAGATCTCGCCACCAGGCCCATGCCCTTGATATTCGAAAGATGCGTGCCGTCGGCGGTGGCGATGCCGGCGGATTCCTGTCCGCGATGCTGGAGGGCGTAGAGAGCGAGGTAGGCCTGGCGGGCTGCGTCGGGGTGGTTGTGGATTGCGACTACGCCGCAGTGTTCGTGCAACTCATCTGCGCTTGTGCAGCGAAAACGCTCGTCGAAAGTTCCCGAGAACGAGGGCACCATCTGGCCTGGAAGGCCTTCGATGAGGATTCGGTTCACGCCACCACCTCGTCCGCGAGGTGTGATTCCAGCGCACCAGACCAAACTGGGTTCAGCGCCTCTTCCACCCACGCTGACAACACGGAAACTCCGTCGATGCTGACCTCGAGCGCTCCTCCACCAACTTCGCCAATCTCCAGGGCAAACAGTCCGTGACGCTCCGCAACCGCCTTGAGCTCCGCGATATTCTCGCGACCGCAACTCACAAGCACTGTGCTCGTCGGCTCGGTGAACAGCATTTCCCACGGCGTCGCGGCAACCCGCGGATTCGGACCGCCAATTCGGATCATCGCTCCGATCTCGCCGCCAATGCACGCCATGGCCAGCGACACCGCGAGACCTCCGCTGCCCACATCGCACGCGGACGTCAGCGCGCCGCCCGAGGCCAATTCAGCCAACGCCTTCAGCAACCGCGAATCCGCGTCCAGACTCAGCTGCGGCGGCAATCCCCACAAACTCCCCAAACACGTCTTCGCAAACTCCGAACTGCCCAGTCGCCGCAGATCATCCACCCGCGACGTCGCATCCGCTTCGCGAATCTCCGAGCCCCGACCCGACAAAAAGAAAATTGCGTCGCCCTCGCGTCGGAAGTCCGCCGATACAGCCTTTGTCACATCCTCCAGGATTCCAACAACGCCCACCACCGGCGTGGGATAAATCCCCTCGCCGCGTGTTTCGTTGTAGAGGGAGACGTTGCCGCCGGTGATGGGTGTGCCCAATGCTGTGCAGGCTTCCGCGATGCCGTCGATGGCCGCTGACAGTTGCGCCATGATCTCCGGCTTTTCAGGATTGCCGAAGTTGAGGCAATTCGTCGCGGCTACTGGCGTCGCGCCGGTACAGGCTACTTTGCGCGCGGCCTCTGCCACAGCATGCATCGCGCCCAGCTTCGGATCGAGATAGCACCAGCGCCCATTGCCGGCGAGTGCCATCGCTAATCCGCGCTCGTGGCCTGGTGTGCCGGTGCCCTTAATGCGCATCACGCCCGCTTCGCCGCCTGGGCCCTGGACGGTGTTGGTTTGCACCATGCTGTCGTACTGCTCGAAGACCCAGCGCTTCGAGCAGATATTCGACGACGCGAGCAGTTTTTTCAGATCCGCGGTGTAGTCACGCGGCTTCTTCAATTCTTCAAGGATGTGTACCGGCGGATCGAGCGGGACTTTGATCTGCTCGGGGCGCGCCCACGTTCCCACCGGCCGGTGATACACCGGCGCATCGTCGGTCAGCGACTGGTTCGGAATATCTGCCATCAACTCACCGTGATGGAACACCCGCAACCGCGGCTCGGCGATCACCATGCCGACAATCACACCCTCGAGTCCCCACTTCTCAAAGACGCTGAGCACTTCCTGCTCGCGGCCCTTCTCGGCGACGAGGAGCATGCGCTCCTGCGATTCGCTGAGCATCATTTCGTACGCGGTCATGGCGGATTCACGCTGCGGGACATGATCGAGATTCATCTCGATGCCGACGCCGCCGCGTCCGCCCATTTCGCAGCTGGAACTGGTGAGGCCCGCGGCGCCCATGTCCTGAATGCCGACGACTGCGCCGGTCTTCATGGCTTCGAGGCAGGCTTCAAGGAGCAGCTTCTCCATGAACGGGTCGCCGACCTGGACGTTGGGCCGCTTCTGCTCGGAGCCTTCTTTGAACTCCTCGCTCGCCATCGTCGCCCCGTGAATGCCATCGCGTCCCGTGCGCGCGCCCACATAAATCACCGGGTTCCCGATGCCCGACGCCTTCGCATAGAAAATCTCATCGCGCCGGACGAGGCCCAGCGCAAATGCGTTCACCAGCGGGTTTCCCGAGTAGCACGGCTCAAACTTCGTCTCGCCGCCGAGGTTCGGCACGCCAAAGCAATTGCCGTAGCCGGCGATCCCGTGCACCACGCCTTCCACGATGGAGTGGTTTTTCCGGACCAGCTCTTCCGGCGTCCCAGCACCCGTTTCAATCGGCCCGAAGCGCAGCGAGTCCATGACAGCAAGCGGACGCGCGCCCATGGTGAAGATGTCGCGGAGAATGCCGCCCACGCCGGTGGCCGCTCCTTGATATGGCTCGATGTAGGACGGGTGATTGTGCGACTCGATTTTGAATGCGCAGGCCCAGCCATCGCCCACGTCGATGATGCCCGCGTTCTCGCCCGGTCCCTGCACGACCAGCTTGCTGCGCGTCGGCAGCCGCCGCAGATGCACCTTCGACGACTTATACGAGCAGTGCTCGCTCCACATCACGCTGTAGATGCCCAGCTCGGTCAGGCTCGGCGTGCGCCCCAGCGCATCCTGAATGCGGCGATATTCATCCGGAACGATGCCGTGAGCGGCGAGAATCTCGGGCGTGATGGTCGCTGGCGGGGGCGCCACTGCGGCTGAGGAATTCATGTCCGGTTCACCCCCATTGTCGCATGGGGACTGGCTGTCCAGTGATCCGCGCTTCGGGCCGAGAACCCATCCTCAGGCTGGAGTGGCCACAGTCGCTGCCGCGTGGATCGCCAGCAGCGTCTCCAAAAGCGGCTTCAGATGCTCCAGGTCCAGCGCATTCGCGCCGTCGGACTTCGCCTCTGCGGGGTTGTCGTGCACTTCAAGAAAGATTCCGTCCACGCCGGCGGCCACCGCCGCCCGAGACAGCAAGGGAATGAACTCCGGCTGCCCGCCGGACACGCCATTTGCCCCCGACGGAATCTGGACCGAGTGGGTTCCATCGAAGACCACGGGCGCAAATTCGCGCAGAATCGCCAGCGAACGCATGTCCACGACGAGGTTGTTATAGCCAAAGCTGGCGCCGCGTTCGGTCAGAAACACCCGCGCGTTGCCGGTGCTCGCGATCTTCTCCACAGCATGGCGCATATCCCACGGCGCCACAAACTGCCCTTTCTTCACGTTGATCGCGCGCCCGGTCCGTCCCGCAGCAACGAGCAAATCCGTCTGGCGGCACAGGAATGCAGGAATCTGCAGCACGTCCGCGCCCTCCGCGGCGATCTCGCAGTGTGCCGGCTCGTGTACGTCGGTCAGCACTGGCAGCCCGGTCGCCTCCGCCAGCCGCCGCAGAATGGCCGTTCCTTCGACGAGTCCCGGCCCGCGAAAACTCCGGGCCGAGGTGCGGTTCGCCTTGTCGTAAGAGGCCTTGAAGATGAACGGGACCTTCAGGTCCGACGTGATGCGCTGGAGTACCTCCGCCATGGTGCGCACATGCGTCTCGCTCTCGATGACGCACGGCCCGGCAATCAGAAACAGCTGGCCGGCGCCAACCCGTACCGGCCCAATCTCAAATTCCCGGCTCACGGAAACAGGGTACAGGATTTAGCTCCTGGCTTTTAGCCCTTAGCTTTCGGAATAGCTGGGTTCTGACGTCCCGCCACCAGCTAGCGGCTAATAGCTAACAGCTAGTAGCTAATTGCATTGCACCTGCTGGAAGCTCAGCCCCAGCAAGAGCTTGGTCACGGTCGAGCATGCATTCTGCTGCGCCTTCGCGAGAATCCCCGCCTGGAGCGCCGACTGCCGCAGGTCCTCGGTCGCCTGCTCGCGCACCTCGCCCTCGAGGCTCGGGTCCACCGGCACCAGAATCCCGGTGGTGCGCGAATACACGTGGGTCTTCTGGTCATCGAGCGCCACCGTAAAAATCTGGGCCGGAGGCAAATGGATGTGCACGCTCTTTCCATTGAGCCAGACGTCGCTCGCGCCCAGCAGCCCCAGGTCCACGCCCGCGATGGCCTCGCCGTGGACCTCCAGCAGAATCTTGTCGCCGGTGAGAAAGGCGGGCAGAATCCGATTCTCGCGATCACCGGACACCATCTTGTCCATCGTGTACGACACCGATTCCAGCCGCGACAGCCGCCGTACCTGCTCCACCACAGTTGGCTGGGAGTTGTCGATTCGCAGCGTACGGCCGCTCACCGCCTGCGCCACGCGGTCCCATATCCCGTGCCTCGCCTCGTGCAGGAACAAGACCAGGACGGCCGCGCCGCACAGCAAGCCGGCCAGCAGCGTGATGAGAATCGCCGGCATCAGGCGCGATCGAGTGTGAGCGGGCTGCGAGGAAGCGATCGGCATGGAGATTAGATGATCATCCCGCAAAGAGCCGCCGGAGGCAAAACGGCGTTTGATAATTCAAGCCGCCACAACGCAATCGCATATGATCCAGAACAGGAACCACTCGCAGTCAAAGCTTCTCTGCCGCTCAAGTCCATCGAAGGTTGCGGATGATCCAGCTCGTCTTCGCCATTGTCTTTCTCTTCAGCGCCTGGGGGGCGTGGCGGCGCAATCCGCTGTATTCGCGCCGCGCCACCCTGCACTCTCTGTTCGTGGTTCTGCTGGCGATTGCGGGGGCGATTGCGCTCATCGTTGCGGCCGTCAAACTGAGCGAAGGCCGGCCCCCGGCTGTTGCATTCTCAGCCATCGGCGTGGTCATCGTGGTCGATACGCTCACCCTTATCTTCATCATCCAGGCGTTCACCACGCCCAGCGAAGCGAAGCCCACGTCTCTGCCTCACGCAACGAAGCTCGTTACGACCAACCGCGTCAAAGTCTACAAATGGGCCAGAGTTTTCGCGATCGTCATCCTCGTCTCCGCGGTTCCAGGCGTGCTGATTCCTGGAGAGATTCGATACGTATTCCTGAGCATTGCGGGGCTCACAGCGTTTCTTGCTGTGATCCTGCTGCCCGTTTTGTACTGGACCAATCGCGGCTTCGACCAATCGCTCACCGCACTCGAACTCGGCCCATGGGTTCACTGGCAATACACCGCCGAGCAATGGACGGCGTGGTGCAATGTGCAGGCTGAGCGGCTGAAAGCGACGCCGCCCACGTTTGTTTTGGCGCGTCACTGGCAGCGGCTGCTTTGGACGTTCGGCGCGATTGCCATTGGCGTTTATGTGTTCTGCCCGGGCGGGTGGCTGTGGAAGACGGTGTACATCGCGGGAGTCTGCGGGGCGATACTGGCCATGGCGGCGCTCGGCGGACGCGGCGGCGCATCCGGCGCCGACAAGCTGAGGGCCAAACTACTGCGCGCCGATCCAGAAGCATTTTTGGGACGAGACGGCATTTTCTGCGACGGCGTTTTCACGCCCTGGCTCAACGTGAGCACCAACCTGGTTTCGGCGACCATCGACGAGCGCCAGCCGCGCAGCGCCATGTTTAACTTCGAGCGCACCATGCCCAACCCGTACGGCCCGACCCAGACCATTTTTATTCACCAGGCCGTGCTGATTCCCAATGGCAAAGAGAGCGACCTCGCGCGCCTGCAACAGGAGCTGACGGCCCGCTGTCCCAGGGCGCAGATCAGACTCGCCTGATGCTCAGGCCGCTTCGATCCTGTATCCGTCCGGATCCTTGCCCCGCACCTTCCGCCACCAAACCTGGAAACTGGGCACGTTGATCGTAACGATGAAGAGCCTCCGCAGCTGGCCTTGCGGACATTGCAGCGGCTTCACGCCGTGCCACGAGTGTGGCGTCCGCTGAAACAGCAAGCTGCCGTTGCCGCTCGGGCGCAGAGATGCCGCCACCTTCAGATCATCAAACGAAGGCCCGGAGTGCGCCTTGAACCGGCGTTCGCTGTCGAGGATCAAAATCTCGCCGCCCCAGTTCGGATTCCAATTCGCCTCGGTATTGAAGTAGAAGATGTGCGTGGCCAGCTTGCGCACTGCGTCGCAGTGCGGCGACACCGCGCAACCTTCCCACGCGTAGTACCACTCGAATGTCGGGATGAATTCCTTCGGCCCCAGCACCCGCCGCAAAAATTCCATGTAGACCGGCCCCTGCAGCTCTGCGAGAAACTCCTTCCACGGCTGGGAAATCTCAACGCCCGGCCGATAGTGGAGCAGAAACCGATCGTGCGGACCCTGCCCGTACGCGCGCTTCTTGCCCACCTGCTTCTCCGCCTGCGAAGGATCCGGCATGCTCGTGCGCAGCGCTTCGTAGCCATCCGGCGTCAGCGTCTGCTGCAGATTTGTCCAGGGATACGGCTGCCGTTCACGAAACACCTCGGCTGACAAAGCGTCCAGCAGGGCACGATTCAGATATTCCATCGAGTCTCCTTGGTCGCGATCCTGCGAACGAAATGAATCGCGGATTGAATCGGGAGCCATCTCGCCCGAGGAAAAAGAGTCCGAAGAAGCGAGTCAGGCGAGACGGCGGCGGCGTGCATTCGACAGACGAACGGGCGCACGCATCGCTGATGTCCCTGATACGCCCGTGGCGCGTCGGAGGTCAGTGACCGCAATCACAGGAATCCGCCGCCGGCGAGCCGACCATAGACAGAGGAGCACGATCATGGAAGTCACCGTCAACCATCTCGGCGCCGTGCAGTTTGAGATCAAGGCTCGCCAGCACACGATCGTCAGCGATCAGCCGGCCGAGGGCCACGGTTTTGACGAAGGCATGACCCCGCCCGAGTTGTTCCTTGCGTCGCTCGGCGCCTGCGCTGCTTACTATGTTGCCGATTTTCTGCGCCAGAAGAACCTGGCCACTGAAGGCACGCGGGTGAGGGTGGTTGCGGACAAGGTGATGAACCCGCCGCGGATCGACAACATCCGCATCGAAGTCGAATTGCCCCTGGCTCTCGAAGAGCGTCAGCCGCGAAGGCGTCGATCGCGCCGTCCACCGCTGCCTGATCCACAACACGCTGATGAACCCGCCGAAGATCGAGATCGCGGTGCACGAACACGTGGCCGTTTAGGAATCCCAGTCAGTGGCGATGCCGCACTGCTCCCAGCCCCGGCTCCCGGGGCACCACACCTGTGGGAACCCCCTGCGTCGCCCTACAAATAACAAAGCAAAATACTTGCCCACAAGTATCCTGAAATCACATACGTAGCCACTGCTTGAAAAATCGCGCCTCAATGGAATGATATACATGCGTGGCCACAGGGGTTGACCCCCCTGCGGCGCCGAAACCGCCAGGAAGCTATTCGGAGCGCTCAGCGGAGAGGCCATCAACGGGGCATCGTTGGCTACTGGCGACCCGCTCGCCCCTGCCGTATGATCCTCCTTCCGCATGATCCCTGAGCCCAAATCCCAGCTGCGCAAGACCATGGGCTTTTGGGACGTGCTCCTGTTCAACATCGCCACCGTCCTCGGTCCCCGCTGGATCGCCGCCGCCGGCCACAACGGCACCTCTTCGATCAGCCTGTGGGCCATCGCCGCCATCTTCTTCTTCGTCCCAGGTGCGCTGGTGATCAACGAGCTCTCCACTCGCTTCCCCGAGGAGGGCGGCCTCTATGTCTGGGCCAAGGAAGCCTTCGGCGACTTCCACGGCTTCATCGCCGGGTGGACGTACTGGATCTACACCTTCTTTTACTTTCCTGGGCTACTGCTTGGCGAGCGCTTCGATGGCTGCCTGGATCCTCGGGCCGAACGGTTCCGGCCTCGCCGGCGACCGCGCTTTCCAGCTCTGGGTTTCGATGGGCCTGCTGCTGGTTGCTGTTGGGCTGAACCTTATCGGCCTCAACATCGGCAAGTGGCTGCAGAATGCCGGCGGCGTCGGCACCTACGTCCCTCTTCTGATTCTGCTCGTGGTCGGCGCCATCGTTGCCCTCCGCCACGGTTCGGGTTTCGGATCGGCGACGCACTTCACGCTGCACAACATGCTCCCGACGTGGAACTGGAGCACAGTGAACTTCTGGTCGCAGATCGCCTTCGCCTTTACGGGCCTCGAGCTGGTCTCCGCCATGAGCGAAGAGGTGCGCGACCCACGCCGCACCCTGCCCCGCGCCGTTTTCGGCGCCGGGGCGATGATTGCCTTCATCTACATCGCGGGAACCTTTGCCATCCTCGCACTGTTGCCCGCCGCGTCGATCGATGCGCAGAGCGGCGTCTTCAGCGCCATCACGGTTGGCTCGGTGGCGCTCAAAGTCGGATTCCTCGGCATCCTGGCCGCTGTGCTGGTGACCGTGGGCAACGCCGGCGGAGTGGGCTCGACGGTCGCCGGGATCGCGCGCGTTCCCTTCGTCGTCGGCATCGACCGCTATCTCCCCTCGGCCTTCGGCAAGATCCATCCGCGCTGGAAAACGCCGTGGGTTTCGATCCTGGTGCAGGGCGGCATCTCGGCGTCCATCCTGCTCGCCAGCCAGATCAACCAGACCACGCGCAGCGCCTATCAGTTCCTGGTCGACGCCGCCATCATCCTCTACTTCATTCCCTTCCTCTATATGTTTGCGGGAGTCATCAAGCTCGCGGGACGCCCCGACCGGGCTGCGAATCCGCACGCCGTTCTCGTTCCCGGCGGGCGCATTGGAGTATGGATCTGCGGCGGGCTGGGCTTTGTCGTGGTCCTGATCGGCATTGGCGTCTCGCTTATTCCGCCCGGAGAAGCAACCAGCAAACTTGGCTTCGAGCTGCAGCTGCTGATTGGGACCGTGGTTTCGATCCTTATCGGACTTGCGCTCTACTGGCGCGGCGCCCGAGCAAAAGCGTCGATCACCTAACCGAGTCCGTTACATATTGTCTCGACCAGCTGGCATTGAGGCGCCCTGGAGCCTCCCTGTACCCTGTACCTGATGCAACGTCTTCTTGAGGGCTATGCCCGCTTCCGCCGCGACGTCTTTCCGCAGCACCGCGACCGCTTTCGCCTGCTCGCCGACCGCCAGCAACCCGATGTGCTCTTCATCACCTGCGCCGACTCGCGCGTCGTCCCGGACCTCATTCTCCAGACCGAGCCCGGCGATATGTTCCTGTGCCGCGCCGTGGGCAACATTGTTCCTCCCCACGGCTCCATGCCGGGCGGCATCTCGTCCACCATCGAATACGCGGTCGAGGTTCTGCGCGTGCGGCACATCATCGTCTGCGGCCACTCCGACTGCGGCGCAATCAAAGCCGTCCTGCCCCCCGCTCCCGCCGGGCAGAACTCGACAGACCCGCGCGACCACAGCAAACTGCCGCGCCTGCCGCTGACTTCGAAATGGCTCGGCTACATCGAGCCCGCCTGGAAATACCTCCCGCCCGGCACTTCCTCGGACGATCGCCACGCCCTCCACACCGCGCTCATCCACGCCAACGTCATCGCCCAGGTGGAAAATTTGCGGACCCATCCAGAAGTCGCGCGCGCGGTCGCGCACGGAGAGCTGCAGATTCACGGCTGGTACTACGACATTCTGAGCGGCAGCGTTGAAGCGTACGAGCAACAGGAGCGGCGCTTCCTCGCGCTGGAGGACTGGGCCGCCCTGGACGCAAAGTCGACGCAAAAGTCGTGAACCCCTGCCGCTGAGCGGCGAATCCATTGCTGCAGCGAAATCCGATCCAGGAGGAGAACCCTATGCGTCAAAGTCTGGACAGCAGTCTCGCGCTGCTCGCCCGCACGCCGGCCACGCTCGATGCGCTGCTGCGCGGCCTGCCCGATGTGTGGACCCTGCGCAACGAAGGCAAGGGTACCTGGACCGCGCGCGACGTGGTCGCGCATCTGGCCGAACTGGAGCGCACCGACTGGATGCCGCGGGTGCAGCGGCTGCTGGAGTTTGGCGAAACGCGCGCCTTCGATCCGGTCGATCGCGCGGCGTTCCGACGCAACGCTCGCGGTAAATCTCTGGCGCGCCTGCTGGGCGAGTTCGCGCGGCTCCGGGAGAAGAATCTGAGAGACGTGCGCGCGCTGAAACTCGGCCCTCGCGACTTCGGGCGGCATGGCGTGCATCCGGCACTGGGCCGCGTGACTCTGTCGGAGCTGATCGCAGCATGGGCGGTGCACGATCTGACCCACCTGCACCAGATCGCGCGGATTCTTGCGTTTCAGTATCGTGGGGCTGTGGGTCCGTGGGAACGGTATTTGGGAGTGCTGCAGTGCGGCGGGCACGGCGCCGCAGCCTGAATTCTTCCGGGCGAGATGCTTCCTGCGGCTTCCGCTTCTTGCTTGGAGCGTCAACTTCGGCAACGGATGATTGTCTGAATTCGGCGACCCGTGAAGCAGGCCTCACCTATTGCGGCAGGGTGTCATCTCCACCGGTCACCACTGTGCCCTGGTGATAGAGAATCCGCCAGCTCTCTCCCGCGTTGTGCCACACCGTTGCGCGCCGGTGATTCGCCCGGCCTGATCCAGGGTGTAGGTGAGCAGGTACATCGGTGCCGGGCCCAGTTGACGCAAACCGAAGTCCCAGGACTTCCATCCTGCCTGGTCGGCATCCATCGGCGGCGTCTCCGCAAGCGTCTTCATGATGAAGTCGCGGTTGTAGCGCCGGCCCGACGCACCGACCTCCCAATAGTCCGGCGCGATTCTCCGTTCGCGCTCGGCAGCCGTGAGTCCGAACGCTCGGGTATGAAAGATCGGCTCCATCGGCCGCAGTTCGGCGAGCACGCGGTCCAGCCCTGGCTCGACTCGCGCAAATACTGATGCGTTTTCCGTCTTCGACATTCCCTTGCACTCCCGCCGCAAAAATTGGACTTCAGTGCTGATCGCCACCCGCCACGGCTAAACTCTAATCCCTAAACTCTTGACCGCCACGGCAACCTCTCGTTACCTGGATAAAGCGCGAAGGGCGGACCCGGGCGTCCACTACAATCGGTACCCATGCCCCGCACTGTGCTTCTCTTCGCGCTCGCACTCGTTCCGCTCGCTCTCGCGCAAACTCATCCCCGGCCCACCTACCCCACGCGCGATCCGCACACGCCCGACTACGTCCATGCGAAGGAACTCCCCGACGGCGCTGTTCCGCCCGCCAACAAAGACGGCAACTTCATCATCGGTCCCACGCATACGGCCGCGCCTGAGATGATCGTCAATCCCGATGTGCCACACGGGACGGTCACCGAGCTCACGCTCACGTCAGAAGGTGACACGTATTATCCCGGCATTGCGCGGGATTCCGGCACCTACGTCTCCGCCGATCCTGACCACCCCGAGCGGCCTGTCGTCACTACCTCGCATCCGCATCCGTGGACCCGCACCATCGCTGTCTACGTGCCCGCGCAGTACAAGCCCGGCACGACGGCGCCCTTCATCGTCGGGGCCGACGGCCCGGACCGCGCGCTTTTCACTGCACTCGACAATCTCATCGCCGAACACCGCGTGCCTGTTCAGATCGCCATCTCCATCGCCAACGGGGGCGGCGACGCGCAGGGCTCCGAGCGCGGCCTCGAGTACGACACGATGTCGGGCAAATACGCGGAGTGGGTGGAGCACGTCGTGCTGCCGCTGGTCGAATCGAAGTGCAATGTTCAGCTCACGCACGACCCCAACGGCCGCGCGGCAACGGGGGGATCCTCCGGCGGTGCGGTCTCGCTGATCATGGCGTGGTACCACCCGGAGCTGTATCACCGCGTACTAGCCTATTCGGGCACGTGGATCAATCAGCAATGGCCGTGGAACCCGGCCACTCCGCACGGCGCCTGGGGGTTCGTCGATGACCTGATCCCGAATTCGACGCGCAAGCCCATCCGCATCTGGATGGAGGTGGGCGACCGCGACCTCTATAACCCGAACGCCATGCGCGACGGCATGCACGACTGGGTCGTCGCGAACGAAAAGATGGCCGGCGCGCTGGCGGTGAAGCACTACCACTACCAATTTGTGTTCGCGCACAACGCGGGTCACGTGGACCACGCGACTAAACTGCAAACGCTGCCGGAGGCACTGGAATACCTTTGGCAGGGCTACCCAAAGAAGTGACGTTGGACCAGCCTCACCACACCACGGTCGTCACCGAATCCGGGGGTAGCGTGAGTGCCATCGTCTGGTCTCCGAGCAGGCATTGCATTCGCTGCTCGCCGCCCTGATTCGTGAGCACCAGGACCTTGCTGCCGTCTGGATTTTCCGCGGCGACATGATCGATGCCGGGGAATTCGCCCCACGATGCGAATACGCGTGCGCCGCGCTGCATGGCATGTGAATACTGCGCGAAGGCCTTGTACTGTCCGCTCCGCGACACCGCGTGCGTTTTTGAATCCAGCGTGATCACGCCGCCGCAGCTGAACGGTCCAATGTCCGGCCGCCCCTTCTCGTCCAGCACCAGGTTCCAGCTGACGATGCAGCGCGCCCAGTTGCGGAGAATCCCGGCAAATTGCGACGACCACTTGCTCCAGTCGGTCGCATATCCCGGATCGGTGTAGTCCGGACCGCCTTCGGTCCAGTACGCATTTTTCTGCGGGAACATGTCGTGCACGCGCGTCATCGATTCGGGGCCGCCCATGTAGCCGTGCCACGCCACGCCGTCGACATATTTGTAGACATCGGGATCGCTCAGCTCGTCCACGGCGCGGCCCCACAGGTTGTAGTTGTGATCGAGGATCCAGATCTTCGTCTTCAGGTTTGCCTTCTCGAGCGCCGGACCGAGATGCGCCTTCACGAACTCCATCTCGTATTCCTGGCCCCAGAGGGCCTGCGGCATACGCCCGTCCTGGTCCGTGTCGGTCTCGTTCTGCACGGTGATGGCGTCGATGGTCACGCCGTTCTTCGCATAGTCCTCGAGGAACCGCCGCATGTACTCCGCGTAGGCCGGGAAGTAGTGCTTGCGCATGGCGCCGCCCAGCAGCGTGTGGCTCGCTTTCATCCAGGCGGGCGGGCTCCACGGCGACGAGAAGTAGAACGCATCCGGATTCACCTGGCGCGTTTCGCGCAGCACCGGAACGATGTACTTGAGGTCGTGATCGATGCTGAAGCGTGTCAGGTTCGGATCCGGCTCCGGGCTATCGTCATAGCTATACGCGTTCAGCGAGTAGTCGCTGGAGCCCACCGTCGTCCGCGCGACGGAGAGGCGCAGGCCATTTGGGCCAAAGCAGTCGTCAAGAATTTTGCGCCGGGCCTCCGCATCCAACTGGGCCAACAGATAGCAAGACGCATCGGTCAACGCCGCGCCAAAGCCCAGCACTTCCTGGTAGCGGGTCGCGGGGTCGAGGTGAATGCACATGGCTCCCACCGGCACGCCGCTCTCCCACACCGGGGCCTCGATTAGTTTGAATTCCTCATCCTTCGATGTGCGCCACGCCCGGACTTCGCCAACCGCGGGAGCCGCGCCTGTTGTCCAGGCCCAGAGCGGCGCGGGCAGAGCCGCCGCCGCAGTCGAAAGGGTCGAAAGCTTCACGAATGTTCTTCTGGTTGTGCTGGTCATATGCGGAGAACAGGATACGCTTTGAAGCCCCGGTCCGAAACTGCTTTTCACCCGCTGGATGGACAACCCTGAAATGGGCACGGCCGGTCCGCAACATCAAACGGTCAGGTTAACCTCCCTGCGAAAAGCGAACGCCGTTCGTCTGGCGACCCGAGACGCCGAACGCCCAGTTTTCGCTAAACTGGACTTTCCCATGGCCACCGCCGTCACACTTTCGCCGGAAATCCGCGCCAAATACGAAGCTGTCATCGGCCTCGAGGTCCATGTGCAACTGCTCACTGAGACCAAGGCGTTCTGCGGCTGCGCCAACAAATTTGGAGCGCCGCCGAACACCAACGTCTGCCCGGTGTGCCTCGGCCTGCCGGGAGCGCTGCCGGTTCTGAACAAGCGCGCGGTCGAGTTCGCCACGCTGGCCTCGATGGCCCTGAACTGCGAGGTCCGCGAGCGCTCGATTTTCGCTCGCAAAAATTACTTCTACCCCGACCTGCCCAAGGGCTACCAAATCTCGCAGTACGACAAGCCGCTGGCCGAGTACGGCTGGATCGACGTCCCGTACGGAGACAGCAAGAAGAGAATCGGCATCACGCGCCTCCACATGGAGGAGGACGCGGGCAAGAGCCTGCACGACGGCTTCCCGGACTCGGCCACCCGCACCTATGTGGACCTGAACCGCTGCGGGACTCCGTTAATCGAGATCGTTAGCGAGCCCGATATGCGCACCGCGGACGAAGCCTTCGACTACCTGACTCGGCTCAAGGAAGTCATCGTCTACACCGGCGTGAGCGACGGCAACATGGAAGAAGGCTCGCTGCGGTGTGACGCGAATGTGAGTGTCCGGCCGCGCGGCCAGGAGAAATTCGGCACCAAGGCCGAGGTTAAGAACGTCAACTCGTTTCGCTTTATCCGCGCCGCGCTCGAATACGAGATCGAGCGCCAGATCGAGATCGTCGAAGGGGGCGGCCGCGTGGTGCAGGAGACGCGCCTCTACAACGCCAATGAGGGCCGCACGTATTCGATGAGATCGAAGGAGCAGGCGCACGACTATCGCTACTTCCCCGAGCCCGATCTTCCTCCGCTCATCGTGACCGAGGCCTGGAAGTCGGAGATCGGCTCGCACATGCCCGAGCTGCCTGAGGCGCGCCGCGCCCGCATGATCGCCGAGTACGGCATCCCGGAGCAGGACGCGCACACCCTCACCGCAACGCGCGCCTTCGCCGATCAGTTCGAAGCCGCCGCGAAGGCCGCGAAGAGCCCGCGCCGCGTGGCTAATCTCGTTCAAAGTGAGCTGACCATGCGCCTCAAGGCTGCAGGTCTGGAGCTGGAGCAGTCGCCCATCTCGATGAAGGGCATTGCGCAGGCTGCCGATCTTTCCGAAGACGGCAAGCTATCGAGCAAGCAGCTCAAGCAGCTCTTCGACCTGTGCTTTGAAAAGGGTGAGGACTTTGGCGCCGTTTACGAGCGCGAGAAGCCACAGCAAATTACCGACTCCTCGGTGCTCGAAAAGATGATCGATGACGTGATCGTTGCCAATCCCGCCCAGGTGGAGCAGTACCGCAAGGGCAAGAAGACGGTGGCGGCGTTCTTCGTCGGCCAGGTGATGAAGGCGTCGAAGGGCCAGGCGAACCCTGCGCTGCTGAATGAGCTGGTGACAAAGAAGCTGGACGGCTAGTCGCCGGCGCCGACCGCGAAGACGGACTCGCCCTTCGCAACCAGCGCGCTCGTCCGGCGCCACAACGCTATCGCCGGCTCAGTGAAGTAGCTGATCGCTAGCCTCGGAATGCGCTTGAAATCGGTTGCCAGGGTGTGGGCCTCTTCGCCCACCAGCAGCGCGCCGTTCCGGATCATGTGCCAGTGAAACGTGGCTGAGACTACGGTGAAGATGAGCCCGGGCACGCCGAGTTGGCGGGTGTCACGCCCATCGAGCCAGAAGTGCAGTCCGGCATCGCAACTGAGCGAGGTGAGGGGGATGACGAAGACGCAGGTGAACCAGGCGAGACTCTCGGCGCGAATGTGAAGGGACTGCTGCTGCAGAGCGGAGAAAAAACCGCAGGTGAGGAGGACGAAGGCGGCTTCTACCAGGCCGAAGTGATTGCGCGCGTGGTGTTCCATGTGGCGGAGGGCCAGCACGCAGGCCGAACCGCGCAACACTGCGGCCATCAGGGCGACCTTCCAGTTCCAGTGGGTCAGCGCGAAGAGCCAGCGCGAGGTTTCGGTCGATGGGGATTTTGCGCCGTCCATCATGCTCTGCAACCTTCCATAGTGGATCCGGATTCGCTTTCCGCCCGCTCAGATGCACCTTCGCATCGGTCCGCGTCATGCACCATCAATGGGGCATTACAGTTCGCACAATTTCATCGGCGCCGGATCGAATTTGTCACCGCCGGCCGACGCGAAGAACCGGAAATGGTTACCAAGGTTCGAAAACATTTCCGAAACTTCACACAAACCCATGGGTTCACCCATGCGACGGCGAAGTTTGCCGATCGCAAATCAAGAATCACCAGCGGTTCACGGGCACGCTTCCTGGCGCAACGCGACCGTCGCTTTCCGAGGATTACAGCCTGGCCCGCACCGAGTTCTCGCGCATCAGCGCGCACACTCCTCCTGTGTCCAGGCCGTGATCTTCGGCCAGCGACTCTGGCCTATGCGACACGGCTTCCCGGAACTGCGGAAAGCGACTCTACCGATGTCTACCCACGCCCGCATCCGTTCCGCGCTTGCCGCCCTTTGCCTGAGTGCCGCTCCCCTTCTGTTGGCAGTTTTTCTGCTGGCAGGTTGCGGAATGACCTCGGGCGATTCCAACAATCCAGGCACTACGACCGGATCTGCCTTTGTCATCGGCACCGACGCGCCGCTGGCGAGCGTCGTCTCGTTTAACGCCACTCTGCAGTCGATCAATGCCATCGACGCCAGCAACAACTCCGTTCCTCTGATCAGCGGATCGCCGACGGTGGACTTTGCGCGCTTCAACGGATTGCAGACGCTGCTGGATATGAACAACGTGCCAGCCGGCACCTACACACAGATTCAGGTGGTGTTCTCGAGCGCCACGATCGGCTACCTGCAGACGGGCTCGGGCGCACCGACGATCCAGACGATGCCGGCCACCTTCACCACGAACACCGTGACGCAAACGCTGGCGAATCCGCTGGTGGTCTCGACGGCCGGACCGGTGGGCATCCATATGGACTTCCGGCTGGATAAGTCGATTCAGGTTTCGAATGGGCAGATCACCGGCGACGTGAATCCGACGTTGGCGATTCGCGCCGTTGGCCCGAGCGATCCGGGCGCCTACGTGGATGAATTCATCGCCGGCGTGGTGAATCCCACGGCCTCCGCGCAGTCGTTCACAGTTCAGGGACCGCACGGCCGCACCTTCACGGTGAACGTGAACGGGCAGACGGAGTGGGACAACGGGGAAGGGCTGAGCAACCTCACCTCGACGAGTGTGGTGCAGATTTCGGGAAGCCTGGACCGGGCGGACTCGACGATCGATGCCGATGAAGTCGCGATTCTGACGCAGAACGGGTTCTACGCGGGCGGGCAGGTCACGTATGTAACGCCCTCGTCGGGCCCGGCGACGGACTTCCAGCTGTATGTCCGCGGGACGCTGCCGGCCAGTGGCGATGGAGTCAGTCTGGGACAGATCGCGCAGGTGAACCTGAGCGGGTCGGAGAAATTCTTTATCTACTGGATGCACAACCCGCTGACGGAATTTCTCTTCAACTCCTCGACATTGCTACCGGGGCAGCACGTGACGGTGGGCGGGACGCTGGCCGGGGCGAGCGACGCGAATGCGCTGAGCGTGAAGCGTGTGGTGCTGCGGGACTGGGGCTTTAACGGGACGCTGGTTCCCAACTCCATTTCCAACGGGACGTTCCAGATGAACGTCAACGGCTTTGCAGGGCTGCTGATTCCGAACCAGCCGATCACGGTGTACACCGGGGCGGGGACGAAATTCCGCTCCGGATTCAACGCGATCGGCGACATTAGCGCGGCGGTAAAGATCCGGGTGGTGGGTCTTCTGATCAAGGACCCAACCTCGGGAAACTCAGTTCTGCTGGCTCGCTACATCGACGATATGGACAACGACTAGTTTCCTCCCCGTTGACCCACGAGAGGGCGGCGCACTCGAAGCTGAGGCGCCGCCTTTTTAATGATTGGCGTCGGGGGGTTCGCCGCAAGGCGAGAAGCCGGCTTCTTCACTTTCCTGTGTACCCCGACCTGATGTACCGGCGCGCCAGTTCGCCCTGGGCCGTTTCACTGCCCGCGCTGAGCACAGCCTGATACTGTTCGACGGCCTTGTCGTGCTCGCGCATCAGATCGTAAGTTTTGCCGGCTTCGAGCAGGCAGCGGCGTTTGAGCTCGGGGCTGGTGGTGGACTGGAATGCACCCTCGCGATACGCGGCGACCGCGTCGGCGTATTGCTTTTGGCCGCGCAGGGTGTCGCCCAGGCCGAAGTATGCCAGCTCCATGTGGGCGTTGGGAAAATAACCGGGCTGCTTGGCGATCCGGATGAGGCGCTGGTAGGTCCCGATGGCCACCATACCGTCGCCGGCGTCCTTCTCGAGGTTGGCTTCCTCAAGAAGAAAGAGGTAGTCGTGGGGATAGTCTTCGTCCATTTGCTTTGCGATGGCCACGGCTGCATCGTATTTCGCCTCGCGACGGAGGAAGAGCATCATGGAGGTCTGTGCCTCGACACGCGTGATGACGCCGCGCTCGCCGTCGTCGCGCAGCAGGGCCAGGCCGGCGCCTTTGGAACCGTGAATGCCCATGATGCCGATGAGGACCTTAAACGCAACGTTCAGCGATCCGACGACGTATTGATAGACGCCGGTGACCAGCTCCGCGTCGGCGTAACTCGGGTCGAGCTGCAGGACGCGGTCGCAGTCGTTTCGGGCGCCCAGGGCCTGGCGGAGTGCTCCCGGAAAGGCGCGCTCGACCATGGCGGAATAGACGGCCTGCATGCTCCTGACCCATCCGCGCGCGAAGAGGGCGTTGACGTCGTTGGGATTCGTCTTCAGCTCCACATTCGCCTCGTCGATGGCGTGGTCGCTGAGATCGTGGACCCGGTCGCGGACTTTCGGGTCCTCGACGACCGTGTGTTTGCCGGTGAGGAAGCCGTCGTTTGCGTAGAAGGTGGTGTCGAGGAGGTCGAGACGGTTCAACTCGCGAAACAGCACGGCGTAGAGCAGATAGGCGGTCGCCATGGGATTGCCGGGATGTTCTTCGCGGATTTTCTCGAAGCGAGGAAGGGCCTCGTCGTAATCCATGTTGTAGAAGTGGCGGAAAGCCTCCTGGACGTCGGGCTCGCGATTGAGGGGATTGGTATCGACGTGCTCGGCGTGTGCGCGGATCGCTCCGGACATCAACAGGGACAGACCCAGGGCGGCAGAAATCCAGCCGGCACGCAAAGAAGGCAGCATCACTTCAGGGATTGTAGACGGAGGGTACGGGCTTCCGGGTTCCATACGCAAGGTGCTGCCGGAATCGGCATCCCGGACGCAATATAATCCGCAGCATGTTGCAGTGGATCGCACCGGCCGAGGTTCTTCTGTGCTGGACTGTGTGGTCGCTGGCGTTCGTTCGCCCGAGCCGCGAGGCCGCCGGTCGTAAGGAGGTAGCGAAGTCCTCTTCCTCCAGGTGGGGCATTGCACTGGTGATGGTGAGCTTTGCGCTTACGTTCGCCTATATCCGGCCGAGCGGCTTCCACAAGACGACATCCGCGCTGATCGCGAGCATGGTTCTCGCTCCGCCCAGCGTCGTGCTGGCGTGGACGGCGGCGGGCCACCTGGGCAGGCAGTGGCGCTACGCTGCGGCGCTTCGCGAGGATCACGAACTAATCCAGACAGGCCCGTATCGCTGGATCCGGCACCCCATCTATGCTTCGATGTTTGGCATGATGCTGGCCACCGGATTGTGCTGGACATGGTGGCCGGACCTCGCCGGGGCGGTTGTCTTTTTTGTCATCGGGACGGAAATTCGGGTCCGAGCAGAAGAGCGGCTCCTTGCATCTCATTTTGGCGATTCGTACCGTGACTATCGCGCACGCACCCATGCCTGGATTCCTTTTCTCCGTTGATCGATCCTGCGGGAGCCGGGTAGAATCGGCCGCTTTAGTTACTAAAGTACAGGGGTTCATTGATAGTACTGATGGGCTGGGCCGAAGCGGGTGAAGGTCACGTTACGGGCGGTTGGCTCGTTATGAAGGACGAGTGAATTTCTCAACGCCCGGGCTGCCGGGGCGAACCTATTGACTCGTCGATCATCTTAGAAAGGTATGGCTACCTCTTTACTCTGGCGATACGTTGGCACCATTTTCAGCAATGGTGAGGGGAATTTTCCTGTTGCCTCCAGCTCGACCTGTGAATTACCGTTGGGGCCACCGGGAACGGAACCGGTGCAGGTTACCAGCCATTCCGCGAAACATCCATGACTCGCCAGGAACTCCTCCGCATCGTTGTGCTGCGCGCTCGCGTGCATGGGTTTGAATTTCGTCACTGGTACCAGACGAATCTTGAAACCGAATGGCCCGGGTTTGACCAGGCTGTGTCGGTGCTTTGCTCGGGACGCCGCTACTACGCTTTGCTCTTCTCGCACGACTTCGCTCGTCACTTCTGGAAAAAGGGGACGCAGATCACATTTCTGCTGCCGTCGCAGGAATACACGCGGCTCGATTCGAACGGAAAAGTGGTGACCATTAAACGGAAGTCGTTCACGCGGCGTTCTTCGCGGTCGAACTCCAACAACGTGTGGCAATACCATCTGGAGCAGATGGCGGTTTGGGAAGAGCCGCTGCGGTATATCCGCCGATTCATTCTGACGGAGGAGGAACTGGAAGCTGCAGGCGAGCCCGTTCCTGAGGCCGTCGAGCCTTCCGGGCCGGCGCCGGTGGAATCCGCCGAAACAAAACTGCCCCAGGCAGTTCCGCGCCGCGCGGACTGGTGCTGAACGCCTTTCGATCCTCGCTTTGCGCCTTCTTTATCTCGCGTGGTCACGGGCGTTTCGGGGGCGGCAGCTCGATTGCCCGTCCAAAGCGGAACTGCTATTCTCGAAGAAGTCGGAAGACGTTTTGCCGCGCGCCCTTAGCTCAGTTGGATAGAGCGACTGACTACGAATCAGTAGGTCGGGAGTTCGAATCTCTCAGGGCGCGCCATCATTTTCGGGCATCGATTTCCTGTTGCGCTCGGCCAACGCCACATCTGGACTGAAACTGGACCTTCCACCCCCTGATCATCGGATCCCTGGTGCTGTGGAGCCTCCGCTGACGAGATGGGGCAGGATCCAGATCTGTTGGGCTCTGCCGCCTGGAGCCTATAACCTCACGCCCCACGAGCAGCAAAAGGCCCCTCCGCAGAGGGGCCTTTTGGTTTGAACCGACTCCGGGAATGCTACTGCCGGGTTGCAGCTCTGCCGCGCACCGCCTCCTGCGCGTGCGCCGCTCCGTTTGGCGGTACCGGCGGAAGCTCCGGCTCGGCCGCGGCGGCGGCGGCCTTCGCCCCGATCCCGAGCTTCTTCCGCAGTTCGGTGTCGATCTTTGCGAAGGTGTCGCGGTTTTCTTTCAGGAACCCGCGCACGTTCTCGCGTCCCTGCCCGATCCGCTCGCCCGAGTAGCTGAACCACGCCCCGCTCTTCTCGACGATGTTGTTGACGACCGCCAAGTCCAGCACATCGCCTTCGCGCGAAATGCCTTCGCCATAGAGAATGTCGAACTCGGCCTCGCGGAAGGGCGCGGCGACCTTGTTCTTCACGATCTTCACCTTGGTCCGCGACCCAACCACCACGTCGCCTTCCTTCACGGCCGCGATGCGGCGAATATCGATGCGGACTGAAGAATAGAACTTGAGCGCGCGGCCGCCCGTCGTCGTCTCCGGGTTGCCGAACATCACGCCGATCTTCTCGCGAATCTGGTTAATAAAGATAAGGCTCGTCCGCGACTTCGACACGGTTCCCGTGAGCTTCCGCAACGCCTGCGACATCAGCCGCGCCTGCAGCCCCATGTGGGAATCGCCCATCTCGCCGTCGAGTTCCGCTTTGGGAACCAGCGCCGCCACTGAGTCCACCACCAGCACGTCGATCGCGCCCGACCGCACCAACGCTTCGGTGATCTCCAGGGCCTGCTCGCCGTAGTCAGGCTGCGAGATGAGCAGGTTGTCGATGTCCACGCCGAGCTTCTTCGCATAGGCTGGATCGAGCGCGTGCTCGGCATCGACGAAGGCCGCCAGCCCGCCGGCCTTCTGGGCCTCGGCGATGATCTGGAGGGTGATGGTGGTCTTGCCGGAGGACTCCGGGCCGAAGATTTCAATGACTCGGCCGCGCGGCACCCCGCCAACGCCCAGGGCGGCGTCGAACGAGATGGAGCCGGTTGAGATGACGGAGATGGGGACGATGGCCTCTTTGCTGCCGAGGCGCATGATGGATCCCTTGCCAAACTGCTTCTCAATCTGCGATAGCGCCAGGTCTACCGCGCGCTGCCGTTCACGATCGTCTGCCACGTTGATTGCTCCATTCCGGGCTATTTGCGTGCCTCAGAGCCCCTGAGTTTTCGCCTATTCTTTGCCCCGTACCCTTTGAGTCTACCATCGGACCCGTGCCGCTTCGCCACCCGCCCGCGCACAATTTCTCCGGAGGTAATGGCGGCATTATTTTCCCGAGTCTACCAGGTTTCTTCGGTACCGTTTTTCCTCAGGCTGGCCCGGAATCTGGGCATCGGGCATTTGCCGCATCAGCTGCTTTTCTGCCACAGGCAGACCTTGAATTGGGCAGCCTGGATTTGGCGGCAGTAAGATGCACGGATATGCATCGCCGGATCTTTGCCTCCTCTACCGCTCTTCTTGTCGCTTCTCTCCTGATTTCTCGCGTGGCGTCCGCACAGCCGAGCCCAACGGTCGCGGTTCTCGATCATGGGACTGGATTCACCGCGCTCCCCCATGGGATCGAGGTGCGCTCGGGTGCGGCGAGGGAGGAGATCACCGCGCTGCGTGACGACGTCATTCGGGTTCGCGTGAGTCGGACGGGCGAACTTCCGGAGGACGCTTCCTGGGCCGTGTTGGCTCGTGCTCGCCATAGCACGGCCGCCGTCGCGCCCATCGCCACGGGTTCCACGATCGGCTTCTCGACAAAGGATCTGCGCGTAGAGATCGACCGGCACACGCTCGAACTCACGATTCGAAACTCAGAGGGCAAGATCCTCCAGCAGGACGCCCGGCCGATCACGTACACGGGTACGGCCTTTCGCATCTTCAAGAAGATGCCGCTCGATGAGCACTATTTTGGTCTGGGCGACAAGACCGGTCCTCTCGATCGCCGGAATGAGTCTTTTACCCTCTGGAACACGGATGCTTATCGCTTTCAGGAATCCACCGATCCGATCTATAAGTCGATTCCCTATGTGCTGACTTATCGTGCTGGCATTGCATGCGGCTTTCTGCTGGATAATACATGGCGTAGTAACTTCGATTTCGGTAAGTCAGCCAGAGACACTTACTCGTACGGCGCGGAAAACGGTCCTCTGGACGAATATTTCTTCTATGGGCCGTCACCGAAGCACGTGGTCGAAACCTATGCCTGGCTTACCGGGACGCCACCGCTGCCGCCTCTGTGGACGTTGGGCTACCAGCAGTCCCGCTACAGCTACTATCCACAGTCCCGGGTTCTTGAAGTCGCGGCACGGCTTCGCGCCGATCACATCCCTGCCGACTCCATCTATCTCGACATCGACTATCAGCAGGACTATCGTCCGTTCACTGTCAACAAGACGTACTTTCCCGATTTTCCAGGGATGATTGCCAAACTCACTGCCGAAAACTTCCACACTGTTGCCATCACCGATCTGCACATCGCCAACTATCCCAACCACGGCTACACACCGTATGACACGGGAATCGCGGGCGACGAATTTGTGAAGAATCCGGATGGCTCGATCTACACGGGCCGTGTCTGGCCGGGACCCTCGGTGTTTCCGGATTTCACTCAGGCTCGCACGCGAGTGTGGTGGGGCAATCTCTACCACGATTTCTACTCGATGGGCATCGCGGGGTTCTGGAATGACATGAACGAGCCGTCGGTCTTCGATAGCCCAACGCTGACGATGCCGGTCGATGTGGTGCATCGCATCGAAGAGCCCGGCTTCCGCACGCGCACGGCGACCCATGCGGAGATCCACAACGTCTACGGGATGGAGAATTCGCGCGCTACTTTTGAAGGGCTGCTCGCGCTCAAGCCCGATCAGCGGCCGTTCGTGTTGACGCGGGCCAGCTACGCCGGAGGTCAGCGCTACGCCGCGACCTGGACCGGCGATAACAGCAGCAGCTGGAACCATCTCCGCATGACGACACCGATGCTGGAGAATCTTGGACTGAGCGGCTTCGCGTTTACCGGCGCGGACGTGGGAGGATACGCGGGTACGCCCTCGACGGATCTGCTGACGAAGTGGTTCGAGGTTGCGGCGTTTCAGCCGATCGATCGCGACCACACCGAGAAAGGCAGCGGCGATCAGGAGCCGTGGGTCGGGGGCCCGGAGCAGGAGGCGATCCGGCGGCGGTTTATCGAGACGCGGTATCGCCTGATGCCGTACTTTTATACGCTGGCTGAAGAAGCTTCGCGCACCGGGCTGCCGCTGGTGCGGCCGATCTTTCTGGAATTTCCGGATGCGGCGGCGGACCGGCATCCTCTGGATGTCGAGCTGACGGCTTCAGCGGAATTTCTGCTGGGACCGGATCTGCTGATTGCGCCGGCGCCGTGGCCCGATCAGATGGAAGACTACCCAGTGGAGCTTCCTTCGCGGGACTGGTACGACTTCTGGACAGGCGCGAAAATTCCGGCGCCACCGCCACCTCCACCGGCGTCGGAACACGATCCGGTAAATCCGGCCGCTGCGCCACTGACCACGACCGCTCATCCTGAGCTTGCGACGTTACCTGTGTTTGTGCGGGGCGGGACGATTCTGCCCATGGAGCCGCTGGTGCAGAGCACGGATGAGACGCCGCAGGGTCCGCTGGAGTTGCGCGTGTATCCGGGCGATGCGGGCGAGGGACGCTCTTGCGGCGGCGGTCTCTATCTGGACGATGGCAAAACGATGGCGTATCAGCACGGCAATTTTCTGAGAGTGAGCTTTACCTGTTCAAAATCCGCGGGCGGCCTGCACATCCACATCGGTGCGCATGAAGGCACGTATCCGGCATGGTGGAAGCAGTTGCGGATCGAAGTGTATGGCTCGAGCGCGCAGTCGGCTGCGGTGGTGGTTGGGGGAAACCGTCAATCGATCGCGGTCGTACGCGATGGAGCAGCAGTCTCTTTCGAAGTGAGCGACAACGGGAAAGGGATGGAGTTGGAGCTGCAGTAAGTTCGCTTACTCAGTCGGTGCGGCGGCCATCTCTTTATTGCCGCGCAGGTGCGCCATGGTGCCTCGCGGAAAGGTCGTGGACTCCCGCACCACCAGCCGCGTGTCGATTTTGTATTCCCGTTTGGGTGCGCCCTCCAGATGGCCGCGCAGCGCGGAGACGGCGGCCGAGGCGATATCGGTGCGCGACATCTGAATCGACGTAAGCGGTGGAATGACCATGGCGGCCATGTGAATATCGTCAAACCCGATGACGGAGACGTCGTAAGGGACACGCACTCCGGAGCGGGACAACTCGTGGAGCACGCCGATCGCGAGCATGTCGTTGGAGCACATGACTGCCGTCGGCAATTCTTTTTGCGCGATCAGCTTCAAGGCCGCCGCCATGCCTCCTTCCATGGTGTGGTCACCCTCGACCATCAGGGTTCCGTCCAGGGGAATACCGCATTCGCCCAAAGCCTTTTTGAAGGCCGCGAGGCGGGACTGCGCCGAGTGCAGCCGCAGGGGCCCGCTGACGAAGGCGATTCGCCTGTGTCCGAGGGCCGCCAGATGCTGCACGCCCTGGCGGATGCCCTGGTGATAATCCACTTTCAGAACGCTCATGCCGGGCCGGTTGGGAGCCACGTCCACAAAGACGAGCGGCACATTGCGGTCGGCGAGCTGATCGAGCAACGGCTGCTCGATGCCAAAGGTCATGACGGCGACGCCCTCGGCATTGCGCTCCACCATGCGGCGGATGCAGCGCTGCATGCGATCTGGATCATAGTTGGTTGACCCGATGAGAATCTCGTAGCCGTTTTCGACGGCAACGTCCTCGAAGCCCTGGATGAGCTCGGGAAAAAATGGATTGGTGATTTCGGAAACGATGAGGCCGAGCATACGGCTGCGTCCGGAAACGAGAGCGCGCGCCTGGGTGTTGGGGAAATAATTGAGCTCGCGGATCGCTTCCCACACGCGCTTGGCGAGCTTGGGATTAACGGTGGGGACGTGGTTGATGGTACGTGATACGGTGGCAATCGACACATGGGCCTGTCGGGCGACCGCGTGGATATCCATGCGACCGGGCCTCGAAGCCGAGCGTCGCCTTGTTCGTCTCGCTGGGCCAGCCATAGATGCGCCTAAGAATGCGTTTACAGCATACTCTATCATTGATATCCTGGCATGAAACGGTGTCGCGGTATTCACATTGGGAAAATGTTTACTCCCGGAGCCGAACTAATTCTTCCTTTCGCCTTTCCTGATCGGATAACTCCATGACTATCGTCGCAGGCGTCGACTTTGGCACTCTCTCGGTGCGGGTCTCCATTCTCTCCAGCGATCGTGGCCGCCTCGGCACTGCGGTTGCCGAGTACCCACTCCATCGCAAGCGCGAAGATCCGGATTTCGCCACGCAGGCGCACGCGGATCACATGCGCGCTCTGGCGGAAGCGACACGGGCCGCTGTCAAATCCGCCGGAATTCATGGGGAGCAGGTTGCTGCCATCGCGCTCGACACCACAGGCTCCAGCGTCGTCCCGGTGGACGATCTCATGCAGCCGCTGAACGAGTACTACCTGTGGTGCGATCATCGGGCCAAATCCGAGGCTCAGGAGATCACGGCGCTCGCGCACCAGGAGAACCTCGAGGCGATCGAGTGGTGCGGCGGAGTGTACTCGCACGAATGGGGATTCGCCAAGCTGCTGCACTGGCTGCGTCACAATCCGGACAAGCGCGGCCAGTTCGCGTCTGCTTTCGAGCACTGCGACATGGTGGCGGCGACACTGAGCGGCATTACGGATCCGCGGCAGGCGAAACGCAGCGTATGCGCGATGGGCCACAAGTGGATGTGGAATCCGAAATGGGGAGGCCTGCCGCCGCAGTCGTTTCTGTCGAAAGTCGATCCGCTGCTGGATGGGATTCGCGAGAAGCTCGCCGGGGACTATCAGACGTCGGACCATCTCGCGGGCCACCTCGCGCCGGAATGGGCCGAGAAGCTCGGCCTTCGCGCCGGCATTCCTATTCCCGTAGGCGCTTTTGACGCGCACTGGGATGCGCTGGGCGCGGGTTGCCGCGAAGGCGACGTCGTTAATGTGGTCGGCACCTCCACCTGCATCATCGCGATGGCGAAGAAGACGGAACTGATTCCGGGAGTGTGCGGCGTCGTGCCTGGCAGCGTGCACCCGCAGTACACGGGTATTGAGGCAGGCCTTTCCGCCACGGGCGACATCTTCGAAGCGATCGCGCGTCGTGCGGGAGTCAAAGTCTCGGAGCTTTCGCAGGGTTTGGAGAATTATCGTGCCGGACAGACGGGCTTGTTGCGACTCTCAGTGGGACAATGGCGACCGCACGGTGCTGGTCAACTCCGAGCTTGGCGGCGTGACGCTTGGGTGGAACCTGGTGCATACCGCGCAGGACGAACTGTTCGCGGCCATCGAAGGCACGGCGTTCCACACGCGGATCATCCTCGAGCGGATGGCGGAGCACGGCACGCGCGTCGATCGGGTCATCAACGGCGGCGGCATTCCGCAGAACAACCCGGTGCTGAATCAGGTGTATGCGGATGTGTTAGGAAAGCCGGTGCTGGTTCCGTCGGAAATTCCGACCAGCCTGGGCTCCGGCATCTTCGCGATGGTGGCGGCAGGGGTGTTCCCGACGATCGAAGCCGCACAGGAAAAACTCTGTCCGAAATTCACCGAGTTCCGTCCGAAGGCTCAGGCTTCCGCTGTTTGCGAGCGGCTCTATCCGCTGTATCGCAAAGCCTATTTCGCACTTGGAACTCAGAGTGCGGCGCCGGCAGCTCTGGGCGATATTCTGCCGGAGATACGCAGGATAGCGGCCGAGGTGAGTGCGGCTGCGCAGTTATCCTGAGCATCCCGGGAAGAAGAAATTCCCGATTCAGCGAGTGGTGAGCACCAGGACTTCGATGCTGTACGGCGGCACGCGATGATGGATGGTCGCTGCCATTCCACCAAGCGTGCTTTCCGCCGGAACAATCGCCTTCGGTTGATCGATCGTGTTCGTTTCCTCAGGATCGTGCGCCGTCAGGCTGATGAGTTTTCCGGATGGCGCCAGTTTCGCGCCGGGCAGTTTGATGTTGACCGTCTGAGCATCCGACGACCCGTTCACCAGCTTGAGGTAGATCTGCTTCTTCGCCGTGCTCGCCGTTACGGAGTAGAAGAACCGCGGGCCGCCACCCTCGAGCGAGGATTCAGGCTTGACGTCGCCGATATAACTGCCGAACATGACCTGCGCGTAGTAGCTGGCCGAGCCATAGCTACGGAGCGCGTCGTAACCGATGAGGTCGGTATCCCACTGCATCGCGTTCGGACTGATGTTCACCAGAAGTGGCGCGTAACTGGCCATGACCACGATGTCGCTGTTCCGCTCCAGGCCCGTCATCCACGCCGCATCGCCCAGGGCGGCGCCCATGTTCGGCGTCGGCGTGCCTTCGCGCGTTGCCCACTCGCCGACAAAGATCTTCGGCCCGTTGCGATCGGTCTTGTCATAGTGGGTGGCATCGTGGAAGAAGTCCGTGGCCCGCACGTAGTAGTGGTCGTCCTGAACATCGGGGGTCATGGTCTTGATGGGAGCGGTCGCGATTAACTGCAGGTCAGGATATTTCGCTTTGATGGCTTTGTAGAACTGGGCATAGCGCTCGCCATAACTACCCGAGCGATCGAATTCGTCCTCGTTGCCGATTTCGACATACGTGATGTGGAACGGTTCGGGATGCCCATCCTTCACGCGCGCCGCGCCCCACTTTGTATCGGCGCTGCCGGTGGCGTATTCAATTTCATCCAGCGCGGCCTGAACGTAGGGCTCGAGGTCCGGCCCCGGCGCGATGTGCTCCTGCGCGAGCGAGTAGCCGGCATAGACGGCCAGCAGCGGCTCCATGTGGAGGTCTTCGCACCACTCAAAAAACTCGAGCAGCCCGAATTGATCAGTGGACCAGTAACGCCAGGGGCTTGGATGCCCCGGGCGGTCAACCAACGGACCGATGGTCTTCTTCCAGTCGTACCAGTCCTTCAGGTGTTCGCCCTCGAGGTAGTTGCCGCCGGGAAAGCGCAGAAACTGCGGATGCATCGCGGCCAGCTTCTCCATCAGGTCGATGCGCGTGCCGTTAGGACGGTCGTGATACGTGGGTGGAAACAACGTCACCAGCTGCACCCATAAGCTTCCTGGATGCGCCACGGTCAGCACCAGGTGGTTCTCTTTCGAGGGCTCGAGGGCGCCGGTTTTCAGCGTGAAGTCGTATTGCTTCCAGTCGGTGCCGATGCCCGAGACCACGGTGCTGGCCAGCACCTTGCCGGTCTGATTCGCGATGAGGCTCGCCGTCACGGGTCCGACGTCGGAGGAATCCTCCTTCGCGTAGAACGAGCCGCGATACGTAGTGTTGGGGTGCAGGGGTATGCCCCAGAACCCGCCGTTCAGCATGCCCGCGGGGCCGGTGGCACTGGCCTGGCTCACCTCCAGATGCATGCTGTAGGGGAGGGCCTCGCTGGGCCCGGTGGTCTTATCGATGCCGATTTTCGCGGACGAATTGCCGTCCTGAACCAGGATCCAGTCGTTCACGCCGGACCAATCGGAACGGAAGGTATCGTTCTGGATCAGCTCCGCGTACAGACCACCTTCATAGGAGTGGTTGATCTCCTCGGTCATGAGCCCGTAGAGGGTTGGGCTTACTTTCGACGCTGTCTGATCGGCGTGAATGGTGAGGACTGCGGGGCCTGCGGACTGGGCGCGCAGTCCGGGGGCGGTGAAAGCGAGAACCGCGAAAAGTGGTAGGAATGCGATACGTCCTGATCTCATGGAAAGGCCTCTCCCGCGGGTCTGCAGCGTACACCGAGAAAACGTATACCACACTCCCGGCCCCTGCGGCTGATGTTTCCGCACGGTTCGGATTTGTGCGGATTTCTACAGGCAAACACTCAGTGCCGCGTGTCACCGGTCCAGGTCAATCGAAGCAGCGAGACGCTTTCCGGGGACAGGTCCAGGTCAATTGCCATGCGCCCGGCGGTGATCGTCACCCAACGCGGCGAACCGATGAGTTGCAGCTGACCCGCTACCCTGAGCTGGGCCATTTGTTCCGCGCTCGGCTCCTGCGGCGATCCCATTTGCTTCCAGACCGTATACGCATTGCTGTGCGTGGCATCGATGCGGTACTCCTCGACGAGTACGCGCCGCACTGTCTCTGGAACGCCCTGTGCCATCAGGTGCACGGAGGTCGCCTCGCTCGCAACATCGTCGTCTGCGTAGCTCCAGAGCATCACTGCGGCGGAATTGCCGGCTCTGGTCGCCACGGCATCAATCTCGGGACGAGTACGGACACCCTCCTGCACGATGCTGTCAGCCGGAATGGCGGCGCTGCTTGCCGCCCGCACGCGGTCACCGCCCAACAGACCTGCGGCGCGGAAGAAGTTCATTTCCGGCTTGTCGATCCCGTGCGTGGCCAGCGCTCGTTGCCCGGCAAAAATGGACTGGCCCTCGAATTCGAAAGCCCATGTCAGAAACCCCGCCAGACTCACATGCTCCTGTGATGCCAATTCGGTCAGGCCCTGCATCTCCGCCGCGGTGTACGCCGGATAGACGGAGCTGTTGCGATAAGCATCCTCAGGATGCTGTGCCGGCGAGCACGCGCCGCAGCCTTCCGGATCGGCCTCGCTGAGGATGATGGGCAGATCGCGGAACTTCGCCGAGGCGTGAACGACGGCAAAGCCGGTCTTCGCGTTCAGAAGCTCGCGGCCGAGGCCCATCTGGACATGGCCGTCGACCCAATGCGGACTCCCCTTCGCGTGGAACGATATGAAGTCGAGCGGGATCGCGCCGCCGGTCGCGCTGCTCCGATCCTGCGCGCAGTGCCTTGCAGGAATGCTTCGAGAAATGCCGCGCTCTTGCTGCCTGGCGCAGGCCCCGTGGTTGCCGGACCTCCGACGCGCGCGCCAGGGATCGCCGACCGCACGCCTGCGACCGCATAGTCGTAGAGTTTCTCGTACTCCTTCTCGGTTCCGCGCCAGTAGAAAATGTCGGGCTCGTTCCACACTTCCCAATACCAGGTTGAAACTTCGCGCGCGCCGTAACGTTGCGCCAGGTGCGCGGCAACGGCGTGAATCATCGCGCCCCACTTTTTGTAGTCGTTGGGTGGATACGACCAGCCTTCGGTTTCACCGGGCTTGGTTGGCCAGGGGATGTGATATGGGTCGGGGTGACTCGACAACGCCTTCGGCATGAATCCGAGTTCGACGTAGGGATGGACGTGCGCCGCGACCCAGGCGTCGAAGATGCCGTCGAGAATGGTCCAGTCGTAGACGGGTTTCCCGCTGGCGTCCTCGCTGTAGACGTTGCTCGAGCTCCACTTCAGCTCCGGCTTGCCATCGCCGGAGTTCAGCAGGAAATGCGCGCGGACATAGACCGGCGCCGGCGTCGCATCGTGGAGTTCCTGCAGAAGTGCCCGGCCGTCTTCGGTGGTGGTGTAATTCGACTCGTCATACCCAACCCACGCGTACACCGGCGCAAATGCGCCCTGGGTCTTCTGCAGATCTACGTTGACGCTGACAGGCGACTGAGCCCGCGCGACGGCGGCCGCCCCCATCAGACAAGCTGCGACGACCAGCCCACGCATCCTATGACTCCTTACTCCGGCAGCATCAGCTGGCCCTTGATGGTGAAGTGCCCGGTCACGACCGGTGCACCGGTGTCCGGCTGGCCGCCGCCGATGGTGATCGTGTAGGGTCCTTCCGCGATGATCGGATCGCCGGTTTCAGTCACCATGCTGAGGTCGCGGCGCTCCAGGGTGAAGTCCACCTTCTGGCTTGCGCCCGGCTCCAAATGCACGCGCTGGAACCCGCGCAGCGCGCGGATGGGTGCGCCGGGCACGTCGGGGAACTGGAGATACAGTTCCGCGACCTCATCGCCGGCGAGGCTCCCGCTATTTGTAACTGTGACGGATGCATGTACCGGATCGCCCGCGTTCACATCTTCTGTTGGGACTTCGAGGCCGCTGTAGCTGAACTTCGTATAACTGAGGCCATACCCAAACGGATACAGCGGCTCACCCTTGAAATACCGGTAGGTCCGGTTCGTCCATCGAGTAGTCTTCGAAATTCGGCAACTGATCGACGCCGGTGTAGAACGTCACCGGGAGCCGTCCCGCGGGATTGTTCTTCCCGCTCAGGGTTTCGGCAATCGCCGCGCCGCCCTCTTCACCGGAGTACCACGCCTCGAGGATGGCGTTCGCGTGCGCCTTTGCCCAGTTCACGCTGAGCGCGCTGCCGTTCATCAGAACCACGACCAGCGGCTTGCCTGTCGCAGCCACGGATTCGATGAGGTTCTCCTCAGGTTGTGGCAGATCGAGGCTAGTCCGGTCGCCGCCGAGGAATCCCGGCTCACTCACCGGCATTTCCTCGCCTTCCAGCTCGCTCGTGATTCCGACGACGGCAATGGTTAAATCGGCTTCTTTTGCCGCGGCGACGGCCTCGGGAGAAGGAGCCGGGTTGTACCGCGCCCACAGCAACTGCGCCGTCGGCTCACCGGCGGGGCTGAGCTTTGCATACGTAACCGTGATCGGCACTTTTACGCCGCGCTCCAGATGGATGCGGCTCATTTTGCGCGTTTCTGGCCACCCATGCTGAAGACCTGGGCGACCTGCTTGCCGTTCACGGAGAGGCGGCCGAAGCCGTCGGCGGTCATCCCCAGCAGATAGTCGCCCGTGTCGGGCGCTGTCAGAAATCCTGACCACTCCACCGAAATAGCGGCCTTGCCCTTTGCCTCATCCGGAAGATTGCTCGCCGTCAGATCGACGTTCGTCTCGATGCGGCTGGTCAACGGCGTCGGTTTTGCTCTCGGGCTCAGGTCCATGCCTTCAATCGATCCATATTCCGCTTTCAATCCGGGTTTGCCGTCCGGCGTCGTCAGCAGGTTATTGGGCACTGGCTCGCCATCGTTGCGCAGAAACTGCGTGCCCGGCACGAATCGGATCTTCGCGTTCGGAAACTCCGCCTTCAACCCGTCCAGCACCGTCACGGAATGCGTTGGCGTCCCGCTGTAATTGCCCATCAGCACGCGATTCTGGTCGGCTAAAGGCCCGACCACAGCGATCTTCGCGATCGACGACTTCAGCGGCAGCGTGCCGTCATTTTTCAGCAGCACCATGGCCTCGTTGGCCAGCTTTCGCGCCAGCGCGCGGTGTTCTGCGCTGTCCAGTTCTTTCTCGTCGATCTTCGTGTACGGCACCATGTCCGGCGGATCGAACATCCCCAGCTTCATACGCGCCGTAAAGAGCCGCACCAGCGCCGTGTCCATCGCGCTCTGGCTGAGATATCCCTGCTGCACCGCTTCGATATACGGCTTGTAGTCGTGATCGTCATGCACCTTGGCGAAGAAGTCGGCGCACTCGTTGTCCATGCCGCGCGTGAGCGAAATTGCCGACGCCTGCGCCTGAGTCGGCCGATAGTGATGGCCGGCGTAAATATCGATGACCGCGCCGCAGTCCGACACCACGTATCCCTGAAATCCCCAGTGCTTCCGCAGTTGATCTTCGAGCAGGAACTCATTGGCGCAAGCCGGCTGGCCATTGATCGCGTTGTACGCGCACATCACCGAGTCCGCTTTGCCCTCGGTGACGGCCGCGCGAAAGGCGGGCAGATAGGTATCGATCTCATCGTGCCTGCTCACGTCCACATCGGCCATGTGCCGCGTCGGCTCCGGCCCGCTGTGCACGTCGAAGTGCTTGGGCGTAGCGATCACGCGGTAGTACTTCGGATCGTCGCCCTGCATGCCGGTGACAAAGGCCACGCCCATCCGTCCGGTGAGGAATGGATCCTCGCCGTAGGTTTCCTGGCCGCGGCCCCAGCGCGGATCGCGAAAGATGTTGATGTTGGGCGCCCAGAAATCGAGGCCCTCCAAGATGTTGCTGTGCCCGGCGCGCTCGGCCTGCACGTGCTTAATGCGGCCTTCGGTGCCGATGTCGATGGCCATCTCGTGAATGCGTGGCGCATCGAAAGTGGCGGCAAGGCCGATCGGCTCAGGAAACTCGGTAGTGCCATTCACGGCCACGCCGTGCAGCGCCTCGCTCCACCAGTCGTATGCGGGCACGTGCAGCCGCGGGATCGCGCGCGCCTGATTCACAAGCTGCGAAGCCTTCTCCTCCAGTGTCATGCGGCTCACCAGATCCCTGGCCCGTTCCTCGGGCGAAAGGTTCGTATTCATGTAGGGCAGCGTCGATATATCCTGCGCTCCCGCTCTCGCCACGAACATCGCCATGCAAATCGCAAACGCTGCCCAGATGCGCACTCCGGCTTTCGGCATAAGGCCCCCTCGTGATGAATGCAAATCCATCGCCGCCTGATCGATTCGCTGCAGAAAATTGCTGGCGGCGGCGACACACCACCCTAAAACCTTGAGCGCTCCGGGTCAATTTTTCAGAAAACGCTTTTTGGCTGCGACAGCGCGTGAAAGCAGGCTGGCTGGGGCGATTTCTATTCGGCTCGAGTCGCAACCCAGCGCGATTCCTCTATGCTGGAAACGCATTCCTGGCATTTCCCATGGGTCGTCGATCAGTCCAGCCAGCACCTGGAAGTCAGCGCAGTTTCCGGCATACCGCATCAATCGCCGCCGCGGTGCTTCTTCTTTTCGCGGCCGCCCTCGGCATTGCGCGGACAACGCTCTCGTCCGTGCAGAGCGCTGCGCCCCTCGATTATCCGCGGCTCGTGGATATCACGGCGTCGACGGGGATCCATTTCGATCATCACTCCAGTCCGGAACAGAAATTCATCGTTGAATCGATGAGCGGCGGGGTCGCCCTCATCGATTACGATCGCGACGGCTGGCCGGACATTTACTTCACGAACGCGCAGACGGTAGAGATGGCGCGGCAGGGGATCAAGTCGCGCAGCGCGCTGTTTCACAACAACCACGATGGCACGTTCACCGATGTGACCGACCAGGCCGGTGTCGGGTATCCGTGCTGGGCAAATGGGGCGGCGGTGGGCGACTACAACAACGATGGCTGGCCCGACCTGATCGTGACTTGCCTGTCGGGTGTGGTTCTCTACCGGAACAACGGCGACGGCACCTTCACCGATGTCACGAAGGAGGCAGGGCTCTCCGGCGACGGGATGTGGGCCACGGGCGCCGCGTTTGGCGACTACGACAACGATGGATGGGTTGACCTCTTCGTTCCTCACTACGTCGAGGTCGACCTGAAGCACCTCGATGCCTTCGGCTCGAAAGACACCTGCCGCTACATGGGGATCGACGTGCAGTGCGGGCCGCGCGGGCTGAAGGGATCGCCCGACACCCTCTGGCATAACAACCACAACGGCACCTTCACTGACGTTTCAAAGAAGGCCGGCGTTTCCGATCCGGAGCAGCGCTACGGGCTGACGGCAATCTGGTCCGATTTCGACAATGACGGCAAGCTCGATCTCTTTGTCGGCAACGACGGGCAACCCAGCTATCTTTACCAGGGCGATGGAGCGGGACACTTCACCGAGGTCGGCTTCACCTCCGGGGTCGCCCTGAACGCCAACGGAGTAGCTCAGGCGAATATGGGCGTTGCGCTGGGCGACTACCTTCACAAAGGCCTTCTGTCTCTCTTTATTTCTCACTTCGACAATGAATACGGCGTGCTCTATCGCAACGATGGGGGTATGAACTTCACTGAGGTCTCTTTCGCATCCGGCGTCGCGCACGCCACGAGTGGGAAGGTCGGATGGGGCGACGCCTTTGTGGACTTCTCGAATGACGGGTGGCCGGACATCTTCCTCGTCAATGGACATGTCTATCCTCAGGTCGACGCGATCCCGGAGCGCGCCAGCTATCGCCAGCCCAGGATCCTGCTTCTTAATCAGCGCAACGGAAACTTCCGCGACATCAGCCAGTCGGTGGGCGACGCAGTGCAGGTCCGACAGGTGAGCCGCGGGATGGCGATTGGCGACCTCTTCAACGACGGCCATCTGGAAGCCGTGGTGGAGAACCTTTCCGGGGAGCCAACGATCCTTCGCCCAGAGGGTGGACCCGCCAATCACTGGATCGGCTTTCAGCTTGAAGGGGTGAAGAGCAATCGGCTTGCGCTGAATGCACGCGTTACGGTCAGGGCCGGCGATCTTGTGCAGCTCGGGGAGCTGCGCAGCGATGGCAGTTATCTGTCGCAGGACGATCTGCGTTTGCACTTTGGTCTTGCCGCTCACGAGCGAGCGGACGAGGCGGTGATCCGGTGGCCTGACGGCTCGAAAGAGACGCTGAGAAACCTGGCGGCGGATCATCTTTACATGGTTCGGGAAGGATCGGGTTTGACGACGCCGATTCTGCCCGCTCGTCACTAATTTCAAGTCAGGAGAGCGTTTCCCCGACCCGGGGTTCCGGCTGACTTCATTTAGGTAAATCGATTTTGCGGGAAAACGGTTTCAGGGAGCGCAAAAACAGGGTCGAAGGAGGACCTGTGTTGGCCTTGACAAGGGCTTCAGGGAAGGAGTAATTGTTTTCCCGCCGGTAATAAGCTTTATCATGCGTCCCTAAAAAAAGCCCGGTGAAAGCACTCAATTTCCAGTTCCAGAAAACGTTTGCTCACGGAGGCCTTATGATACCAACCGCTCACGCGCAGGTTTCCCCTGCTCGCACCCCGGCTTTTCGGCGGCTTTTCTCCACATCGCTCGCTCTTCTCGCGCTCCTTCTCGCTCTCACGCCGGCGCTGCGCGCCCAGGAGAATGCCACCATCAACGGCGATTGCACAGATGCCACCGGCGCGGTTGTGGCCAATGCATCGATCGCTCTCACCAACACCGCCACCGGCGTCGAGCGCAAGGAAGTTTCGAACTCGGTCGGCGCGTTTCGATTCGCGAATCTTGCCATCGGCACATACACGCTGACCGCGACGGCGCCTGGGTTTGAAACCTTCACGAAGACCGGCATCGTGGTCAACGTCGCGCAGACGGTGGCAGCGGACGTGGTTTTCAAAGTCGGCAGCCAGACCCAGACGGTCTCCGTCGAGGCCAACGCCCTGCAGACCCAGACGGAAACCAGCGAAGTGAGCACGCTGATCAGCTCGCAGCAGGTCGAACAGCTCTCCACCAACGGACGCAACGTCACGCAGCTGGCGGCGCTCGGTCTCGGCGTCTCCAGTACGCTGCCTTCCTTCGGCGGCGTCGACGCGCTCACGTCAGCGAACAGCATCAGCTTCAACGGCACCCGCAACACGCACAACGTGTACCTGATCGATGGCGCCGAGCAGAACGACCGCGGCTGCGGCGGCTGCTTCATGAACCTGCCTGCGCAGGATGCCATCGCCGAATTCCAGACGCTGGACAGCAACTATCCGCCGGATTATGGCATTGGCTCGGGCGGCACGATCGTGATGGCGCTCAAGTCCGGCGGTCACGACTTCCACGGCGAGCTGTATGAGTTCAACCGCAACACCGACTACAACGCCAACGATTACTTCGTGAAGAGGTCCAACAAGCCGCGACCGATCTTCCAGCTCAACGAGCCTGGCGGCAACATCGGCGGGCCGCTGTTCATCCCGAACGTCTATAACAACAATCGCAACCGGACGTTCTTCTTCTGGAACGAAGAGTGGCGGCGTCTGATCCAGGGCAGTTCGCCCCTGGTGGCCAATACGATTCCGGCGAATGACTTTCCGACGACGGGTGCGAACTTCACCTATACGCAGTGGAACACCACGAAAGCGCCCATCGTTCCCGTGACCACCGACCCAGCGAAACTGGCTCTTTACACGCAGGACGGTCTGACTCCGGGGCAGCCGTTCCCCGGCAATGTTATCCCGGCAAACCTCATCGACCAGAACGCGGTCCTGCTGCTCAATGCCGGCACATTCCCGAAGCCCAACCTCGGAACCTCGCAGTACACGGCGTCTATTCCGCAGCCCGACAATATTCGTGAGGACGCGGTCCGCATCGATCACACCTTCAGCACCAAGTACCAATTGATGGGACATTATCTGCACGATGCTATGGCCAAGCAGTTCTTCCCACCACTTTGGGGCGACAGCACGTATCCCACGGTCGGCACGGCCATGCTGAATCCGTCCTACACGGCGGCGATCAAGCTGACGCAGACTTACTCGCCCTCACTGCTGAACGAAACCGGCTTCTTTTACAGCGGGAACAAGATCACTTTGACTCCCATCGCGGGCAAAGGCGGAGCCAGCTTCACCATTCCCAGCGGATGGACCGCCACTAGCTTCTTCCCGCTGGCCAATAACCTCATGAGCCGTCTGCCGGAAGTCCAGTTACAGCAGACCCCGATCAATACCACCTGGAGCCCTAGCTATTTCCCGTGGAGGAATGGCTATGAAGGCTTCCAGTACAAGGACGATCTTTCCTGGACCAAAGGCCGGCATCAGTTTAAGTTTGGATTCAGCTGGCTGCACGCATACAAGAACCAGCAACTGCAGGCCAACACCAACGGAACCGTGGTGTTCAACGCCAGTGCATTCGCCATGGACTCCTACATCAATTTCCTGTTGGGCGACGCCGCGAACTACAGCCAGCTGGAATATCTGGCCGGCAAGCACTGGGTGACCAACACTTATAGCTTCTATGCCATGGATAACTGGCATGTGAATCGTAACCTGACCCTGAACCTGGGTATTCGTTACGATGACTTGCCGCACACCTACGAGCGATATGATTTGTTCTCTAACTTTGTCCCAGCCGATTACGACACATCGATGGGCAATCCAGTCACGCCCGACGGCACTCTGATCACATCGCAGCTCTCCACGTTCAGCAAGACCGGCAGCGAGCTGTTCTACCTCAACGGCATCCGGGAAGCCGGTGTCAACGGCTTCCCAAAGGGCAACGTCGAGAACTATCACTTTACCTGGCAGCCGCGCGTCGGCTTTGCGTATAACATCCGCGGCGATGGTAAGACCGTTCTTCGCGGCGGTTACGGTGTCTTCTTCGAGCGGGTGCAGGGCAACGATGTCTATAACGCTGCTCTCAATCCGCCCTTCGCGTACATTCCGTCCGCAGACAGCGTCTACTTCTCTAATCCGCATACCAGCGCCAATGACGGCACCACGACGGCACAGTACTATCCGTCGAATCTAACCAACATCAAATATGCTTATCCACCCCCGGGCACTGCTAACTACAGTCTCGGAATTCAGCGCGAAGTAATGCCTTCCGTGGTTGCGGTCGTTCAGTATGTTGGCTCCAACGCCTGGGACCAGAACAATGACCGGCAGATCAATACTCTGCCCGTCGGAGACATTACGCATCGCCAGCAGGTGGCTACTGGAACGCCGCCGAACCCATACCGCAATTACCCGGGGTTCGCCAACATCAACCAGGAAGAGAACGAAACCAACTTCAGCTACAACTCACTACAGGCCGGCATACGCTTCGAGAACAAGCACGGGCTCACCACCCAGCTGGCCTACACCTGGTCGCACGAGATCGATACCGCAACCAACGATCTGAACGGCCTCTCCAACCCTTACAACGCGGGGTACGACCGCTCCTCTGGCGGCCTCGATCGCCGTCATATCTTCAACGCGAGCTATGTCTACGCGCTGCCTTTCGCGAAGCACAGCGACAGCGTGTTGGCGCGCGAGGTTGTGGGTGGCTGGAGCATCTCGGGCATCACGCTCTTTGAGAAAGGTGTCCCGCAGTTGATCCGCTACTCTGGCGCTGACACCGTCGGCCTCGGGGGCGGAACCACCAACCGTCCCAACCAGACCGGGCAGATGAGCTACCCAAAAACGCAGACCGCATGGTTCGATAAGACCAAGTTCACGGATCCGGTGGCTCCGTGGGCAGGTGGTCCGGGGGGCGTTAATGCCGGATTCGGCAACGCCGGCCGTGACTCGGTCGTCCTGCCAGGCCTCTCCAACTGGAACCTGTCGCTCTTCAAGGCGATCCCATTCAAGGAAGGCGGACCGCGCATCGAACTGCGGTTCGAGTCGTTCAACACCTTCAACCACACGCAGTTCCAGAACGTCGATGCCAGCAACCACGACGGCAACTTCGGCCAGACGACCGGTATTTACCAGCCGCGCGCTCTGGAGCTGGGCGGGAAGTTCATCTTCTAACCGGGCTTGTTTGCCTCCCTGAAGGCGCGGCGGCGAATCTGCTGCCGCGCCGTTTTCTTTTCTGCGCCATTGCGAACCGGGATTCTGCGCGCGACAATGGCGTTCGGAGAAGTACGTGACCTGGGTTTCCTCACCGCGACTGCTGGTGGCTGCGATTCTCGTTCTTGCGTGCCTGCGCGGCGGCGCCCAGCCTTCCCTCTCCTACGCTCAGCAGCGCGATGCCGCCATCGCCCTCCAGCAGCGCGGCGACCTGGCTGACGCCCAGGCCGCATGGCAAACCATCCTCAAGAGCCATCCCGCCGATGCCGACGCCTGCGCCAACCTGGGCGTTATTTCGTCGCAGCAACAACACTACCCCGAGGCGGTTCGCTACTACCGCAAAGCGCTGGCGATCAAGCCCTCGATGCCCGGACTGCAGATGAATCTGGGGCTTGCGCTGTTCAAGTCCGGCGATATGAAAGAAGCCGCGCGGACGTTTGTTTCGCTCTACCACCGCACGGCGCGCGATTCACCGGATGGACAGCGCCTTCGCCTGCTGATCGGGATGGCCGACTACGGCTCGGCTCAGTACGCCGAGGCGATCCCCTACCTCCGCGATGCCATGGCGCGCGATCCGCAGAATCTGCCCTATCGGCTGGTGTTGGCGCACAGCTGTCTCTGGGCGAAGCAGTACAAATGCGTTCTTGACGTCTACCATCAGATCCTGGCTCTCAATGCCGAGTCCGCCGAGGCGGATATGCTGGCCGGCGAAGCCTACGACGAGATGCGCGACCACGAGGATGCCATCCAGCAGTTTCGCAACGCGGTCAAAGCCGATCCCAAAGTCCCCGGCGTCCACTTCGGTCTTGGCTATCTGCTGTGGGCGCAGAGTCAGTATGAAGAGGCGGCAGAGCAGTTCCAGCTCGAAGCGGAAAATTCTCCCAATGACGCGGAGAGCATCGCGTACTGGGCGGATGCCAATGTCCGGCTGAATCGAGCCGACGCCGCTCGCCCCCTGGTTGAAAAGGCTCTGCAGCTCAACGCTCGCCAGGAATTGCCCTGGCTCGACCTGGGCATCCTGGACGCCGAGGCAGGCAACCATGACGCGGCCTTCCACGATTTCCAGACTGCGGAAAAGATCGCCCCCTCCGATGTGCAGGTACACTGGCGACTCGCGCGGCTCTATCAGTCCCTGGGCAAGCGCACCGAGGCCCAGGCCGAATTTGCGAAGACCAAAAGCCTCACCCAGGCTGCCGAGCAGAGCCTTCGGCAAAAACTTCAGGCCAATCACGCACAGGGCTCGCACGGCGACGCGCCGCCCGGAGCCGCCGCCATCGTCGACGGACCGGCCCTGAGCGCGCTGGCTGCCCAGACGAGGGCCCAACGCACCGGGCGCGTAATACCATGATCCGTGCAATCCGCGAGGACCTCATGACCCGGCAATTCACCGGCGCGCTTCTCTCCGAAGCAGTCGCCATGTTCATCATCATCGCCTTCGGCGACTCGGTCGCCGCCATGTACTCGCTCTACGACCCCAGCCCCTACCAGCACGCTTATTGGGGCGTCTGCATCGCGTGGGGACTGGCCGTGGCCATGGCCATTTACACCACGGGATCGATCAGCGGATGCCACGCCAATCCAGCCGTGACTCTGGCTTTGGCGATATATCGAAAATTCTCCTGGAAGCAAGTCGTGCCCTACTGCATCGCCCAGGTTATCGGGGCTTTCGCCGGAGCGGCGCTGGTCCTCCAGCTCTTTTCCCCGGTGATCGCTGAGTTCAACCTGACCCATCACGTCACGCGCGCGGCCGGAGGAGCTGCGGGCGTTTTCTTCACCCACCCGGCTGCGGGCATCACGCCATTCCACGCTTTCGGCGACGAAATCGTTTTGACGGCATTCCTGATTTTTGGGATCTTCGCCATCACCGAGCAGTACAACGAGATGGCTCCCGGCGCGAATTCTGGCGCCCTGGTGATCGGTCTGCTCGTCGCCCTGATTGGCGCGTCCATGGGCTATCTTGAAGCATTCGCAATCAACCCCGCCCGCGACTTCGGACCGCGGCTGTTTTGCTTCTTCACGGGCTGGGGGTGGCTCGGCTCTACCCTCACCGCAAAGCTACTGGTGGATTCCCATCGTGGGGCCGTTCCTCGGCGGGGCACTGGGTGGCGGAGCCTACCAGCTGTTGATCCATCCCTTCCTGCCTGCACGGCTCCGAGCCTCCGCTGCAAAGGGCTGAACCGATTCTCATCGCAGGGTTTCGCCGCTCACCGCTTTTTCAGTGACGGGGATTTCGCCTGGCCGGAAGCGGTGCTTGCAAACACCGGCCACCAGACAACTGCGCGGATCGCTCGTGGGCTTCCCCAGCAAAAATCCCTGGACTTCGTTGCAACCGATCTCCGTGATCATCGCCATCTGTTCTTCTGTCTCCACACCCTCGGCGATCACTTTCATCCCGAAGTTGTGCGCCAGGGTCACCAGCGAATGCACCATCGCGTCGACTTCGTTCCGGACACCCAGCTCGTTGACGAAGGAGCGGTCGATCTTCAGCGCGTCAAACGGCAACTTTGGCAGATAGCTGAGACAGGAATAGCCTGTCCCGAAATCGTCGATGGCGAGGCTTATGCCGAGTTCTGCCAGCTCGCTCATTGCGGAGCCCACCCGCGCAGCACCATTGACGGTCACCGACTCGGTCAGCTCGATCTGCAGCAGATGCGGATCGAGGCCGGTCTGGCGGAGAATTTCCTCCACTTCCTCCACAAAAGTCTCTCGCATCAGCTGAAGGCTGGAAACATTCACCGCTACCTGCACCGCGCGACCCGAGATCCCCTGCCACTCGACCGCCTCCCGGCACGCCATCTCCATGATCTGATGGCCGAGGGCAGCAATGAGGCCCGTCTCCTCCGCAATGGGAATGAACTTGCCGGGCGATACGAAACCGAGCGTCGGGTGAATCCAGCGCGCCAGCGCCTCGAAGCGCACCAGATCTCCCGTCGTCACGTCGAACTCGGGCTGATAGTATGCGCGGATCTCGCTCTGCGCGATGGCATGGCGCAGCTCCGTTTCCAGTCTCAAGCGCTCGCGAATCGACGCACCGAGCTCCGCGGAAAACTCCATCAGGCGATTTTTGCCCATCCGCTTCGCGGCGTACATGGCGCCGTCGGCCTGCTGCAGCAGCTCCATCGGCGTCGTTCCGTTTTCTGGGAAGACGCTCATTCCGACGCTGGCGCCGATCGTGATCTCGTGCGCTTCCACGCGGAATGGCGGCGCCAGAGTCGCCAGCAGGGCCGTCGCCGCGACGCTTCCCTGCTCGCGCACCCGCTCGCCGCTTACCACCACGGCAAATTCGTCGCCGCCCAGCCGGGCCAGAGTGTCCGATGTGCGCACCCGGGCCCGCAAGCGCTCCGCCACCTGGCGCAGCAACTGATCCCCGACCGCATGACCGAGACTGTCGTTCACCAGCTTGAAGCCGTCCAGATCGATATAGAGAAGGGCTACTTCGTGCCCGCTGCGCCGCGCTACGTCCAGCGCATGGGTCATACGGTCTGCGAGCAGCCGCCGGTTGGGCAGACCGGTCAGATCGTCGTTCAGCGCCTGGTGCTTCAACTGCGCTTCAAAGGCGGTTTTTTCGGCGGCCCGCTTCTCCAGCTCTGCCAGCATGGTGTTGAAGCCGCTTCCCAGCTGCGCGATCTCGTCGCTCCCCAGGCCGCTCACCCGGACGCCGAAGTTGTGCTGCTCCGTCACCTCGTGCATGGCTGCTGCCAGCGCCTGCACCGGTTTTGAAATCTTCCGCTGCAGCAGCGATCCGGCACTGCCGCCCACAGCCAGCGCTCCCACCAGCAGGATCACGGTAATCTCCAGCATCTGCCGCCAGCGCTGGGCAATCTCGTGCAGATCGGCCTTCAGCACCAGGGTGCCGGCCGGGTCTCCGCCGCGCTCCACCGGCCGGCTCATGGTCACAAACCCGCGAGCTGCCGCGGCTTCCTTCACGAACTGCGCCGGACAGTTCTGGGGCGCCGTGTCGCGCTGATACTCGGCGAAAAGTTTTCCCGAGGATTCGTAGAGGCACGCCGAGACCACCGACCGCTCCGCCGCGAGCGCTCCCATCACTTCCATGGCTGCCGCGCGATCGTCGAACAGCAGCGCAGCCGCGGAGTTCTGCCCCACAATGTTCGCCAGAGTCGACAACCGGCTTTCCAGTTGCCGGTGCGCGTTCACTGAGTCGAATCCGAGAAACGCCGCCATCAGAGTGGCAGACGACACGCTGCTGGCGAGCAGAGCCAGGATCGTCATGCGATGCGCAAAGCTGGCGCGGACGGGAAAGAGCATGGTCATTTCCCGTCCCTTCCTGCGCGGATGCACGATCGTCGCCAGGCCCAGAACCCGCGAGCTGATGCGGATCCCGCCGGCCTGGGTGGCGTCCAGATTCACTTCGATCCGAATGTGATCGCCGGTGTTGACCAGCGCCACCATTCCTCCCTCGTGCGCGAACGCGTCATTCTCGCCAACGGTCAGCACGCTGCGATCCTTCACTTTCTCGAGGGTCTTGCGAATATCGCTTTCCGATGCGCCGGAAAAGTACAACACGCTGCAGCGCTGCAGTTCCTCGGCAGAGGCTGGCTGCACGACGCGAATCGTCTGCCCGTCGATGGTTCGTCCGTTCAGCAGCTGCCCAATGACATCGCTGGTGGCCGCATCGCCTACCAGAACCACCGTCAGCTCTTTCTGCTGGGCCGGCCACTCCACATACCTGATCAGGTTGAAGAGGTAAGCTGCACGCACCGCGCGCTCGTCGCGCGACTGTGCCGGGCTCAGCCCGGTTGCCACCGCGGCCAGCCCCAGGAGCAGCGCCTGCCCCGCACGTCGCCAGGCAGCAGCCCGGTTCACGGCTCCCTCCTGCCGCCTCGCAACGGCAGTCGATAGCCGACCTGAAGGCGCCAACCGCGCCCATCCATCTGAATTTGGTCTTCCGGATCGTTCGGTCCAGCGGGACTCGACCCGTGCCGGCCGAGCGCGTCATACAAGCTGGAGGAAAACTGCCACCCTCCCCACAGCGGCCTGGTCGCAACGGTTAGATTCGGCAGCAAAGCTGGCCGGCACCCGCGTGTTCCGCTCGTCGGTCATCGCGCTCACATACAGGAGTTCCACCCCCGCCGTGCCCCAGGACGCCAGCGGGGCGGCGGCGTGCAATGTCGCCAGAGTGTGCGGAGCATTCTGCGGCGCCTGATTATCCGCATTCGAGCTGGTCATGGTCGCTGCATACGTAGCGCGCGCCGACCATCCTGTGCCGCGCTCTGCCACCAGCTCCGCCTCCAGACCCGTGGCATGCATCCGGTCGTGATTCACGAAATAGCTCACCGTGGTGTCCGGCTCCGGCACCTGGTTGATCAGATCCTTCAGCCGGTTGTAGAAACCGTCGAGGGTGAGCGAGAGCCAGGGCTTCATGCTCCGGTCCAGGACCAGTTCGTGCGAGAGAATCTGCTCCGGTTTGAGCGGTGCAGGCCCCGGCACCACGGTCACCCCGTCCGCGTAGTACGCTTCGTACGCGTTCGGATCCCGAAATGCCAGCCCCACGATGTACTTCACCGCCGTTCGATTGTCCGGTGTCCAGATCGCTGCCCCTCGCGGGCTCAGCGAATCGCTGGAATTGCTGACCTTGTCCCACCGCGCGCCGGCATGCAGCGTCACATGCGGAATCACGTTCAACTCGGCGTCGCCATAGACCGCTCCCCGCCACGGCCTTTCGTCGGACCGGAACACGTCCGGTTGCCCCACCTCGTAGCTCCACTGCTTCAGGCCGAGGTCGTATTCGTACTCCGCGCCGCCTGTGAACTGCTGCTGCCCGAAGTGCCGCGTCACCGTCCCTTCCACACCCATCCAGTCGGCTCGCGCTTTGAGTCGCGCCGGCACAGGCGGAAATCCTGGCGGTCCGTAGTCCCCGCTCCCCGCGTAGTCATACGCGTCGTAGTGCACCGCCACATCCAGATCCGTAAGTGCGCCCAGCTTCCTGCTCAGGCTCGCCTCCAGATACCCGCGAACGTCGTTATCCCGGTTCGCAGGGTCATTGAACACCGCGCCCGCAGCCCCGGTTGGAAACTGCCGGATGCGGCCCGCCAGCAATCCCTCGACCTTGAAAGCTCGGTACTTCAATTCCGCAAACGCCTGTTCGTAGTGGGACCCGTCTCCGTCCTCCGCGACGCCATTGTTCGTCAGCGGTGTATCGAAGATGGGGAAATAGAGTCGCGCGTTCCCCGCCGACCGGTACATGCTCCCCGAGACCAGGCCCGAGGTTTGCCCCCAGCTCCCCAGCAGCGTCGCCCGCCCCCTTCGGCTCCACAGCGATCCAGCGTCGGCGGATACTTCCGCGGCGGTCTGTTGCCCAGGCTGCCGGGTGATGATATTGATCACCCCGAAAATCGCATTCGTGCCGTACAGCGACGACCCCGGACCCCGCACCACCTCGATGTGGTCCACCAGATCCAGATCCAGGGGAAACTCCGTCCCGATCGCCGCGGTGTCGTAGATCTTGTCGTTCAGACGGTGGCCGTTCACCAGCAGGAGAATGCGCGGGTTGTCGTCCCCGGGCCGCATGAAGCCGCGCACGCCGAGATAGGTGTACTGGCGGTTATCCGAGATATAGAACCCGCGCAGACTGCGCAGCGCCTCGCCCAGCGTCCGCCAGCCGTAGCGGCGAATCTCGTCCGACGTGATGATGCTGACCGAAGACGGCGCCTTGCGGACATCCTCAAGATGGCGGGACGCGCTGAAGACCTGGACGTGAGCCAGGTCCTCCAGCGGCATCGACATCAGGTCCTGATCCGACGCCTGTCCACGGACCGGCGCCGCCATCACGACCAGGCATGACGCCAGAGCTAATAATCCGCCGCGATGGAGCGCGGGACTGGTCACGCTCTGCTTATCGGTCAAAATCGCGCGTAAGGTTAGCGGATATTCCAGGCCCATCGGTACGCCTCCACGCCGTTATCGCCGGCACGCCTGGGTCGAGTTCTCGGGAGATGTGACCAGTGGCGGTTACGAATATTCACACAAGTTCTTCTCTCCGCTGGTTATGATTTTCACCAAACGTTACCCAACGGATCGCCGCACTCTGGCTGCCGGTTCCCCAGCTGGCTTCCCTCTCGCGTTGAGGAGTGGTCCTCGGGCCAATCTGCGTCAGGAGCCTCCCAGAAGCTCCGAAGGATACCGCATGAATTCTCGATCGAAGCACGCTCTGCTTTTTGTGGGCATCTCCGCCCTTCTTGCCCTGATCCCGACGCACGCTTTCGGCCAGCAGGTGACGTATTACGATTTCAACGCGCCTCAGGCGGACCCCTCGCAGTATTCGCGCACCTGTTCGCCCACGTCCGCCTCGAATCCCCTTTTCTGTTTGAATGGCACCGGCGGGACCCCCTCTTTCTACCTCGACGCCTATCCGCCTCCCATCGATCCGATCCTCTCGGATGATCCGCCGCAATCGGGCAACTACTACGCCGTGCAAATGACGCCGGACCTGACTGGCCAGGATGCCAGCCTGTGGTTTTCGACGCCGCAGAATGTCGTCAATGGTTTCAACTCCTGGTTCGCATTCAAGCTGACGCCGGACTCCATTCTGAACCCCAGTTCGGAGAATCCCTCGACAACGGCCGACGGCATTGCCTTCGTGGTCCAGAACTCACCCGCGACAGGGGCAGCCCAGTTGACCTCGGCACCGCTTGCTCGCAGAGCGGCGGCGGCGCCACCGCGCTGGGTGGCGGCGGTGGTTGCATCGGCTATTCGGGCATCAACAACAGCGTTGCTCTCGAGTTCGACACCTATACCAATCCCTGGGATCCGAACAACAACCACATCGCCCTGCAGGGATGCGGCGCCGGATTGCCCAATTCCGCCGACCACAATGCATTTACTGTGAGCAGCCAGACGCGAAACTGCTCCGTTGGTCTGTCCGGGGGTACCGTTTCCACTCTCATTACCAACCCGGTGACATCCGCCGCCCTGGCTGCAAACCAGGTGGCGGTGAACCTTGCCGACGGCAACGTCCATCAGGTAGTCGTGGTCTACAACGGGCCCAACGAACCCACTCCGAATCTTCTCCAGGTCTTCCTCGATCCTGCCTACAACCCCGGCACCCGGACTCCGGTGGCCGGTTCCATCCCGGTTTTCTCCGGCACCGTGGATATGACAACCCTGGTGAACCTGATCGACGGCACCAACGCGTATGTCGGCTTCACTTCGGCCACCGGCTCCGCCTTCGAACGGCATGAGCTGATGGCGTGGACCTTCACGCCGCACACGACCGTCACCCAGCAGCAGCCGCTGCAGCCCCCCGGCAGCCCCACCTACACCCAGTTTCCTTATGGCACGCATACCTACGCCGTGCAGTATCCCGCGGCGGGGGCCACCGGCAATACGTGCAGCGTTTCCGGCGGCACGACCGACATCAGCATGACGGTCACCGCCAACACGGTTTCCCCGGCTCTCTTCACGCAGCTCATCGCGGGCACCCCGTTCGCGGGTTCCACCTGCCAGGTCTATGACGACACGGGCGGCAATTGCGTCATCTATTCCGCCTCCTGCTCGTGCACGGATAACCCCGGGCAATCCGTTGCCTGCCCCGCAGCCACGGTGTCGAACTGCCAGGGCAGCAACGACTCCAGCTGTATCAACATCAAGACCACCTACAACAGCTCGAGCACGCCGGCGGCTCCCGGAATGATTCAGGGTGACCCGTTCTTCAGCCCCATCGGCTCCATTGTCGTGAGCGGAACCACCGCGACCTTCTACTGCCCCGGCGAGTGCTCTGTGAGCGTGGGCCAGACCGTCACCGTCATCGGCGCGTCGCCCGACGCCTTCAACACCACGTACACAGTCACCAGCATTGCCGACCTGAGCAACTTCACGGCACAGACCACCGTCGGTCCCTCGGGCAGCGCCTCGACTCCCGGCTATCTCACCTCCTCCAATGTCCAGAACATCTTCGTCTCCTGGACCGCCCAGAACATCGACGGGACCTCGACCGGGAGGGGAACCAGCTTCTCCGACTTCGTGTTCACCGACAACACGGTCGCTCCGCCCACCAACACGTTGCTGAGCGCCGCCACGACATCGCCCACTCCAGGCGAGACCGATGCGCTGACGGCCACCGTGACAGGAACTGTCGCCCAGTACGGCGCGCCCACCGGCACCGTGACCTTCAGCACCGGCTTGCCCGTGACCGACGCCAACACTCTCTGCGGAGGACCCGTCGAGCTGGCTCCGTCCACGGCGCTGGCCGCCACCGCCTCCTGCAACAGTTACATCGCGCCTGCAAGCCCGGGGCCGGCAACCCTCTACGCTACCTACAGCGGTGACGCCAACCACGCTTCCGGCAGCAACTTGCTCCCCGTTACCGTCTCGCAGGCCATCCCCAGTGTCGTCTGGCCCACTGCCGGCGCCATCACCTATGGCCAGACGCTGGCCTCGTCCACACTCACCGGCGGATCGGCCTCGTTCAACAGCACCACAGTCCTGGGCGCTTTTGCCTTCACCACCCTGGCGACCGCGCCGAATGCAGGCAATCCCTCCGAAAGCGTCACGTTCACGCCTTCCGACCTCACGACCTATAACCCGGTAATCAGCACGATCCCGGTCCAGGTGAATAAGGCGCCGGTGACCATCGCAACCGCACCGACCGCCAGCGCGATCGTGTACGGCCAGACTCTGGCCGCGTCCCTGCTGAGTGGCGGCACCGCTAAGTCTTCGATTACCGGTGCAACCGTTCTCGGCACGTTCACCTTCACCAACCTCGCCACTGCGCCGACGGCGACCGGGCCGCAGGGGATCACGTTCACCCCAATGGACGCGGCCGATTATCTTGGCACGACCGGCAGCGTTTCGGTCACTGTGACCTCGGCGCCGATGGCCAGCATCTCGCCTTCGAACATCGACTTCGGAACCCTTTACCTTGGGGCAATCCGCATTGCTACGGTGACGATTAAGAACACCGGCAACGCAGCAATGACGATCAGCGATCCGCTGCTGGCCATCGTCAGGGGTGGAAACTCCAAGGAGTTTGCTACCGTCAACCTCTGCCCGAAATCGCTGGCTGCGGGCAAGAGCTGCACCATGGTCGTCACCTTCATTGCGGGCCCGTTCTACACCCCGCAGACCGCAACGCTGACGATTAAGGACAATGCCGCGGGCAGTCCGCAAACGGTTCCGCTTACCGCAACGGTCATCAATCCTGTTGCAACGTTCAACCCCGGCAGCCTGAACCTTGGAACGGTAAAGACCACGACGGGAAGCTCAACCAAGCCCATCACCGTGACCAGCGCAGGAGGCACGGCGCTCTCGATCACGAACGTTGCCGTATCGGGCAAGAACGCGGGGGACTTCACGGCGTCAACCAGCTGCCCAGGATCCCTCTCGCCGAAAGCGACGTGCTCGATCAGTGTTACGTTCAAGCCGAGCGCCAAGGGCGCGCGGTCTGCAACCCTGGTCGTTACCGACAACGAAGCGAACAGCCCCCGGTCCATCGCGCTCTCGGGCACAGGCAACTAGCGAGCGGCCGGAACGCGGTTTGTTACTCGACTAGCCAAGCAAAAATCCCGGTGGGAATCCACCGGGATTTTTGCTTGCAGGAAGTTTCCGCGCGGACCACTCGATCGCCGTCTCTCTGAGTTGCGTGGGCGCTATGGGCGAGCAGTCAGGAGCGGCTTCAGGTCGGCTCGCTGTGCGATCTTCCCTGCGCCATCTTCCTTGCCGATTGCGTCCAGAATGCGCTTCACTTCGAGCTGGTTTCGCTGCGCCTCCGCGGTCTTTCCATTTTTCGCGGCCAGGGTCGCCTGCAACGCATCCGCTTTAGCCTGAAGGATGCTCAATCCCAGATTCTCCGCGCGCGCCTGAGCCAGAGTCAGTGCCTGCTGTGCCGCGGCATCGTTCTTCGTCGCAAGCAGAGCCTGGGTGAGATACAGCGAGCACTCCACGGATTCCGCCTTCAGCCCCAGCGCGTCCGCATCCTGGGCGAGCTTCTTCAACACCGGCACGCCGGCGGCGGCGTGCCCCATTGCCAGGTCCGTCTTTGCCAGGTTGACGCGCGAGCGCAGCTGCGTTTCTTTCGAGGGAGTCTTCAATGCGATGGCGAGCGCCTGAGCGTACTGCGTCCGCGCGTTGGCGTAATCGCCCTGGTAGTAGTAGAAATCTCCCATCCAGTTGGTCGCCATCGCGACATAGGCATCGTCCCTGATCTGGTGAGCGTCTTTCAGCGCCTCTTCGAGGCTCGCCCTGCCCTCGGGCGCGCGTCCCGCCTGGGCGAGCAAATCGCCCCAGCCGCCGATCGCCTCCACCGTCAGCCACGTCATCTCTTTCGTCTGCCGCAGGATGTTCACCGCGTCCTGCATGGAGTGCAGCGCCGCGCCGTAGCGGCCCTGCGCGGCAAAAACGCGTGCCATCGCATCGGAGGCCATGGCCACCCCATGCTGGTCATTCGCGCCGCGGTAGACGTCAATCGCCTTCAGATAGTCGGACAATGCCGTGTCGTACTGCCCCAGTTTTGTATTCACTTCGGCGAGGTTGTGCAGGCTCTCACCCACATCCGCGGGCACATTCAGCTTCTGCCGCAGCTCATAGCCCTGCTGCAGATACGTCAGTGCATCCTGATACTGTCCCTGATCTGCCTTGATGGACCCAATATTGTTCAGGCAAAGAGCCTGGTCCGCCTGATCGCCCAGTTGTCTGTCGATGGTCAGTGCTTCGCTGAAATACTGGAGCGCGTCATCCGGCTTGCCATGATCGTGGTACCAGGAGCCGGTATTGATGAGGGCCAGAGCAATCCCCCCCTGATCGCCGATCTCCCTGCGCAGCGCAAGGGCCTGCTGATAGCTCTTCAGCGCGTCCTGGCTCTTGCCAGCGTCATCGTCCAGCGCCCCGATCTCTTCGAGGCTCGCCGCCACACCACGTTTGTCGCCGATCTGCTGCTTGATCGCCAGAGACTGCTGGAAGGTGTTGAGCGCCTCTGCCGGCTGATTCAGCCGGCTGTATGCGATGCCGGTTGCCTGCAGGATGGAAGCCTTCTCCTGCAGATTGTTCAGTTCGATTGCGAGCGGCAGCGCCTTGCTCAGGAAGTCGAGCCCACCTTTCGGGTCTCCGCTGCGAATAGCGACGCGGCCGCTGGCCAGCAGCGCCGCGACATTCTCGGGATCGCCGGCCAGCACGCTGGTAAGACGCTGCCGGGCTGCGGCGTAATCGCCGCTCTGCTCGTAAAGCCTGGCCAGGGCGAACTGGACCTCGGTATCGGAGGGATTCGCAGAAGCGAGCTGCTGATAAGCCTGGATGGCCTTCTGCGGGTTGTTGTTGATCTCGGCGTTGCTCGCCTCGATCCGATAGCGCTCGGCGGGCGAGAGGTTCGCCGCCAGTTCCATGGCGGTCCGCGACGCGGACTGGGCGAGGTCGTCCTGCCCCTGGCTGGAATAGGCCTGCGCCAGGTGTGCGAAAGCCAGAGCGAAGTTGGTGTCCGCCTCGGTCGCGGCGTGGAAGGACTCAATCGCCCGGAGGTTGTCGCCGGCGCGTTCCAGCGCCAGGCCGTTTTCGTAATCGTGCAGCGCCTCGACTGAAGTGGTCGAAGGCCGCACGGCATGCGCCTGCAGATCGTTCAGAACCTTCGGATCGGCGGTCAGCTTCTCACGCAGCTGGCCGGCAAGCTTGTCGAACGCTTGCCAGCAACTGGTTCTGGTCGGGCACGTCGGTGGTGATGGTCGACCGAGCATCGTTCGCCGGGTCCAATACCGTGGTGTTGATGCGGATCGCATTGCCGGCTTTGATGAACTGGCCGAAGACGATTGTCTGGGCGTTCGTAAACTCAGCCACGCGCTTCAGAGTTGCGGCATCGGCCGGGGAATTCGCCGTCAGGTGCAGATCGCCGATCACCTGCTGGAGGCGATCGGGGGAAACCATGCGCACGGCGGAGGAACCGCCAATATCGGTGGAGAGCATTTCCGCAAGGCTGGCCCCGAGCCAGTCCATCGAAGCATCGCCGGAGGTGTTGTAGAACGGCATGATCGCCAGCGAAATCGACGGCGCGCTCGCCACCGCCGGCGCCGCCGCATGCGAGCTGGAATAGTGGCGCACGGCCAGCGAAATCGCCGCCAGCAGCGCGATCAGCAGCGCCCCGCCCCCAACAATCAGCAGCCAGCGGCCGCTCATCCCGGTGGAGGGCACTTGCGCTTCGAAGTGCAGGCTCGCCGCGGCGGCCTTGCCGCGCCATACTTCGAGGTCGTGCAGCACTTCGCCGGCGCTCTTGTAGCGCTGCTCCACATCCACAGCCAGGCACTTGTCGATAATGCCGCCCAGCACCACCGGAATCGCCGGGTCCACCTTGGTGCATGACTCTGCCGGTTCGCGCGTTCGCCGGAGCAGGCTGGCGATCGCGCTCTCCGCCTTGAACGGCATCAGCCCGGTGAGCATTTCGTAGCCCATGAGGCCGAGCGCAAAGATGTCCGAGCGCTGATCGAGCTCCTTGCCAAGCGCCTGCTCCGGCGACATATATTCCATCGTGCCGACCAGCGCGCCGGACTGGGTCATCCCATCGCCTTCGATCGTGCGCGCCAGGCCGAAATCCATGACGACAACGCGGCCGTTCTCCTCCACCATCACGTTCTGCGGCTTGAGGTCGCGGTGCAGGATGCCTTCGTTGTGCGCGGTCTCCAGCGCGAAGCAAATCTGTTCCAGGAGGCTCGCAGCCTCATCGGCCGGCAGCTTCCCGCGCTCCTCCAGGATGGAGCGCAGATCGCGTCCGGCGACCAGCTCCATCGTCACGAAGCGCATGCCCGCGTCTTCGGAGAGGTCGTACATCCGCACCACGTTCCGGTGCGTCACCTTGTGCGAGAGCCGCAGCTCCTGCTTAAAGCGATCCACGATCGCGGGGTTCCGCGCCAGTTCGGGCCGGATGACCTTGAGCGCGACCATACGGTCCAGTTCGCGGTCCTGCGCCCGGTACACCGAGCCCATGCCGCCGGTGCCGAGCACGGCGAGAATCTCATAGCGGCCCGCGAGCACCGCGCCGGGCGCCAACTCCGATGTGTCGCCGCTCCATCCGCCTGACCCACCCGCGCGCGAGCCGCCGCCGGACCCCGATGCTGCGCGACTGCCTGGCACCACCGTGGCTGCGTCGGAGCGCGCGGGCGGCACCATTGTCGCCGCGTCGCTCTTCGACGGAGGCACGAGCGTCTCGTCCGCGCGGGACTGCTTCGATTGCGGAACTATGGTCTCGAGCGGGCGAAGATTGTCCGCCGAACTGCTCACCGCGGTCGCGGCGCCAATCTGCGTCGGCATTTCACTCGCAGGTCGCTTCGGGCTCTCTGGCATGACGTTGCAATTCCGGGTACGGCCAGATCGAGCAGGCCGGGTCAACGCGTTCAGGCAATGGGCTGGGGAGGCCCCTGGGGCTTTGTGCTCAAGAATAGTACGCACCGGCGGGAATGTCCCGCATTTTCCAGCGCGGTAACCCCGCAGTAGTTCCCGTCGAGTAGCCCGGAGGCGCTCGCAGCGATCTTAAAAGTTATCCCGAAGGTGTTCCACGGGAGCGCGGAAAGGAGTACTGCCGGAATGCTTATTTCTAACCCAAAGTTTGATTGCCTGACGCCAAAAGCTGCCACTATTCTGGCTCGAATATTATGAGCGAATCGGACGAGTTTTTAGACTCCCTCGCCGTGTACTTTCGCTGCCCTGACGATTTCGCGAAGGCAGTGCGCATCGATGTGTCCCCAGACGGTGCGTCGGCGGGCTACTTTGCTTTCGGTCCCGAGACCACGCTGTATGGCCGTCTCGCCACCCAGCCTCCGGCTGCATCGCCGGAGGAACCCCTGCACGATGCCGCGTTGGACGTCACCGTCACAGACGATGCGGTCCGGTTGCCCTTCGATCCTCGCGAAGCCATCACGAGTCTGCGTCACGAAGCCTACATGGGCGGCGATGCGCGCTCCGGCACGCAGTCGCTCAGCGCGAAGATCTACTACTTCTTTCGACCGCTGTTATCGGTTGCGGCGCGCAAGCATTTGCAAAAGCTGCGGCTGCGCGGGTGGGACAGGCGGCCTTTCCCGCGCTGGCCGGTGGATTTCTCGGTGGACAATCTCCACGAGCAACTGCTGCTGCTGGCGCTGCGCGCGTCGGGGGCCCAGCGCGTGCCTTTCATTTGGTTCTGGCCGGAGGGCAAATCCGCGTGCGCCATGATGTCGCACGATGTGGAAACTGAAGTCGGCCGCGACTTCTGCCCCACGCTTATGGACCTGGACGATTCGCGCGGCATCAAGGGTTCCTTCACGATCATTCCTGAGGACCGCTACGAAGTCCCGCAGTCGTACATCGATTCCATCCACAGCCGCGGCCACGAGGTCGCCGTCCACGATCTCAACCACGACGGCCATCTCTACGACAACCGCGTCCAGTTTCTCGAACGCGTCGCAAAGATCAACGAATACGGCCGGAAGTTCGCCGCGAATGGATTTCGAGCCGGCGTGCTGTATCGCAATCAGGACTGGTTCGACCAGTTCCAGTTCGAGTACGACATGTCGGTTCCCAATGTGGCGCACCTTGACCCGCAACGCGGCGGCTGCTGCACCGTGATGCCGTACTTTATCGGAGACATGCTCGAAATTCCGCTAACGGACATTCAGGACTATTCACTCTTCAACATCCTCGACGAGTACTCCATCGACATCTGGAGGCGGCAGACGGCGCTGATTCTCGCCCGTCATGGGCTGATGAGCTTCATCGTTCATCCTGATTACATCCGCGAAAGCCGTGCCCGCACCACCTTCGAGGAACTCCTCGACCACCTTGCTCACCTGCGCGAAGCCGAAAATGTCTGGATCGCGCTGCCGCGCGAGATCAACGAGTGGTGGCGCCAGCGCGCCGCGATGAAGCTGGTGAAGGCGGGTTCGGGCTGGCGGCTCGAGGGGGCCGGCTCAGACCGCGCGCACCTCGCGTGGGCTCGTGAACACGAGGGGAAGCTTGTGTACGAATTCGACCTCTCACCAGCCTCCGCGCCGGCACAAATTAGCGCCGACTGCAGGCTGCTCTAACCTCGCGGCGCCAGAAGAGCATCCACTTCCTCCCGCCGTGGCATCGACGGCGCCGTACCCGCCCGTGTCACGGAAATTCCCGCCACAGCGCATCCAAAGCGCACCGCCTCCACCAGATCCCGGCCCTCTGCGAGAGCAACGGCAAGGCCGCCGTTGAACGCATCGCCTGCGCCGGTCGTCTCCAGCACCGGACCGGCATTCACCGCCGGCACATGCTCCATCAGCCGCGCATTTTTCACCAGCGCGCCCTGTGCCCCCAGAGTGATCACGGCCGTTCCCACACCTCGCTGCAGCAGCGCATTCGCCGCGCGCTCGGCATCCTCCAGCGACCCGACCTGAATCCCGGTCAGCACTTTCGCCTCGTTTTCGTTCGGAGTCAGGTAGTCGCAATGCGGATACACCGACTCCGGCAGCGCGCACCCCGGTGCCGGATTCAGAATCGTCGGCACTCCCAGTTCATGCGCCAGTTGCAGTCCATAGGCCACGGTCGGCAAGGCCAGCTCCAGCTGTGTCAGGAAAACCGCCGACTCCGCAATCAAATCGCGCGCCTCCGCCACCTCGTCGGGCGTCAGCGTGAAACACGCCCCCGGCACCACGATGATCGCGTTCTCCCCCGACTGCGCATCCAGAATGATCGCGGCCGCCCCCGTCGCCGAGCTCTGTTTCCAGCAAATGCCGTGTGTCGATTCCTTCCGTTCGATAGGTCTCCCGAGCTATATCTCCCAGCGCATCGCGGCCCAGCTTGCTGATGAAGCTGACCCGTGCGCCGGCGCGCGCCGCCGCCACCGCCTGGTTCGATCCCTTGCCCCCGGGTCCCAACCGGAATTCCTTCCCCATGTAGGTCTCGCCCCACGCCGGCAGCTTGCCGGTGCGGAACGACATATCCGCCACAAAACTACCCATCACTGTTACGAATGATCCGCTCATCGCTCCCCGCACCCTGTAATTGTCACCGTCACAGGCACATTTATCCGGCGTACGCCCGCGCAATCAGCGCCAGAGCCAGCAGATACGCCGCAAACATCGCGGCGAGGTACGCCCTGGCCTTCGTATTCGCTCCGCGAAACTCCTTCCACACAAAAACGCCCCACAAACACGCCACCATGGGCGATGCCTGTCCGATGGCGTAAGAGATCGCGACCCCCACCAGCGACGCGGCCACAAAGTTGAACACCGTCCCGCATCCCCAGATCGCCCCACCCAGCAGACCCAGAGCGTGATACGAAGCCGGTGCGCGGAAATATTCCGCTCCCGCCACCGGCGCTCCGGTCAACGGCTTCCTCATCAGGATTGGGTTGAACACGAAGCAGCACAGCAGCGCGCCCAGCGTCAGAAGTACCGCCGTCGTGTACGGCGTCAGCGTTGCCCCGCGCGTCATGGCCCGCGTCACAAACGGCGCAAAGATCCCCATCAGCAGACCAGAGACTACGCACACTACCACTCCCCGCCGGGAAACCGCCCCCTCCGTTCGCAGCGCGCGGTATGCCTTACCAATCAGCACCAGCGCCAGCACGGCCATCGCAATGCCCGCCGCCAGCAGCACTGGATTTCCGCGTGGTTGCAACGCATAGCTCAACACCACGCCCTCGACCAGCGCAATTCCGATCGACACCGGAAAGGCGATCGCGAGACCGACCATTTCGATTCCCGCCACCAGCAGCGTATTTGCAATGTTGAAAATGAATCCGCCCAGCGCGGCGTAAAACAAATTGATCCCGTCGGCGGTATGCAGATTGGTCACGAACGCGGATGAGCCGCCGGCAAAGCTCCCCATCGTGAGCGCCAGCACCACCGAGATCAGGAAGATGCCGAGTCCGTAGTCCCAGTAGTACAGCTCAAAGCGATAATTCTTTGTGACTTTGAAAGTGTTCGCGAACGATCCCCAGCACACGGTGCTCAGGATCGTCATCAACAACGCCGCATGAAACGTCGTCGGAACAAACATGGCGCGGCTCCGTTTCCGCTGCCGGCCCGCAAAACCGGGCCGCGCGACCCACGCCATTAAACCATCTTCATTCTCTGCTGACTATCGGTCCCAACCGCAGCCGGGCCTTCACGCCAACCCCAGTTCAATCCGCAAACCCTCCAGCTGCTGCTGCTTCCGCACAGGGATCGGTTGAAACTCAAAGCGCACACCCTGCTCACCCTTCTGCACCAGCTTCGCAGCCAGGCGCAGCGGCAAACCATCGGTCCGAAACCACACTTCCACCGCCGTTCCGGCTTCGAGGCGGCAGGTCGTTTGAACCAGGCAGCCCTGTACAGTGAGCTCTACAAGATGCCCCGGATACTGCAGGCCCCGCCCGGGCGCCACAATGTCGACATCGTCCGCGGATCCGCGCCGCGGCGCCTCTGGGTTTCCCGTTGCTTCCGCGCGCCGCACCGGCGCGGGATCGTCCCACCGTATCACGCTCCCACCCATCGCCCCTCACCTCGCTCCGTGGTATGTCCGGCTTATCGGCGCTCCCGCCCCGGTCATTACGATCCCGCCCCACAAACGACTCCTTCACACCCGCCCTTAGCCCAAAACGGTACAATCCCTCTTTCCGCTATGCCGCGTTCCCCAATCCTCCTTCTTCACGGTGGCGCCTGGGATATCCCCGCCGACCTGCTCGATGCCCATGAGCAGGGCGTTTTCGATGCTCTCCAGGAAGGCTGGCGCATCCTCGAGCGCGGCGGTGCCGCCCTTGATGCCGTCGAGGCCGCCGTTACCACCATGGAAAACGATCCGGCCTTCGACGCCGGCAGGGGATCCTTCCTGACGCGGGACGGGCGGGTACAGCTGGACGCCCTGATCATGGATGGAGCCACGCTGCGCGCCGGGGGGGTTGCGTGCGTGGAGCGGATCCGCAATCCGATTCAGGCCGCGCGGCTGGTTCTGGACAAGAGCCCCCATGTCTACTTCGTCGGGCCGGGCGCCGAGGCGTTCGCGCAGTCGCAGGGCATGGGGCTCATCGATAACTCCGAGTTGGTGCTCGATCGCGAGCGCCAGAGGCTGGCCGAAGCTCAGGCCCGCGAGCAAGCGGGCGCGCCGGACCGGACCTTCTCCGGCGGCGGCACCTCGAACCAGGACTCGCACGACACGGTGGGAGCTGTCGCAGTGGACAGCGATGGACGCCTGGCCGCCGCGACCTCCACAGGCGGCACGCTCAATAAGGATCCCGGCCGAGTGGGCGACTCTTCGCTGATCGGCTGCGGCTGTTACGCCGACAACGCTTCCGCCGCGGTCTCGCTGACCGGATGGGGCGAGCCGATCATGAAACTTGTCCTCGGCAAGTGGGCGACCGACCGCATTCTGGCAGGGCGATCGCCGGAGCAGGTCGCGCCCGAGGCCATGGCGTATCTGTTGCGGCGCGCCGGCGGACACGGCGGAATCATCCTGCTGGCTCCGGATGGCCGGTACGGCCTGGCCCACAACACGCCGCGCATGGCCTGGGGACTGCACACCGCGGAGGGTCCGCGGACCGGCACCCTGGTTCGCGAACAGGACGAGAACGAGACCGACAACGGCTAGGCGGAGCCAAACCCCGGTAGATTTGGGGATCGAGGGGGGTCGAGGGGTGGCCGGTACTTGTAGAATCAACGAGATCCGGAGGGGTCAACCCCCTCGCGTTATCTATTTAGTTAATCGGGTTTAGGCGGATGCAGGCGACCGCGTCCGAGGGCGAATCCCTGGGCAAAGGGTACGAGCGATGAACGGCCCCGGAACTGGCGCGCCTGCCCGCTCGGGTTCGGCGCTACACTCAATTTTCTGAGTTCCGGCCGCAGGCTGTGATTTCCCGGGACGAAGTACTTCGGAGGTTTCTCCTATGCTGAAAGGCTTTCGCGATTTCATCCTGCGCGGCAATGTCATGGATCTGGCGGTTGCCGTCGTCATCGGCGCCGCTTTTACAGCCATCGTGAATGCGCTGGTAACGGACGTCGTGAACCCGCTGATCGCGGCGGGCGTACACAAGCCCAACTTTTCCGCCCTGATTCTCGAGGTCCATGGTGGAAAGATCCTGTACGGCGACTTTTTCAACGCCATCATTTCCTTCCTGCTCATCGCCGTCGTCGTTTATTTCGTGTTCGTGCTGCCGATCAACGCGCTGATGAAGAAGTTTCACCCGACGAAAGTGGCGCCGCCCACGACGCATCCCTGCCCGGAATGCCTCGCCGATATTCCACTGGCGGCGAAGCGCTGCTCCCATTGTGGGCAACCGGTTCAGCCGAACGCCGCGGCGTAGTGGTTTACTGAAGCCTTCCGGCGCCGTCCTCGAAGGGGCGAGCTATCGCCCTTTCCGGCGTTCCTTCTTCTCGATCAATGGAATTCTCTCGGCCCGAGCCGCTCGCACCAGATCGGCGTCGAGCGTCGCCAACGGAAGCCCCAGCCTTTCCGCCAATTCCAGGTAGGCGGCATCGTAGGCAGTCAGGTTATGATTTCTTGCCAGCCGCAAGACCCCGGCTTCATCGGGGGTCGCGTCCAGACCAATCGGCAGAGTCGCCAGGAACGCCAGAAACGCCCCGGTAGTCACAGGATTCCGATGCTGGCTCCGCTCGCGCGTGATGAGAAGATTCCTCACTTCGTACCACCATAGCCAGGGAGTTGTCGCCGATTCGACGAGAAGGCGATCAAAAGCAATCTCCGCTCGTGGATCATTCTCGACAAATGCCCAGCTAGCGGTAACCGACGCATCGATGACAAACGCCATCAGCGCTTCCGCCCCTCGTCCCGGGCAGAAAGAAGTTCCTTGACCGTGATGCGCCCGAACTTCGGCCGCAGGGCGCGAATCTCCTTCAGCGCCCACTCGATTTCCGCCTGCCGCCTCTCCTGCTCGGGAACCAGTCGCGCGATCGGCTTGCCATGTCGGGTGATGATCAGCGTATCGCCGCGTTCGACATCGTCGAGGAGTTGCAGGAACTTCGTTTTTGCTTCCGACGCCTGAATTTGCCGCATACCCAAGTATCGACCAGTCGCTACGACCAGTCAAATTGACCAGTCGCCCACCAAACAAAGAGGCCTGCGGAGTCTCCGCAGGCCCCGGCGATTCTGAACGCCGAACGCTGAGCGCTGGACGCCCGCTGGATCGCGTGCGGCGATCCAGCCCTTACGCCTGGCCGATCGCCACGCCGTGCTCCAGCGGAATTCCCGCACGGCTCACGACTTCGAACTGCAGCGTGCTCGACCCTTTCTTGTGAGCGTCGATGCGCACATGGTCGCCGTGCAGCACCTCGCCGTCGAGGATCTTCATGGCCAGCGGATCCTGGACCATTCGCTGGATCGCCCGCTTCAGCGGCCGCGCGCCGTAGGCGCGGTCGTATCCGGCGGTGAAGATCGCGTGCCGTGCGGCCTGCGTCAGTTCGATCGTGATGTGACGGTCAGCCAGCAGCTTCTCGAGGTCTTTGAGGCGCAGATCCACGATGTGCTGCAACTGCTCCTCGCCCAGCGGCCGGAAGATCACAACATCGTCCACGCGGTTGAGAAACTCCGGACGAAAGTGCTCGCGCAGCACCTTCATTACGCTTTCCGTGGCGTGCCCGAAGGTGGTTTCGTCCTTCAGAGCATCGCCGGTCAAAAATCCTGCCCCCAGGTTCGAGGTCATGATCAGGACCGTGTTGCGGAAGTCCACCGTGCGGCCTTTTGAGTCGGTGAGGCGCCCGTCATCGAGCACCTGCAGGAGGACGTTGAACACATCCGGATGGGCCTTCTCGATTTCATCGAGCAGGATCACCGAATACGGCCGCCGCCGCACGGCTTCCGTGAGCTGGCCGCCCTCGTCGTAACCCACGTAGCCTGGAGGCGCGCCGATCATGCGAGCCACGGCATGTTTTTCCATGTACTCGCTCATGTCGAGACGAATCATCGCCTGCTCGTCGTCGAAGAGAAACTCGGCAAGGGCGCGGGCGGTTTCGGTTTTGCCCACACCAGTCGGCCCGAGGAAGATGAACGAGCCGATCGGCCGCTTCGGATCGCTCAAACCGGCGCGCGAACGGCGAATCGCATTCGCGACCACGCTCAGCGCCGCGTCCTGCCCGACCACGCGCTCCCTGAGCCGCTCCTCCATCTGGACCAGCTTCTTCACTTCGCCTTCGAGCATGCGCGAGACCGGAATCCCCGTCCACTTGCTGACGATGCGCGCGATGTCCTCCTCGTCGACTTCTTCTTTCAGCATGCGGGGAGCGCCGCCTTTGCCGTCCTGCGCTGCATCGAGCCTTTTCACCTCGGCTTCCAGTTTCGGAAGCTCGCCATACTGAATCTGCGCGGCTCGCTCAAGATTGCCGCGGCGGGTTTGCTCGTCGGCTTCGAACTTCAGCGTCTCGATCTGCTTCTTCAGGTCGCTCAGCCGCGTGATGGCCTCGCGCTCCTTCGTCCAGCGTGCCCGCAGCGCCGTGGTCTTCTCGCGCAGCTGTGCTACTTCGCGCTCCACGTGTTCGAGGCGCTCTTTCGAGTTGGGATCGTTCTCGCGCTTCAGGGCCGCGCGCTCGATTTCGAGCGACGTCGCCTCGCGCTCCAGCTCGTCAATCTCCTGGGGAACGCTGCCAATCTGAATCGCCAGCGAAGCGGCAGCTTCGTCGACGAGGTCAATGGCCTTGTCAGGCAGGAAGCGGTCCGAGATATAGCGATGTGACAGCGTTGCCGCCGCCACAATGGCCGAATCGCGGATCCGCACTTTATGGTGCGATTCGTAGCGCTCCTTGAGCCCGCGCAGAATCGCGATGGTGTCCTCGACATTCGGCTCGCCAACGTAGACGATCTGGAAGCGCCGCTCCAGCGCCGGGTCCTTCTCGATGTACTTTTTGTATTCGTTGAGCGTGGTGGCGCCGATGGCGCGCAGCTCGCCGCGCGCCAGGGGCGGCTTGAGCATGTTCGAGGCGTCAATCGCGCCCTCGGCCGCGCCCGCTCCAACCAGCGTGTGCAGCTCGTCGATGAACAGGATGATTTGCCCGTTCGACTCTTCGATTTCCTTCAGCACCGCCTTGAGCCGGTCCTCAAATTCGCCGCGATATTTTGCGCCGGCGAGCATCGAGCCCAGGTCGAGAGAGATGACGCGCTTATCGCGCAGGATGTCGGGCACGTCGCCATGCACAATGCGCCGGGCGAGTCCCTCGACGATGGCCGTTTTGCCCACGCCAGGCTCGCCGATGAGCACCGGATTGTTCTTGGTCCTCCGCGAAAGCACCTGAATCACGCGCCGAATCTCCTCTTCGCGGCCGATGACCGGATCGAGTTTGCCGCGCCGGGCGAGCTCGGTCAGATCCTTCGCGTATTTCTCCAGTGCCTGGTACTTCGCCTCGGGATTCTGATCCGTCACGCGCTGATTGCCGCGCACCGCAGCGAGGCTCTTCAGCACAGCGTCGTGACCAGCTCCGAGCGAGGCCAGCAGCAGCTGTGCGCCGTCATTCTTCAGGCGTGTGAGCGCGAGGAGCAGGTGCTCGGTCGAAACGTAATCGTCCTTGAACTGCTCGGCTTCTTTGAAGGCAGCTTCGAAAACCTGATTGAGCGCGTTGCTCGCGCTCGGCTGCGTCGACGCGCCACTGACTTTCGGCAGCTGATTCACTGCCTCCTGCGCGCGCGCTTCGAGCTGCCCCACCGGCACGCCAATCTTGTCGAGGACGGCCGGAATCACGCCCTCTTTGTCGCCGAGCAGCACCGCCAGCAAATGCAGCGGCAGAATCTCGGGATTGCCGTTCTCCGCCGCGAGCTGGCTGGCGCTCTGCACCGCCTCCTGCGACTTCACTGTAAATTTGTCCCACCGAATTGCCATAATCTCTCCGTTCGGCTAAGAAGCGGCCAGCCAAAATGCGGTCAGCTAAGAACCGGTTAGCGAAAACCCGGTCAGCGGCCGCGGTCGCGGATCCTGCCTCCTGCCATCTTCCAACTTTCTGACAAAACTTTCGAACCTCGGGTCCGTAAAAAAGCGGCTAGAAACCTTCATGGGTGCTCTGACTGCTCCAACGCTGACCGCTTTACCAGCTGACCCGCCTTTAGCCAACCGGTTTTCAGCTAACCGGTCTTTCAGCTGTCTTAAGCTGCCTTGTTACCCGCCTCGAGGCTCGCGGCCCGACGGCAGAGTTTGAGAGTTGGCGCCTGTTCCACGGGCCCTTCCAGGGGCCACGGCAGAGCAGCCATTCACAAGGTTTGATGGCCACTATAGCACAATTGATGCAGGAAATATGAGCGTCTTGTTGTCAATACAGAGTTGGACGTAACTCATTGCTTTTCAAGCATGGAGCTGGGAGCTGGGAGCCGGGATGGATCTGGAACAGCTGATTGCCACTAGCTTTGCCGCGTCTAAAGTCCCCCCACCGCTCCCAGCTAATAGATCAGCTTCAGCGAGAACTGAATCTGCCGCGACGTCCCGGCCGTCTTGCTGATCACGCCAAATCCCGACCCTTGGATCGTGTTCGCCGGCAGGCCCATATTCACGATGTTGAACATGTTGAAGAATTCGGCCCGGAACTGCACGTCCGCTTTCTCCACACCGCTCTTCCGCTCCCCGATCGGCGTGTCTTTGATCACGGCGTAGTCGAAGTCGTAGTAGGCCGGGCCGCGGAACGTGTTCCGTCCCAGCGTTCCGAATCGCCCTGCGTTCGGCCCCGACCCGCCCGGCACGCCAATCGGAATCGAGAAGAACGAGCCATTCTCAGCGCCGCGTCCGAAGTAGTCTTCCCGCGCGCGTCCGGAACTGCGAGCCGTGGACAAATGCGGCTTCGCAATCTGATCGGGCCGGTCGGCGCCCATGGTGCCGTAGCCGGTCTGCTGGATCCCGGAGTACACCGTGAACGGCGCACCGCTGGAGATCGACGAGATGCTCAGCAGCTCCCATCCCCGAGCCCATCTCCGCAACTGCGGTCCGTCAAGCCAGCCGAGTTCCTGCAGATGCAGATCCTGCGCCGCGCTTACGCTGAAGCCGTGCGTCACATCGAAGCTCGACGGTCCCCGCTCAGGGTGCGTGTCGAATGGGTTTTGCGGTAAAGGGAGCGCCATTGCCCCCGTCGATCCGGTGCCGCCCGCCACTGCGCTCACGTCGTCGAACGACCTCGACCATGTGTAGCCGGCCTGAATTCCCGGCCCGCCATGCTTCACTGCGCCGGAAAGCGATGTTTGCAGCGCGTTATACGACGAGTGCGCGGTGGCCTCGATGACCTGCTCAAACCCAAAACCGCCGGTCACCGCGCCCGTGCTGTCGAAGGTCGTATACGGCGCGAATCCGCGCTCGGCTCCCGGATAAGCATTGGCCGGCGCCATCCGCGGCAGCCGCATCGAAGCCGTCCCCACATAACCGGCATCGGCGGTCAGCCCGAAGAAGGCCTTCTCCATTCCAAGCGTCCAGGTCTGCAGAAACCCGTCGCCGAAACGGCGGTCGATGGCGCTCAGGCTCAGCAATGAGAGCTGCTGTCCTGGCGCCAGCGCTGCGAGGTCGTGCTGGTAGCGGTCCACATCCATCGGCGTGTTCGCGGGGAGTTTTTTCAGCGGCCAGGTTGTGAACACGTTCTGTCCGCTCAGCGTGTACGTCTGGGGCAACTGGTCCGGCGTGATCTGGAAACCGTATGCGACCTCGCCGGACTTCGAAGCATTAACACGCGGATAGACCGCGAAAGGCGTCGAGCCGGTAAGGAAATTGTCCTGCCAGATATTCGGCGGAATGACGGTGATCGCTCCGCCGGCGTGCACGTGGAGGTCGTGCGGCGCGTTCCAGCTCAGCTGCAGGCGCGGTCCCCAGCCGTTCCAGCCGGAGCGGTACCCCGGCTGCGGATTGATCACGTAAACCTGCTGCTGCCCGGCGGGCGGCGCCACGTTCAGGAAGCTCGAGGTGCGGTGCGCCCGCTCCGTGATGGGCGAATAAACCTCATAGCGCAGCCCATAGTCGAGCGTCCAGTGGTCGTTGATCTTCCACGTGTCCTGGAAATACACGTTCACATCGTTGCGATTGATCGCTGCCGGCCCGGTGTGCGCGCCGCTGGAGACTTCCGGCGGGGCGACGACGACGGTGTACGAATACGGATAGCCCACCAGCAGGCTGGCCAGCGTGTTGGGCAGTGGATCGCCCGGGTTCACGTTGTGGGTCCCGCTCTGCGAAGGAATGAAGATGGGCGAATACACAGTCCCGCCGCCGAAGTCGTACTCGCCGTTCGGACTGATGCCGAAGTAGGTCGTGTCGCGATTCAACCGCGCTTCGATGCCCCACTTCCACGCGTGGCGAGCGCGGGTCCAGGTGAAGTTCTGCTGCCCCTGGAAGAGATTTCCATAGGCCTGCATCACCGATCCCGCCGCCAGATCGAACCCCTCAAACAGCCCATCGTTGAATTTCACTGCCGGGTCGGTATGGTTCGGCGTAGGAAACCCCGGCGTGGTGCGGGTGATACTGAACACCGACTCCCATGAGAAATGCGGCGACTGGGTGCGGGTGTAGCGGAACTCGACGTTGCGCTGGCGGTCCACGTACTGCACGCCGAAGCTCTTGTCGATCGTCGTCTGATCCGGATTCGTGGTCGGTCCGGTCAGGTTATCGAAGTTGAAGCGTCCGAGGAACTGACCCTTCGCGCCAATTTGCTGATCGATGCGAATCGAAAACTGATCGGCATCGGTCGCCACATTCGACGGCACCGCATACGTCCGCGCGCCGTACGCTCCCGTCGGATTATTCGGGATCGGGTAGCGCTTCAGCACAGCGGCAATCGCTGGATTGACCGGGACTGTGAGCGTGTCGCTGCTGCCATCGGGATACTTCACCACGTCCAGGCCCGCGCGCTCGGCCGCAGTCGGCATCGGCAGCACCTGCGTCGTCCCCAGCACCTGCCGAAAGCCCTGGTACTGCCCGAAATAAAAGGTCTTCCCGCGGCCGTCGTAGACATGCGGCAGCACCACCGGCCCACCGTTCGTGAATCCAAACTCGTTGCGCTTGAACGGAGGAATTCTCCCCGGCTCGGCGATCGAGGGATAGTCGAAGTAGTTCCGCGCATCGAGCGCCGAGTTGCGCAGAAATTCGAACACTGATCCGTGGAAGCCCTCCTTGCCCGAGCGCGTCACGATGTTCGTGAATCCCGCCCCGCCCCGCCCAATCTCGGCCGGCATCCAGCCTGAGCTCGATTGCAGCTCCTGGATCGCATCGACATCGAAATTCGTGAACGTGCTGCCACCCATCTCCGGATCGCTCACGTCCGCGCTATCCATCGCGAACGTCGCCTCCACCCCTCGCTGCCCGTTGATCGCAAACTGCTGGGTGAAGTTCGTCGCGCCATTCGCATCCGTCATGGTCCCGGCCGCCAGCAACAGCAACGTGCTGAAATCGCGCCCGTTCAGGGGCAAAGAACTGACGGACTCGCTCGACAGCTTCTCGCCGCCGGTTGTCCCGGGCGCGTTGGTATCCCCGGCCAGCGCGGCCACCTGCAGGGTGTTCGTATTCGTAACCGTGATCGTTACAGGATTCCCAGGCAATTGCACCTGGAATGCCGTCGTCGCGGGTTTTCCGCCGCGCTGCACTACCACCCCAAACCGATCCGGCGGAATCTTCGCAAAGACGAAGTTCCCGTCGCTGCCAGTTGTGGCTCGATAGATGCCCGACTCTCCGGTGAGGATCACCGTCGCACCCACTACCGGCTGCCCCGATGCCGACCGTACCACCCCACTCCACGCTGCCGTCGTCTGCGCCCACGCGTTTCCCGCGGCAAGCCAGCAACCCATGGCAAGTGCAATCACCCAACCCAGAGCGCAACCGCGCGCCACTCCACCTCTGCGTCCCGTTTCCTGATTCCTGATCATCGGCCCCAAACCCACTCCGTAAGCTAACAGGCGAAGCGGATTCCTGCGCCTTCTCAGGAGACCCGGCCCGCTCCAGTCGCCTAGTATAACGTTTGAGTAGAGGGTTTCGCAGTTTTTTGTCGGCGCGCCGGTTCCATTCGTCACAACAGCGCGTGGCCTTCCGGAATCCGCTGCCGAACTGCCCTACAATCAGACATTCCATCCTCGAGGCTGCCCGTGATCGCTCTCGTTCAGGACATCCGCTTCGCCCTCCGCATGCTCCTCAAGTCCCCCGCCTTTGCGATCATCGCCATCGCCACTCTCGCGCTCGGCATCGGAGCCAATACCGCGCTCTTCTCCGTGGTGAACGGTGTCCTGCTCAACCCGCTCCCGTACGCGCAATCCGGGCAACTGGTCGCCATCAACGAGCGCAACGCCGGCCAGCCCCAGGCGCCCATCAGCTACCTTAACTTTCTCGACTGGCAGAGCCAGAACCGCACCTTCTCCTCCATGGCCATGTATCGCCACGAGGACTACAACTTCACCGGCGGTCACGCTCCCGCGCAGCGCGTCAACGGCTTCATGATCTCCGCGCAGTTCCTCTCCACCCTCGGCGTTCATCCGGCGCTCGGCCGCGATTTCAACTCCTCCGACGACCACCTCGGCGCAGGCCCCATCGCGATCCTCAGCGACGCTTTCTGGCATCGTCAGTTCGGCGGCTCGCCTTCGATCCTCGGCAAGCCCGTCACTCTCAACGGTGCCGACTACACGGTGGTCGGAATTCTCCCGCCAGACTTCCTCTTCTACGGCACGGACCGCGACGTCTACATCCCCCTCGGCCAGTGGAACGATCCCTCCTTCCGCGATCGCCGCGTCGACGAGAGCGCGCACGCCATCGGCCGGCTGAAGCCCGGCGTCACCCTGGCTCAGGCGCGCGGCGATATGGACACCATCGCGCACCACCTTGCTGTGCTCTATCCCGAGGCCGACAAAGCCGTGGGCATCTCGCTGGTCTCGATGAAAGAGGACATCGTCGGCGACGTGCAACCGGTTCTGTTGGTTCTTCTCGCTGCTGTGGGGTTCCTGCTGCTGATCGCGTGCGCCAATGTCGCCAGCCTGCTGCTCGCTCGCTCCATGGCGCGGTCCGGCGAGTTCGCCGTGCGTTCGGCGCTTGGGGCGAGCCGCGCCCGGCTCATCCGCCAGCTCCTGACGGAAAGCGTGTTGCTGGCGGCGACCGGCGGTCTCCTCGGACTGGCCCTCGCCTATCTCGCCACCAAAGCCATCGTCACCGCGCTGCCCGCCGAGTTGCCGCGCGCGGCCAATGTGGCCATCGATGCTCGCGTGCTCTTGTTCACGCTCGGTGTATCGCTGCTCGCTGGAATCGTCTTTGGCCTTGCCCCCGCGCTCAAAACCTCACGCACCAATCTGCAGGAAGTCCTGCGGCAGGCCGGACGCGGCGCCGCTGGCGCTCGCCACCGCCTGCAGGGACTCTTCGTCGCCGCCCAGGTCGCCCTCGCCATCGTGCTGCTCATCGGCGCCGGCCTCATGCTGCGCACCTTCGCAGCCTTGTGGAAGGTGAACCCTGGCTACAATCCCGACCACGCCATCACCTTTTCCGTCTCGCTGCCAGGCAACGCCAAAACCACGGCAGCGGAGACGCGCGCGCGGCTCCGCCAGTTCGACGCGGCCATGCGCGCTATCCCCGGCGTCGAAGCTGTCTCGGTCACACTCGGCTCGCGACCCATGATCCACGAGTCTGCATTGCCTTTCTGGATCGAAGGCGAGCCCAAGCCCGACAACGATAACGACATGCGTCCCGCGATGTTCTATCTGGTCGAATCCGGATTCCAGCGGGCGATGGGCATGACGCTGCTCCGTGGCCGCTTTATCTCGGACCACGACGACGAGAACGCACCCGCCGTCATCGATGTCGATGACGTCCTCGCGCGCCAGGATTTTCCCGGCAGAGACCCCATCGGACAGCACGTCCACATTGCGCAGTTCGACGTCGAGGCGGAGATCGTCGGCGTGGTCGGCCATGTGAAGCAGTGGGGTCCGGGCAACGATCCCAAATCCGCGATTGAAGCCCAGTTCTACTACCCGATGATGCAGCTGCCTCCCAAGCTGATGCCGCTCCTCGCCACGGTGACCGCGGTCGTCCTTCGCACCCACGACGATCCCTCCGCAATCATGCCCTCGGTGCGGAGCGCTGTCGCGGAACTCGATCCCAACGAGATCGTCTATGCCGTCGAGACCATGAACGGCGTTATCGAGCGCTCCTTCGCCGCGCGCCGCCTCTCGATGATCCTGCTGGCCTTCTTCGCCGCCCTTGCGCTAATGCTGTCCTGCATCGGGATCTACGGCGTCATCTCGTATCTGGTGGGCGAACGCACGCGAGAGATCGGGGTGAGGATGGCTCTCGGTGCGCAGCGCTCCGATGTCCTCCGCCTCGTCCTCGGCCAGGGGGTGAAGATGGCGCTGCTCGGCGTCGTTGCCGGCATCGCGCTCGCCGCAGGACTCACTCGTCTCATGTCTGCGCAACTTTACGGCGTCTCGCCGCGCGATCCGCTCACCTTTGCAGGTGTGTCTCTTGTTCTGATCGTGGTCGCGCTCGCCGCCTGCTACATTCCCGCGCGACGCGCGGCCTCCGTCGATCCCACCGAAGCGCTGCGTGCCCAATAAAATCGAAGGCGCGAAGCACATCGCCTCGACGGCCGAGTCCTCAGTCCGTCCTCAGCGCCCTCGCTGGATCCACCGTCGCCGCCCGCCGTGCCGGCACAAAGCCCGCAAGGCCAGCAACGAAGCAGATCACCGCGATGCCCACGCCATACACGATAGGGTCGGCAATGGACACACCGAAAAGCTGGCTGCGGACGGCACGGGTGGCGAGAATCGCTATCGGAATCGTCACCAGCATCGCTCCGCCGGCGAGAACCATCACTTCCCAGAGGATGAGCCGGACCACGGTTACGCGCCGCGCCCCCAGCGCCATGCGGATGCCGATCTCGCGCGTGCGCTGTGCGGTTGAATACGCGAGGATGCCGTAGAGGCCGATGCCGGCCAGCACCGTCGCCAGAATTCCAAAGGCTGTCGCGAGCAGTGCGATGGTGCGTTCGGCCATGAGGTTCTGATCGATCTCATCTCTCATCGTGGTCAGATGGCCGACAATTAATTTCGAGTCGAGATTTCCGATCGCGGCGCGGATGCTGTTGGCCGCGGTGCCCGGGTCCTGCCAGGTGCGCACGTAGAAGATGAGGCCGGTCGTCCGCTCCGCCTGCACGAAGAGCGTGTAGGACATCGGCGTGGCAGGATCGCGCATGCTGGTATGCTTCACATCTTTCACGACGCCCACGATCATCGCATCGGTCGCCGGGCGCCTTGGACGGCTCACGTGATGTCCCAGAGCCGCTCCCGCGCTTCCGAAGAAATGCTTCGCAAAAATCTCGTTCACGATGGCGACCTTGGTCGAGGTCGCCGTATCGCCAGGGTTGAAGTAGCGGCCGGCGAGGAGCGGGACGCCGAGCGTCTGCAGATAGCCATCGCTCACCCACGGCAGTTCTACGTCGTAATCCTCATTGGGAGGCGGTGTGTAGCCGGCCACCAGCACGTCGCCCGACACACCGTCATCGGCCAGGTCCTCGTCATCGGTCGCGCCGACCGCACGGATGCCAGGCAGAGCGGCGATGGCATCCAGCGCGCGCTGCTCCACCGGGGCCACGCCGGTCGCAGGATAGCCGGCCAGCGACGGGTCCAGATTGAAGACCAGCAGATGATCGGTCGTGAATCCGGCGTTGACATTGCGCAGGTTGGCGATCGTGCGCACGAACAGCCCCGCTGCCACGATGAGCAGCAGGCTGAAACCGATCTGCAGCGCTACGCAGGTCCGACGGAAGCTCAGCGATCCGCCTGTCCCGCCGCGCCCCTGATGCAGCGCCTCAGCCAGCTTCGGGTTCCAGAACTGCGCCGCCGGGTGCGAGGCTGAACAACAGACTCGCCACCAGCGTCGCCACAATGGTGAACGCCAGGACGCGCCAGTCCAGCGTGGGCGAAAACGCATGCTCACCGTTGTCGCCGGTCGACATCCAGCGGATGAGGAGACGCAGGGCTTCCGGCGCCAGCGCCAGCCCGATAGCCGCACCGGCTAGACCCAGCAGCATGCCTTCGGCCAGCAGCTGGCGCAGCACCTGGCCGCTGGTTGCGCCCAGAGCAAAGCGCACGGAAAACTCACGTGCGCGGGTGGCTGCACGCACGAGCAACAGGCTCGCCACGTTGACAACCGCCATCAAGATCACCAGCAACACCATGCCCATGATGATGGTGAGCGGGGTCTGCACGCTGTTGCGCAGTGGCGAGAAGCCACTCGCGCCGCCCTCGAGGTTGAGATGTGCGCTGGTGACGAATGCAGTCCGCGCCTTCTGCGACTGGTCGTGCAGCTGCGTGAATTCCTCGGCGCGCAGATCCTTGAACAGCGGATCGAGTGCCGCCGACGCCTGCGCCGCCGTTAAGCCGAGCTTCAGCCGGCCCACGATATTCATCCAGTAGGAGTTGTGGTCGTTGAGATAATCCCACTCCGGCTGGACGGTTTTCTGCATGGTAAGCGGGACGTAAATCTGCGGGAGCGATCCCCACTCCATGCTGTGAAAGCCGGGCGCCGCCACACCGAGGATGGTGAACGGCGTCCCGTTGATCAGCATTGTTTTGCCTGTCACCGGCGCTTCCGCCAAATGTGACTTCCAGTAATCGAAATTCAGCACCGCGACTGGGTTCGCGCCCGGCGCCGTCTCATCGCTGGCGACAAAGAGGCGTCCCACCGCGGCGCGCACGCCGAGGACATCGAAGTAGTTGCCGCTCACCATCTCCGCGCTCACGCCTTCGGCACGGTTATTCCACGTCACGCCCACCGAAGTCGGAGCTGCGCCGATCAGCCCGCTGAACACGCTGTTGCGGTCGCGCAGATCCTTGTACATCGGATACGAGAACTCGTGGCGATGCCCGGGAGTGTTGCCGCCATGCGACTCCACGTGTCCGTGCACGTCGCCCGCAAAGCTCAGCACGACGAGTTCACCCGGGTTCTTCACGGGAAGAGCCTGCATCAGCGCCTGGTCCAGCAGGCTGAAGATCGTTGTGTTCGCGCCGATGGCCAAGGCCAGGGTCAACACCGCGACAGCGGCAAACATCGGATTGCGGGCCAGCCCGCGGAGGCCGTACTTCACATCGCGGCCCAGCGACTCCAGCGTCCAGGCCGGCCTTTGTTCGTGGCACTCTTCGCGCGCGCGTTCCCGCCCGCCAAATGCGATCGCGGCGCGCCTGCGCGCCTCTTCCGGGGGTATGCCTCGCGCCATATTCTCCTCCGTCTCCCGTTGCAGATGGAACGCGATCTCCTCATCGACTTCGCTGCGTTTCTTGCCGGTGAAGAGGTATTTCGTCCGCGACCAAAGTTCAGTGAACATCGAAAGCTACTCCTCAGATCCGCTCCAGCACCAGATTCACCGCTCCGGTCAGCCGTTCCCAGTTCTCCAGCTCCGCGTCCAGTTGCTTTCTGCCCCGCGGCGGTCAGCGAGTAGAAACGCGCGCGCCGGTTGTTCTCCGACGCGCCCCACTGCGCCCGAATCCAGCCCTTGTACTCCAGCCGATGCAGGGCCGGATAGAGGGAGCCCTGTCCGATCTGGAGCACGTCGTTCGATACCTGCTGGATCCTCTGCGCGATCGCCCACCCGTGCTCCGGCTTGAGCACGATCGACTTCAGAATCAGCATGTCCAGCGTGCCCTGCAGCAGATCGGCGGATGGCGGCATTCACTCTCCCCTCGACATTCGACAACAACAAGCCCCAGAATCCCCCTCACTCTTGTCGAATGTCAAGGGGTAGGTGACGAATGGGCGGGCGGTCCTGGGGCACAAGTATCGGTCGTCTCACGTTTGAACCGGCAGGGCGTCTCACCCTCAATCGTCCGCCGGCGCCAGACGATGGCGCCCCGCGACTGCCACCCGCCCTTTACTATGGAACTGGAGGTTCTACGCTCGAATGGTTTCTCGTTATCGGTTGTGGCCCGGATTGCTTTCTTTGGGCGTAGCTCTCTTCTGTACCGCGGCGCAGGCACAAAAAGCTCTTCATAACGATGAGGTCTCCCTCGGCAGCTTCTATCAGCTCACTACGAACGCGAGCGGCAACGGCATCACCGACACGGCCACACGGTCGCTCGGGGGAGAAGCCACCTTCAGCCACAGCTACAATCCGCTGCTGGGCTGGCAGTTTTCCTACGACTACGCCCGCTTCACGGAGAAATACACCGCTCAGCCTTTCGGCTATCAGCACAACCTTCACGTCTTTAATGGCGATTACTACCTCCATGGATTCCAGGCGCTCGGTCTTCGGCCTTACGCGATGGCGGGAATCAGTGCCGTAGTCTTCTCGCCATCGTTGAACGGCGGCCAGAACGTGCCCTGGCAGGCGCGACCGGGCGCGAACTTCGGCGCCGGCGTCCAGATTCCGCTGCTCACAAAGAATCTGGGAGTGCAGTTGCAGTATCGCGGCCTGTACTACAAGGCGCCGGACTTTGGTCTGGCCAAACTGACCACCAACGCATGGCGGCTGACCTCAGAGCCCACCGCCGGGTTCTACGTGCGTTTCTGATTTCGATCTCAGCAGAGGCAATCGTGGACTGCATCTTCTGCAAAATCGTCGCGGGCAGTATTCCTTCGAAAAAAGTCTTCGAAGACGACCAGGTCTTCGCCTTTCACGACATCGATCCGAAGGCGCCGAAGCACATCCTCGTCATTCCGAAGAAGCACATCGCCTCACTGGCTGACGCGAAGCCGGAGGACGCGGGCGTACTGGGACGCCTTCTGCTCGCCGTCGGCGACATTGCTCGCGAGCACGGGCTCGGGAAAGGCTACCGGGTCGTCATCAGCACCGGCCCGGAGGGTGGACAGACCGTGGACCATCTGCATGTGCACCTGCTGGGCGGCCGCCAGATGCACTGGCCTCCGGGGTAGGGTATGAGGAGCATGCGGAAGGGCCCTCCCGTCGGGCGCTGCTTGCCGATGCCGTCCGTTACCGCCGTTACGTTGTTGCAGAAAATTCGCTGACCTTTCAAGCTCTGCCGCTCTGCTTAGGGACTACCGTGGAGGCTGGGCGAGCGAGGTGGGCGATGATTTCAGAAACGGCGGCAACAACGCTGGCCGAGGCGGTATCGACCAAAGGCCAGAGGACAGCCCCCGGCGTTGACGCACTGGCGCAGTCGTTCCTGGACAACCTGCTTTTCGTGCAGGGGCGTTCGGTGGAACGGGCAACGGTCAACGACCTGTACATGGCGCTGGCACACACCGTACGCGACCGGCTGGTGGAGCGCTGGATCTCCACGACAAAGAACTACCAGGCGCAGGATGTGCGCGTGGTGTGCTACCTCTCGGCCGAATTCCTCACCGGACCGCATCTGGTGAATAACCTGATCAACCTCGGCATCTACGAGGAGGCCGATGAGGCGATGCGGCACCTGGGTCTTGATCTTAAGGTGCTGATCGAACAGGAAGGCGAGCCAGGACTGGGCAACGGTGGACTCGGACGTCTGGCCTCCTGCTTCATGGACTCGCTCGCGACCCTCGACATTCCCGCTATCGGCTATGGCATTCGCTATGAGTACGGCATCTTCGATCAACAAATTCGCGATGGCTGGCAGGTGGAGTCGACCGACAACTGGCTGCGGCTGGGCAATCCGTGGGCGCTGGAACGCCCCGAAGACGCCTTTGAAGTAAAGCTGGGCGGGCATACCGAGAGGCACATGGATGCGCGCGGCCGGCTGCACGTGAAGTGGAATCCCGAGCGGCTGGTGCGCGGTGTCCCCCATGACACGCCCATCCTCGGCTACCGCACCAATACAGCGAACACCATGCGGCTGTGGTCGGCCCAGGCGATGGAGAGCTTCGATTTCGGGGTCTTCAACCACGGCGACTTCTTCGGAGCCGTCGCCGACAAAGTGGCGTCGGAGAACATCTCCAAGATTCTCTATCCCAACGATGAGGGCACGCAGGGCAAACAGCTGCGCCTTGCGCAACAGTACTTCTTCGTGTCCTGCAGCCTGCAGCACATTATCAGGATTCAGACCACGCAGAACCGGCCGCTTGCGGAACTGCACCGCAACTTCGCGATCCAGATGAACGATACGCATCCGGCGATCGCGGTTGCGGAGCTGATGCGGCTGCTGGTAGACGAGCACGGCATGGAGTGGGAGCCGGCGTGGAGCGTGACGGTGCAGTCGCTCTCCTACACTAATCACACGCTTCTGCCGGAGGCGCTGGAACAGTGGCCGCGCGACCTGTTCAGCGGGCTGCTGCCGCGGCACATCGAGATCATCGAGGAGATCAACCGGCGGCATCTGGATCAGGTGCGGAAGAAGTTCCCTGGCGACGAGGGGCGCGCGGGCAGACTTTCGCTGATGAGCAGAAAATGGCGAGCGGGAAAAAGTACGTTCGCATGGCGTACCTGGCTTCGCTCGGCAGCCACGCGATCAACGGCGTCGCAGCGCTGCACACCGAGCTGCTCAAGACCAGTATCCTCGGCGATTTCTTCGCTCTGTCGCCGGAGAAGTTCTCCAATAAGACGAATGGCGTGACGCCGCGCCGCTGGATGGTGCTGAGCAATCCGCAACTGACCGATCTGCTCAGCTCTCGGCTGGGACCGGGCTGGGTTTACGACCTCGAAAAACTGCGGCGCCTGGAACCGCTGGCCGACGATGCCGATTTCCGTCAGGAATGGAGGAATGTGAAGCGGCACAACAAGCGCCAGCTTGCGGGGTGGATTCATGATCGGCTGGGGATGACGACCGAGCCCGAATCGATGTTCGACGTGCTCGCGAAGCGGCTGCACGAGTACAAACGCCAGCACCTTCAGATTCTGCACATCCTCACGCTGCTCAAGCGGATTCGCCGCGATGCGAATGCGCAGGTGGTGCCGCGCACGTTCATCTTCGGCGGCAAGGCCGCGCCCAGTTACCACGCGGCCAAGCTGATCATCAAGCTGATCCATGCGGTGGGCGAGGCCGTGAATACGGACCCCATGGTTGCCGGACGGCTTCGGGTCGTGTTTCTTCCTGACTTCAATGTGAAACTCGGACAGCGAGTTTATCCGGCGGCCGACCTGTCGGAACAAATTTCGCTTGCCGGCAAAGAGGCTTCCGGCACCGGCAACATGAAGTTCGCGATGAACGGCGCGCTGACCATCGGAACCCTGGATGGGGCCAACATCGAGATTCGCGAAGAGGTGGGAGTCGACAACTTTTTCCTTTTCGGCCTGACCACGCCTGAAGTCGAGCAGCGCCGGCGAGCGGGCTACAACCCCCGCGCGATCTATGAATCGAACACCGACCTGCGCGACGTGCTGGACGCCGTGAGTGGTGGGGAATTCTCCCACGGAGACAAGGGCCTGTTCGAGCCACTGGTCAGCGCTCTCTTGAAGAGCGACGAGTACATGCTGCTGGCGGATTATCAGTCCTACATCGACTGCCAGGACCGGGTGAGCGCCGCCTTCAGCGATCAGGAACACTGGACGCGGATGTCGATTCTCAACGTGGCGCGCATCGGCAAGTTCTCGTCGGATCGTGCGATTCGCGATTACTGCTCAGATATCTGGAAGACCTGGCCGGTGAAGATTCACGTGTAGCAGCAACGCATGGTACGGCGGCGTGGACGTTCAGCCTTCGGACTCCTCATCGAGGAACGCGCCCAGACGATCCAGCCGCTTTTCCCACGTCGAACGATGATCGCGAATCCACTGCTCCAGCCGATCAAAGCCGGCGTGATGGATGCTGCAGGTGCGCACGCGGCCCGGTTTCTCGGTATGCACCAGGCCACACTCCTCAAGGATCTGGAGGTGCTGCCCTACCGCAGTCAGCGTGATGCCCTGCGAATCGGCCAGGCGCGTGACCGTCGTAGGCGCCCGGCTTAGGCGATCGAGGATCGCTCGCCGCGTCGGGTCGCCCAGGGCGTGGAAGAGCCGGTCGATCATGGGGTCTTTTCGGGTCAAGCTGCCCCCTGCTGCGGGCGGCCGCCGGTCGGGTCTGTGCGCCCGACTGTGCGACGATCCAAGCTGGACACGGCAGCCGCCACGGGCTTCGGCGTTTTCACCTTAGCGCTCCAGCTCTTTCGCAAAGCGGTCGAAGAGCGAACGCCAGCCGGCTTCGCGCATCTGCGGGCCGTCCGACCCTTCATAGAACGCGCCCTGGTGGGTGCAGCGCAGCTCAGTGCCACCAGTAATGGGCAGCAGTTCGATCGTGACCAGCGACGACGACATCCGATGGTCGCCGATAACCATGGTCGAGGACATGACAATGCGCTGGTTGGGGACGATATCTTCGAAGGCTGTCAGGTTGGTGAGGGGGATGCCGGGGAAGGGTGTGTTGGGGCCGAGGTGGTAGACGGTCCGCTCGCGGCCGCCGACGCGGAAATCCATTTCGAAGACGCTGGTCTCAGGCGAGTCGCGGTCGCCATACCAGCGCCGCTTCTTCTCCGGATCGGCGAAGGCGGCGTAGAGACGCTCGGGCGGATGGGGATAGTTGTGCTCGATGACGAAGGTGGAGTGGGCGGTGGTGATATCCATGGGAGGTGCTGCCTTTCACAATACTGAAGTTCTTGCTTCAGTATCAAGATGACCCGGGCTGGAGGAATTGTCAAGTGAATACTTCAGTATTGTTTGGACAGCGCGGGACAGGGCTGCCCGGCGTTCCAGCTCAGTGAAACAGCGAAAGGTCGATCGAGTCGCCCATTTTCTGGTAGCCGGCGTCGCCCGGGTGCAGATGGTCGCCGGAGTCCACATCGGCAGCTAAGGCGCTCGGCTTCGCAGGATCCTGGGCGACCTTATCGAAGTCGATCACGCCATCGAAGACGCCGCTGGTGCGAATCCACTGATTGACGGCTTCACGCATCTCCTCGCCCTTGGGCGAGTAATAATGGGCGCCCTCGTAGGGGGTCAGGGTGGCGCCATAGATTTTCAGGCCGTGCGCGTGGACGTGCGCCACGATCTGCGTATAGGCCAAAATCAGCTCAGGGACGGTGATGACATCCGCTGGAACGCGCGGCAGCGCCGTGTGGCCGATGTCGTTGATGCCCTCGAGAAGAATCACGTACTTCACGCCGCTCTGCGCGAGCACGTCGCGGTCGAGGCGGGCCAGCGCGTTAACCCCGGCAAGGTCATTCAACAAGCGATTGCCTCCGATGCCTTCATTCAGCACGGAGAGGTGCGCGGTCCTGGGATCGGCCTGGAGGCGAGCGGCAAGAATATCGGGCCAGCGATGGTTGGCGTTCGGCGTCGAATGCGCCCCGTCGGTGATGGAGTCGCCCAGGCACACGATGGCGGCGGCACCTGCATCGCTGGTGGAGACATCGACGGCCTTGACGAAGCAAAAGGCAGAGAGGGTGCGCGCATCGGTGACCGTTTCCGCCGCCGTGGTATTGCCTTCAGTGATCCAGCTCGTCGTCATGCCCTCCTGGTGGCAGGTTGTTTCGCCGATGGACTGGTCCGGGAGATAAACGCTGACGACGAGACTCGCGAGCGCCGGCACCTGCATGGGGACGGGATCGCTGAACATCGGGGCGCCGGGCGGGATGATGACTGAGGGCTGCCCGTTAAAGGTGAGGGCGTGGTCACTGCCGGGCTGGATTGCGCCGGCGCCGGCGCCGAGCGCGATGTGGGCCGCGCCAATGGTGAGCGGGCGCGTGCCGAACTCGTTGGTCAGCTCGACTCGCACCGTTGCCCCGCCCGTGCTGATGCGCACCACGTTGCGATACGTGGTGTTGGCGGGCGTCGGCTGCCCGAAACCGACTTCGGATCCCATCGGAGAAGAAGCCCAGGTTCCAATCCAGCGATTGGCGGGCTCCTGAGCCAAAAGCAACGGAGTCGCCACGAACACGAGGCACAGGGAAGCGCGAAAGAATCGGTGCATGCTGTCTCCGGAAAACAGTCACGTCCCTTCTACACGATTTGGTTTCCGCGTGCACCGCCGCGGAGAGATCGAGAACAGGAGATCCGCGACGCGAGGGTTTCGATGAGCAGCGCGCTGCGGATCCTCGACGCGCAGCTCCGCGAGGGTGGGCGTTTTCGCCTCGGTTCAGGTCTTGCTTTGTAAGGCGACGGGGCTTCGCTTTTGATCACTCCCAAAATGTGTCAGGATCGCGAAAGCGGCGGGCGAGCCAACGCAGGGCAATGACAATGACGATTGCAGCAGCAACCTTCCAGTACATGTTTGTTGTTTCCATGGCAGAGAGTGAATCAAAGTACAGCCAGCACAACAACCGACGTCCCAGGGTAGCCCGATTTGCGCGTGAAATCTATCGCCGGAAAGTGGCCGTTACTCTCCCACCTGCACTAACCGTTTGGTAACGGATTACTGCGGGTGTATTGCGGTTCTGGGTAATAGAAAGGCCGCCAGTTAACCGTAATGAAACCTGGGGAAGCAACCAGATGACTGCGGGAACCAGCAGCGGTTCGCCAGCCTGACAGATGGTTCAGGGCGCTTAGCCGTTTGCTAATTCCTTCGCGCGCTGGGTGGCTCGCATCACTGCCTTGATCAGCGTCACGCGCAGTCCGCCCTCCTCGAGTTCGAGAATGCCGTCGATCGTGCAGCCGGCTGGCGTGGTCACTGCGTCCTTCAGCAGCGCCGGGTGGTAGCCGGTTTCGAGAACCATTTTGGCTGCACCGAATGTAGTCTGCGCGGCGAGCAGAGTAGCGATGTCGCGGGGCAGGCCGACCTTCACGCCGGCTTCGGCGAGTGACTCGAGAATGATGTAGATGAACGCAGGCCCGCTGGCGCTGAGGCCGGTGACCGCGTCCATGTGCTTTTCATCGACCACTACGGTTCGTCCGACAGCGGCAAAGAGGCTCTCGGCCAGGTCCATATGCGGTTGTTGCACGAAGCGACCGCGGCAAAGCGCAGAGATGCCCGCGCCGAGCATCGAGGGAGTGTTGGGCATGGCGCGGATCACTGGCACTTCTTCGACTGCGGTCTTCTCAATGGCTTCGGTGCGAACCGACGCGGCGAAGGAGATGAGCAGTTTCTCCGGCGTGAGCACGGGCCTGATCTCTTCGACGAGCGCCGGAACCTGGAAGGGTTTGACGCCGATCAGCAGCACGTCGGCTTTCGAGGCGATGGCCGCGTTGTCGGTGGAGACTTCGATGCCCCACTGGGCGGAGAGGACCTGGGCACGGTCAGCGTGGGCCACCGTGGCGAAGAGGTGGTCGGGAGTGAGGATCTGCTGCTTGAGGAACGCCTGCAGAAGGATGCCGCCCATTTTGCCGGCGCCGAGCACGGCGACGCGGGAACTGGAAAGATCGATGGACATGGAATCAGGATAGCGGAACTGCGTTTAGGGTTGAGGGATTAGACATAGAAGCAGCCAGCTCTGTTGGCCATACCCAGCTTCGCCGACATCGACAGGTTTATTTCGCCGCTGAGTTTTGACTCTCAATCCACGCTGTGACCCTCGCGTCCAGCTCATCCAGCGGCAAAGCGCCGGAATCGACGACCTCGTCGTCGAAGGCGCGAATATCGAACTTCGGGCCGAGGGCTTTCTGCGCGCGGGCGCGCAGCTCGAGAATCTTTAGCTGGCCGATCTTGTACCCCAGCGCCTGAGCAGGCCAGGCGATGTAACGATCGCACTCGGCGTTGACCGTTGCATCGTCAAGCCCCGAGTGGGCATGGAAGTAGTTGACCATCTGCTGGCGCGTCCAGTGCTGTGAGTGAACGCCGGTATCGACGACGAGGCGGATGGCGCGGAAGATATCGGCTTCAAGGCGCCCGAAATCGGAGTACGGATCCTGGTAAAAGCCGGCATCCTTGCCAAGCAATTCGGCATACAGGCCCCAGCCTTCCGTGAAGGCCGTGTAGTGAAGATATTTGCGGAAGGTGGGCAGGCCGGTGAGTTCCTGCGCGATGGAAATCTGCAGATGATGGCCCGGCAGCCCTTCGTGGTACGCGACGGACTCGACGTTCGCGAGGGAGCGATGCTCGAAGTCGTAGGTGTTCACGAAGACGGTGCCGGGGCGGTTGCCGTCGGGCGTGCCTTGTTCGTAGTAAGCCGGCGCCTGATCTTTTTCCATGAAAGCCGGAACAGCTTCGACTTTGAGCGGAGCTTTGGGCAGCCGGCCGAATAGCTCGGGAAGTTTGGGGCGCATCCGGTCGAGGTCGGCGCGGTAGGCGTCCAGCAGCTGCTCGCGACTGGTGGGATGGAGCTTGGGATTGGCGGCAATAGCGGCGCGCATTGCAGCAACATCGGCGTAACCGAGCTTCTTCGCGATCACCAGCATCGCGGCTTCGTCCTGCGCGACTTGATCGACACCGATCTGGTGGATCTGCGCGGGCGGGAGATCGGTGGTGGTGCTCTGCTTCACGCGGAAGGCGTAATACGCGTCGCCGTCTGGCAGCGCCCAAACGCCGGGGTCGGCGCGGCCGGCAGGAACATAGACTCCCTGAAGAAATTTCGCAAAGCGCTGGTACGCGGGATCGACCTGCTTCGTGATAGCGGTGAGGATGGCGTCACGGTAGCGGACCTGGTCGCCGGTGGAGATGGACGCGGGGAATTTCTTCAGTGGCAGAGCAAAGGGACTGTCCTCGGGCTTTTGCGCGAGGAGCGCGTTCACCTGGACAAGGACTTTTTCCAGAAGATATTTGGGCGGCACATGCTGGTCGTCAACGCCGGTAAGCATGTTGTCGGTGACCTGACGAAAGGCCGCCGGGATTTTGCCGAGTCGCGCGATGTAGTCGTCGTAATCCCGCGCGTTGGCGAAACGCAGCCGCGGAACCAGCTGCGGCAGGGACAGGTGGAGGCCGTTGAACTGGTTGACCGGCATCTCCCAGGGCTTGAACGCGGATTCTTCCTGATCCTCGGTGAGTTGGCGAATCATCAGATCCCTGGAGAGGACCGCCTGCTCAGGGAGACCTGTGGTGTCGATTGCACCCAGACGAAGGATGTAGTCGCGGCCACGCGCGAGCCGTTGATTGTAAGCCTCGACGGAGTAATCGGTGAGTTGGTCGTTGAAGCGGTCGTCGCCGATGGTGGAGGCAAACTCGGGCGAGTGGCTGAGGCGGTCCTCCCAGATCTGGGCGAAGAGATCGTCGAGCGCCTTGCCGCGGGCGGCAACGTCGCCGGAGGTTTGCGCTGCCGGCGCATTCTGTGCTGTCAATTGCGGTGTGGCCGCTGCGGCCGGGAAAACCAGAAGGAGGGCGGCGAAAGTGCGGAGTTTCATCACTCTGTACAGGGTACAAGAGCAGGCGTAGCCAGTAGCGAACGACGATCAGCGAGATATGGATTAGTCCGGGGTCTTCACACCCTTGCGCAGCATGGCGATGGATTTCGTCAGGCGCGCGGAGCGGGTCTCGGCTTTTTTCGCCTCGGTGATCCAGCGGACGTATTCCTTGCGGTGCGTGTAGCTGAGCTTCTCGAAGACGAGGAGAAGCTTTTCTTTTTTGAGGAGCGCGGCGAAATCAGCTGGAGTGTCGACGGTGCGCATCGCTTCGTCTTTCCAAAGCTCGACTTTGACTTTGTCGCCGGGCTGTTTCCCGAGCTGCTCGCGCAGCGCTTTCAGGATGCCGAGCATGTGTTGCGGCTGGCCATATTTCATCAGGGAACCACCGTAAGGAATACCGTCGAAAGTCGCCCGCACGGGAACACGGCCCTTCGTCCCGAATTCTTTCTCGACGTCGTAGGGGAAAAGGATGTAGGCGCCGCCGCCGCCGACGGAGGCAGCCTCGATGGTGGCCGTGAAAGAGTATTTCTTCATCGGAACAGCTTAGCGAAGAACCGGTCCGCATGGAACCGGCAAGCTGCTCGGACGAGGCTTGTGTGCCCCGGCTGCTTCAGGGCGATTCCTGCGAGGTTTGAATTATTCGACGGCGGACTGGGCCGGATGCTGAGCATCGAGCAAACGGTACAGCGTGGAACGGCTGATGCCGAGCATTTTCGCGGCACGCACCTTGTTGCCATTGGCCCGGGCGAGAATCCGCGTGATGTGACGCAGGATGGCCCGGTCGAGGTTGGGATCGTCGGCAAAAGGATCGGCCATCACGGGCGCCGTGGCCGACGGTGCAGGCCAGTGCAGCCGGGGAATATCAATCGGACGAATCCACTGACCGGAGCACTCGAGAGCCGCAGTGCCAATCACGGATTCCAGTTCGCGCACGTTGCCGGGCCAGGCATACGACGACAGCCGGGGAAGCACGCCGGCGGCGAATCCGCGCAGGGGGGTGTTGTGCTCCCGGCTCCAGTTGCGGAGAAAGAGCCCGGCAAGCACGAGAATGTCGTCTTTGCGATCCCGCAGCGGCGGAATGCCAAAACGGACCGCGGTCAGATGGTTGGCCAGGTCGGAACGAAACGCGCCGGAGCCTGCAAGGCGGCGAAGCGACTCCGTCGATCCGACGACGATCTGCAGCGGCGCGGAGTTGCTGGCCGCCCGCATGCGCTCATGAGCGGCGCGTTCGAGAAAATCGCGGAGCTGTCGTTGCTGCTCGGCGGAAAGTTCGTCGACGCGGGCCAGGTACAGGAGGCCTTTGGAGGATTCCTGCCAGAGCGGCTGCGGTGCATCGATAAATTCGGCGGCGATCGCGGGGACAAAGGGGCCCGAGGCGGCGGCTCCAAGATGGTGAAGCGTTTGCGCAGCCAGAAGTTTGCCGGTTCCCTGTTCGCCTTCGACATTCACGAGACGAAAATGCGGAGCGGTACACCGCATGCGATGGAAGAGATGCTGCATGACCGGGCTGCGGCCGACCATCGAACCGAGCATCCAGCGCTCGGGCTGAACCATCAGCGGCTGCAAAGCCTCGACATCCAGAGGAACAGACGCCTGGCGTTCCTCATAGGCTGGGGCGGCGACAATCGATGCCAGATTCACAATGCGTTCCGTCCTGCTGAAGGACATATCGGCGGGAACGCAAAGAGGATGAACGAAGGTTCGCACTCGGGCAGGCGCGGAACGACCCGCAACCAGGTTTTATTACCCCGCCCAGTAGCTCCGATCCAGGGTTCGATACTGAATCGCTTCGGCGATATGCGGAACCGCGAGCGAGGCGGCGCCCTCCAGATCGGCGATGGTGCGGGCGACTTTCAGGATGCGGTCGTGAGCGCGCGCGGTGAGCCCTTGTTGCAGCATGGCGCGCTCCAGCAGCTTTTCAGCCTCGGGGCTCAGTTCGCAGAAGGCGCGAATCTGGCGTGTTCCCATCTGCGCATTGGAGTAGATCTTCTCCTTCGCCGCGGCAAAACGCTGCTTCTGCCGCTCCCGCGCCGCAAGAACGCGGGCGCGGATCGTGGCCGAGTTCTCGATGGCCGCTGCGCCGCGTAGTTCCTTGTACTGCACGGCGGGAACTTCGATGTGGATATCGATGCGATCGAGAAGGGGTCCGCTTATTTTTGCCACGTAGCGCTGGATAATCGGCGGAGTGCAGTGGCATTCACGCGACTTGTCGTTGAAGTAGCCGCACGGGCACGGGTTCATCGCGGCCGCAAGCATGAAGGCTGCCGGAAACGTCAGGGACATGCTGGCGCGCGCGATGGTCACGTGGCGGTCTTCCAGCGGCTGGCGCATCACCTCAAGCACGTTGCGGGGAAACTCCGGCAGCTCATCGAGAAAGAGCACGCCATTGTGAGCGAGAGAAACTTCGCCGGGTCGCGGGATGGCGCCGCCGCCGATCAGCCCTGCGTCGGAGATGGTGTGGTGCGGAGAGCGGAACGGACGCTGGGTCACCAGGCCGGATTCGGCATCGAGCACGCCGGCAACGGAATGGATCTTCGTCGTCTCCAGCGCCTCGTCGAAACTCAGCGGAGTGAGGATCGACGGCAGCCGCCGGGCCAACATGGTCTTTCCCGAGCCCGGCGGCCCAATCATTAATATGTTATGGCTGCCGGCCGCGGCGACCTCCAGAGCGCGCTTGGCCGCCTGCTGGCCGCGAACGTCGGCGAAATCCAGCAAAAAGTGCTGCAGTTCACCCAGCACAGTGGCAGCATCCACGCGGAACGCGGGGGTTTGAATGCCGCCGTTGCTGGCCTGGTTGAGCAGGTCGCGCACCTCGAGAAGCGAGTCGACCGGGTACACGTTGACACCCTCGACGACCGCCGCTTCACGGGCGTTGGCTTTGGGAATGATGAGGTTGCGGATACCACGCTCGCGCGCAGCGACGGCGACCGGCAGCATACCGGGCACCGGGCGAAGGGCTCCGTCGAGGCCGAGTTCGCCAATCAGCAGGAAGTCGGGCAGGCTGGTTTGCTGATGCAGCGCACCGTAAGCACCCAGGATGCCCACCGCCATGGGCAGGTCGAAGCCGGATCCTTCCTTCTTGATATCGGCGGGGGCGAGATTAATGGTGATGTGCGTCGGAGGCAGGTCGAACCCCGAGTTGCGGATGGCGGCACGGACGCGGTCCCGGGATTCGCGCACAGCGGCGTCGGGCAAGCCCACCGTATTGAAAATCTCCTTCTCGGCCTGGAATTTTGAGAAGTCGACTTCAACGTCGATGATGCTGGCATCGATCCCGTAAACAGCGGCGCTGCGGGCGGTGAAAAGCATCGTGGGGGATTCTGCTGCGGAGTGTAGCAGCGGACGGCCTGCTTTTCGGTGATGGCGGCACCATGAACCCCGCGCCGGAACACCGAGGTAATCGCTCACCAGGTCGCACGACTGCGTCGGATTTGCCTCGACGGTGTCCTGCGTGGACAGGCTACGGTTTCGAAATCTGATGCGGGTTCCAGCGAAGAGTCGGTGGAACTCGTCGCTCTCATCGTCCGGCACCGCGAGAAGGTCAGGAGGCAGAAGTGAGCGCAGGCTCCCATTCCGCTTCCGCTTCATCCTCTACCCGCACATACGCATACGGACCCTCCGGAATCAGCGCGACGCGCGCGTCTTTCGGCAGCCCCGCGAGCAGGGCCGCAATCGCGGCTTCAGCACTGGGATAACTCTGATCCGCCAGCGCCCCAAGCTCCCCCTTCGACGCACCCGGCGTGTAGAAGAACACCTGGTGTTTTTGCTCCGTCAGCGCCAGCTTCTCCAGCTGCCACTGGTCAGGCACGACCGGAGCGTCTGCAATCGCCTGAAGAAAACTCTCAGGTCCCGCATACGCGCGAAGCTTCTCTGCAAACTCCGGCGATCCGATCCCTTCGGCGCACTCGCCCAGCACCAGGATAGGGCCGCCCGGCTTCACGATATGCACTGCCGCTGTTATCCCCTTGATCGACTGATAGAAGGTCAAATCCAGCGGATATCCGGCCGCGCTGGTGATCACCGCATCTGCGGCCTCCGGCAAACGCTCCATCGAATGCTCGCGCAGAAACCGCACACCGGCTGCGTGCGCCTCCACCGGGCATCCGGCGAACACTCCGGAAATCTCCCGCTCTCTGGTCATCGTCACGTCAAGAATGAAGTCGTGCCCTGCCATGCGCGCAACTTCCAGCAGCTCCGCGTGCAGCGGATTTCCTTCAATGGATCCTTCCGTTGCCGCCGGCTCCCGCATGAACCGCGGCGAATGGATGGTCCGGATCGTCTCCTCTCCCGCCACCCCCGGCGCGACCAGTTTGCGACCGCCGGAGAATCCGAGCATCAGATGCTGCTCGATGAATCCCAGCGTGATATGCAGATCGGCGGCCATGAAGCGCTCGTCGATGAACACCGGCGTGCCCCGGTGCGTTTGTCCGAGCGCGCGATGCGCCGCGCGGTCCCGCGCATCGTGGTTTCCGATACGATAAGCGGTCGCAATCTCCGGACCCAGAATCGTGTTCAGCTCATCTTGCGTTGCCTGGCGATGCAGTCCGGTCGCAATCAGAATCGTCACTGCCTCCTTCGGAATTCCCGCCCGATGCAGACGTTCCAGCAGCGGAGGCAGCGTCACCCGATTGGGAGCGGGCCGCGTAATGTCGCAAACCGAAATCGCCGCGCTTTTGCGCCCCGCGGCAAGTTCCGCCAGCGGCGGCCGACCGATGGGGGCATCGAGTGCGGATTCAATCGCCGCAACGGGATCGGCCACCGGGCCGGAGGATCGGCTCACGACCAGCCTGTATCGCGGGCCCTCCGGGAGGTCAACTGTGAGTCCTTTCTTTCCGAAGGCAAACTCTTTCTGCACGTCCTGACTCCGCATTCCTGATTTGGCGATGAGGCCGCTCTCCCAGTTATATCGCCTTCGCCTCAAGCGACGGCCACAGACGGGCTGCGCCGCGGACGCCGCTGGAATCGCCATGCTTCGCGGGAACCACCGAGGTGATCGAGGACTTGCCAAACGCCCAGTTGGCGATCTTCGGCGGCACGTTGCGATATAGGCGCTCGACGCGGGAGAGCCCGCCACCCAGCACAACGATGTCGGGATCGAGCAGGTTCACCACGTGGGCCAGCGCGCGGGCCAGGCGGTCCTCGTAGCGCTCCATCGCGGCGATGGCGTGCGGTTCGCCAGCCTCGGCTGCGGCCACGATTTCGTATCCAGAAAGCGCGGATCCCGAGGCACGGCGATAATCCTCTTCCAGCGCCGGACCCGACAGCCATCGCTCAATGCAGCCACGCTGCCCGCAGTAGCACGGGTCGCCGGGATATTCGTCGGGACGCTGCCAGGGCAGCGGATTGTGGCCCCATTCTCCGGCGAGCCCATTCGGGCCGGCGTGCATCCGGCCCTGCAGGGCGATGCCCGCGCCACAGCCGGTGCCGAGAATCGCCGCGAAGACGACAGAGTGGCCGCTTGCCGCGCCATCGACAGCCTCAGAGACGGCCAGGCAATTTGCGTCGTTAACGCAGCGAACCTCGCGGCCCAGTGCGACCGACAAGTCCTTCTCGAGTGGCTTTCCGTTAAGCCAGGTGGAGTTTGCATTTTTCACGAGGCCCGTGGAGGGCACGATCATGCCGGGAATGCCGACGCCGATAGGGCCGGTGGGGCCGACTTCCCGTTCGATGGATGCGACCAGCTCAACAGCCGCGCGGATCGAGCCCTCGTAGTCGTGGCGCGGTGTGGGAATGCGAACACGACAGAGTTCGCGGCCCTCGGAGTTCATCGCCAGCGCCTCAATCTTGGTGCCGCCCCAGTCGATCCCGATGCGGACGCGACGTGCCTCGGTCATGCTCGGTGGGTTCTCCACTCATCCAGCGCCGCAGCCAGACGCTTCAATGCCTCGCCGGTCATGGCGGGATCGCCACCGATGCCGATGCGGAAATGATCGGGCATCTCGAAAAATCGACCGGGCACGACGCCGGTTTCGTACCGGGCACGCAGGAATTCGCAGAACTCATCGACGGAGCCGCTCTTCAGGCGCGGGAAACTCACCGTGCCCCAGGGGCCACGGAATCCATCCAGATCGCCGCGACCGCTGAAGAACGCATCGAGGGCCTTACGGTTGGTTTCGAGAAGCGAACGGGCACGCGCATCGATTATGTCGAGCTGGTCCAACGCCATCACGCTGAGCATTTCGCCGGGATGCACGGGCGTGGCCGCGAACAGATCGTTGAGTCGCCACATGCGCTTCGCGAGCCCCGGCTGCGCGAGGATCCAGCCGCAGCGCAGGCCGCTGAGACCGTAGGCCTTGGTGAGGCTGTTGGTAACGACGAAATTGCTGCCGAGGTGGAATGACGAGCGCTGCGGTTGGTCGTAAACCATGTCGAGATAGACTTCATCGACCAGCACCTGCGAGCCGGACTTCTCCGCGATCTCACCCATCCGGGTCAGGGTCTCTTCGCTGGTGAGCGCGCCCGACGGGTTGTGCAGATTGGTCAGGCAGATGAGGCGAGTCTTCGACGTGATGCGTCGCGCTATTTCGTCGGGATCGATCTGAAAGTCCCGCTCGGCGCGGCGTTCGAAGCGAAGAATGTTGGCCTGCAGATACGACGCCACGTCGAGAATCGGCCCATAGGCTGGCCTCTCGATCAGCACATCGTCGCCCGGTTCCAGCAGAGCCGCCATCGCCAGATGATTTGCCATCGAGGTGCCTGCCGCGGTAACAACGCAATCCGGGCTCACGCCGCACTTGCGCGAAAGACGCTCCTGAAGCGGCGCATAGCCATAGGCGTCGGGACCATTGATTTCGAGATCCTGCGGCGAAACCTGCAATTCCGCGAGGGGATAGCTCGTGATGCCGCTGGTGGCAAGGTTGTATTTTGCCCTCGAGCAGAGTTTCGCCCACTCGAGATAGGCCGACGCGACCGCACGCGTATTACTCACTCTGTTTTCTCCCTGGGCCGGCGCCGCTGCCACAGCGCGTACACCGGCAATCCGATTAAGAGAATGACAAATCCGATCGAGCTGTTGCGAGGGTATTTCCAGAGCGCATTGGCCACGATAAGCCAGCACGAAAGGATGAAGACCAGTGTAGTGAAGGGATGGCCGGGGACGCGAAAACCGGGATTGGGGATGGGGCGCGCCCCGTTCGCGGCGGCGAAGGACAAACAGGCAGGTGGCGCTCAAGCCGAAGAAGGTGAAGTCGATCGGGGCCTGGAAATTCAGGATCTGTTCGTATTTTCCGCTGAGCGCAATGACGACCGCCCAAACACTCTGCAGCACGATCGCCACAACGGGAACCTGAGTTTTGCGCGTGAGATAAGCAACGCTGCGAAAGAAGAGGCCGTCTTCGGCCATGGCGAAGTAAACGCGGGGCCCTGTGAGAACGGACTGGCTGAGGAACCCAATGGTAGACACGGCGATGCCCAGCGCGATGAGACGCGCTCCCCGCTCGCCGGCCACGATCTGCATCACCGAACTGGCCGGGACGCTGGTCGCGGCCAGCGCCGTGACTCCCAGCGCGCGGAGGCAGACGATGTTGACCGAGACGTAAAGCACGACTACGGCCACAACACCGATCATCAGAGCGCGCCCGAGATTCCTGCGCGCGTCGCGAATCTCACTGGCGATGAAGTTCGTGGTCTGCCACCCTCCGTAGGAAAAGAGTACGGGTACCATGGCCGCACCCAATGCGGTGAGCAGGTCGAAGTTGACGGGACGATCGAGAACAGGATGGAGCAAGGGCTTCGGCGTGCGGACCAGAAACATGCCGGCGCCGACGAGCGCCGCGATGGCGGCGATCTTGAGCACCATGAGGACGCTTTGGAATCGACCGCCGGGCTTAACGCCAAGGCAATTGACGGCGGTGAGCAAGGCGAGAGTGACGACCACGACCCAGTGCTCGGAGCAGGGCAGGTGGGTCAGTTCCAGGAAGTAGCGCGCAAAAGTGACGGTGACCGCCGCCATGCCGCCTGTCTGAATAATGAGGAGCAGCGCCCATCCATACAGGAATCCGAAGACGGGATGGAGCGACTGGCGCAGATATTCGTATTGGCCGCCGACCTCGGGGATGCGGGCTCCAAGCTCCGCATAAATGAAGGAGCCGAGTATGGCGATGATGCCGCCGGCAATCCAGACCGAGAGGATGAGCACGGGAGAGTGCAGGCGCTGGGCAACGACATAAGGGTTCATAAAGACGCCCGCGCCGACGATGCCGCCCATGACCATCATGGTCGCGTCGAAGAGGCCGAGCTTCGGTGTGAGTCTCGGGCGGGAGGAGCTCTCGACGTCCAGGGGTGGTTGTGTCACCGAAGCGAATTCTATCTGAGAGCAGAGCCGTTCATTCGCGGCCGCCCTGCATCAGGCGTCCGGATATTGACCCTCAGGCAAATCGACGAGGGAGGCCTGGCCTTAATAGTGCACCACGTAAAGTTGCCCCTTGAGAATTACGGGAGTCTTTTCCGTGGACTCGAAGGTGACAGTAAGAGGGGCGCCGGGTTGCAAATCCGCCTGGCGGATTTCTCCGGCAGCCCAGGAGAGCCCTGCCCAGATGACGCGATCGTATTCCTCGTGAATCGCGATCTGCCGCCCGCCCTGCTCGGCCCTGAGTTGAAAAGCTTTGCCCATTGCTGTGTCACCGAACATGCTGCGATGGAGGGTGCCGTCGGGATCGAATTGCTGGAAGATGAGTCGAAGATCGCCAGCTGCGGGAGCGGGAACCGTAGCCTGAATGGTTCCCTTGCCCACAGTTTTGAAGTCCGCCTCGACAGGCTGGATCGAGCCCGGAATGACGACGTCCTGCTGCACGCCAAAGTCATACGACGGAGCCGCGTAACGGCCGTAGCCGATCATCGTCATCTGGCCTGGTCCTAACGTCACGGTGTCCGCGTTGAGGCGCGGAACAAAGCCAGCGTCACGAAACTGCAGCCGGCCATGGGCCAAGGGTTTCTGACCTCCGGCGAGCAGCGGCAGACGGATCGAAGCGATCTCCTGCCGAGGGTTGACGACGACATAGACGCTGCCATCGGAGTCGAGCGAGCCGAATCCGTAGGGTTGGTCCTGGCCTGGAATACCGCCGAAGGTATGTGTACGTCCAGTGGACTGCAGGTGCAGGAACAGAGACTGCACGCGGGCCCACCAGTGAGCGTCCTGGTCGTTCAGCAGTTCGAGATTGCCGTAGCTGGTGTCGATCCAGCCGCCGCGCGCGAGCGTGAGCAGCAGCGAGCCCTTCCACTCCTGAAGGCCGCGCCGGTAGATGGTCCCGGTCACACCAGGCATGAAGCTGGTGGTGTCGATGCGCTCCAGAGGAACGCCGGCCTCTTCGTAGCGGCGCGTCTGATGATCGCTGTAGATTTCGAGCGAGCGCCAGAAGTTCATCTCCGGCACATCGCCGGGACGAGGATCGCCGCAGTATAGCGAATCGAAGGCCTCCAGCCAGCGCAGATCGACAGGATCCCTGAACGGGAACGGGTAGTAGGTGGAATCCATCGTGCCGCCGAAGCCATTGAAAGCTTCGAGCACTACGTCCCGGTTCTTGCGGCGAAAACGCACCAGAGCCTCGCGCAGCGCCGCCGAATTGCGGCGAACGATTTCGTCTTTCGTGAGTGTCGCTTCGGAGGCTGGCGTTGCCGCGGTGAGATCGGCGAAATCGAAGAGGAACATGCGGACACCGCGGTCGTACCAGTACTGCAGCGTTTGCATGAAGTCCGGAAGAAAGCCGCCTTCGAACATCGACATGGCGCCGCCCTGTTTGTTCAGCGAGTCACGCCACTGCGGGGCTGCGTTGAGATGGACGAGGGTGTTGGTGCTGAACCAGAGCCCGGGACGAATTCCATTTTCGAGGCAGGTCTTCAGCCACAGGTCGGGACCATCTGTCCAGTTGGGTTTCCTCCAGGTGCGGTAGCCGCCGTCCGAATCGAACCAAAAGGCGTCGATGACGAAGTAGTCGAAGCGCACGCCATCCCTGCGCAGGCGCAGGACCTGATCGAGCTCGCGCATGGTCAGTTGCTGCGTGAGGGGGACGTGGTCGGAGAGCTCGTCGTAGGTGGACCAGTTGTCGTAGACGGAGATGGGACCGGGAACGGTGGGCGAGGCCAGCTCCGACGAAGAGAACTTCTGTTGCGCCTCGATCGCTACGGAGGCGCTCGTCAGCAGGAAGAGCAGGACGGCAACGAGGCAGCGGTGCGAACGATTGATCATGTGCGACTCTCCCTTGTCGAACGGAAGCCAGATTCGTTTCGCCTACGGTTCATGCACCGTGTTCCAGGCCTCGCCGACCGGCGTGAGCGCGTGCGCAGCGTTGTTGTAGAGGCCCGAGGTTGGATAGTCCTTTGAATCCGGCGTCCACGCGGTTCCGAACCACGCGTATCGCTCGACAAAGGGCAGCTTCTCCAGCATCGCGGCGGCGGCAACGGCGAACTCTGCATTGTCAGTAACCGTGGTCCTGCGATGGTGAAAAGAAAAATCCGCGCCGGAGAATTCCGTCAGCCAGATCGGCAGATGGTAGCGGTCCCAGTATCCCTGCAGATACTTCTGCAGATCGCCGACCGGGTCCGTTGCGGTGATGTCGCCGTACCAGTGGAGACAAAGAAAGTCAACGCGCAGATTCCTCGCCTTCGCTTCCGTCATGAACTGGTCGAGCCAGGGGCTGCCGGTCGTCGTTCCCGGGCTGCCCAGGCGGAGGCCGGTCGCCTCCAGCTTTGGCCACAGAGCCAGAGCCTGTTCGACGGTGACATTCCCTTCGCTGGACGAATCGGGCTCGTTGAACGCAAGAAGCTCTTTGCCGCCAGATTGCAAGGCGGCCCGCAGATCGATATCGACGCTGCCCGCGCCCCACAGCATGGGGACGAACTCCGCGTGGATCGAACCGGGTGACGGTTGCGGCTTCCAGTTGTAGTACCAGTGCGAACCGGTTGCGTCGATTGCCTGAGGCGCATCCGGATCGTCGTCGCCCACACCCTTTTTATTTATGAACGTCGGCGCTGCCGGCTCGCTGGCGTTGGGCGAGAGAGCGGCAACCAGGCTCTGTGCATACCAGCGCGACAAATAGTCGTTGGGATGGAGCGGGTCGTTGAGGCAGTCGCGAGGCGCCTTGGCGGCGAAGACGGCGCCGCTGATCGCGGTCATATCAACGAGCTGCACGCCCGCATCAGCCATGGCGCGCAAACGGGCGTCGTATTCGGTCACGCGCTCCCAATAGTCGGGCGTGACGGTATAGGTGGGATCGAAGCGCATGGTGGAGACGAGCAGGAATTCAGCCTGTGGGTTCGTCTCCCGAATCGTGCGCATGACGGCCGAGATGTTTTCGGCAAAGGTATCCGGAGAGATGCTCCAGAAATCGTTTTGGCCGAAGGCAATCAGGACGAGGTCGGGGTGGAGTGAAGCCACCATGCGCGCTGCCACGGTTTTCGCCCACGTAGAGTCGGCGCCGCTCTGCGAGGCGTTGTAGAGCGCAATGTCGGGATCGCCCCACACCGCGCGAAGTTCCCCGGCGAACAGGTCAACCCACGGCGGCTGGTAGGGACGAATCTTCCGCATGTGGCTGGAGCCGAGGCCGTACGTGATGCTGTCGCCGTAGGCAACAATCCGCAGAGGTCCGCGCGCGCGCAGGATTCGCAAGGTGTTGGGCAACTGGTCGCCAACATACGGCTGCACGGGGCCAGCCCACGCATCGTCATGTTCGTAGCTCACCAGCACCTGTTTGCCGCCGATGATATTCCAGGCCAGATCGCCCTTGAGCAAATCGGATTCGCGGATTTGGCTGATCGGGGAATTGGCGGCAGCGGCGAGGCTGCGTCCCTGCACGGTGTAGTCAGCGCCTTCGCGATACTGGGTCGCGCCGTCGTAGCTGGTGACTGACAGGATGCGCGTCGGACGAAACATCAGCGTCCCGGTCGCAGGTTCGCCGCTACGCGAAGTTAGCAGGACGGCCTCGCTGGAAACAAGAGAACCCTTCCAGAAGGGTCGCATCAGTTCCGCGATGTTCTGCGTGCTGCGCAGACCAGAATCGTCATCGTGGAAGAGGTCCAGCTCCAGGCGGCTGATCGTCACGGTTCCGTCAGCACCGTTTTTACTGACGGAGATCTCGACGCTTGCCGTCAGGGGGTGCGGGCGAAAATAGTCCTCAAGAGTATCGGGTTCTTTACCCGGCTTAATGTCTGCGGGCGATGTAAGCGTCATCAGCTCCCGGCCGTCTTTGTCCAGGCAGCGGACCGTGAGTATCGCTGCGCTGGCCGGCACGGAGTGGACTGTCGCCTCGATCATCATATGATTCGCGGCGCCCACGACGATGTGTTGCGATACCGAGCCCGCGCCCGGCCCGATGGTGACGGCGTTCTTTGCCGGATCTGCGGGGTCGACCCCAAGATGAACATCGCCCTCGATCTGCCAGGCCGTCAGCCCGTTTTCAAAAACGGGATTGACGGAGATACGCGACGAGTCATCGCTCGCGCGCGCCAGGCCTGCCAGGCAGAGGCAGACAAGAATCGCGCAGGCCCAGACACGAGGAATCTGCAATGTTCGGTCCATGCTCAGGGACGTGAATCCATCTGAGCGTAGATCGGAACGCCGAGCCGGCGGCGAACCGCATATCCGACGGTTGCAGCATTGAAATGATCTGATTCGCCGGACCATTGCTCCACGATACGTCCATTCGCATCGATGAGAGCCACCGGAACCGGATCCTTTCCTGTCCGGACGAAGTGGATCGAAGGCGCCTCCAGATCGATGAGCGCATTGGACAGCGCGGGATTTGTGCCGGTCACAGATACAAATACCAGAACCTGCAGTTGCCTCGGGTTGTATTCCCTCACCAGGGTGCGCAGCACGCTGAGCCGGGCCATGGCATCCGCCGTAATCAACCCATCGGAATCGAGCTGAAGATTGAGAGGGAGAAGCAGGCGATATTGCGCGGTGGGTTCGGTGGGCAGTGGAAGGCCGTCGAGACCGATGAGATTCTCGAACAGGTTCCTCTCCATTCGCGGTTGACTTTCGTCCGAATCTCCAGGCGCAGCGCCCAACCCGACCAGCCTGGGGTTGAGCGTGCTGCCCTTTTCCGCGCCCGCGGCCTGCAGCGCCGCAAGCGAATCCCAGGTCTTGCCGTTCCAAAGCCAGGAGGGCTTGTCCAGCCCGGAATACATATATTTGTTATTGGTGAACGCAAGTCGGTCGCCAACACTGCGCATCAGTAGTGGGCTGGTGGAGAAAATGGTATTGTCGCGAACCGCGACCGGAGTTCCCTCCAGTTCCGTTCCCTCGTCATTGACAATCGGAGCGGCCGGTGCCGGCGGATTCCAGTCGATGAGGTTTTTCTCGATGATCATGCCGTCGATCTTCCCGTCGTTCCAGGTGTGGATGTAGATCGCACCCTGCAGCCGCGCCATTCGCGGACTCAGCCCGTTGCCCACGCAAACGTTATTGCGCACCACCGCATCATGCGTTACATAGCCCGCGCCGAAAATCGCCACACAATAACCCTGCGTATCGTGCGCGTAATTGTTTTCGACAGTGTTCCGCGTGGTTGCCCAGTCAATGTCATAAGCGCCGCCGTCGACTCCGGGGCTCTCGGTGAGGAAGCTTTCGTTGTTGCGAACCGTGCAGTCCGTGCAGGACCAGGTCCAGATGGCGTTGGGCGTGCCCACGTTCTCCGTCGGTTGCTGGCCCATCAGCCAAACGGTGCTGGAATCGATCAGGCCGCCGCGCACGCGAAACAGAATGATTCCGTCGCCGTACACATCGTGAGCCACGCTGTTGCGAATCGTCACATCGCGGTTGTAGCCCTCTTCGTCGGAGTAGAAGTTACCGGCGCCCATCATGATGCCGGCCCACTGATTGGTGTGCGTTGCCACAACGTTTTCGATCAGCACATGATCGAAGCGCTGCTGTTTCGATTCGCGCAGGAAAACCACCAGGCCGTTGTCCTTGTTGTGCAGCTCACCGCCGAGCACATCGTGGACCACGAGGTTACGCAGAGTAATGTGGCTCAGCACCTGGTCCCGATCGCCGGTCACCAGAACTCCGTAAGTGTTGCCGCCTGCGATATCGAGTGAATCGATCTGCCAGTATTCGGCATTTTTCAGCAGCAAAGCCTGGGTGTCGTTTTTATCCGCAACGATGTGTGGCCGCGCTCCTTCGCCCCATGCTGTGAGGCGGATGCGAGCGTCGGGGCTGCCGGAACCGTGCAGCGACAGGGATCCATGACATACGGTCCCGCGCCGCAACGCAACCATATCGCCGGGCCGAAAGACTTCCGCCGAGACAGGGGTCAGCTGGTTCCACGGATGTTCATGGCTGCCGTCGCCAGGCACAGACTGCGAGCAGTCGACAGAGTAAGAGCGGCCCCAGGCCGGCGGAGCCAGCCAGGAGCCGCCCAGAAGAAACATCAGCAAGAACGCAGAATTGGGAAAACGGGGAACCATTCTATCTATTTGTTGCCTTCAACCCGTGGAGCGGCGATGCACCGTCGCCCCACAGGAAGAATTTGGGTGGCTGGGGTGTTGTTAGAAGTCCAGCCTGATTGCGAACTGACCCTGGCGCGGACTATCGAGAACGCCGAAGATCTGGCCGAAGTTGCCGGCGTCAACAGCAGCACGCGTTCCGGAACAGCCGTTGATGTAGTAATAGTGGCGATTGAAAAGATTATAGAAGTCGGTTCGGAAGGAAAGCCGGTAAGTGCCCTCGGGTCCGAACATAACGTTTTTCAGAGCGGTGACATTCTCGTCGGCTTGTCCGGGACACCGCAGTGCCGATGTGGCTCCGCGCGGCGGCAAAACTCCAGGCGCCGGATTGCTGGCCACACTCGTGGGCATGTAGAAGTTCGAGGCGGGTGTCGTACCCCCAGGAGCGACCGGTACGTATGCGTGAGGATCGGAGTGTTTCCCGCCGGCGGTATTAAAGATAGGATAAATGTTTCCCCACAGTGGCCAGTACGGATTGGCTGCACCGACAGCAAAGGGCTGACCGGTGTAGTAGTCCACGGTGCCGGCCAGAGTCCAGCCACCGACAATCCCACTCACGACGTGGCTTGTACTTCCCAGCCACTGCTGACCTCGCCCGAAGGGAAGCTGATAGCTCACGAAGCCCTTCACCACGTTCGTCAGGTCATAGCCGGTAATGGTGTGGGCCGCCTGAGACATCTTACTGAAGTCCTCGATCGGCGTGTAGAAGCCATTTCCCTCCTGTTGTGCGGAGAAGGAATCGCCTTCTGTCTTCGACCAGACGTAATTCATGTCCATGGTCAGGCCCCTGCCAGCACGCTTCACTACGTCGAATACCAACGAGTCATAGAAGCTCTGCCCCAGGGGTAAGCCGGCATACTGCAGGTTGGGATAGTACCAGTAGTTAATTTCGTTAGCAGCCATGTAGGGGATCGGCGCGAGCGCCGCCAGAGCAGGGCCGCAAAAACCAGGGAAAGGATAAGGAATCCCGAGCGCAGCCGCATCCGAATCGCTGCAGACGTAGTAGTTATACCCGTTCAGATCGGGATACTTCCGAACCAGGCTCAGGAAGTTAGACGTGCTGGTCTGGTTCCAGGCAAGCGCTGCATCGGTGAGGCGGTGCCCGCGATTGCCAACGTAGGAGATTTCCAGCCGCGTGTTGGGAGTGATTTGTTGCTGGATCCCCACGTTGAAGGCTTCGCTGTAGCCCAGCCGCAGCGCGCGTGGATCCATACTAACGGGGAACGGGGTCATGGTGGAGGGATCGGTATTCGTGGTTGCTTTGGTAAAGACGCCGGTATACTGTCCGCCCCCTCCTGGCGCGTCCCAGCTAAAGCCGTTGGCTGCACTCGAGCCCAGTTGTGGAGCAAACCCGTCCGGCACGCCCGAGAAGAACGTCACGCCGACGGGGTTGTAGATGAGGCCGAAGGATGCGTGACCCACAGTCGTGGGCCGGAATTGATACGCCAGTCCGATTGTGGGTCCGAAGTTCAGGTAGTATTCGTTCTTCTCGAAGCTGTCGCTGCCGTCCTTGGCGAAGACCAGCGCTCCAGGAGTCCCATAAATGGGACTGGTGACGGTGGGATCGAAGTTTGCCCAGTTACCGTTCTTTTCGTGAAACCGCGTGTTGTAGTTCCAGCGCAGTCCCAGGTTTGCGGTGAGCCTTTTGGTCACCTTGTAGTTGTCCTGGGCAAAGAAAGCGAGCGACTTCTGCCGTCCATAGAGGTTATAGGGCACGCTCTCGGTAGCATTGTTGACCTGCCCCAGCTCATAGCTTGCGAAGCCAAAACCGTCATAGCCCGCACCCGCACATTGAAACGCAGAATTGTTGCAGGCGGTGGTGTTGTAGTTGAAATTGAAGGAGTACGCGCCCGAACCGGAATGGCTGTTGATCTGGTGCGCGTCGATCTCTCCGCCGAAGCTCAGGTTATGCCGTCCCTTCGTCCATGTAAGCGTGTCGCCGAAGGAGATGTAAACCCCTTTGGTATTTCCCTGCCAGGTGCTGCCCAGAAACGTCTCCGTATGCCCATAGGTCGGACTGTCGCCAAAGGAGATCAGCGGGAAATTGACCGCCCCAGTGTCACCAAAGCCAATCTGCGAATTCCAGTTTCCCGGATCGGCCGGATCGCTGCCGTTGAAGTCGAAGTTATAACCGAAATTCGCCACGTTCAGCATCCGCGGTGTGAAGGTGTGTTGCTCGCTCAGCCTCCATTGCTGCTGCCGGTACATCTGCAGGCGCGCGTTGGAGAGCGGCCCGCCGCTCTGGGTCCCTTCCTCCCACACGCCGCCTCCGTCGTCGAGGGTGCGCGGCTTGTGATCGTAAATCCACGAGCCCGACAGGCGATCCTGATCGCGCAGCACGTGGTCGAGCTTCACCACCACCCAGATCGGCGTCTGCGTCGGCGTGTTGGAAAGCAGCGTCCGGGCATTGCTGTCGATGCCGCCGAACTGCGGCTTGTAATTCGCATAGAAGGCGTTCACCTTCTGCGCCACCGGGCTGATCCGGTTCGACGGAATGACGTTTCCGGTGAACTGATTCCCAGTGACCGGATCGTAGATCATGTTTTCGCGCGCCTGCACCTGGTTACCGGCATTGTCGGTGACTATGATCGGGGCTCCGCCCACATCGCTGCACGCGCCCACATTGCCGGCGTTATTGCAGAGCGTCGGGCCCAGCAGGCCGCTGAAGTCCCCTTTGAGAAAATCTGCCGTCGGTACGGTTGCCCCGCCCGTGCCCAGCCGGAAATCGATGGACTGGTAGCGTTCGAAGGTGCCGAAGAAAAATGTTTTGTCCTTGTGGATTGGGCCGCCGAGGCTGGCGCCGGTATCCCAGGCTCGCTCCTTGGGCTTGCGCACTCCCTGACTATCGTTGGTCCAGGTGTTGGCGTCGAGCAGCTCGTTGTGCCCGTACAGAAAGGTCGAGCCGTGGAACTTGTTCGTGCCCGACTTCAGGTTGAACGACATCACGCCGCCGCCCGTGATGCTGCTTTCCGCATCGAGGCCGCTGGTCTGCGCCTGCAATTCCTCGATGGCTTCCATGCTCGGTCCGCCGTCCATCGAATCGCCGCGAACGCTGCTGGTTCCCGACGTGCCGTCGATGGTGTAGTCCTTGGTGAACCACTGGCCGCCATTGACCACCGCGCCGTAGGGTGAGCTGATCGGCGAATAGCCCGGCGTAATCGCGATGGCGAAGTCCTCCACGAATCGCCCTCCGCCATAGATACTCAGCGGCAGATCGTTCACGATGGTGGCCTTCATGTTGGTCCCTACCGCCGCCGAATCCATATCGATCACCGGAGCTCCGCCGCTCACGGTCACGGTTGCCGTGACGGTGCCCACGTGGAGCGTGGCGTCCACCCGCACTGACTCGGTGGAGTTCACCGTGACATCGGGATGCACCAGCGTCTCGAATCCGTCCCTGCGGAATTCAACCGTGTACACGCCGGGAGGCAGGTTGGGGACAACATAGATCCCCTCGCCGCTGGAGACCGTGGTAGCCGGCACACCGGTCCCGGTATTGGTCGCCGTCACCGTCACGTTGCCAACCACGGCGTTGGAGGGATCGAGCACCGTTCCAGTGATCGATCCGCGATTCGCCTGCCCCCAGGCTCCCTGAGGGGCCAGGCATAGCGCCAATCCAGACAAGAGGGCGCACACCCACCACGCCGAGACCACTCGCTTCACAAGACTCTTTGAATCCAGGTTCTTTAGCATAAGCGTGCCCCCAAAATGTTTGCTTGTTCCCAATCTTGTTTCAGGCCGGGTTCCGATCCTCTCGCCGAGTGGCTCCAGCCCTTCCATGCCATCAATGCGGTCGCGGACAATCCTGCACACGATACTTTACTGATACCGCCGCCGTTCCACGCGACGCGCGACAAAGCGCGGCGATCCGTCACGCTGCTAGCACCAGTTGGCCCAGGTGTGTCATTTCTGCTGTTCGCGCCGAGACTGGTGCGAACTGCCGAGCGGGCGCCACCGCTGTACAGCCTGACCTCGGCCCAGCCCAGTGCTCCCGGCGTCAGATTCACCCCGTAGCCATCGGCCCGCGCACCGGAGACCTTCTCGTTGGCCGTATAAAACAGCGTGAAGGTATCTCCCTTTTCCTGGACCAGACCGAGCGGCGTGCGCACTTCGGTGGCCCAAACGCGGTCCCCGCTCTGGACGACCAGATGCCGCCCCGCCGACCAGTGAATTCCGTCAGCCGACACCGTGTATCCAATTTCGTTCGGCACATGATTGTCGTACACCGCGATCCATGAACCATCGGCCAGCTCGGTGACGATGGGATTCTCGATGAACCGCGCCTCCACCCGCAGAGGATTCAGCGCCGTGCAGCGGCTCCAGGGGCCGCCCAGGCCGGCAGCCGATGCAAGGCCCACTTGCCACAGCGAGATGGGCAGACTCTCGGTGTGAGCGCTGCCATAGAACGCATACCATTTGTCCTTCACGCGATACGGAAAGAACGAATCCGTGCCCTGGAGCCCTTCCCAGGAGTCCGAATCCTTGCTGCGTTCCAGAACGATGCCGGCGTCTTTCCACGGCCCGTCGATCCCGCCCATGCCCGCACGCTCCGAGACGGCGCGCCAGATGCGGCCCTCATGGTTGGTCAGCCATTCCCGAGAGGTATCCGCCGAGGCGGCATAGGCAACATAGAAAAGGTTCCATCGATTCGCTGCCGGGTCGAAAACCGGCATCGGCGACCACAGTGCCGCGCGTGGGTCCCGGCCCGTAAAGTCGCCGCTCGATTCGAACAGCGTCGCAGCCCGTCGCCAGTGCATACGGTCCGTACTGGTCCAGTGGGCCAGCTTCATCTTCACCCAGTGCGGGTCCCCCGTCATCTCCGAGGTAAACAGGTGATAGATCGACCCCAGCTTCAGCACCCTGCCCCCTTCAAACCCGTACTTGTTCCCAACCGCGCCCGGAGAGTGAATGGTGAGCACCGGCCGCACGCATTGCCGAACGACCTCCATCCGGAGGCCGGATTCCGGGAGCGCCGGACCATCGGCAGACACGTCCGCGCCAGGCAGAAGCAGGACAAGACTGAAGGCGAGGAACGTACTAACGACTCGCATAGCCACTTTCCCCAGGGTCACAGGCTTCGGCAGGATTTGGTCCACCGATCCGGCCTCACTTGTACGCACCCGCTCGTGCTATCGCCAAGGTAAAAGAGGTTATGCAGGCGGTTAGTCGGCGTCCAAAGGGGAAATCCTGGGGTTGAATGGGTTCCGCGAGAGATCCAGGCCACCGAGGCAGCACATGGACGACGGGCGGGGAACGGAAAAACACCCCGACAGGAGGGCAGCCGCCCGGCGCGCCCCGGTATTTTGCGGATAGAACGGAGTTTCCGCTTCAAGAGACGCTCCTCAGTCAGAAGATGAAGAGCCGCCAGCTAACGACAAATAACGGGCCAGATAACGGTTAATCGGTGCGGTAGCACAGGGTTTGACCCTCCCGAAACCCCGATGCTAGAATTCGGGCCGAATGCATGTGCCTCCTGCGGGGGTCCGGTGTTCGTGTCCGCGAGGCCAGGTGTGACCACCGTCCACGAAGTTCCGCGTCCGGCCATCTCTGTCTCTCAGTTTGAGAAGCGTGAAGAACTGCGCCGGGTTCTGGAGAGCCGGCAGTTTGCAGCCGCTCCCAAGCGCGCTCGGTTTCTGGAATTCGTCTGCGAGCAGACCTTTCTCGGTAACGGCGACAAACTCAACGAATATCTGATCGGCGTCGAGGTCTACGAGCGGGGAGCGGAGTTCAATCCGCAGAAAGACCCCATCGTCCGCGTGCAGGCGCATGAAATCCGGCGCTGTCTCCGCAAGTATTACGAAGAAAGCGGCGGTGAAAGCGCGCTCCGCATCGACCTGCCCGCCGGACATTACGTTCCGGTATTTAACCGGAGCCTGCCGGATGCTCCCGAGCCGGCGAAAATCGAACCGCCCGCAATCGAGCCGCCGCCATCGTCGAGCCGGATCCATCCAGCTGTAACCGTTGGACTCGCCGCCGCCTGTGTGGTTCTTGCCATCGGGCTGGTCTTGGCTCTCCGCAGGACTTCGCCGACAACGGCAGCGCGACCCGCCGCGCCGGCCATCGCCGAAGGCCTGCAATGGTTCTGGGGACCGTTTCTTCCCCCAGCGCATGCGCCGCTCATCGTGATTCCCAACCATCCTGTCCTGCGCGCCGCGCACAACGGCGACAGCGAGGCAACGATCGCGCGCGGACATGAGATTCCCAAGGCCGACCTCCCTGAGTTTCGCGACACCATTCACTTCCGCGAGTTGCGCCGATTCATCTTCGTCCCCTCCACAACCGACTTCACCGCGGTTGGCGAGACGCTGGGTTTGGTCCGCCTTTGCGAGATATTCTTCCGCGTCGATGATGCGTGCAGGGTCCAGCCGTCACGGCTGGTCAACTTCGAGGAAATCCGCAATGGCAATGCCATCCTGCTGGGCGGCAGCCAGGCCTGGAGCGGTCGAGTCTTCCTCGAAACCCAGGGGTTTCACCTGCAGAGCGGAGTCATTCTCAACCGGAATCCGCAGGCCGGCGAGAAGCCCGAGTACAAGCCCGAATTCGATCCGGTTTCCAATCAGCTCACGCGCGATTACGCGCTGGTGCTGATGCTTCCCAATCAGGAGAGAGAGAACCGCGTCCTCCTGATCTATGGCATCTATACGCAGGGCTCCCAGGCCGCCCTCGAATATCTGACGGATCCGGAACGCATGGCGGTGCTGCGCAAAGCTCTCGTCGCCCTCTCTCCCGATCAAAAGACGGTGCCTTCTTACTTCCAGGCCCTGCTGACCACCACAGTCGAAAACGCGGTGCCCGGGACAACCTCGCTGGTGGCCGTTCGCCGGATCACAAACTGATTAGGATTGCTCCCTAAAACCAGGCCGCTGCTAACGCGACGAGGCAGAATTGATCGTGAAGTGAATGCTGACCTGGGTTTCGAACGGGACAGCCTTGCCGTAGACCAGCCACGGGCGATAGCGCCACGAGCGCACAGCGAAGAGGGTGCCGGCCTGAAGCAGCGGCGGTCCGCTCACGGCACGAGCATCGAGGACCGAGCCGCTGGGAGCGATCGTGAGGGCGACGACTACTGTGCCTTCGCTCCCGGCGGCGCGGGCGATCGCGGGGTATGCCGGTGGTAGACCGGAGAGCTTCATGGTGGCCGCGACCGCGGGATCCACTTGCACCGGCTGACCGGAGGCTGCCTCGTGGGACGGCAGATGCGTGCCGGCATCCGGATGGGCGGGCACGGGTGGGGTCTCGTGTTTCGCGCGCGTTACAGGAGGCGGCTGAGGTGCGGGCTGCGGATGCTCCGCAACAGGAGTTGGGACGCTGGCACTTTCGGCTTCAACCGGGACGGAGGCGCCACTGGCGGAGGGCGCAGGCACAGTCGGCGTGGCAGCCTCGAGGGACCGCGGCGCTGGCGCGCGGTTTAGGTACAGAACCAAAAAGAGAACTGCGGCAACGAGGTAGGGGGATGCGATGGCGAGGACGTTCGCCACGCGCCATCCGATGGAGGTGGCTCCGGGGTCGGTCGTGGAAGCTGATGACACGCTCACATCCGGCAGAAAAGGATGGGGAGAATTGTACGGGATGCGGAGCCCTGAATTCCGCCGCGTGGGCCAAGGAAGCTGCCGGATTCTCCTGAGACAATATTTGCGTGAGCGGCGTAAAGGCTACCTTTTCGATTCCCGTGGGTAACGGCGTGCTGCACGCCGAGGCAATTGTGCCGCAGGGCACGACTACCCTCACCGAGTTGCTGCCCATCATTCGCAATCTGGAAGGCGCCATTGGAGCGCGCGTGGCGGAGGAAGCCGCAGCGGCGGGGACGCCGATTTCCTGCGGGCCAAAATGCGGCGCGTGTTGCCGGCAGCTGGTGCCGGTCAGCCTGTTCGAAGCCGAAGCGCTGACCGACTGGATGCGAACGCTGCCGGAAGAGCAGCAGGCCGCGCTGCAGGAGAGGTTTCATCGCGCGCTGCTGGCGCTGCGGGAGGCAGGAGTCGTCGATAAGATCCTGAGCGACGACTGGATCGCCGGCGGAGAACCGGTGACGCAGCTGGCCATCGATTATTTTCACGCCGGTGTGCCGTGCCCGTTTCTCGAAAACGAGAGCTGCGGAATCCATCCCATCCGTCCGCTCAGCTGCAGAGAGTATCTGGTCACGTCGCCGCCCGCCTTGTGTCAGGATCCGTCCGCGCACGCGGTGGCCGGAGTGCAGTTTCCGCTGAAGCTGTCGCGCACGCTCTATAACCTGGGGCGGCAGATCGAGCAGGATCCACGCGGGTGGATCCCTCTGGTGTTCCTGCCGGCGTGGGGCAAGAGTGGATTCCGGCCGGGAGAGTCCGTAGCTGGCACCGGGGAAGAAGTGCTGAAGCGATTCCTCGAGGAAGCGATGGGGACGCCCCCGAAAGAAGAACCCTGATCGCCGGCTGATAATCCACGCAGATCGGGCCAGACTTATCTGCCTAAGAACTTCTCGATGATGGAAAGTTCCTTGTCGGCGCGATCCATGTACTCGTTGGCCGTCTCAACATCGTTCTGCGTGAGGGCGATGTTCGATTCATTCAAATCGTTATTGAGCCGGCTGAGTGCGGCGAGGATGTCGCCGCGAAGATCGAAGCCCTGTGCCTGCTGCTGGGAGCGGATCGACTGGATGCCGCTCCTGGCTGCGTCGGCACGCGCGCCCAGGTTGGCGTAGCGGTCGCGCGCGGTGCGAAATTCTGCGGCAGAAGGAGCCGGACTCGCTGGTGACGAACCCGCCGAGGCCGGACTATTGTCCGGCACGGATGCGGAACCCGCCGGAGTGTGGGGTTCCCGCTGGTGTGTTGACGTGGCCGCCCGGTGCGGGGCGGAGGCGTGACTTTCAGCCGGCGGCGTTACAGCTTCCGGCGAAGGCGAGGCCGCTGGGCTCGAAGTGGCCGGCGGGGTGGCATCGGGTGGAGGAGCAGGAGTAGCGTCCTGCGGAGCCGGCACCGGCGTCGCAGTCTCCGGTGTTGGTGTCGAGGCGGGCGTTGCGGTGGACTGCTGTTGGGGCTGCGCATCAGGGCTGGTGGCAGATGCGGATTGCGCGCGCTGGCCGGCATGCGTCGCGAGCATGCGCGGCAGCAGCGTAGCCGCGGCGGCGATGGCGATGAGCGCGGCCAATGCTCCCAGAGCCATCCAGAGCGTGCGCCGGTTTTTCGATGCGGGCTGCGGTGCGGGCGGTACGATGACCGGCTTAAATCCAGCCGGCGATTGCGGCGGAGCCTGATACGCCGCCTGCGGAGCGGCCTGGAAGCCAGGCTGCGGCGAGGCGGTCGTGGGAAACTGCAGAGCGTCCTGAGTGGCCTTGATCGCGTTGCGGAAGGCGTCAGCAGACTGGAAGCGGTCGGTGGGCTCCTTCGACATAGCGCAGAGAATGATGCTGTTAAGCGCAGGTGGCAGCGAAGGGTTGACTTCGATGGGCGGCTTCGGCGTTTCGTTCAGCTGCGCGTTGAGCACGGTGAACGAAGTATCGGCCTGGAAGGGACGGTTGCCGGTCACGAGCTCGTAGAGCGTCACGCCGAAGGAGTACAGGTCGGAACGCGCATCGACCGTGCCGCCGCGCACCTGTTCTGGCGATATGTAATAGACCGAGCCCATGGTGGTGCCGGGGCGGGTGAGCTGGAGATCGCCCCCGGATTTGGCAATGCCGAAGTCCATCAGCTTGGCCAGGCCATGCGACGTAATCATGATGTTCGAGGGCTTGATGTCACGATGCGTGATGCCGCGGCCGTGCGCGTAGCTCAGCGCGGAGAGCACCTGCATCGAATATTCCAGAACCAGATTGAGGGGAATACGCGACTGATTGGCGATCTGTTCGAGGGTGGCGCCCTCCACGAACTCCATCACCATGACCAGCTGGTTCTCGAACTGGAGAGCGGTGCGCAGCTGCGCTATGTTGGGATGTTCGAGAGTCGCCAGGGTGCGGATTTCCGCCGTGAAACGCGCGGCCAGTTCCGGCTCGGACCCATAATCGGGCAGCAGGATTTTCATCGCTTCCACGCGGTCGGAGATGACGTTGCGGACGCGATAGACGCGCCCCATACCGCCACTTCCGAGCAGGTCCAGAACTTCGTAATCGCCGATGCGCTGACCCTGTACTAACGCCATAAGCAAACCTCGTGGGAAGGAAATGCCAGGTAGGGGACAAACAGCTGGGGAGCGCCACGAGTTTACTGCATTCACTGCGGCGTTCAGGAAGAAATCTTGCGGGCGGCGAGAGAGGTGCTGGCGGGGGGCGCTTCAATCGGGGTTATTCTTTACATGCGCAATGGCTTCTGGCACGCTGGACGCACATTTTCACGAGGCGCCGGGCGTCTCCCCCCCGCGCGATGCTGATCGCTTAGAATCACGGAACGAATCACGGGACCCTGCGAGAGCTAAAAAAATGGCCGTACGGAACGCCCTCAAACTCCACGCGTTCGGCATCAGCGACGTCGGCTGCCAGCGCACCAACAACGAAGACAGTTTCGCCTGCGATCCGGCAGCGCAGCTGTTTGTGGTGTGCGACGGAATGGGAGGCATGGCGGCGGGAGAGCTCGCGAGCGGAACCGCGGTCCAGGAGATGCAGCGCTGCTTCACCGCTCTTGACGCCGGCGTGCCGGTCGAGGAGCGCTTGTATGACGCCATTGCGCAGGCGAATCGCAGCGTGTTCGCTCTCGCTGAACGCAGCCCCGAATTAAAGGGAATGGGCACTACGCTGGTTGCCGCCTGTGTCGATGGAGAAAAAGTATTCGTGGCCAATGTGGGAGATAGCCGGGCTTATTTTCTGCGCAACGGCGGCTGCGTGCAGATCACCCAGGATCACTCGTTCGTCGCCGAGCAGGTGCGCAGCGGAGCCATGAGCATCGAGCAGGCGAGCGCGTCGCCGCTGCAGTCGCTGCTGACGCGGGCGATCGGGCAGACGGAGGCGGTGGAGCCTGACATCTTTACCGCGCCCCTGGAGCCGGGAGATATTCTTCTGCTGGCAACGGACGGGCTGTCGCGTTACGCGGATGCGCAGGCGATTGGAGGGATGGTGCTGAACAGCGCGACCCTTGAGCAGGCCTGCCACGCGCTCATCGAGTGCGCAAAGTCGCAGGGTGCCATCGATAACGTGACCTGCCTGCTGCTGCAGGCGGTGGAAGGCGATGCGGAAACAGCCCCGGCTCAGTGAGCGACGACGGAAACGCAGCGCATGCCGCTGAGCCCGCCGGGCATCAGATAATTCGCGTTCTCTCCTGAGAACTCCAGATGAACGACGAGCGGAGTTCCGTTGACCACAATGGGCGTGTTCGAGACCTCGAGCGGATAGGCCAGGCGGACGGGATTGCCCGGCTGCTCAACGTGGCCCTTGTCGATGAGATGGAGCAGCGCCCATGGTCCTGAAAATTGCAGCAGTGGCAGCGTGCCGGTGGCATATGAGGCGATGAGTTGGGCCTGCTGGCTGCTCTGCGGCGACCAGGTGAACTGGTGCGAAACGTCGGAACCGGAAATGCGCTGGTTGTCGATTTGCAGCGTGACGCCCTGGATCCTCTTGAAGGCAGGATGTGCGCGGTGAATGCCATGCCGCCAGGCGTTGGCGGATAGAGCAGCGCGGAGAGGCCGGCGACATGATTGAAGAAGCGCAGGAAGTCGGGATTGAGCCGCATCGGGCTGTTGGGCGCCGCGACGTAGGTTGTGCCCTCCTGGATCATGAGGGACTTGAGGGTCGTGTCGTAGAACTGCCACAAGGCGCCGCTGCCTGGCTGCAGGATGCCGGAGAGATCGGCGGGGGTGGCGTCGATGCTGGCGTTGGGATTGAAGGGGAACTTTGTCGTTAGGGAGGCGAAGGCCGAGCAGAATCCGGCGCCCGCCGCGTTTGCCTGCTGCGGTCCGCGCCCGCGAACCACTTCGTCCACCGAATTGATGGGCGCCTGCAGCAGCGCAAGCACGGTTTGGTCGACGTGCGCCTGAGGATCGAGGTCGAAGGCCTGAGAAGTTTGGCTGGCCGCTGTGTGGGCGGAGGCCGAAGCGGTGAGAATCGGCGTGACCGCTGCAGGATTCGTGGCGGCAGTGGGATCCTGCGCGACCTGCGCC
>CAVPCB010000053.1:0-46013 GCA_963702285.1 uncultured Acidobacteriaceae bacterium | reverse complement strand
GCTGAACGAAGTACAGGGGATCGCCAATTGCCCGACACCGGGCGCAGCAGGCCACGGAGGGAGATGAGCGTGCTGCGCAATGAACGCTCCCCCGGCGGCCACACCCCTTCGAGATGGCCGAGCACCGCAACCACGGTCGGTTCGTTGATGGTCACCCACCACGTGACCATGTCCCCGAGCGCCTCGGCGTACAGCGGCATACCGTGCAAAACGCATTGGAGCTTCAGGAGCTGCGAAGCCCCCCGACTTCGCAAGCCACACCGGGAGCGTGAAGTGGTGCAGCGTGACCACCGGCTCCATGCCGTTCCGGCGGCAGGTGCGGATGAGGTCCGCATAGTGCGCCAGCGCGTCCGTGTCGAATTTCCCCGGCTCAGGCTCGACGCGCGACCACTCAATCGAGAAGCGATGCGCGGTGTGATGCATCGAACCGAGCTGTTCGAGATCCTCGCGATAGCGATGGAATTGATCGATGGCAATCACCGCGTCACCTCCGCCGGCGATTGCCTCCGGATGGTCGGATACCCACCTCGACCAGTCGTTGTCAATGCCACCCTCCACCTGATGCGCAGCGGTCGCGCATCCGAGGAGGAATCCTTCAGGGAACCGCCAACGCGTACCCCGCGGGCCGCGGGCGCTTCAAGGACGAGACGGCGGAATCCGTCGGCAGGCTCGTCGACGATCACGTTGACACCGTTCTTGCGGCTCCACGCACGCACTGCGAACGCGTGCTCCGCAATCGGCGAACGGACCTCAAGACGACCGCCAGGCTCGAGCCGCGCGTATGCACGCCGCACCCTGTCGAGTGCTCCCGGCTCGGTGCACAGCTCTCTCTGCGCCGCTCAAGTCGAGGACGGTGGTGGTCTCAGGCATCTTGGCCCGGCGAGTTTTGCAAGGGGCTGAGTGCGCGGTTCACGACGATGAGAATACGTGCGCTCATTGCTGGGAGGGCGCTCGAGACGTCAAGCTGGAGCCTGCGCCCACCGTCTCGTCGTCGCCCTCCTCTGGCTCGGCTCCGTTCTCGCGATCCTCGCCATCGCGGCCCTCATTGCCGGCAACATCTTCCTCCATCGCGCCGAACCCATCCTTAAAGCGAAAGTCATCGAAACCCTCAGCACCCGTTTCGACAGCCGCGTCGAGCTCGCCCAGTTCCACGCTGTCTTTACCGGCGGCTTCCAGGTCTCCGGCGACGGACTCAAGCTCTTTCCCAACCATCTCGACGGCAAGGAGCCGATGATCGCCGTCGATCATTTCGGTTTCCGCATCTACGACTGGCGCCAGCTCCTTCACTCCCCCATCGTCGTCAACCACGTCCAGGTCAGCGGCCTCAGCATTCACCTCCCGCCCAAAGACCAGCGCGCCAACATGCCCCACGTCGGCGGCCACGGCATGGCAAAATCGACATTCTCGTCCGCGTCATCGACGTCGACAAGGCCGATCTCGTGATCGAAAACGGCAAGCCCGGCAAAGTGCCCCTCGACTTCGTCATTAACAAGCTCAGGCTCCAGTCCGTGGGCGCCGGCCGCCCCATGGCCTTTCACGCCACCCTCATCAATCCCAAACCCATCGGCAACATCGACTCCACCGGCGACTTCGGCCCCTTCAATGCCGAGAGCCCCGGCGATACTCCGGTCGACGGCACTTACTCCTTCAGCCACGCCGACCTCAACACCATCAAAGGCATCGGCGGCATGCTCGCCTCCACCGGCTCCTACCAGGGCCAGCTCGACCACATCGTAGTCGACGGCAAAACCACTACCCCCAACTTCTCCCTCGACATCGCCAACCGTCCCGTCCCCCTCAACACCACGTTTCACGCCATCGTTGATGGCACCAATGGCGACACCTACCTCCAGCCCGTCGATGCCTGGCTCCTCCACAGCCACATCGTTGCCCAAGGCCAGGTCGTCCGCGTTCCCGGCGTCCAGGGCCGCGACATCCGCCTCGACGTCACCGTCGACCCCGGCCACATCGACGACATGCTCTTGCTCGCCGTCAAAGATCAGGCGCCCATCATGACCGGCCAGCTCCAGCTCCACACCCAATTCGATTTGCCCCCCGGCCCCACCGCCGTCCTCGACAAGCTCCGCCTCCAGGGCACCTTCACCCTCACCGGCGTCCACTTCACCACCGACAAGATCCAGAGCAAAGTCGACGAGCTCAGCCTCCGCGGCCAGGGCAAAGCCGAAGCAAGCCGACGAAGAAGGCCAGGCCATGAAGGACGAAAAACAAAACAACGCATCGGCAAACGGCTCATCATCCGGCAACGGCTCTTCCAGCCAGAGTCAGAATCAGAACCAGGCGGCCACCGCCGACATCGCTTCCGAAATGCGCGGCAACTTCACCTTCGCCGACGGCAAAATCACCCTCCCCGCCCTCAACTACCGCGTCCCCGGCGCTGATATCGCCATGCACGGCGTCTACAACCTCCACGACCAGTCCCTCGACTTCAGCGGCCTGGCCCGCCTCGATGCCCACATCTCCCAGATGGTCACCGGCTGGAAATCCTGGCTGCTGAAACCCGTCGACCCCTTCTTCGCGAAAAACGGAGCCGGCACCCAGGTCCCCATCAAAGTCGGCGGCACCACCTCCCACCCCGACATCGGCCTCGACTTCGGCCACAAGGACAAGGACAAGAACCACAAAGCGCCTGCATCCGGTTCGCAAACCAGCTGGCCGCTGAGCCTCCGGCCTTCATCGCGCGGAATTCAGGTGTGGCCTCAGATGTTCAGCCTGGACCCGACACTCGACCCCGCTGAAACGGCCAGGTTCACCCCACAGCAAGAAGTCCACTCTTCTGCGGTCCAGGAATCAATCCATTTGACTCGACTCACCGGTCCTCAAAGTACCGTCCCGACCCATTTTGAAAAACCGAGCGAGCCCTATCTCACGGGCCCATTACTCGGCTCCTGAGCTAAGCCGCCGCAAAACGAGAAATGCCTCAAATGGCTCAGTTGTCGGAGTGACAGACTGTTGGGGGATGCCGCCTTACACCGGCAACCCCGCCCTTCACGATACCTCCGTCGGCGCCAGATTCTCCTGCTCGAACCCCGGGCTCACGTGAATATCCACCTGCCGCAGCACGCCTTCTCCAATATTGACAAACCCGTGCGGCGTCCCCGCCTTAACCACCACGATCTCCCCAGCCGCCGTCTCCCGCGTCTCATCGCCGACCACCACGCGCCCCCGTCCCTCCAGCGTCATCAGCACCTCGTCGTACTTGTGCCGATGCAGCGGCGCACCACGCCCCGGCTTCGCCTCCACCAGAAAAAACGACACCCCGACATTCCCCTGATCCGCTCCGGCAAACTGAAACGAACTCCCCACAAACGGCAGGTCTTCCTTCCGAATCGCGTGCATGATTCCCTCTCACCGATTGGATTCACCCACCGCAAGCCCGAACCAAGAATGTCGCTTTGTGCTCTGTGCTCTGTGCCCTGTACTACCGCGGCACCAGCTCAAACTGCTCGACCCCCACCCTCGCCCCCAGCGTCACGCGCTCCGCATCCGGAAAGAACAGCACCGTGATCTCATCGAACTTCCGAATCCCCCGCCGCTCCGGAATCGCGAACCTGACCTCATCGCCCACCGGACGCGCCTTGAACGCGAATCGGTCCGGCTCGGTCGACACAATCGGCTCCGTCCCCAGATACATCGACGGCTTCCCCGGCGCGCTCGAATCCGTCAGCAACACGCCCATATCGACCCGCCCTCGACGATTGTCCCCGTTCCGCACCGTCACCTGCATCGCGCCAACCGACCGCAGATCCACCGGCTGCGTCAGTGTCTGATGCGCCTCCATGGCCAACGGCACCCACCCGGTTGAGTAGATATTTGCGGCGACCGGATCGCCATGCGCCAGATGGGGATGAATTCCAGGCCCGTGCTCCGGCGCCTGAAAATACCAGTACGAGCCGTCGAACCGGATCACCAGCGGCTTCTTCATTCCCGTCCGCAGCAAATCGCGCTCGATCGGAACCGGCGGAAGCTCCTTGCTCTTGTCCTTCACCGTGAACAGAACGATCCCCCGGTACGGATCCGCCGGATCGCCCCTGGCCGCGTCCGCCCGCGTAGCCGCCTGCGCCGTCGTCTCCACGCCGCCGTTCATCCGCGCAAAACGCGCCAGCAGCAGCGGGATCACGATCAGCATCGCCATCAGCACCGCGGCGCTCGCCCGCAGCGCCGGCCTCGCCGCCCCTTCGCGTGCCTTCGCGTTCAGCGACGCCAGCCGTTTCCACACCAGCAGAAATGCCGCAACACCCGCCAGAACCGTCGCCCAAAACACCTCCCCGCGATTCGCCAGCACCACCGCCAGCTCCACGCAAACAGCAATGGCAAAGGCCCGCGGTCGTCCGGAATCCGGCGCCAGGAAGATCGGCAAACCGCGGACCCTCCGGCCACAGTTCCCATTCGTCCGCCAGCTCAACCCTCGGCGTCCTCATCCACAGGCACGCCGCCATCGCCGCGCCCGCAACCGCGCTGAATGCCGCTGTCCATCCGGATCCGTGCACGAAGAACAGCAACATCGGCGGAAGCAGCGCCCACGTCGCCGCCGCGCCCCAGCACGAAGCCCAGTCGCGGAAACGCCGGCCGTCCCTCGATAAAGCTCTCGCCAACACCCAGGCCCACAGCACCTGACAAAACCGTCGCAGCCATCCATACCGCTGCGCTCGCAACCGCTCGGCCCAACGAGTGCGTCCCGCCTGGAGGCCGCATCCACACCGCCATCGCGATCGCCGCCAGCAGCCCGCTCAGGTACACCGCCCAGGCCTTCGCTGGATTCTCGAACTTTCGCCATCTCACCTCGCCGTCACGCCGCAGTCTCTCCAGGCGGCAGCCGCTTCCATGCCGTATTGGACACCGCAGCCCGCGCAAGGGTTCCTATGTAGTTTTCGCTATAGCCTGTCCGCTCACTCTATTCCCTATTCCCCGTTCTCACACTGTCCCCTTTCGGACACCCTTCTCCGCCGTCGAACACTTTCCATCCCTCCGCCTAAAATCCTGCCCTGAAGATTCAGCACCTTGCCGTGGCTGTCACATGGACCTCCGCTTGCCTCTTATTCCTGTTTCGTCCCCCGCCCGCTTTGCCAACTTGCGTCGAGGAGAGCCCATGGTCACCGCCCTGGTCCAGGACATTCGCTACGCGCTGCGACAGCTGAAAAAGACCCCCGGTTTCACCACCACTGCCATCCTCACGCTTGCCCTCGGCATCGGCGCCAACGCCGCCATCTTCACCCTCGTCAACGCCGTTCTCATGCGCCACCTCCCCGTCGCCGACCCCGCCTCTCTCGTGCGCCTCGGCAATACTGACGACTGCTGCGTCAACGGCGGCGGCTATCCCGACACCGGCTCTTATTCCCTCTTCTCCACCAACTCCTGGCAGCAGCTCCGCAAAAACCTCCCCGAGTTCCAGGACCTCGCCGCCATGGAATCCGGCTTCGGTTACCGCCCCGTCACCGCTCGTCGCGACGGCACGCGCGACGCCGCCCGCTCCGTCATGGGCGAATTCGTCTCCGGCAATTACTTCCGCACCTTCGGCCTTCGTCCCGCTTCCGGCCGCCTCTTCACCGACTCCGACGACACCACGGGCGCTCCCTTTGTTGCTGTGATGAGCTACGAGAACTGGCACGACAACTATGCCGATGACCCCTCCGTCATTGGCAGCACGTTCTGGATCAACACCAAACCGGTCCTCATCGCCGGCATCGCTCCGGAGGGCTTCTATGGCGATCGCCTCAGCTCCACGCCTCCGGACTACTATCTGCCCATTCAGTCGATGCCCGTCCTGCTTGGCGTCGATTACGTCTCCGATCCCAACACGCAGTGGATCTATATGATCGGCCGTCTCAAGCCCGGCGTCGCGCCCGGTCCGCTCCAGGCTAAAATCAGCGGCCTCTTTCGCCAGATCGTCGCCTCCGATCCTGGTTACGCGGGCGACAAAGGCAAAGTGGCGCTTGCCCGCGCCCACATCGTGCTCACGCCTGCCGGCGCCGGCATCCAGAATCTTCAGGATCAGTACAAATCCAACCTTCACCTCTTGATGTGGATCTCCGCCCTCGTCCTCCTCATCGCCTGCGCTAATATCGCCAACCTCCTCCTCGTTCGCGGCATGGGCCGCAAAGCGGAAATGTCCCTTCGCACCGCGCTCGGCGCAGCTCGCTCGCGCATCGTTCGTCAGCTGCTGACCGAAAGCATCGTCCTTGCGGCACTCAGCGGCATCGCCGGTCTCGTGGTCGCGTATCTCGGCGCGCGCGCGCTCGTTGCTATGGCTTTCCCAGGCGACCAGAACGTCCCCATCGACGCCAGCCCCTCCCTGCCGGTCCTGCTCTTTGCCTGCGCCCTTTGCCTCGTCACCGGCATTCTGTTCGGCGTCGCGCCCGCCTGGATCGCTGCCCGCTCCCAGCCCGCCGATGCCCTCCGCACCGGCTCGCGGACCACCTCCACCAAAGCCTCTCTCCTGCAGCGCTCGCTCGTCGTCCTCCAGACCGCGCTCTCCCTCGTCCTTCTCATCGGAGCCGGCCTCTTCGCGCAGAGCCTCAACAAACTCCAGACCATCGACCTCAAGCTCGACGCGCGCAACCGCTACATCCTGCACATCAACCCCCAGGCCGCCGGCTATCAGCCCTCGCAGCTTGCGCCCCTCTACCAGGCCTTTGAAGATCGCTTCCATGCTATCCCCGGCGTCGTTCACGTCGGCTTCTCCACCTACACGCCCATGGAGGACGACAACTGGAGCACCGGCGTCCACATCCAGGGTCAGACCGATCCCGGACACGGCGCTTCCTACATTCGCGCCTCGGCTGAGTATTTCGACTCGGTCGGCACGCGCCTGCTTCTTGGCCGCGTCTTCACCAGAAACGACACCGCCACCGCGCCCTCCGTCGCCCTCGTCAACGAAACCTTCGTCAAAGATTTCTTCCCCAAAGGCGTCAGCCCCATCGGCCAGCACTTCGGCAGCTCAAAACATCCCGACGACTACCAGATCGTCGGCGTCGTCGACGACACTGCCTATACCGAAGCCCAATGGAAGGACCACCGCATGTTCTTCCTCCCCATGCTCCGGCGCGCACCCAGCAACAAAGGCCCTATTGAGACCGACACCTCGCTCTTCGCCGGCGCCCTCGTCATCCAGACCGCGCACCCCATGCCCGACATGGAGTCCATCGCCCGCCAGACGCTGGCCAGCATCAATCCCAATCTTGCCGTTGTGAAATTCCAGACCTTCGATCGGCAAATCGCCGACCGCTTCACGGAAGATCGCCTCGTCGCTCGCCTCACCACCCTCTTCGGCGCGCTGGCGCTGTTGCTGGCCACCATCGGCCTCTACGGCGTCACTGCGTATACTGTCGCTCGCCAGACCAGCGAGATCGGCATTCGCATGGCCCTTGGCGCCGCGCGGCTCCGCGTCGTTGGCATGGTCCTGCGCGGAGCCATGATTCAGACTGCTCTCGGTCTCGCCATCGGCATTCCAGCCGCGTATTTCTGCGTCCATCTCATCGAGGCCCAGCTCTACGAGATCAAACACGTCAACCCCGTCATCCTCCTCATCGCCGTCGCAACCCTCACTCTCGCTGCATCGGTCGCGGGACTCATTCCCGCCCGCCGCGCCGCCACCATCGATCCTGCAAAAGCCTTACGCAACGAATGAGCGGGCTACTGGCTCCCGGCTACCGGCTTCCTACTCCCTACTCCCTGCTTTGAACAAACATCCGCGCCGCCAGCAGAATTGCCGCACATCCCATCGCGGTCAGGATCAGCGCCTCGCGCCACAGATCGCCCATCCCCGCACCGCGAAGAACGATCCCGCGCAGAATCCGGATATAGTACGTCGCCGGAATCACATGGCTGATCCACTGAAACGGCAGCGGCATATTCTCGATCAGAAAAATGTAGCCCGACAAAAACACCGACGGCAGAATCGTCCCCATCGATAACTGAAACGCCTCTGCCTGCGTCTTCGCTTTCGCCGAAATCATCAGCCCCAGTCCCAGCACCGTCAGCAAGAACGGCAACGACAGCGCCAGCAACAGCAACACGCTGCCATGCACCGGCACCAGAAACACCAGCCGCATCACTGCCAGAATCGCGCACAACTCTCCAAACGCCAGCACCCCATAGGGAATCATCTTCCCCACCATCAGCCCCAGCGGCGCCACCGGCGTCATCGTCAGCTGCTCCAGCGTCCCGCGCTCGCGCTCCCGCACCAGGCTCAGCGCGATGAGCAGAATCGTCATCACCTGCAGCAGAATCGCCACCAGCCCCGGCACAAAGAAATTCGCCGACCGCGTCGCCGGGTTGTACAGCACCGACGGCCGCACCTCCACCGGCATCGTCCCATCCGGCATCACCCGCAGCAGCGACTGCTGCAGCGCCACGCCGGTCGATGTGCTGATCGCCTGCGCCGCCACCGTCGAATCCGACCCGTCCACCAGCACCAGCACCGTCGCGCCCGTGCCATCCTGCAGCCGCCGCGCGTAGTCGTACGGAATCCGAATCCCCGCCCGCGCCTTTCCCGACCGAATTGCCTCGTACATCGCATCCGGCGACGTCACATAGCTCCGCAGCGCGAACACATCCGACCCCGCAAAGCTCTCCAGCAGCCGCCGGCTCTCCTGCGTCTGGCTCTCGTCCAGCACCACCGTCGCCACCTGCCGGATATTTGTATCAACGGCGAAGCCAAATAGGAACAACTGCAGCATCGGCAGCGCCAGCGCGAACACCAGCGTCCCCGGATCGCGCACAATGTGCAGAAATTCCTTCCGGCACACCGGCACCAGCCCGCGAAACAGCGCCTTCATCGCGCCGCCTCCATAATTTGATACGTCAGTGTTACAAATACATCCTCGAGCGACGGCTCAATCGCCTCCACGCGCGCCTGCGGCAGCTCCGCCCGCAATTCTCTCCAGCCGATCCGTCTCCGCCAGCGCATGAATCGACCGCCCGAAGATCGTCGCCTCGCGCACGCCCTTCATTCCGCGCACGCGGTCCAGCGTCGCCGCCGCATTCGCTGTCTCGATCTCCACCCGCGTCGTTCCCGCCGGATTTGCCTCCGGCAGCCGCTGCAGCTCCGCCACCGTTCCAATCGCAATCAGCTTCGACAAATAGATGTAGCCCACCCGCCCGCACCGCTCCGCCTCATCCATATAGTGCGTCGTCACGAAAAACGTCACACCCTTCCCCGACAGCTGAAACAGCAAATCCCACAGCGCCCGCCGCGCCACCGGATCGATCCCCGCCGTCGGCTCATCCAGAAACACCACCTCCGGCGAATGAATAATCGCGCACGCCAGCGCCAGCCGCTGTTTCCACCCGCCGGACAACTGCCCCGCCCGCCGCTTCATATACGGCTCAATCCCCGTCAGCTTCTGCACCTCGTGCGTGCGCTCCGCCGCCCGTTTTGCATCGAGCCCATACACGCCCGCATAGAACGCAATGTTCTCCGCCACCGTCAGATCCTCATACAGCCCGAACTTCTGCGACATGTAACCGACATGGCGACGAATTTCCGCCGCATCCTTCCGGATATCCATGCCCAGAATCCGCCCCGTCCCCTCGCTCGGCGCCAGCAAGCCGCACAGCGCCTTGATCAGCGTCGTCTTCCCCGACCCATTCGGCCCCAGAAAACCGAAGATCTCCCCCTTGTCCACCGCCAGGCTCACATCGTTCACCGCCGTGACCTGCCCGAACCGAATCGTCAGATGATCGGCCTCGATAATCGCCGTCATTCGAGCCTCACTTGTCGCCGACATCCCCGACTTCAGCACCCGCTGCGCGTCATCGACGTACACCTTCACGCCAAATACTTCGTGCTCGCGATCGCTTTTGGTCTGCACATTGCGCGGCAAGAATTCCGCCTCGCTCGCAATCATCCCCACATGCCCGTCAAACGTCTGCCCGAAACCATCCACCTTCACCGTCGCCCGCTGACCCACCCGCACATGCGCCAGATCCGTCTCCGGCACGTACACCTTTACCCATAGCTGTGACGTCTCCAGCATCGTCATCACAATCCGCCCCGCCGCAATCAGATCCCCCGGACGCACGCTCACCACCTCCACCACTGCATCTGCCGGAGCCGTCAGCTCCGCCTCGCGCAAGCGCGCATCCAGCTCCGCCACGTGCCCCTGTGCCTGCGCCAGCCGCCCGCGCGCCGCCTCAATGTCCTCTCGCCGAAATCCCTTCTTCGCCAGTACCGCCGCCGCCTGCGCCTGCTTGTAGCGCGCCTCCGCCGCGTTCAAATCCTCCGCGCGCGTCCCCGCCTCCAGCAGCGCCAGCCGCTGCCGCGCGCTCTCCGCTCGCTGCGCCGCCGCATCGCGCTTGTCTTTGGCATCGTCGAACTGCTGCTTCGAGATGATGTCGCTCTTCGCCAGCTCCTCCATCCGTCCGTAAAACGAGGCCGCGTTCGTCGCATCCGCCTGTGCCGCCGCAGAGTCCGCTTTCGCCTGCTCGATCTCCTGCTTCCGCGGTCCGTTCTGCGCCTCTTCCAACGCTGCTTGCTGTGCGTGCGCAGTCGCTACCGCCTGAGCAATCTCCTCCGGACGATTTCCCCGCACCATCCGCTCCAGATCCGCCTGCGCCTGCTCCACCGATGCCTGTGCCTGTGCGCGCTGCGCCGTCAGCTCGTCATGCTCGAAGCGCACCAGCACCGTCCCCGCCTTCACCGCCTGCCCTTCCTCGACGCCCACCTCCGTCACCCGCCCGCCCACCTTCGAGCCAATCTGGATCTCCCGCGTCTCCACCGTCCCCGAATAATCGTTGCGCCCGCGCCATCCCGCCCACGCCAACGCGATCCAGATCCCCGCAACCGCCACAAGCGCTATCGCGCCGCCCACGATCAATCGCCGCTTCATGCCACTCCCTCCTGCAGCACCAGCAGCCGCTCCCGCATCGTCTCGATCAACCACTTCTGCGGAGCGCTCTCGCGCATCACCCACTCCAGCATCGTTGCGATGTAGACCGCGAATGCCGTCTCCGCGACGCGCCGCGCCTTCTTCCGTCGCAAAAAATGCCCCAGAGCCGCGCTCAATGCCTCCACCGCTTCCGCCCGCGCAACCAGCAGCACGCCCTGCGAAGCCTGCCGGAAGATCGCCTCCAAAAACAGCTTCTTCGCCCCGCCGACGATTCGCGCATTCTCCACCGTCAGCCGCACGATCAGCTCCGCAACATCGTCGTAGCGCGCCTTCTTCCCGCTCGCCGCAAACGCCTCGAGGATCGCCTTCAGCTTCGCCACCCGCGCCGCCGCAATCTCGCGCAGGATCAGCTCCTTCTGCGGAAAGTAGTTGAACAGCGTCGCTCGCGATACCCCCGCCGCCTCCGCCACGCTGTCCATCGACACGGCCTCGTACCCGTTCCGCCCAAACAGCTCAAACGCCGCTCGGATAATCTCCTCGCGCGTTTGCTCCTTCCGCCGCCCATGCAGCGTTGCGCGGCCTGCCGCTTTCTTCGGAGTTGTCACCGCTATATTCCTGTCCACAAGTTGGACTATAGTCTAATTCATGGACCAGGAGCTACCTTCAACCGCGGCCCAGCCGGTACGAACGTAACTTACCCGCCCTTTCACTCCGCCAAGCCACCCAAAAGCTTCTAACGACGAACAGCGAAGAGCTAATGGCGAATGGCTTAAGGCCCTCGGCTCCCGGCCCCCAGCTCCCAGCTCCCAGCTCCCAGCTTCTATTCCCTATTGCCTATTCCCTACTCCCTGCCTCCCCGTCACTCTCCTCTTGACAATCAAGAGAACGCCGCTGTACCTCTTGATCATCGAGAGGAGCGCACTCCGCCCATGCCCGAAAAACCCGGCGACCTCGTTCAGGGAACCCTCGAAATGCTCGTCCTCAAAACCCTCGCCCTCGAGCCTATGCACGGCTACGGCATCGCCCTGCGCCTCGAGCAGATCAGCCACGGCGTCTTCCGCATCAACCCCGGCTCGCTCCTCCCCGCCCTCAGCCGCCTCGAGCGCGCCGGCCGGATCAAAGCCGAGTGGCGCGCCTCGGAGAATAACCGCCGCGCCCGCTACTACCAGCTCACCCCGCGCGGCCGCAAAGCTCTCGAAGACGAGCGCGCCCAGTGGGACCGCCAAATTGCCGCCATCAACCGCATCCTCGAAGCCTGAACCGGACACCGCAAGGAGCAAACTCATGTTCGACCCCCTCATCGCCGGCCTCCGCGCTCTCCTTCGCCGCGACCGCCGCAACGCCGACATCCAGCGCGAGCTCGACAGCTTCCTTGAGGCCTCGATCGACGACAAGGTCCGCAGCGGCATGTCCCGCGACCAGGCCCTCCGCGCCGCCCGCACCGAGATCGGCAGCACTGAAACCGTCCGACAAAAAGTCTGGTCCGCCGGCTGGGAATCCACCGCCGAATCCCTCCTTCAGGATCTGCGCTTCGCCTTCCGCCAGCTCCGCAAAAATCCCGCCTTCGCCACCACCGCCATCCTCATCCTCACCCTCGGCATCGCTGCCAGCGTCGCCATCTTCAGCTTCGTCGACGCCGCCCTCATCCAGCCTCTCCCCTGCCAGGATCCCTCCCGCCTCGTCGTCCTTTACGAGTCCAACCCCCTAGGCCCCAAATTCCACCTCTCGTACCTCGACTACCTCGACTGGAAGCGCCAGAACACCGTCTTCTCTTCACTCGATATCTACACGCCCTACGGCTTCCTCCTGCAAACCCCCACCGGCACCGAAAACGCCGACGGCGTCAGCGTCAGCGCCGGCTTCTTTCGCACCCTCGGCGTCACGCCCATCCTCGGGCGCGACTTCCGCCCCGGCGAGGACCAGGTCAACGCCCCTCGTCCCGTCCTCCTCAGCTACTCCGCCTGGCAGCGCCGCTTTGGCGGCCGCAGCGACGTCATCGGCCAAACCGTCACTCTCGACGGCCAACCCAACACCGTCATCGGCGTCCTCCCGCGCAGTTTCCATTTCGCGCCCGCTGAGCCCGCCGACTTCTGGGGCACCGACCGCGCCGACGGCGGCTGCGAGAAGTATCGCGCCTGCCACAACCTCTTCGGCATCGCTCGCCTCAAGCCCGGCGTCACCTTCAACTCCGCCTTCGCCGTCATCAAAACCGTCGCCGACCATCTCGCCCGCCAGTTCCCTGACTCGAACCGCGATCAAAAGGCTTTCATGCTGCCCCTCACCGACGTCATCGTCGGTGACATCCGGCCCATCCTCCTCGTTCTGCTCACCGGAGCCGCTCTGCTTCTCCTCATCGCCGCCGTTAATGTCTCCAGCCTTCTCCTCGTGCGTGCCGAACAGCGCCGCCGCGAGATGGCCGTCCGCGGAGCCCTCGGCGCCACCCGCACCCGGCTCATCCGCCAGTTCATCACCGAAGGAGTTGTGCTCGCCCTGGCCGCCGGCGCTCTCGGCCTCGCCCTCGCCACCGTGGTGATGAACCTCTTCCTCCGCCTCATCCCCACGCACATGCTCGCCACCATGCCGTACCTGAACGGCATCGGCCTCCACGCTCATGTTCTCGCCTTTGCCGCACTGGTCGCGGTCGCGGCTGGTCTCCTCTTTTCGCTGCTTCCGGCGCTGCGTGTTTCCCACTCCGATCTCCGCGACAGCCTCAGCGAAGGGGGCCGCGCCGCCTCTGGCACCCTCTGGCGCCGCTTTGGCTCGAACCTCGTTGTCCTCGAGCTCGCAATGGCCGTGGTGCTCCTCACAGGAGCCGGCCTCCTCGGCAAGAGTTTCTACCGCCTCCTCCACGTCGATACCGGTCTCGAGCCCAGCCATCTCGCCATGCTTGGAATCGATGCCTCCTCCGGTCCCGCCTATTCCAAAGATCCGCAGCTCATCGCCCTCTACCGTCGCCTGCAAAGCACGCTCGCCGCTCTGCCCGGCGTGCAGTCCGTTGCTTTCACCAGCCGTCTTCCCCTCGGCGACGGAGACATGACCGCCAGCTTCACCATCGTCGGCGCGCCTCCGGACACCCTCCATCGCGAAGTCGCCTTTCGCTTTGTCAGCGCCAATTACTTCTCCACCCTCCAGGCCCGCATCGTGAGCGGCCGCTGGTTCGCGAACGATGAGGACGCCTCCAAACCGCGAGTCGTCATCATCAATCAGCAGATGGCTCGCCAGTATTTCCCGGGTCAGAATCCCATCGGCAAGCAGATCTCCGCCGAGGGCTCAAAAAACATTCAGATCGTCGCCGTCGTCAACGACCTTCAGGAAGGTCAGCTTGACGCTGCCCCGCGCGGCGCCATGTACCTCCCGTGGCTCCAGTCGCCGAGGGACTTTTTCGTGGTTCTGCTCCGCACTTCGCAGCGCGACGACGCTCTTCTCGCGCCGGCCGCCGCCGCCATCCACTCCATCGACCCCGGCCTCGCCCTCTCTCACCCCAGCACCATGGCAGGCCGCATTCACGACTCGCCCTCCGCCGCGCTCCATCGTGTTTCCGCCTGGATCGTCGGCGGATTCGCCGCGCTCGCCCTACTGCTCAGCGTCGTTGGACTCTACGGCGTCATCGCGTATTCGGTCAGCCGGCGCACTCGCGAAATCGGCGTCCGCATGGCCCTCGGCGCCCAGCGCTCTGCGGTCTACCGGCTCATCCTGCGCGAAGCCGCGCGCCTCGCCCTCTTCGGCATCGCCGCCGGACTCCTCGGCTCTCTCGCCGCGACCACCCTGTTGCGCTCCCTGCTCTTCCATGTGCAGACCTGGGACCTGACCACCCTGGCCGCCGTCGCCCTCATCCTCGGCTCCGCCGCGCTCCTCGCCAGCTTTCTCCCCGCCCGCCGCGCCGCCTCCGTCAACCCCACCGAAGCCCTCCACGCCGAGTAGGGGATTCGCCCCTGTCTACTCCCTGCTCGTCTTTCTGCTCGCCCTTTTGCTCGCCTCGCGCTCGCCTCCCGGCCCCCAGCTCCCAGCTCCCAGCTTCCTTCCCGTTTACAATCCAGAAACGAGGCTTCAGGGCTCCGCATGGTCAATCTGTTCCGCAAGAAAAAGGAAGACGAGAGGCGCGGGCCCACCGTCCTTACCGGGCCTCGCATTCCCCGCCACTCCAGCGGCTGGGAGGCCCTGCTCAAACATCTGAAGAACGAAAACGGTCTCCGCGTGCTCGACATCGGGCCCACTTCTCCGCAGAACATCAACTTCCTCACCGAGATGGGCCACAGCGTCTATATGGCCGACGTCGTCCACGAGTCCCTGCGCGACGACTGGAAGCTCCCGCCCGAAGAGGACGGCGGCCCGCCGCGCTTCAACGTCGCCGCCTTCTTCGAGCAGAACCTCAATTTCCATGGCCGCCAGTTCGACGTCGTGCTCCTCTGGGCCACTCTGGACTACATTCCCATCGGCCTCATTGAGCCGCTGGTCACCCACCTGAAAGATGCGACGCTCCGCGATGGCAAGGTGCTCGCCATTTTCCACTCCAAGCCCACCGGCGACTACACCACCTACGGCCGCTACCATCTCACCGCGACCTCTGACATCGAGATGCAGGAGTCCGAGCCCTGGCCCGTCCAGCGCGTCTACACCAACCGCCAGATCGAAAAGCTCTTCGTTGGCTGGTCGGGATACAGGTTCTTTCTGGCCAAGGACAATCTCTACGAGGTCATCATCACTCGATAAAGACCGGCTCCGCCAGGGTCTCAGAGTGGATTAACTAACTCGCCAATACAAGGGGGTTGACCCCTCCGGATGTTGTTGATTTCAGGTCTGGCCTTACCCCCTCGACCCCCCTCCAAGCCCAAAACCTGGGAGAGTCAGAACAAGCCGCTGCAACCTCTGCCCTGCGCCCTGCGCCCTGTGACCTGCGCCCTGTGCCCTGCGCCCTCAGTCGCTCAGTACGTCACCGGCCGCTTCCGTCTGAACCCGAACAGCGCCACCGCGAGGGTGACCACGCCCGGCACCCCAAGCGCTCCCCAGGCCACGTACTGCTCGTTCTCCGTCAGATAGACCGTGTGCCGCGTGTCCGTGAAGCGGAAGACGTGCCCCGACGCCGGTTCGTACGCCCGCGGCGAGATCCTCTCCAGGTGCCGAATCGTCGCGACTCCGGCGCCCCAGAGAACGACCACCAGAACCACCAGAGACACGATCCTCCCCGCGGAGACCCGTCGTGGATTCTGGTCTGGGTTGGGGGAGGGATCGGTGAGCGGGCCCAGACGCTCGCGAATGTCGGAGTCGGACAGCATGCCTGAGGACAACGCCTTCGATCATACCAACGGGCACGCCCGAATGGCCCGCCCAAAACGTAGCCGTCGCGATTACTGATCCAGAGGCGGCGATGGCGTGGCGTAGTACCCCGGACGATACCGCAAGGTATACGAGGAGTTGGTCTTCAGCGACACCTGGATGCGCCGGAAGTCCGACTGCGTGCGCCTCTGCACCGGGTAGTAGCCAATCTGATACTGCGTCCGCAGGTCCTCGGAGATCTTCTGGAAGGCAGCCGCGATGTTCCCGAACTCCGCGTAAAAGTGCTTGCCGCCAGTCTCCTGCGACAGGGTGATGAGCGCATGCTCGCCCCCCGTGTCCCGTCCGGCATCGTTCAGAATGGGCACGTCGATCAGCGAGTAGACCATTACCTCGCCCTTGATGGCCTGGTCCAGCGCCTCCTGGAAGTCGACTCCCTTGACCGTGTTCCCCCCATCGGAGATCACGATGAGCGCTTTGCGTCCGGACCGGCGCCCCAGCATCTGCGCGGAGAGGTAGATCGTGTCGTAGAGAGCCGTCGCCGGCCCGTAATCGAGATTGTTCAGACCGGCCTCCAGGCGCCTTACGTCCGAAGTAAACGGAACCACCTCGCGCGCCGAGGAGTTGAAGTCGATCAAGTCCACGCTGTCCTTCGGGCGGATCAGAGCGCGCATGAAGTCGCGGGCCGCGTGCAGTTCGATGTCCGTGTCCTTGCGCACCGACCCGCTCGTATCGATGGCCAGCACCAGCGACAACGGCATGTCGGTCTCGCGCTCGAAGTAGGCGATCTTCTGCGGCACCCCATCCTCGGTCAGGGTGAAGTCCTTCTGCTGCAGCCCACCCACCGGCGCCCCATCCGCATCTGTCACGTTCACAAACACGTTCACCAGGTGGACGTTGACCTTGAACCGCGGCGGGCTCGAAGGGGACGTCTCCTGTGCGGCCACCGGAATCGTTGGCACCAGCAGCAGAGCCAGAACCATCGTGCAACCTGCCAGACTCGGCCGAAGCAGGCTCAACGGGCACGCTCCGGGGGCTGGGGCTTCGTTTGCGCCGTTAGCTCCGGCGGAAACGGATCGCCCTGAGCCCAGACGGCTCCGTCCTCGAAGAACTCCTTCTTCCAGATCGGCACCGTCTGCTTGAGCGTGTCGATGAGCCACCGGCAGGCATCGAAGGCCGCTGCGCGGTGTGCCGAAAACACGGCGATCAGCACGCTCGATTCGCCAATCTCCAGCCGCCCCAGCCGGTGAACGATGGCGACCTCGCGGATGGGGAAGTCGGCCAACGCCTTGCCCGCGAGCAGTTGCATCTGCTTCAGCGCCATCGCCTCGTATGCCTCGTATTCGAGGTAGCGCGTCTTCCGCCCTCGCGAATGGTTGCGCACGATGCCGTCGAAGATCACAATCGCCCCATCCTCCGGGCGCTCCAGCGGCGGGACGATGTCGTGCGGCACGATTCGCTCATGGATCAGCCGCACCAATGGCGCCTGCCCGCCGTCATCCTTGCCGCCGCTCACCGGCGGCAGCAGCGCCACCTCATCTCCCTCGGCCAGAGGGTGCGTTGCAGACACATATTCTTCATTGACCGCAACCGCGATCGACGACCAGGGCGCATCCTTTCCTGGCGCCAGCGCCTGGCACCGCTCGAGCAGATCGCGGACCGTCGATCCGGCCGGGAGTTCCAGCGTGCCGGTCGACGAACGCAGATGGTCGCGCAGAATGCCAAAAGCAAGAAGGTTAACGCGCATGCGGTTTCTATTATCCAGGATCGACCGTCCGAGATGGCTCAAGAAGTTGGACGGATCAGCCGCGCCTTCGGTGCGGGCCGCCCTTGCAGCCTTCAGGGATTACAGTGGAGGGGTTGGGACGGAGGGGACGGGGGAGGCTCATGAGCTACATCACCAAAACACTGGTTCCGGGCGAAAAGGTGGTCTACCAGACCCGGCTGCACTGGATCGTCATGCTCGGCCACATCGTCGGGGCCATCGTACTGTGGGGCCTGGGCGGCTACGTGCTCTGGTACGACTACGCGCATCCGCAGCTGGAGGCATCGAGCCGCCGCGTTGCGGCCTACGGCGGCGCGGCGCTGTTGCTTTGCGGGCTGATCGTGCTCTTTGCCGGAAGCCTTCGCCGCAATGCGACCGAGATGGCGGTCACGACACGCCGCGTCGTCATCAAGACCGGGATCGCCAGCCGCCGCACGATCGAGATGCTGCTGAATAAAGTGGAGACCATCGAGGTCAGCGAGCCTGGCTTTGGCCGTATGCTGGGCTACGGGTCGATCACCATGATCGGCACCGGCGGGACCTCCGAGCAGTTCCACAAGATGACAAAGCCTCTCCTCTTCCGCAACGAAGTGCAGCAGCAGATCGAGCGGCTGACGCCGGGCGAGGTAGCCACTCCTCCCCAGTCCTCTGCGAGACAATAGACGGTCATGGAATTCGTCGATCTGAAGGCGCAGTACCGGCGCATCGAAGCCCGTATCGACACGCGCATCCGTCGCGTGCTCGAGCATCAGCGCTTCATTCTGGGGCCGGAGGTTGCTGAGCTGGAAGAACGGCTCGCCGCGCGTGCTGGCGCGAAACACTGCATCAGCTGCGCGAGCGGAACCGACGCGCTGCTCCTGGCTCTGCTGGCTCTCGAAATCGGACCAGCCGACGAAGTCATCACCTCGCCCTTCACGTTTTTCGCCACCGGGGAGATGATCACCCTCGTCGGCACGCAGCCCGTCTTTGTCGACATCGAGCCTCTCAGCTACAACCTCGATCCTGCGAAGATTGAAGCCGCCATCACACCCAGGACCAAAGCGATCCTCCCCATCAGCCTCTACGGCCAGCCGGCCGAGATGGACGCCATCAACACCATTGCCACGCGCCATGGCCTGCCCGTCATCGAAGATGCCGCCCAGAGTTTCGGAGCCCTTTACCGCGGCCGCCACTCGGGAAACCTCAGCACCATCGGCTGCACCAGCTTCTTCCCCTCCAAGCCCCTGGGATGCTACGGCGATGGCGGCGCCTGCTTCACGAATGACGACGCGCTCGCCGCCGCCATGGAACAACTCCGCAATCACGGCCAGCAGGGCCGCTACCGGCACACCCGCATCGGCATCAACGGGCGCCTCGATACGCTGCAGGCCGCGGTGCTGCTGGCCAAGCTCGAGGTGTTCGACGAGGAGCTGACCGCGCGCGCCGAAATCGCCGACCGCTACACGGCGCTCCTGCAGAACACGGTGCCCACGCCAAGAATTCTGCCGGAGCGAACCAGCGCCTGGGCGCAATACACCATCGAAGTCGACGACCGCGCGTCGGTCGAGTCGTCGCTCCAAGGTGCAGGGATTCCCACCGCGGTGCACTATCCCACGCCGCTCCACCTGCAGCCCGTTTACGCGGAGCTGGCGCGCGAAAAGGGCTGGCACGCAGGAAGTTTCCCAGTCGCCGAACACGCTGCGGACCGCGTTCTCAGCCTGCCGATGCATCCGTACCTCGAACCGCGCCAGATCGAAGAGGTCGCCGAAGCTCTCAAGGTGGCCGTACGCGGACCCGTCGGCGCGAGCGCGGAGAGAGTTTGAAGTGTCTCTGTGAACGCCCCATGACACAAAAGCCCTCGCCAGACTTGTGACCAAAGGGCTACAGCGGTGACGAACCTGGTGAGATAACCTGGCCCCAAAGTTGGCATTGACACTTCACGGCGCCGCACTGAGAATGGCGTCAACTGACGGGCTGCCAGGATTCGCGATGCTGCATCGTATCGGATCGAGGCGACCGTAGAGACGCCGCCTGTGATGCCCGAGCGAGAGTGGAGCACGAGCAAGGCCGCCGCGCAACCAGCGGCACACGCGGCGCGATCCGGAAGCGCTCGTTTGAGCGCAGCGATTTTTCCCCACAACCAGGGTCTAACCGAGCAGGAGGTTCCCCGCTAAGGGCGGAGCTTTGGCTCCATGGAGAAGAGGAGGCAGCGCAAAATCAGCACACAATAAGGATGACCGCGATTCGATCCGGCGATTTCCCAGCGCCGGATGCAACAGCACACAGCACAAACACAGGAGGTTATATGCAGGAAGATCTTCAGATGCTGGACGAGTGGATACCGGAGCAGATGGAACCAGGAACGCTCTTTGTGCTGGAGAATGCGGCGCCCATGGGCGACGCGCGAAATCCTTTTGTCGCGGTGCTGGCGTGCCCGAAATGCGGTGTCCTGGGCCTGATCACCAAAGCCCAGTACTACGGCCTCGAGTCCATGATCTGTGGCGGCGATGCCTGCTCAGCCGAGTACTACCTCCGCGATGACGAGATCGAATACCGGAAGCCGCACTGAAACAGGGAACAGGGAGTAGGGAATTGGCAGTAAAGAAGAGCGTGCCCCAGCGGCACGCTTTTCTATTTGCGGCTGGACTTGTCCGCGGGCACGATCACCGGCCGCCGCAACGGCACCATGGCCGCGCTCGGCTCCGCCGCATGCTGCATCCGCGACAGCATCTCGGTGCGCACGTAGTTCACAAAGTCCTGCATCTGCCCGTTCATCGCCTCCATGCGCTCGCGCATCTGCAGGATGATCGCAATGCCCGCGATGTTCACCCCCAGATCGCGCGCCAGGTTCAGGATGAACTCCAGCCGCTCCAGATCCTCATCCGTGTAAAGCCGCGTGTTGCCCTCGGTGCGCGACGGCTTCAGCAGCCCTTCGCGCTCGTAGAGCCGCAGCGTCTGCGGATGGATGTCGTACATCTCGGCCACTGCCGAGATCATGTACGCCCCTTTGGATTTGCGTTTGGTGGGCATGTCCGCTCACATTATGCACTGCCGGCCCCGGCGCCGCGACGAGAATGTGTCCGCTTCAGCGCGTGTGCGTAAATAGCTGCGAGCGGATCTCCTCCGAGACCAGCTTTCCCAGCGCGATCCGCCGCGGCAGCAAATTATGAAACTGACCGCCGAGAATCCCGTAAGGAACCGTCACCTGCAAGGCGTGCCCGGACTCCAGCTCGATCGTCAGATCGACCGCGTCGGTGTATCCCTCCTGCGATGGCTTGGCCAGGCTGACGTTGGCGCACAAGGCCACACCCTGGATCAACCCGCGGCGGATGCGCTCCGCAACGTGCTCCGTCAGGAGCTTGAACATCCGCTCCGGGTCGCGGGGCAGGCGTGGGATTTCAATCGTCTCACGCGTAACGTTGCCGTCCCGGTCCATCGAGAAACCAAACGGCGCCAACTGCCCATAGCGCTTCAGGATCAGCCGCGCATACGCCATCGCCGCATTCAGCAACTGCGTGGCATGGCGCGTGTCGGCATCCAGAGCTTCGGGAGGCTTGGGCCAGGGAGGTCGAAAGAGGGGCATCAGCCAGGTGCCTTTCTGAACTGGAAAACGCAGTCGTCGTGTCCGGGCCAGAAGTTTATGCGATCGACGAGTCAGACCTTTCTTGCCTTCTTCTTCGGAGTCACGATCGTGAATTTACCACCGGAGCGTTTCACATATCGACCGCGCTCGCCACTACGAAAGTCGATTTCGCGCGGCATTTCTGGATCCGCACGGCGTTTCCTTAACTGACATTGTGATCACACCTTCGCCCAGATCGCCTCGCGCGGATCCTCTGGATTCAGCTTGGCGAACTCGCGCAGGATCTCCCGGGACCGCTCGTCGCGCACCTGCGGCACCGCCACCTCGACCGTGACAATCTCGTCGCCTCGCGCTCCGTCCTTGGTCGCCGACGGCACCCCGCGCTCCCGCATGCGCAGCTTCTGCCCACTCTGGGTGCTCGGAGGAATCCTCAGCTGCGCGCGCCCGTCGATCGTCGGCACCTCGATGCGTGCTCCCAGCGCCGCCTCCGACACCGTCACCGGCAGGGTCAGGTAGATGTCGTCACCCGTCCGCGTGAAGACCGGATGCGAGCCTGCGCGAATGATCAGATACAGGTCGCCCGCAGCCCCCCCATGCGTGCCCGCGTTGCCCTTGCCCGCGAGGCGAATCCGCTGCCCGTCCCGCGTGCCCGGCTTGATGCGGAACTCCAGCGGCTCGGTGCGGTAGAGCACGCCCTCCCCGTGGCACGTTGGGCAGGGATTCTGAACCTTGCCCGTGCCTCCGCAGCGCGGGCACTGGATGTTGAATTTCATCCTCCCGCCCATCTGCGTCACTTGTCCGGTCCCGTGGCATTCCGGGCAGGTCTGCGTCCCGCCCATCGAGCCGCGCCCATGGCACGTCGCGCAAACTTCCTGGCGCTTGATCTCCAGGCGCGCCACACCGCCGCGAATCGCCGTCCAAAAATCGACGTTGACCGTGTACTCCAGATCGGTGCCCGGCTGCGGGCCTTGTGCTCCCGCGCGCTGCTCGCGTGAGAACATGCCGGAAAAAATGTCGCGAAAATTGCCCCAGCCCTGGCCGCTCGATGCCTCAGGCGCTTCCTCAGAGAAGTCGAAGCCGCCGAAGTCAAACGGCACGCCCTCCTGACCTCCTCCGCGCGAGCCGCCGGGCCCGTAGCCGCCGCGAGCCGCAGCCTCGGCGGTCGCCGGGTCGATCTGGTCGGAGTAGAAACCGAACTGGTCGTAGATCTTCCGCTTCTTCTCGTCGGAAAGAACATCGTTGGCCTCGGAGATTTCCTTGAACTTCTCCTCGGCCTTCTTATCGCCCGGATTGACGTCGGGATGGTATTTGCGCGCAAGCTTGCGAAAGGCCTTGCGAATCTCCTCAGACGTGGCGGCCTTCTTCACGCCGAGCATCGCGTAATAGTCTTTGTGTTGGGTCGGTGGCATGTTTTCTTCGAGCTTCGCTGTCCCCGGATTCGGCGCGAATCTCAACACGCGCCGCTTGCCGTCTTGCTTCCTGTTCGGGCACGACGTCCAATTTGCGCGCCCCGTGCTGTTTCGTAACAAGGCACGAATCTCGCATCGCGCCACGGTTTTTGTATCAGGGCACGACTTCAGTCGTGCCGTAAATCGCCCAAAAAGAATTTGGGCTTTAGCCCCTGAGGTTCTCCTCCTCTTGATCCCTCTTCCGTGGCCGCACCTCCCGGCGAATCACCCGAGCCATCCGGTCTTCGGCCATCTCCAGATCATATTGCCTTTGTGCGTTCATCCAGAAACGCGCCGACATGCGGAAGTAACGCTCCAGGCGCAGAGCCATCTCGCCATCGATGTTGCGACGCTCCCGCACGATGGCGTCAACGCGCGACGCAGGGACATGAAGAGCAGCCGCCAGCGCTCTCGCCGAGAGCCGCGGTGGCTTCATGAAGTCCTCGCGGAGAAATTCTCCGGGATGGATCGGCGGGATGCGGTCTTCGGGATTGACGGGAATGGACATCAGCGATCTCATAGATTTTGTTCCGGCGTAATCCAGCCCGAGGCCTCTGGAATATAAGGAAGCGCACGAACCTGGGCGGAACACGACTCATGGTTCGGGCACGATGCTGTCAAATCGCGCGATATCTTCGCAATTTCTTCTTTGTACTCGAGCGTGGAACGGAAGCCATCTAACTTCACCGCGAGCGCTGTCTGGTTGCATTTGGGACAAATGATCGTTCTATCTCCGTGTAGCCCAGAATCGGCATGCGTGACTCCGCGGTCAGTGATATTCACTGAAAAGGTCTTTGGATTCGTCCAGGCCTCGCCACGTGCGCCACCGGACAAAAGCAGGGAAACATCCCACTGCTGACTAAGGAACTTTCCACGCAAAAGGTTCGTTTCGTCCGAGATATTGATTTCTTTGATTTGCCCCCGTGGCACGACAACGGGTTCGACCTTTTGAGTTTCACTTCCTTTGGTGTCCAGCACGCCATCGACCCTGAAATGGGTGAGTAGAAAGTTCACCGTTCCGAGGTTAGCGCACCATAGTATCAGCTTCCGCTCTCGCGAAGCCTTTAGCCCAAACTCGGCTTTAGGCAGGGCCTCGGATTCTCTTATGGAATCCTCACGGCTCCAGCGATCTCGCTGCTCGTTGCCCTTAAGCCAGCTATCAATCACAAGCAGAACCGTCGCCAGAACCAGTCCCCAAGTCGCCGTCGTGACGTATCTCTCACTTGTCAGCCACTCCGGCAACAATAGTGCCAGCGCCATCGGATTCCCCCCTTAGTTCCACACCACCTGCGCATCCACCGGCTCAATCCGCCAGAAGATGTCCGGCTCCACCTGCCGCATCTCGCGCACAAAATGCTGCGCCTGCGTCTCGCTATCGAACACAACCTGGTTCGTGACCTGGCCCGCGCGCAGCTGTTCGCATTTCCAAAGTGTGTTCGTCATCCCGATTGAACTCCTCAACTGCAACTGCTCTCTCCTTTACGTCCTGAAACTGCGGGGCGTTCCGAAGAACGCCCCGTCTGAGCCCTGTGCCCTGAGCTCTGAGCCCTGTTATTTCTTGTCCTCGACGTCCACGTACTCGGCGTCGATCACTCCCTCGTCCTTCTTCTCATCGGCGGTCCCGGCCGCAGCCGCTTCGCCGTCGGTCGGAGGAACGCCCGCGCCAGGCGCGCCCGCCGCATTGGCCTTGTACATCGCCTCCGCCAGCTTGTGCGATGCCTGGGTCAGCTTCTCCCGTGCCGCATTCATCTCGGCAGGAGAGGGCTGGCCTTCCAGCACCTTCTTCGCCTCCGCCAGCGCCGTTTCGACGTCGGACTTGTCGGAGCCCGACACCTTGTCGCCGTTCTCCTTCAGCATCTTCTCGATGTTGTAGACCAGCCCATCGAGCTGATTGCGCGCCTCGATCTCCTCGCGCTTCTGCTTGTCCTCGGCCGAATGCGCCTCAGCTTCCTTCGCCATGCGCTCGACCTCTTCCTTGCTCAGACCCGAAGACGATGTGATCTGAATCTTCTGGTCCTTGCCGGTCGCGGTGTCCTTCGCCGTGACGTTCAGGATGCCGTTCGCGTCGATGTCGAAGGTGACCTCGATCTGCGGAATCCCGCGCGGAGCCGGCGGAATGCCGCTCAGCTTGAACTTGCCCAGCGTACGGTTCTGCGCCGCCATCGGCCGCTCGCCCTGCAGAACATGCACTTCGACCTCGGTCTGCGAGTCCGCCGCCGTCGAGAAGGTCTCCGTCTTCTTCGTCGGAATCGTCGTGTTGCGCGGAATCATCGTCGTCGCCACGCCGCCCAGCGTCTCAATCGACAGCGTCAGCGGGGTCACGTCCAGCAGCAGCAGGTCCTTTACCTCGCCGGCCAGAACGCCCGCCTGCACCGCCGCGCCGATCGCCACCACTTCGTCCGGGTTCACGCCCTTGTGGCCTTCTTTGCCGAACAGATCCTTTACCAGCTGCTGAATCCGCGGCATGCGCGTCTGCCCGCCAACCAGCACCACCTCGTCGATCTTGCTCGCGTCGATGCCGGCGTCGGCAAGGGCCTTCTTCGAAGGCTCAACCGAGCGCTGGATGATGTCCTCCACCAGCTGCTCCAGCTTCGCCCGCGTCAGCTTCTTCACCAGGTGCTTCGGCCCAGCAGCGTCCGCCGTGATAAACGGCAGGTTGATCTCCGTCTCGATCGCCGTCGAAAGCTCGATCTTCGCGCGCTCCGCCGAATCGCGCAGCCGCTGCAGCGCCATCTCATTGCCCTTGGCGCGCAGGTCGAGCCCCTCTTCCTTCTTGAACTCGTCGATCAGCCAGTCCACGATGCGCTGGTCGATGTTGTCGCCGCCCAGGTGCGTGTCGCCGTTGGTCGACTTCACCTCGATCACGCCTTCGCCGACTTCGAGAATCGAAATATCAAAAGTCCCGCCGCCAAAGTCGTACACGGCGATCGTCTCGTCCTTCTTCTTGTCCAGGCCGTAGGCCAGCGCCGCCGCCGTCGGCTCGTTGACGATGCGCTTCACGTCGAGCCCGGCAATCTTGCCCGCGTCCTTGGTGGCCTGGCGCTGTGCGTCGTTGAAGTACGCCGGTACCGTGATCACGGCTTCCGTCACGGTCGTCCCCAGATGGTCTTCCGCGGCCTTCTTCAGCTTCTGCAGGATGAGCGCCGAAATCTCTGGCGGCGTATAGAGCTTGCCCTGTGCCTCGATGGCCACATGATCGCCCTGCTGCACGACCTTGTACGGCACCATCTTCATCTCGTCCGAGACTTCGTTGAAACGCCGCCCCATGAACCGCTTGATTGAATACACCGTGTTGGCCGGGTTCGTAATCGCCTGGCGCTTCGCCACCTGGCCCACCAGGCGCTCGCCCGACTTTGTGAACGCCACCACCGAGGGGGTCGTCCGTCCGCCCTCTTCGTTGGCGATCACCTTCGGCTCGCCACCCTCCATCACGGCTACGACAGAGTTCGTCGTGCCCAAGTCAATACCGATAATCTTTGCCATTATGTTGCTGCTCCTGAATGAGTGCTCTGCTTGGCCAGCATCGCACTTGAGTGAGTTATTGTCAATCTATCTGATGCGGAAAATAGAGGACGCGATTCAGAAATGGAACCCTTCCAAAATGATGGATTTACCCTCGGCGGCGTACCTCGGCACGACGTTTTCCAGAGCCAACCTGCATCCGACCGGGTCGCTTCCGTATCCAAAACGCAGCAAAGAGGATACGTCGCACCATCCGAAGGACGCATCGAAGCACCCATCCCCAGGTAGTCCAGGCATTCCCCGGTAATCTTCACCCCAGGCAGTTCAAACAACCAGGCAGGAACATGGCGGACGCAGGCAGCGGCCAGCAGGCGCAGAATTTTGGCATCAATCCGTGGGTGATCGCGGTCAGCGTGATGCTGGCCACCTTCATGGAGGTGCTCGACACCGCCATCGCCTCGGTGGCCCTGCCGTACATCGCCGGCTCCCTCTCCGCCTCCAACGACGAGGCCACCTGGGTCCTTACCAGTTATCTGGTGGCCAACGCCGTCATCCTCCCGGCCAGCAACTGGCTCTCCCTGCGCTTCGGACGCAAGCGCTTCCTCATCACCTGCGTCATCATCTTCACCATTGCCTCGTTCTTCTGCGGAGCCGCACCCACTCTCGGCTTCATGCTCGTCGCCCGCGTCATCCAGGGCGCCGGCGGCGGAGCCCTCCAGCCCCTGTCGCAATCCATCCTGCTCGAAAGCTTCCCCCCGGAGAAACGCGGCGCCGCCATGGCCTTCTTTGCCTTCGGCGTGGTCGTCGCGCCGGTCCTCGGCCCCACCCTCGGCGGCTGGCTCACCGATACCTACAGCTGGCGCTACGCCTTTTACATCAACATCCCCATCGGCATCCTGGCCGTCTTCATGATGAGCCGTTACATCCACGATCCCGAGTACATCAGCAAAGCCAAAGTCAGCAAGTTCGACAGCATCGGCCTCGGCACCCTCGCCATCTGGATCGGCTGCCTCCAGATCATCCTCGACAAAGGCCAGGAAGACGACTGGTTCGGAGCCACCTGGATTCGCTGGGCCGCTTTCTTCCTCGTCGTCGCGCTCGTCTGGTTCATCGTCCATTCCTGGCGGAGCAAAACGCCGCTGGTCAATCTCCGCACCCTCAAGGACCGCAACTTCGGCCTCGGCTGCGGACTGATGATCATGTTCGGCCTCTGTATCTACTCCATGATCACCGTGCTCCCGCTCTTCTACCAGGAGCTGCTCGGCTACACCGCCTTCGCCGCCGGCCTTGTCGTCGGACCCCGAGGCATCGGTTCGATCATCGGCATGCCGGTCATCGGCTACCTCGGCAACAAGGTCGATCCCAGGTATCTGCTCACCTTCGGCTTCATCGGCTTCGGCGTCATGAGCCTGGTCTTCGGCAATCTCACGCTCGACATCAGCCCCTGGACGCTTCTCGTCCCCATTCTCGTCACCGGCTTTGCGCTCAGTTTCGTGTTCGTGCCCATCACCACCCAGGCCTACAGCACCCTGCGCAACGACCAGATCGGAAACGCCAGCGGCATCTTCAACCTCGTTCGGAATATCGGTGGCTCCATCGGCATCTCCATTGCCCAAACCCTTCTCGTGCGCCGCAGTGAAGTGCACCAGACTCTGATCACCGGCTACGTGTCGCAAACACAGTACTGGTTCGAACAACGGCTGAGCGCTCTCACCGGCTACCTGACCCAGCACACCGCCGCGGCCAATGCCCAGGGCGCCGCGGCCAGCACTCTCTACCGCCAGTTAGGCCGCCAGGCGCTGCTCTGGGCCTACGTTGACGTTTTCCGATGGATGAGCCTGATCTGCTTCGTCTGCGTAGCGCTGGTGTGGTTCTTCAAGAAAGCCCGCCCCGGCGCAAGACCCCCAGCCGGAGCCCACTGAGCCCGCGGGAGTCTTCGCGGCCCCGCGTCGCCCTTGTTATACTTTTGAAGTACGCTCCATGCGGAAGTGGTGAAATTGGCAGACACACCATCTTGAGGGGGTGGCGCCCAAAAGGCATGGGGGTTCAAGTCCCCCCTTCCGCACCAAATTCTTTTCAGCCCGCTCCGCCGGCGCGCCCCGAGGTTCCAGAAATAACGTGATCATCTTCGTCACCACCATCCACGTCATCGTTTGCCTGCTGCTCATCGTCATCATCCTGCTGCAGCAGGGCAAGAGCGCCGATCTCGCCGCTGCCTTTGGCGGCCAGGGCTCGCAGACCGCCTTCGGACCCCGCTCCGCCGCCAATCTGCTCACCCGCAGCACCGCCTGGCTGGCCGGCATTTTCGTCATCACGTCGATTTCGCTAACGGTCCTGATGCAGCACCAGACCACGCATCGCCACTCCGTGCTCTCCGGCTCCACCGCCACGCAAAGCACGCCGAAGAGCAAGTAATTCGTCCCCAGGGACTCGAAGGGCAGGTCTCGAGCCGCCCTTTTGCCTGCTCGCGCGAAGGCCGACAATAGAGCCATGATCCTCGAGACTTTTCCCGTCGGCCCGCTCCAGTGCAACTGCACCATCCTCGGCGATGAGGCCACGGGTGAGGCCATGGTCGTCGATCCCGGCGACAACGTCCCGCAGATCCTCGCTTTCCTCGCGAAGCACAAACTCACGCTGAAGCAGATCGTCGTCACGCACGGCCACATCGACCATGTCGGTGGCGCGGCTCAACTGAAAAAAGCCACCGGCGCCCCCGTCCTCATGAACCAGAACGACCTTGAGCAACTCAGCATCATGCACGAGCAGGCGGCCTGGATCGGCGTCCCCACACCCGAGATCATCCCCCCCGATTGCAGCGCCGAAGAGGGCATGATCGTCGGCGTCGCCGGTCACACCGCGCAGGTGCTTTATACCCCGGGCCACACCCAGGGCAGCATCTGCCTGCACTTTGCGCCCGAAGACCTGCTGCTGGCCGGCGACACTCTCTTCGCCGGCTCCATTGGAAGAACAGACTTGCCCGGCGGCGACTCGAAGCTGATCCTGCGCTCGCTCCACGACCGGCTGCTCACGCTGCCCGACGAAACCCGCGTCATCCCCGGCCACGGTCCGGGGACGACGATCGGCGAAGAGCGCCAGTCGAACCCCTTCCTCCAGCCCGGCGTACGGTTCTAAGGCCGAGCGAAAGAGATAGTCCCTGTCTATTTACTGCGCGTCGGTGAAGTCGTTTTCAGAGTCGAGAGCAGGAGGCTGGCGGCGGGTGGAGCGTCCACTCCTCCGGCGAAGATCGCGCGGCCGCTGATCGGCTGGCCGTAGATCTTCGCATTCGAGTCGTCGTCAGGGCCGAGAGAGGCTCCGGACAACGACAGTCCGGCGAACACGCCCTGGGAGCGCGAATAGGAAAGCATCTCGGCGCCCAGAGAGGCGTTGGTGGAAGCCTCCGCCGTGCGGCCCACCGGGCCGGCCGCAACGCTGGCATCGGAGCCGAGTTTTGCCTTGCCATTCATCACCGCGCGCGCACCCTTATCGTTCATCACAAGGATCACGAAGTCGGTCTCCTGCCCGCCGATCTGGAAGCCGATGCTGCCGCCGCTGGACTGCATCATGATGGGCGCGGTCCAGGGTCCATCAAAGTTGTTCCCGCTGCGGCAGGTCATGATGCCCCGCCCATATTGCGCGGCGACGATGAAGCCGCCCTTTTTTACCGCGGGCAGAACGATCACGCAGTACGCCTTGTTGAGCAGGTCGTGCGAGATCCCGCTCGGACTGTCGAGCAGCTCCTTCAGCACGTCGCCCGATGCGGTAATTCTGGCCGTGTCGGAAACCTCGCTGCCGGCGCGCGCGAGCAGAGGCGTAAAGAGAAACAGGAGTCCAAGGGCCGCGAGGACAACCGGCTGCATGCGGTAGCGATGCTGAATCATGACGTTCTCCTTTTGTGTTGCGGCCCGGCGAGTCAGGCTGGGCGGGGCCGGGCTGCAGATGACTGCGACCAGAGCGAGTTTTGATCGTACTCCCCTGTGTCAGGCGGAGGGTGTCAGGGCAGATACTGGGCCGGGATCTGATTCGACGCATTCTCAGCCTGCCACAAAATCTCGATCACATGCCAGCTCTGGCCGTCGTACACCGCCTGAATGGAGTTGATGCCGCGCGCGAGGGGCTTGCCGGCGAGCGCCGTGGTGTAGGTGCTCCAGAGATGGGCGACGTGGCCGAAGGCTTCCGTTTCGTATTTGATCTGTTTCTCGGTGACGACCGCGTCGCCGTTCTTCGCAACGGCAGCGATCCAGTCGTCGATGGTGAGAATGTGCGGCCCGTTGGGGCCGACCGGGATGAGGCGCGCCTCCGGGAGCAGGAGCTGCTTCATGCAGGAGCGATCTTTACTCGCCGGCCCGGTGACTGCGTCGTCGAGGGCGGCGATGAGTTGGTCGAGCGTGGCCGTGGGCGGGCAGGCAGCGGGCGCTATTGGGACAGTTTGGGCGTGGAGGGCGAACCCATGTCCCAACACGAGGGACATGGGACAACCGGTGAGTGCGACGAGGACTAGTAGCCGGCGCATGGTGGGAGTGTACTCGCGTAACGATCGGCGAAGAGCGGCCGGCGATCAGAAAAGCCGGTGCGGCGGCAGGCGGAATCGGTGGCAGCGCGAGGGATGGTGACAATGGCGTATAGTCCGGCGTGCCTCCCCCGAGGAGAAACAACATGCGAGTAAGGAACCTGATTTTGACGGCGGCGTTGTGTTTTGTGGGAACCGCTGTGTGCTTTGCCGATAATCCCAACATGGGCACGTGGAAGCTGAACGCTGCCAAATCGAAAGTTCCGGCAGGGATGCCGATGAATACGACTGTGGTCTACGAGGCGGCTGGGGATCAGATCAAAATAACCACGGATGGAACCGACAAAGACGGCAAGCCGGCGCATACAGAGTGGCTGGGGAAGTGGGATGGCAAGGCTTATCCGCTAAGCGGCGATTCGTCGGCCGATACGCGTTCGTACAAAGAGAGCGGCGCTTCGCTGACGTTTTCGAACATGAAGGACGGCAAGGTTGTGCTATCCGGACACATCACGGTGTCGGCGGACGGCAAAACCCGAACGCTGCACGCGACCGCCACCGACGCGAACGGCAAGAAGATAACGGGCACCCAGATTTACGACAAACAGTAAGACGCTCCATGAGAAGGATTCCGGGCATGCAAGGCTTATGCCCGGAATCTTTCCTCCCGCTTCGCCCTCGTCAAAATTTGCGGTGTCTTCACGCAGCGTTCAGCGATCGCCACCCGCGCTGCATGGGAGGCAACGTATATATAGGATCGTCCCGCTTCAGACTTGAGCAAGGTCTTTGGCCAGTTCGTGAAGCGGCATTCCGTAGAAGTCCTGCACGCGGCCGGTGAATTTGTAACCGTTACGGATATAAAAACGGATCGCCCGGACCAGAGGCGCGGTGCTGTCGAGAGTGATGCGACTGCATCCTCGGGAGCGGAGCAGGGATTCGGCCGCATCGAGCAGCTGTTGCGCGATGCCGCCGCCCTGCCACGCGGCCTTCACTGCCATGCCTCGCAGGTGGCCCTCTTCGCCGTTCATGGATGCGGCAATGGTTCCGACAATGGATCCCTCGGGCGTGGTGGCGACGAAAATGATCATCGTCGTGAAACGGGCAGCAAGGGTTTCCGGAGCCAGAACCGTGTCGGCGAAAGCGCCGGGCGTGTACGCATCGCGGTAGGGCGCGAAGGCTTCCTGCAGACAGGCCAGGATCGCCGCCGAATCGTCCGGATTCGCAATGCGAATCGTGCAGGGCTCTGTCATCGAGGCTCGGCGCGATCAGGCCGACAACACAGGCACCTGCGCCATCTCGTCGAGGATCGCGCGCCCCGCCGCCACCGGGTCGGCGGCTTGCGTGATGGGACGGCCGATGACAAGGTAGCTGGCTCCTGCGCTAAGCGCCGTCGAGGGAGTGGCGATGCGCTTTTGGTCGCCGATCGCCGCGCCTGCGGGGCGGATGCCGGGAATGACCAGGGTCGCGGACGGAAAACGCTGGCGGAGCGCCGAGACTTCTTCCGGGCTGGCGACCAGGCCGGTGATGCCGGCTTCGGCGGCGGTGTCGGCGAGGCGGAGGACCTGCGTCTCGGGCGAGTGATCGATGCCGATGGCGGAAAGCTGCAGCTGGTCCATGCTGGTGAGCACGGTGACGGCGAGCAGCTGCGGCGGGTCGGGCAGACAAGCGGCGGCCTCCGCTGCGGCTTCCAGCATGGCAGGCCCGCCGGCCGCATGAACGGTAAGCAGCTGCGCGCCGGCCGCTGCGGCGGAGCGAACCGCGCCGGCGACCGTGTTGGGGATGTCGTGAAACTTGAGGTCGAGGAAGACAGAGAAACCGCGGCTGCGAAGCTCCTCAACGATGGAGTTGCCTTCGGCAAGGTAGAGCTCGAGGCCGACTTTGAACCAGCGGCAAAGTCCCTGGAGCTGATCGGCCAGCGCGAGGGCGGGAGTGGCGCCGGGAAAATCGAGGGCGACGATCAGGCGGGAGTCCATCCACTACAGGGTACAGGGACCGGAAGAGCAGCCGGTGTTGCGATCGTTCGTGCAGAACCAGGAAAAGGCAGCACAACTATCCCAGATTGGTACAGCGCGTCGCGCCGCCTCCGTGAATTCGCATCAAGTTCCGGGATTTCTCTCCGATGATTCCTTTGTGATTCCGCGGCTTCTGATCGAAGGGTGCGGGGCCAGCGGCGGGGGGATTCGGCGTGATGCGCAGCGGGATGCGGTGGACTCTGGCGATCGTGGTGTTCGTGATCGTGTGCGTGATCTGCGGATGCAAAGTGGGGTCCAGTGCGGGCAGCGCGGTTGTGAACCAGGCGGACAATGGAGCGATTCCGGACAACAGCATTACCGGCACGGTGACGTTCAACGGAAGTCCGCTGGCCGGCGCGAACGTGACGCTCTTCAACGCCAACTCCAACGTCGTTACCGCGACCACGACCACCGATGCCGGCGGGAACTACAGCTTTGCTGCGCTGTCTGCAACGGGGAATGCGCCCACCGAGTATCAGCTGTGGGCGGAGAAGGCGGGGTACGGGTTCTATCCGAGTGTGGGCTCGGGCGCGAAGGTGATGCGTTGGGATTTCACCGGCCTGTTTCAGGGGAATGGCCTGACCGACACCGGAATTTACTTCACCATCATCGACTACCTTTCAATCCCGCATGCGCCGCTGACGGGGGCGAACTTTGCGGCGTATGACGGAAGCACGCCGCGGGTGCATCTGGCCGCGACGGGGCAGACCGCAAGCTACGCGCCTGGCGATGACGGCGCTCTGCACACCGGTGCTGGATGGGGCGCACAGCGTTTCACCGACAACGGCGACGGATCCGTTACCGACACGGTGACCGGCCTGGTGTGGCTGAAGGATGCAGGCTGCCTGCCCGCTGCCAACTGGGCGACTGCGATCGCCGATGCGAACACGCTGGCCGCGGGCCAGTGCGGGTTGGCCGACGGATCGAAAGCGGGCGACTGGCGTCTGCCGAATCTGAAAGAGCTGGAGAGCCTGGTCGATGTTGCAGCGGCGCATCCGGCGCTGACGCCGGGGAATCCGTTCGCGCATGTCTCGACTGGAATCTACTGGTCGTCGACGAGCTATTTCGGCGGCGTGATCGGGTCACCGAGTGCGTGGGCGATCCGCATGGACGATGGCCGGTACATCAACGACAGCAAGCTGAACAGTAAGACCGCAGCGAACGCCGTGTGGGCGGTGCGCGGGTCGGGCAATGGCGGCGCGGTGCATCTGGCCGCGACCGGTTACTACGACGAGCCGGGCCAGGTAGTGAAAGGCGACGACGGCGACATTCAGGCTGGCGTTGGAATCACGTATTTGCGGTTTCGCGATAACGGCGACGGAACGCTGACCGACACAATGACCGGCCTCGTGTGGATGAAAGCGGCCGACTGCATCGAGGGCACCTGGGCGGATGCGCTGGCGCAGGCGCAGGCGCTGGGCAATGGCACGTGCGGGCTGACGGACCAATCGAAACCCGGCGACTGGAGGATGCCGAACCGCAGCGAGATGCAGAGCCTCGAAGACCGGATGGTGAACAACGAAGCGGACTTCATGAACGCGACGTATGTGTGGAGGAGCGACGCCGCCTTCTACCGGGGACCGATCTTCGCCAACTTCCACGGCTACCAGTTCTACTGGACCTCAACCACGAATGCGGCGGATACGACGGAGGCGTGGACGGTATTCAGCTGCGACTTCGGCGTCTACGACGCGCCCAAGAGCAACCCGGGCTTCGCGCTGGCTGTCCGATGAGTCGCACTGCGGTAATCCGAGAGGCAGTTCAGTGGGATTGCGCTGCCGAAAGTGACAGGAGTGGGACACCTTAACCGAAAAGTAATTACCCGAAAGAGCAATCCTGTTTCGATTCCAAACGGCTTCTAATGGCCAGTGAGAAAAATGCTCAAGCAGAGACGAGGGGAAGAAATTCTGTGAAGCCTGTGGAAACAACGATCGAATCGCGTCTGAATTTCATTCGATCGGGAGGCCGTGGCATCAACGAAGCCGTTGCGCCTGCAACGACAGGTGCGATGCCCAGCATCCTGCGAGCGCCAGTGAAAGCCACCGACGCAGCCGATCGGGCTGCCGGCATGGAGCACTCATCGGAGGCGGATGAAGCCGCCGACCAGGCGGGTGCGTCCGTGACGCCGGAACAACGGCCGCGTTCGGCCTCAGAACTGGGGATGCGCCAGTCGATTGTGGAAGACCTCGCGCTGAAAACGCTCTACATGGGCGGAACCATGTCCACCCGCGAGTTGGCCCGGCAGATGCGCCTCAGCGTCAATGTGGCCGACGAACTGGTGAATCGGATGCGCTCCGGGCAGCTGTGCCAGGTGACCGGGATGACCGCCAACCTGGCCACCGTGGCGCTGACCGACCAGGGTCGCAGACGCGCGCAGGAGCTGATGGCTCTGAGTCAGTACGTGGGCGCGGCGCCGGTGTCGCTGGAAAGTTACGTCACCCAGGTGCGCAAGCAAAGCGTGCGCAAGATGGTGGTGCGCAAGGCGGACGTGGAGCGCGCGTTCGGCGACCTGGTGATCGATCCAAAAGTTCTCGGGCAAATTGGAACCGGCCTCAACTCCGGCGCCTCGATCTTTGTCCACGGACCAGCGGGTGTGGGCAAAACCGCCATCGCGGAAACCATGTCGCGTGTGCTGGCCGAGGACCACGTCTGGATTCCGTATTCGGTGGAAGTGGACGGGCAGATGATCATGGTCTACGACCCGATGATCCACAAACGGGTTGACGATCCGCAATTCGACAACTGCGATGAGCGATGGGTGCGCTGCCAGCGGCCTTCCGTTCTCGTGGGCGGCGAGCTCACCATCGACATGCTCGACCTGCAGTTCAACGCAACGACGAAGTTCTACAGCGGACCGGTCCAGATGAAGGCCAACAACGGCGTGCTCATCATGGACGACTTTGGCCGGCAGCGCGTGCGCCCTGAAGACCTGCTGAATCGCTGGGTGGTCCCGCTCGATCGTGGCATCGACTTCCTCACCATGGCCGGCGGTCGAAAAATCGAAATCCCCTTCGAGATGCTGGTCGTCTTCTCCACCAACCTCGATCCCGCCGACCTGGTCGACGCGGCCTTCCTGCGCAGAATGCAGACCAAGATTCGCGTGGATACGGCAACGGACGATCAGTTCCGTCAGATCTTCCGCAGAGTCGCGGCTCGCCGCGGCCTCAACGTCGACGAAGGCTCTCTCGATGATCTGATCCGCGCCATCCGCGAGGGTCTTCATCAGGAACTGCGTGCCTGCCAGCCGCGCGACCTGGTCAATCAGGTCTGCTGGGCAGCTCAGTATGAAGATCGCCGGCCGATCCTCGACCGCGCTTCTCTGTTCGGTGCCATGGAGGCCTATTTCCTCACGCCAAAGGCCTGATCGGCGTCGCAGGTCGCAGGATTGCCGGTCCAGCTCCAGGCGCTCGGTCGCCGGAATAGAATCAGCACAGAGATGCGGCGGGTTTGCGCTATCGCTGTGCTGTTTTATTTTGTTGCTGTGAGTGGGCGCGCCCAGCCGAGCCAATCCGCGCCGCCCCAGGCAGCCCCGCCGTCTCGGCAGAATCCCACAACCCTCACCGTCCGCACCACGCTGGTGGAAATTCCGGTGCTCGTCAGGACGAAGAGCGGTCAGGTCGTCTTCGCCCTCACCGCGGATGACTTCGCGGTCAGCGATGACGGCGTGCCGCAAAAGATTCGCCTCGAGCAGGACACCGACCGCCAGCCGCTCGCGCTGGCGCTGGTCGTCGAGACCGGTGGCGCCGGGGCGCGCCACCTCGCTGACTACCAGGCGCTGGATGCAGTCCTCGACGCGCTGGTCGGAAACGTGGAGCATCGCGTCGCGCTGATCGGGTTCGACAGTGAGCCGCATTTGCTGCAAGGGTTCACGCACAACACCGATGACGTCTCGGACCGCCTCTCCCGGCTGAATCCGGGAAACGAAGGAGCGGCGATCCTCGACGCGATCGCGAAGGCGGTCGAACAGCTGAAGGCGCAGCCGCCACGATTCCGGCGAGCAATCCTGCTGCTGAGCGAGACGCGCGACCAAAGCAGCAACACGAAGCTGAACGAGGCGCTGCGCATGATCAGCGACGCGAACATCACGATGTACAGCTTCGGATTTTCAAGCACCGGCGCGGCGGTCGCGCATGAGGCATCGAAGTTCAACCGCCCGGATCAGCCGGGGCCGGCCCACGGGTGCTTCAGCCGCGACGGAACCGATCCCGTCGGCACGGCGGAGTATCAGGGACACTACAGCAAGCAGGTGCTGGACTGCATCGGTGAACTGGCCCCGCCGCTGCGCTTCGCAACCATGGCCTGGATCGCCGCGGCGGGCGGCCTCAGGAAGAACACAGCGGAGTCGATCGCCGGGCTGACGGGCGGGGAATTCTCTCACTTCCATAACGCGAAGGATCTCAAGGCAGGACTGGTGCGGATCGCCAACGACGTCCCCAATTACTACGTGTTGAGTTTTCGGCCTTCGTCGGCAACGCCAGGGCTCCATGCGTTGAGGGTGGAGCTGAAGGGAAAACGGGATCTGACGATCCGGGCAAGAACACAGTACTGGGTCGATTCGGACACAGAGTAGCGATGCGCTCGCACCGACACACCTTCACCATCGCCCTGACCGGCATCAGCCGCATGCTGTTGGTGCGGGACTGGCTCACTCGGCGCAACCTGCGTCCGATTGAGGATCGCAGCAACGCTGACGTAACCATCGACCGGCATCGGATCGCCAGCGGGAAAAACCAGCTCGACGCCGTTTGGGTGCGGCCGGCGCAGGCTCCGGTGCGCGCTGTGGTTCTCGTTTGCCATGGCATCGCCGAAACGGTTCAGCACTGGGTCGGAGTCCAGGAGTTGCTGGCTGCCCACGGGGCCGCGTCGCTGGTCTTTGACTACTCCGGCTACGGCCGGAGCACTGGCCGGATCGAGGCAGCCCAATGCGAAGCGGACTCGATCGCGGCCTTCGAGTACCTGGAGCAGCTCGCGCCAGGGGAGAGCATCACTGTATTGGGCTTTTCACTCGGAAGCGGAATCGCCGCGGCGGTGATGCGACGCGTGCGGGCGAGCCGGCTGGTCCTCTGCGCCGGGTTCACCTCGTTTCGAGATGCGGCGCACTCGCTGGGAATCCCGCGCGGCCTGGGGCCGTTCGTTCCGCCGCTCTGGCACATCGAGGAGTCGCTGAGGGACTGCCGCTTGCCCATCCTCGTGGTGCATGGGGAGAAGGACCGCCTGTTCCCCGTGAAAATGGCGGCGGAGCTGGCGGAGTGCTGCCAGGCGGAGGCGATCATCGTGCCCGGAGTGGGGCATGCGGAACCCTGGTCGCGGCCGAAGGCCAGCTACTGGGGCCCGATCGTGAACTGGATCGAACGCAATTCCTCCCTGGGTCCCGCGAACCCCAGGCCCTGACGAGCCCGGACGAGCCCGGACGGACCTGGCCGCACAGGACAAGATCCTCGCGAAACGGGTTCAGACTGGGGTTCGGAAACCCTGGGGAATACCGTCGGCTAGCGCGACGGCTCGAGGCCGGCAGGCATCAGGAGCTGGGCAAGTTCGTCCTGCGGCCCAATCAGTTCGACTTTCACCGGCGCCAGGCCCTGGTCCGTGAAGTCGAGGACATTGGCGGCGGCCTTGGAAAGGTCGATCACGCGGTCTTCCGGAACAGGCCCGCGGTCGTTGACCGTAACGATCACCGACTTATGGTTGCGGAGATTCGTCACCCGGAGCACCGAGCCGAGCGGCAGGGTGCGATGAGCGCAGGTGAGCTGGTGAGGATCGAACGGCTCACCGCTGGCGGTGGCGCGACCCTCGAAAAACTTGCCGTACCAGGAGGCGACGCCCAGCTGGTACCAGTGATGACGGCTGACAATGATCTGGGGGTTGAGGTGAGTGGCCGGAGCTGCGGCCTGCGTGCTGGCTACGCCCAAAAGAATGGCGAGAACTGCGCCGGCTAAGGTCCATAATCGACGGGGGCGGGTGGCGTTATCTGATCGTGCGATAGCGTTCATGCTCCTCCTCCTGAAATTGTAGGTATCCGGTGCCTGTAAGTCAAACCAGCAGAATCATTTAACTCAACAGAACACTTGCGTACTCACTGCGTTTGTGGTAGTCCGTAGAATGAAAATTTGCTACCAAAAAAACAGCGGTCTTTTCTTCGGAAGCCTCACGAACAACCGGCCGAATGAAAAGACCTAAAAGTACGATGACGGAATACGGCAGCGTGCTGCCAACGGACGAATATGGAACCCAATTTTGCGCGTCAAATCCAATGATGTCAAGCACTTGCCAGAGTGGGCATTAACCCCGGCAATACTTACTATCGCGGGTTACGACCCCTCCTCCGGCGCTGGGATCACAGCCGACCTCGAAGTCTTTCGAGATCATGGTGTTCGGGGAGTTTCTGCCGTTACAGCCCTCACCGTGCAGGCCAGCAGCGGCGTACGGCGAATCGACCCCGTTAATTCCGGCATCCTGCTGGAAACACTGGACTTGTTGTCGAAAGACGTGAAAATTGCCGGCGTCAAGATCGGCATGCTGGCGACGGCCGAATTGGCCAGGACGGTGACTAAATTCCTATTGTCCGCTGGGATTCCCAGGGAGAAGGTCGTCCTCGACCCCGTGATCCGCTCGACCTCTGGCGCGGAACTGCTGGATCCAGAAGGAGTTCGGGTGCTTCGGGAGGAGCTGTTACCGCTGGCGGGATGGGTTACTCCTAACGTAGATGAGGCGGTCGCACTGTCCGAAGAAGACACATCGGGGCGCTCGAAGGTGCCCGAGTTGGCCAGACGGATCGCCCACCTGGGAGGCGCGGACCTCAACGTCGTGATCACGGGCGGGCACCTCGACCCCCCCGACGATTTTCTGCTGGAGGCCGGCGGCCAGGAGACCTGGTTCCCTGGAACCCGCGTCGAGGCGCGCTCCGTCCACGGGACCCATGGCACCGGCTGCGTCTTCTCGTCGGCTCTCCTGTGCCGGCTCGTCCTCGGCGATGGGCCGGTCGAGGCTGTGCGAGGGGCAAAGGAGGCGGTGGTGAGGAGACTCCTCGGTCAGCCAGCCGGCAGCCGCTAAAAATCTGGAGAATGCTGCAATTCCCCGCAAGGAAAGTCCTGGTGGATCGTTCTAATAAGGAGGGGGCCTGGATGAAATTCCTGGTTGGTGCCATTCTGGTGATCCTGAGCAGCTGCCCAGCTGGGGCGGCGAAGGTGGGGAACGTGAGCGCTACCGACCAGGCCGACGTCACGAAAGGCAACAACGCCTTTGCGGTCGATCTCTACGGACATTTGCGCGAGCAGAACGGCAACCTGTTCTTCTCGCCCGAGAGCATCTCCACCGCCTTCGCCATGGCCGACGCCGGCGCCCGCGGCCAGACCGCGGCGGAAATGGCGCGAGTCTTCCACTTCTCGCTGCCGCCGGATCGGCTGCATCCGGCCATGGGCGCGCTGCTCGCGGGCATGAATGCTCCGCACCAGGGCTATGAACTGCGCGTCGCCGACGCGCTGTGGGCGGAGCAGGATGCGCGCTTCCTGCCCGGCTATTTTGACCTCATGCAGCGGGACTACGGTGCGGGCCTTCATCGCGTCGACTTCAAAACCCAGCCCGAAGCCGTGCGCGGGACCATCAACCAGTGGGTCGAGCAGCAGACCAACAACAAGATCCAAAACCTCATCGCCCCCGGTATGCTCACGCCCCTCACCCGCCTCGTCCTCACCAACGCCATCTACTTCAAGGGAACCTGGCAGCACCCGTTCGAGAAAGCCGCCACCCAGGACGGCGAGTTCCATCTCTCCGCGTCGCAGACCGCAACCGTGCCGCTGATGCATCGCGCGGGCAGCGGTTATCGCTATTACGATGGCGGGACCTTCCAGGAGCTGGAGCTGCCCTACGATGGCGACCTGGCGATGGTGGTGCTGCTGCCCAAAGCAGACCGACGCCCTGCCCGCGCTCGAGCAGCAGTTCACCCCCACAGCCGCCCACGACTGGATCGAGAAGCTCGAGCCCGTCGAGAAGGTCATCCTCACCTTCCCGCGCTTCACCATGACCCAGCAATTTGAGCTCAGCCGCACCCTCGCCTCCATGGGCATGCCCCAGGCCTTCACGCCGGCCGCGGATTTCTCCGGCATGACCGGCAAGCCGGAGTTCTCCATCTCCGCAGCCATCCACAAGGCCTTCATCGACGTGGACGAGCAGGGCACCGAAGCGGCGGCCGCTACCGCCATCGGGATGAGGGCCGCGGCCATGCGCATGTCCCCTCCCGAGCCTCCGCCGATCGTCTTCCGCGCCGACCACCCCTTCCTCTTCATGATTCGAGACACGAAGACGGGCGCGATTCTGTTCATGGGGCGAGTCGAGGATCCGAGGAAGTAGCTAGATCGTCGTCCAGTCCAGGATCACCTTCCCCGTCTGGCCCCCAATCATCGCCTCGAACCCCTTCTCATAATCCTTGTAGCTGAAGCGATGCGTGATGACCGGCGAAATATCCACGCCCGACGTCACCAGCACCGACATCTTGTACCAGGTCTCGTACATCTCGCGCCCGTAAATGCCGCGCACCGTCAGCATGTTGAAGATGATCTTCCGCCAGTCCGTCTGCATCGGCTTCGATGGGATGCCGAGTACTGCGACGCGTCCGCCGTGGCACATGTTTTCCAGCATCTCGGCGAAGGCGACCGGCGAGCCAGACATCTCCAGCCCAACATCGAAGCCCTCCTGCATGCCGAGCTGCTTCTGGACCTGGGCCACAGGCGTCTCGCGTGGATCCACCGCCAGCGTCGCGCCCATCTTACGAGCCAGATCCAGACGGAAGGGATTCAAATCCGTCGCCACCACATAGCGCGCCCCAGCGTGCCGCACGATCGGGATCGCCATCAGCCCAATCGGACCCGCGCCGGAGATGAGCACGTCCTCTCCAAGCACCGGAAACGCCAGCGCCGTGTGTACGGCATTCCCAAACGGATCGAAGATCGCCGCAATCTCTTCCGACACCCCCGCGTGATGCCGCCAGATATTCGTCATCGGCAGCGTGATGAATTCCGCGAACGCGCCCGGACGATTCACGCCCACGCCCGACGTGTACGCGCAAAGATGCCTCCGGCCCGCAAGACAATTACGGCAGCGTCCGCAAGTGACGTGGCCTTCGCCGGAAACCAGGTCGCCGACTTTGAAATCGGAGACGTTGGCCCCGACCGCCGCGATCTCGCCGACGAACTCGTGCCCGATCACCATCGGCACCGGAATCGTCTGCTGCGCCCACTCGTCCCACTGATAAATGTGGACGTCGGTGCCGCAGATGCCGGTGCGCCGAACGCGGATGAGGACGTCGTTAATGCCGTATTCGGGTTCCGGCACATCCTGGAGCCACAGCCCGCGTTCCGCGCGGGCCTTCACCAGTGCTCGCATGCTTCTCCTGTTGGACGAAAATTCAGGTTACGCCCCTCGTTCCCGGCTGCAACGCCAATTCCCGACGCAGCGAGGAATCACCTCATAGAGGGTAAGGCATTCCGTCGCATCGCGTGGCGCAGGCGTCGTCAGAGACTTTCGCGTGTGCCGCCCAGCCCGAGCCTGGTATAGTGCCCTTGCCGGACTTCGAGGGCCTGAACGGGAGGGAACCCATGACCGGACGAATGAAACTGGCCTCGCTGGCGATCCTGGCCGCAAGCGTGTGCGCAGCGCATGCCGCAACCACAGAGCCGCACGATCCATGCTCGCTGCTGTCGGCCGCCGAAGTCAGCCGCACCATGAGCGGGAGTTACAGTCCGCCCCAGGCGAGCGTAGCGCCGCGCCCCCTTGAGAACACCGTCCAGGGCAAAGATTGCCGCTATCGCGCCATGGGCGGCGAGCTCCTCTTCCGCATCTACTTCGATCCCACCCCCGACGAGGCCACCCGCCTCTTTGCGCAGCTGCGAGTGTTCTACAGTCCGGCAACCGCGGTGTCCGGCGTCGGCGATGAAGCCTACTTCGACTCCAGTCGGGGACTGCACGTCCGCAAGGGCAACGTGCGCTACTTTCTGCAGGGTTCCGGCAGCCAGGATCGCCTGAAGGAACTGGGCCAGGGGGTCGCAAAGAAACTCTGAGCGGAGTGCAGCGGACCTGCCCATCGCACGACTACAAGTGTCGCCGCTCCCTTGGTCTATTTCGCGATTGCCTCCAGCGTGGAACAGGTATGCTCGATCGCTCCGGTCAGGACCGACATTTGTGCCTGTGCCCGGGCCGAATCCTTTGCATCAATCGCTTCGTTCACGCCAGGGATCACCACCGCCGCGTATCCCGTGTATTCGCCCGGCGCGTAGATCGTGTGCTTAAACCACGGACGATTCGGCAGACCCGCCGCTGAGAGAAATCCTTCCTCCACATCGCGGAGTTGCGCATTGAGTGCCGCCAGTTGCTGCGGCGAATCGGACGCTGCGGTCTGCTGCTTTGCACGCACCTTCTCCGCCAGTTGCGTGAACTTCTCCGCAGCGGCTTTGGCCTCGGTGAAGTTGATCCCGGTGAGCCCCGCCTCGTCCGCCTTCTTCTGCGCGGCGTCGAGATACGCGGAGATTTCCTTGCCGTACGTCGCGTAATCGTAGGGCAGCACGTCGGCATCGGCCATGTGCAGCACTTCCAGGCCGAAGACACGCGCCATCTCCTGCTCGTAAACAAACGTCGGATCCGCGTTCATCACAAACCACGCGTAGTTGTCGAATACCGAGTGGTAGACGCCGTACGGCCCGCCGGAACCAATGTCCGTCGAAGGAACTCCGAGGTGCTGGATGAACGGCGTGAAGTCGGAACCGGAGCCGAGATCGCCGACGTTCACGTCATTGTCCACGCGCGCGTTCTCGCGGGCGCCATGCTCCTCCACTCCATTGCTCCGGCGGTGATGCGCCTCGTCCGCCTGCGCCTTCTTCCACTCGTCGTACACCGTGCCGCCCTTCGGGCTGGAAACGGCCTTCGCGACGTCTCGCACAAACTCCTTCAGCGACGGCACCGCCGAGGCCTCGAAGTTCGGCCCGGAAACGCCGACGTCGGTATTGAAATACGCGACCGCGTGCGCCAGATGACTTGCGTTGTCCTCGGCCCATTCCGTCGAGCCGATGAGCCCCCACTCCTCCGCATCCCACGAGCAGAAAACGATCCGCCGCTTCGGCTTCCATCCGGTCTTCAGCAATGCGCCTACGCCATGCACCGCCTCCAGCATCGCCGCCGTGCCGCTGTTCGGATCGACCGCGCCGTACACCCAGGCATCGCGATGATTGCCGGCCACAACCCACTCATCGGGAAACTCCGTGCCTTCGACCGTGCCGATCACGTCCCAGATGGTCGAGTACTCGTAGTCCATCTTGAGATCCATGTGAACCTTCACGCCCGGGCCCACGTGATAGGTGAAGGGCAGCGCGCCCTGCCATTCACGCGGCGCGTCGGGTCCGCCCAGGTGCTCCAGAATCGGCGAAGCGTCATGGTAGCTCAACGGTTCCGACGGAATGCTGGGCAGGCTCGTGACTTTGTCGAGCGGCAGCCGCTCGGAAGCAGGCAGATCGGGCCGCGATGCCACACCCGGAGTGAGTGCGTCGCCCGGATACTTGAACATGAACTGCACCGACCCGCGCTGCACCGCCGTCGCCGGACGATAAGGACCGTGCGGATACATGTCGCCGCGATAATAGCCGTCGTCGGCCGGATCGGAGTAAATCAGTACCCCGGCTGCGCCCTGCTGCTGCGCAATGTAGACCTTCACGCCGCGAAAGTTGCCGCCATAACGGCAGAGCACGATCTTGCCCTTGAAGTCGATGCCCATCTCTTTGAGTTTCGAGAAATCTTCAGGGCGGCAATAATTCGCGTAAACAACTTCGCCGGTCACATCGCCGGACGGCGACGAGCCATTGAAAGCGGGCGTAACCCGGGGATCGTTTTGGAAAGGGCTCATTCCCGTCGACGTGCTCCGGCGTGGGGCCGGTCATCAGCAGCTTGCCTCCGCCGTCGTACGCCTCCACCTTCACCGACTTGGGCAGATTCAGCCAGGCCTTGTAGGGAACGATGCTCGTCTCCAGTCCCGCCTCCTTGAATTTCGACGCGACGTACTGGGCCGTCTTGTAGTCCTCGGGCGAAGCCGCAATGTGCGGCTCGGCAGTCAGAGTCTTTAGTTCCTCGCCCGCAAGTTTCGCGTCGGGCACAGCAAGAAAGGTCTGATCGGTGTGCGCTTCTTCCGCTGCAAAGTCGTGGTAGCCGAGAACCGAAGAGGACGGCGTGGATTGGGCGGCGAGGAAGAAGAGCGTTGGCAGAACCAAAGCGGAAACGGAGAGAACAGAAACGCGCGAAGACATCAGTCGGACTTCTCCTGGAGGTGAGGATCGACGAACAAGCAGGGTATCACCGGAGTGGCTCATGGAAGGTTTCGGCCTGTCGACCGGACCGACCGCTGCCGGCGACTCGGGCTTCTGTTTACCACTTCGTTAATCAGAGGGGGTCGACCCTCTCCGCAGGGATGATTATGCACTTGACACAGAAGAGGACTTCCAGCCGTTCTTTCAGTGAACGCGAACGCCTCCTGGCAGGCGGCCTCCTCGGCGAGATCGAGATCGCCGAGAAAGCCAGCCAGGTATGCGACCACCCGGCCCCATTCGTCTCGGAAGACCTGATCGATCACGCCTCGACGATTGGCCGCACCTCGACGGAGCCTCCGAGCCGGAGCGCGCGGAGATCCGCTCGGCGATCCCGAGCGCGACGTCCACGTCGGGGACGTCGAACAGGTAGTAGCCGCCGAACACCTCCTTGGTGTCGGCGAACGGTCCGTCCGTCGTCAGGGTCTCCCCATTTGCCTGGCGCACCGTGGTCGCCATCTCCGGCGGGTGCAGCTGCGCGCTTGCGACGTAGCCGGGCTCGTCGCGTAGCGCCGCGTACTTCGTCCATCACCTGCGCCATCTGCTCGGGCGGCAGTAATCACTGGGACTGGGGCTCGGAATAAACCAGCAGTGCGTACTTCATGAGGCCTCCTTTGGGGCTTGCGGTCATCCCTGAGACGAACGAATCCGGCGCGAGGGGACAAGTATGCGCGCCACTCCGCGTGCGGCCTGCGCGGCCTGCGCGGCGCGGCGCGGCCTGCGCGGCGCGACCCCGCGACTTGGCCGCTACTCGCGGACCGGCGCCCTGAACGCCATCAACACCACCAAGGTCCCGTGATGCTC
>CAVPCB010000052.1:0-5677 GCA_963702285.1 uncultured Acidobacteriaceae bacterium | reverse complement strand
CTCCTCGCTCAGCGCGTTCATCCTATTCTAGAGTCGGAGAGTGACTCGCAAAACGCACACATGCAGTGAACGGCGGGATCGGGCTGGAATTTGGCCGAGCAGGCGTCCTTCCGGGCAAGTGGCCCGTGGCTCGATTGCTGCCTGGCTTTAGCGCTCACTGAGTGCCCTGACACAACAAACAAGCACGGTCACGTCGGAAACAGATTCCGGTGCAAGATGTGCCGTCAACTGTGAAAATGTCATCCTGCAACCGTGCAATGAATTCGGTGATCAAACTGTGCACAGTTTGTGACATCTGACAAACTGGGTTCGATAAGGGTTCGATAACGGCTCCCCGGGGAGCCAAAACGTACTATTTGAGGCCAATCGTGCTCTGTAATTTCAATCAGTTACGGTTCAGGCGGTCCCTTTCACGGCGATAACACGCTCACGGTCGTCAGTTCAAAACAGGCCGCCTTGTCCCACTCTGCCGCATTCCACCGCCTCATTCGAACAGGGATGGCTGGGTCACCGATGATGCTAATCACGCGGGCAGTCCCCTGAGGCAGATGCGCTCTGAATTCGCATTCAGCTTTCATTGCCAGTAGCCCCGCTTCTCACTCCGAGTTGTTCCGGCGCTCTGACCAGTTGGCGATAGACAGGAGCTGGATTGCACGCCTGAGCGGCATGTGTCTGCAATCGTCACAATCGCGATGTTTGCTGCGGGCGTTGCCATGTTTGTCTTCTAGATTGAGCACCGCGCCGGCGGCGGACAGGCAGCGGGAAAATGAGACCGGCTTAGCTGCGGATGAGCCACATGAGCCAGCTCGCGGCGATGACCGACGCAACAAAGAGGACCCAGCAGTAGATTCCGTAGCGAACCATCCCGCGCGGAGTCGAGCGCTGCGTGATGGCGAAGACGACCGAAGTGCAGGTGGCGAACAGCAGCACCGCGGTGAAGTGGGAGGGCGCGAGCACTTAGACCTTCCTCCCGATGTGCAGGTTGTGCGCGTCGACGGCTGCGACGAAGTTGAGCAGGCCGGCAACGACGACGAACTTGGTGCCATAATCCGCGGTCACGAGCTGGACGGTGCTCTGGCCGAGGGAGAAAATGCGGGCAATGAAGTAAAGGGCGCCGCTGCCGATATCGCCAACGAAGCCCAGCATGTCGAGAGGGTCGCCGGTGTTCGGTACGTAGACCTTGGCCTGCATGGCGATGCCCAGGAAGAACATCGCTGTGATAGCAACGAACAATAGCAGTGCGCGGATCCAATGACGGGTGAGCAGGTGACCTGCGCCCGGAACGAGCCAGCCGAGAATCAACGCGGAGTAGGCGAAGCCCTGAGTCTTGGTTGGAGCAGAGGTCTGCGTGCCGGAGGCCATGCTTCCTATGACTATAAATGAAGGGCGCGATTCCGTTGTCTCTGCCGAGGCTGACGTCAAATTCGGACGAGGTCCCTCTGAATGCGGCCGGTTACGACGGCGTTGTCGCGGGAGGTGATCATGTTCACTTCGCTGCGAACGCCGAATTCGGGCAGATAGATGCCGGGCTCGACGGAAAAGCAGGTGAAGGGGAGAATGCGGCGCTCGTCGTGGGTTTCGAGGTTGTCGAGGTGAGCGCCGCTGCCGTGGAGTTCAGTGCCGATGTTGTGGCCGGTGCGGTGGGTAAAGTACTCGCCGTAGCCAGCATTGCGAATCACCGTGCGGGCTGCGTCGTCCGCTTCGAAGCCGGCGATGGGATGGCCACCGTCGGTAAACGCACGGCGGACAGTTTCAATGGCAGCATCGCGCGCGTCGCGAACGACGGCGAAGACGACGCGTTCCTTTTCCGTTGGCTCGCGATTGACGACCCCGGTCCAGGTGATGTCGTACCAGCAGGTGCCGGGGCGATTCACGCGCGCCCAGATGTCGATGAGCAGAAACGAGCCGGAAACGATGGGGCGGCTGGATTCCGCCGTGGGCTCGTAATGGGAGTCGGAGCTGTTCTCGTTGATGGAGACATTCGGGCCGTGGTCGGTGGTCAGGCCTGCGCGATCCATCGCCTCGCGGAACCACAGCATCATGTCGTACTCAGTGGCGGGGTTGCCGGCGCGCGCGCGGCTGCCGATGGTCTGAAAGCCCTGGACAAGGATCTCGTCGAGCGCTTTCTGTGCGGCGTAATGGCTGTCGAGTCTGCTCCTCGGTGAGCGCCGCCTGGAAGCGGCTGACCAGGTCGGCGGAGCTAACGATCTCCTTGTCGAAGGAGCGGAGCAGTTCGATGGTGCCCGCATCCACCATGGAGACGTACATGATGGCGTTGCGCGGCGAGTACTGCATGGCGATGCGCTTCCACGGACCGAGCATGGCTTCGAGGCCGGATTCGAGCTCCTGCCAGGAGGAGTAAACGCCTTTGGAGCCTGGCAGTGAATCGAGTTTGTCGGCTTCGATGCGATGCACGAGCTTGCGCGGATCGCCCTGGGCAGGGATGACGTAGTACCAGCGGCGGCTGACGAGGCCGTGATCGGGCAGTCCGAGAATAGCGGCGGCGAGCGGGTCGCGGTGGTGGTGATCGTAGAATAGCCACGCGTCCACTCGAGCGCTCCTGAGCGCCGCCTGAATTGCATTGAGATCCATGGATGTAGATTAAAGGCTGCCGCGTTCAGGGTATAGAAAAATGGCGGACGGCCGGAATGTCCGGCGTCATTTTTCGAAGGGCTGCCGGCGAACTGCGGTCACCATGAAACGTTTTCTGAACATTCTGGAAGCGACGGCGAAGATCCTGGTGCTGACCGCTGTGGTGGCGTGGGTGGGGGACTGGGCCTGTTTCGTGTCCGCGCGGCACGCGGGACGGCGTTCGACTCCGTGCAGGTGGAACAGTACCTGTCCACCGCGCTGAAGGGCAATAAGCAGGAGTACGACTACATGGGGACGGTCGAGGTCACGTGTGCCCGCTCCCTGTTTCCGCATGGGGGCACGCCGCCGTGCTGGTGGGTGCGGCGCCACAGAACGCAGTGGGAGTGAGGGGCTCGCCGTCCAGACGGACAACAGGACGACGCCCGAAGCGTCATTTCTTTTCTTCGTGGTATTCCTGCTCAGTATTAATCTCCCAGAGCACGGACTTGTCGATCTGCCCGGCGACGATCTGATCGACCGCAGTCATCGCGGTGAGCATGGAGTGATCCTGGTTGTTGTATTTGTGCATGCCGTTGCGACCCACGAGGAACAGATTCTGGAAGCGATCGGTGTAGCGGACAATTTCGTCGAAGCGATCGTAGGTCCCGAAGTAAGCGGGATACGTCTTGGGGACGCGGACGACGACTGAGTCCCGCACCTGGCCGGCATCGAGGATGCCGATCTTCTCGACTTCGGCGACCGCGAAACGCGCGATCTCTTCGTCGGGCAGGTTCCACAGCTGGTCGGTCTCGTAGCAGAAATATTCCAGACCGATCCAGATCTTTGCCGGATCGGCGACCATGTGCGGGCTCCAGTTATTGAAGATCTGCAGACGGCCAACGAGGACGTCGGGCTCCTGGATGTAAATCCAGGTGTCCTTGAGCGGCCCGCCGTCCGGCTCGCTGACGGCAAGGCGATCGACCAGCAGACCCACGGTGATGAAGTCGCGATAGATGAGGCCGTCGGCGATGTCCTTAATGGCTGTGGGAACCTCCACGTCGAGGCTGTGAATGAGCTCGCGCACAGGCATAGTGGAAAAGACGTAGTCGGCCGGAATCGTGTGTGTGGCGCCGTAAGGATCGCGGGCGGCAACGGAGACGACGCGATCGTCTTCGATGTGGAGCTTCGTGGCGCGCCAGCCCATCCGCACTTCGCCGCCCTTTTTTGTAACCAGATCGGCGACGTATTCCCAAAGCTGGCCGGGGCCGTACTTCGGGTAAAGAAATTTCTCGATCAGTGAGGTCTCGGTCGATTTCTGAGAGATGTCGCCGGACCTTTTGCGGCTGAAGCTCTTCTTCAGAAAGTGCGCAACCGCGGTGCGCAGGGAGAGACCCTTGATCCGCTGCGCTCCCCATTCGGCGCTGATCTGGTTGCAGGGCACGCCCCAGACTTTTTCCGTGTACGACTTGAAGAAGGTCAGATAGAGCTCGGTGCCGAAGCGGTTGATGAGGAAATCTTCGAGGGTTTTCTCGTTGCGGCGCGGAAACAGTTTCGCGCGCAGATAGCCCATACCGATTTTGGCGGTGCGCCACAGGCCCAGCTGGCGAAGAGTCTGCGCATTGAGCGCGAGGGGGTAATCGAAGAAGCTGCGCAGGAAATAGATGCGGCTCTTGCGCGGCCGTACCAGCATCACGAGATCGGGGTCGGAAGCGGTGTCGGATCCAGCGCTGACGAGTCGCTCGCGATTCTGGTAGCGGATGGTGTGAAAGCCGGAGCCATTCTCGGTCGAGGCGATGGGCATCAGATCGGTCCACCACTGCATCACGCGGTCGGCTTTGGAGAAGAAGCGATGGCCGCCGATGTCCATGCGATTGCCTTTATGCCGGATGGTGCAGGAGATGCCGCCAATGCGCTGCGTGGCTTCCAGAACGATGGGATGGATATCGGAGCGGCGCAGCAGTTCCAGAGCAGCCGTGAGGCCGGCGGGACCGGCGCCGATAATGATTGCGGTTTTCATGCGCGTGTCGATGGGTTGTGCAGTCCGGATGCGCCGAGAGCTGCAATGAGGCCGCCCGGCATTCGAGATGCGCGGGGGTGAATCGATGTCGGTGCCATTTCCTCTATGTTCTTCGTGTCGATGCGGGTAGGGCAATCGGAAGTTGGCTCTGATGATGGCAATTCAGACACCTGGCGCAAGTTGGGATCGCGCGAATATTTCGGGCTAGCTCCTGACCGTTTCCGAGCGGATCGGCGATTCCGGATGGTTGGACGGAGCCGAGCCGGAGAGAGTTTCCCAGCCTCGGCGGGAGAGATCCCACCAGATCAAATATCCGGCGACGGCGGCTGCGGCCAGCAGCGTGGCGGCCGTGAGCCACGCGCCGAAGATCAGCTTCCCGATACCGAACAGGCAGCCATACACGAGGATGCAGCCGAGAATGGTGTCGAACGCGTTGGCCCGGAAATCGCGCACCGGCGGCAGTTCCGGAGCGTCGCGCGCAATGCGCTTCCATCCATGCACCATGGGATGGACACGGCGATAGAAGGCGAGCAGCGTAGCGTCCGGTTCGGCGGGTGTAATGAAGGTGGCAACGATCCATGCGACGGTGGTGATGCCGGCCGTGATGAGTGTGCTCTTGGCGAAGACCACGGCATCGCTGCCCGAGAACTGGACCCGCGACAAGCCCATCGCAACCAGAGCGGCGACGATCATGGCGGAGATTTCGCTCCACGCGTTGATGCGCCACCAGAACCAGCGCAGAATGTAGACGGCTCCGGTCCCGGCGCCAAGGTTGAGCACCAGCTCCCAGCCGGCGCCGATCGAGGTGAGTTGGCTGGCGACGTTCCGCTCACGAGAACGAGAATTACCGTGATGATTTTGCTGACGAAGACGTAGTGGCGTTCATTGGCGCCGCGGACCATGAAGCGCCGGTAGAGATCGCTCACGAGGTACGAGGTCCCCCAGTTGAGCTGTGTGCCGATGGTGGACATATAGGCTGCGAGGAACGCGGCGATCATCAGGCCGCGCAGCGCAGGCGGAAGAAAGTCGCGCAGGACCATGACGTATCCCTGCTGTGGGTTGGCCGTGTAGGCTGCGCTGGGATGGAGG
>CAVPCB010000051.1:0-98056 GCA_963702285.1 uncultured Acidobacteriaceae bacterium | reverse complement strand
ATGGTTACGAAAGTTGACCCTACCTCCGTTATCTTGCGCGATTACGCCACCCCTCGCTACAACGGAACACTTTACAACGCAGATCTGGGGAACGGGGCTGATGGCTCGCAGGCGACTGCATCCGCAGCCCCATTTTTTTGTTTGTTATCAGCAAGATTCACCCATTCCCCTTTTCAATCCAAAAGCCGCCTGGGTGCATCGTATTCAGCGACGCTCGTAGCCGTGCTCTCTTTTTCCCCGGTCGCGTTCACCGGCAACACGCTTGCGACTACGAGAACAGCACGTTCTGCACTGCGGCGTGCAGGTCCGAACATCACCGATTTCACAACCCGCTCGCCGATGCGCGGGTTAACAGATTTGCGGTACCATAACGAGGGGTCCCTCAGATCATCTTTTTGACTGGAGAAATTACTGATATGAAAAGAGTTGTAGTCGTATTTTGCGCGTTGGCGATGACTGTCTCGGCTTTTGCCCAGGACAAGACAAAGCTCGACACCCGGCTCGATGCAGCCCGGGATGTTCTGAACGAAGTCATGGCGACCCCCGACAAGTCGATTCCCGATTCGATTCTTAAGGATGCGACCTGCGTTGGTGTTGTCCCCGGAATGGTCAAGGGTGCCTTTATCTTTGGTGCCGAATACGGGCAAGGCGTCGTGACATGCCACACCCCGCGCGGATGGAGCGCTCCCGTGTTCATCCGGATGGCAGGTGGCTCCTGGGGCTTCCAGATTGGCGGACAGGGGACCGACCTCGTCCTGGTGGCCGTCAACCACAAGGGCTTCCAGGACCTGCTGCACAGCCAGTTCAAGATCGGCGCGGATGCCTCTGCGGCCGCTGGACCGGTTGGACGCAACGCGCAGGCCTCAACCAACTGGAAGATGCAGTCCGAGCTGCTCACCTGGTCGCGCAGCAAGGGGCTGTTTGCCGGAGTGGATCTGAGCGGCGTCGGGGTGAGCCAGAACACCTCCGACACGGATGCGTTCTACGGCGCTCCGCACACCTTCCAGAGCATTCTCGATGGCGATGTGCCGGTGCCGGAGGATGCGCGACCCTTTGTGCGCACCGTCGCCAAGTATTTCCACGAGGCCCAATAGTCGATTGAGCGAGAAGTGCGAAGACGCGGGAGCCAGGCTTCCGCGTCTTCCTGTCTCAGGGGCGGCTTCTGCCCGTCCCGGTCCGCATGTAGACTGACTCTTCGCCATCGATGCGAAAAGCTCTGGAATATGCGTTTGCCTGGACCCTGCTGCGGCTGATGGGGGCTTTGCCCCGCAGCGTGGCGCGGAGTGCCGGCGCCGCCCTGGGAGCCGTGGCCTGGCGCCTCCTGCCGAATCTGCGCCGCACCGGGATGCGTAACCTGGAGCTGGCGTATCCCCACATGACCGCGGCCGAGCGTACGCGTCTCCTGCGCCGCGTCTATCGCCATCTCGGCTGGCAGCTGGGTGAGTTCTGCCGGATGCCCCGCTATACGCCCGAAAACACGCGGGAGCTCATCCGCTACGAGGGCCTGGACCACTATCTCGATGCCAGCCAGCGCGGCAAGGGCGTCCTCATCGTCACCGGCCACCTCGGCGCATGGGAGCTGTCCAGCTACTGGCATTCGCTCATGGGCCACCCCATGACCATGGTGATCCGCCGCCTCGACAACCCCCGCGTCGACAAGATGGTCAACGACCTCCGCTGCCTGCACGGCAATCGCGTCGTGCACAAGGACGACTTCGCTCGCGGGCTTCTCCAGGCCATGCGTCGCGGCGATACCGTCGGCATCCTCATGGACACCAACATGACCCCGCCCCAGGGAGTCTTCGTGCCCTTCTTTGGCGTGCTCGCCTGTACCGCCTCAGGTCTGGCCCGCGTTGCGCTCCGCACCGGCGCCGCAGTCCTGCCCGGCTTCCTCGTCTGGGAGCAGGCAGAGCAGAAATACGTTCTGCACTTTGGCGAAGAGTTTCGACTCGCAGAGACGGGTGACGACGAACATGACGTACTCGCCAACACCGCGCAGTTCACAGCCGCGATTGAAGACTTCGTCCGCCGCTATCCGGACCAGTGGCTCTGGGTCCACCGCCGCTGGAAGACGCGCCCGGAAGGCGAGCCTGGGATCTACTGAGCGCCGTTAATCCGCCGCAGCGCTTTTTGACGGCGCCTCTTTGTGAGAACCGGGCGCCGGCGCATCGAGCGTTTGCGCCGGGCTCGTTTCCACTCCGTCCTTATCGGTCCATCCCGGCAGCGCCTGGCTTCCGTAGATCAGCCGCACACCATAGGTGAAGGTGAAGTAGCTCCAGATCCACTGCGACAGCACCGCAATGCGATTGCGAAATCCAATCAGAAAATAAATGTGGACAACCAGCCAGGTGATCCACGCCGGAAACCCGCTCAGATGGGCTTTAAACGGCCACTTCACATCGCCGACGGCGGCAAGGCGCCCAATGGTCGCCAGATCCCCCTTGTCGAAATAGTGAAACGGCGGCCGCGGCTGATGATTCAGATCCGCCGCGATCAACCGCGCGATGTGATCGCCCATCTGCATCGCGGGCTGAGCGACGCCCGGAACCTGGCGGCCCTTCTCTTCAACGTGCGCCAGGTCTCCGCAGACAAAGATCTCCGGATGGCCTTCCGGATTCAGCGTGGCGTTCACCATCACGCACCCGCGCTTGTCCGTCGGCAGGCCCAGCCTCTTGCCCAGCGGTGACGCCTGCACGCCCGCCGCCCAAAGGGTGACGGCAGCCTGGATGCGTTGGCCGCTCGCGATCACATAGCCGGCCTGGACATCGGTCACCCGCATGCCCGTATGCACCTCAACCCCCAGCGCCTTCAGCTGCTCCTCGGCCTTGATCGAGAGATCCTGCGGATAATTCGCCAGCACGTGTTTCTCGCCTTCAATCAGCAGCACCCGCGCTCTGGCCGGATCGATGTGCCGGAAATCGCGCTGCATGAAGCGGCGCGTGATATCGCAGATGGCCCCGGCAAGCTCGACGCCCGTGGGACCGCCACCGATGATGACGAAGTTCAGCGGCGGATGCGTTCCCCTCTCCAGCATCTCGCGCTCCGCCAGCTCAAAAGCGAGCAGTATCCGCCGCCGAATCTCGATCGCGTCTTCCACGGTCTTCAGTCCAGGCGCCAGCGGCTCCCACTCGTCGTGGCCAAAGTAGGAATGCGTCGCGCCCGTCGCCAGCATCAGGTAGTCGTACTTCATCTCCGCGCCGCTGCGAAAACCCGACCCGCCGATCGCCCAGATCGAAGGCCACCGCCTCATCCATCAGAACTTCGATGTTGGAACTGCCGCGCAGCATCGTGCGCAGCGGCGACGCGATGTCGCCAGGCGACAGCACCGCCAGCCCCACCTGATACAGGAGAGGCTGAAACGTGAAGTGGTTGCGCCGGTCGACCAGGGTGACATCGACCGGCAGCTTCGCCAAAGCTTTGGCAGCGTGGGTCCCGGCGAAACCTCCGCCGATAATCATCACGCGCGGTCGGCGATGGGCGTGCTCAGGTGCCATGCGTGCCTCCAGCCTTCGGGCCTGTCTATAGAACTGATGCTCCGGCCCCGAAAACGATGGTTTAATCGCGTTGATTCCGCAGACCTCCATAACCGGCGGTGAGCAAAACCGCAGTCGCCGCGATGCCCCCCACCATTGCGGGAGCGTGCCGGAAGGCCCATCCGGTGAGTACCGCCGAAAGAAAGTAAACCGCCAGAACCGCTGCCTGCAGAAGGAACCGATCCTCGAACATGGCTTTCTGGCGCTCGATCCGAGGCTGCCGCGTGATGAGCAGTGTCACGCCGTTGGCCAGCGTCGTCCACGTTCCGGTGATGTAGGTCGTTACAACCCCGGGAATGCTCAGCTGGAACATGGCTCCGCTCTGCATGCCTACCGCCACAGCCAAAACCGCCAGCAGGACCAGCGCCGGTCGCGCCTCGTGCATGGCCACCCAGGCCCCCTCCGCAGCCAGCATGAGCAGAGCCTCGGCAAAAAGAGTCCAGGAGACGCGACGATCCCACACGCTTCCCGGCTTGACGTTGCGCGCAAGCAGCGTTCCCAGAACCGTTCCCGCCACATAGCCCAGGAGCGCGATGAGCGGATGAATAAAATCGCCGCGGAGGTGGAAAACCGACACCCCCAGCAGCACCGTGTTGCCCGTCATATTGGCGACGAAGGCGTGTCCCATGCCGAAATAGCTCCAGCCATCGGCCGAGCCGGAAGCCGCTGCCAGCAGGATCACCAGCGTATCGCGTTCGGATTCCTTCACGCTGGATAGGATGCAGAGCAGGGCACTCGGAGGCTTGAGTCGTCGAGGCCGTCAGCCAAAGCGCGCGCGCGCGACATTGCGCCGGAAGTCCTCGCCGCGCATCTCCGCCACCACGCACATCTCCGCCAGCCGGGAGCGCATGCGCTCGCCAATCCGGTCGCCCAGCGTTTCGTCGCGAACGGCGCGGCTCATGCCGTTGGAGCCATTGCCAGTCCCGCCAGGAGGCAGATCGGCGTAGTTGGTCGTGATAATCGTCGTCCGCTTGTCGTTGTAACGCGTGTTCAGCACCAGAGCCACCGTGTCCCAAACCCAGTCCGTCGGCTTGGCCGCGCCCAGTTCGTCCAGAACCAGAACCTCTGCGTCGAACACCGGCCGCAGAATCTCCATCTCCGTCGTCGCCACCTGCGGGTTGTACGAGTGCTGGATCTGCTTCAGCAGTTCGCGGTAGTCGCAGAAAAGCCCATGCACGCTCTTTTCGACAATCAGCGCCTGCAGAATGCCGGCCGCCAGATGCGTCTTGCCAACGCCGATCGATCCGGTGAGCAGCAAGCCGCGGCCAGCCGTGGTCACCGGGTAGCCATCGACAAAATTACGCGCCATGAGATACGCGGCTGCAAGGGAGCGGTCCGCACCGTGGAAGCTGGCATCGTAGCTTTCCAGCGAGCAGTGCTCGTACCGCTTCGGGATCGAAGCCTGCTGCAGAAGCCTCGAAACGCGCATTTCCAGCCGGCACTCACAGGTCTCGATTTTGCTGCCGCCCCCGGGAAGGGAAACGACCCGCGCGCCACTTCCACCGCATCTGGGACAAACGCCATTCATGGAAGATTCAGTATCGCAGGTTGGCCAGGGTGGAAAAGAGGGAGCGCAGTGTGCGTTACGAGTCGGGTTCCGCGCAGAATCAGTGAACAGGCCAGTATCGACCCCCACCAACGTCATCTTTCAGCCCGCCTCCCGCCGATATATGATCAGGAATCGGATGGACTGATTCCCGCATCCGGCCCACCCACGGACCTCTCAGCATCACGTTCAGCGAACCACAGGCGAACAGCGAACGTGTGTGCGGCCCGCCGGGAATCAGAAAGGAAAAGGCGATCCGGTGACCCAGGCGAAGTCGGCAGTCGTAGTTGGCGCCCAGTGGGGCGATGAGGGCAAAGGCAAGATCGTCGATGTGCTGAGCGAGCGCTTCTCCGTCGTCGCGCGCTATGCCGGCGGGCACAACGCCGGCCACACCGTCATCATCAACGGCCAGAAGTTCATCCTCCAGCTCGTGCCCTGCGGCGTGCTGCGCCCCGGCTGCCGCGGCGTCATCGGCAACGGCGTCGTCCTCGACCCCATGGCCTTCCTCAAGGAGACCGGCCGCCTCCGCGAGCTGGGCATCGACGTCGACACCCGCCTCTACGTTTCCAACCGCGCCCAGGTCATCCTCCCTTATCACCGCATGATCGAGCTCGCCGCCGAGAGCGCGCCCGGCCGCCAGAAGATCGGCACCACCAGCCGCGGCATTGGCCCGGCGTACGAAGACAAGATGGCCCGCAACGGCCTGCGCGTCGTCGATCTGCTCAACACCAGCCTCCTCAAAACCCACATCGAAAATGCCTGCCGCGAGAAGAACGCCATCGCGCACGCCCTCTTCGGCACCGAGCCGCTCGACCCGGCACAGATGTACGACGAGTACTCCGCCGCCGCTGAAAAAGTCCGGCCCTTCGTCACCGACACCGCCCTGCTGCTCAACAACGCACTCAAAGAGGGCCACAGCCTCATGTTCGAAGGCGCCCAGGGCACGATGCTCGACATCGACCACGGCACCTACCCCTTCGTCACCTCCTCCTCCTCTGCGGCGGGCGGCGCCTCCACCGGCACCGGCGTCGGCCCAACCCGGATCGGCACGGTCATCGGCGTCACCAAGGCCTATGTCACCCGTGTCGGCGAAGGCCCCTTCCCCACCGAAATTCACGACGCGTCCGGGGAAATGCTGCGCGCGCGCGGCCAGGAATACGGCGCCGTCACCGGACGCCCGCGCCGCTGCGGCTGGCTCGATCTGCCCCTGCTGCGCTACTCCAACCAGATCAACGGCACCGAGTGGCTGGTCATCACCAAGCTCGATGTGCTCGACGAGATGGACTGGATTCCCGTCTGCACGGCCTACGAGGTGGACGGCAAACCCTGCGACACCATGCCCGCCGACATCCGCGGTATTGAGTCCATCCGCCCCGTGTACACTCGCCTGAAGGGCTGGAAAACATCCACCGAAGGAGTTCGCAGCTTCGACGACCTTCCCAAAGCCGCGCAGGAGTACCTGCGTTTCATGGAGAAAGAAACCGGCGCGAAGATCGGGATTGTCTCGACCGGCCCGGATCGGGATCAAACGCTGGAAATGCCGGAGTTCCGCGAAGCCATGCGGCGGATTGCCGGGAAATAAGCTCGACGCATGTCATGCTGCCCGACCGAAACTGGGTTCCGAAACAACGCTCAATGATCAGCTTTACCGTTCGCATGAAATTTCGCTCCGACGATCGCGCCCGTGTGGTCGAGATTCTCGCCGCGCTGGCTCACGCCTCTCGTCAGGAGCCGGGCTGCGTCACCTACATCCCCCACGCGGTCGATGGCGATGCCGATACCGTTGTCATCTACGAGCAATACAAGGATCAGCAGGCGGTCGACGCCCACCGGGCCTCCTCCCACTTCCGCGAATACGCCGTCGGGGGCCTCAATCAGCTCATGCTCGATCGCCAGGTCGAAAACCTCACTTCCATCGCCTGAACCCCATGCAATCATCGGGCGTTTTTGCGCGTCTGAAACAATAACGGGGGCGCGATGGGCGGCACTGGCGGGCTCGCTCCCGGCTCCTTATGACCTTCCGGCAGTGGATGGACGCAGTTCGACGAATCTTCTTTGACGCCCCGCGGCGACCCGGGCTAACATCCGGTACGATCATGCGCCGCCCGGCCTCCAGCCTGCGCTCGAATCCTCTTCCGCAAGCCGTCGCCGCACTGATCGTGCTGGCGTCGTGCCACCCCGCCTGGGCTCTGCCCCATCGCGAAAAGGGCGAGATCCACAAGGAGATCGAAGCTCTGGAGGAGCAGTGGCGCCAGGCCACCGTCAACAACAACATCGGTGAAATGAACCGCCTCCTTGCCGACGACTACGTCGGCATCACCTCCAATGGAACGGTGGAGAACAAGCAGCAGGCCCTGGCCCAGCGCAGCGCTGGAACCATTCGCATCACCAAACTCGACATTACCGACACCCACGTTCGCGTTTACGGCGATACCGCCGTCGTCACTTCCCAGGCCGAGTTGGTGGGCAGCAACGGCACCAGCGACATCAGCGGCCAGTATCGCTATACCCGCGTCTACGCCCGCCGTCTCGGCCAGTGGAGAATCGTCAGTTTCGAGGCCAGCCGGATGCACGACTTCGACACCCGAGCCAGCAGCAAACACTGATTTTTTCCGTCTCCGGCGTGTAACGCGCGACCCCTCCCCATCACCATGCATCGTATCGTCAGCGGTTGATATACTAAGTTGCCGCGTGGTTTTGCCCACGCCCAGGAGAAAAACCCATCGATAAGCGTTCTGCGAAGCAGTTCGTCCGTATCAACGATCGTATCCGCGCTCGGGAAATTCGCGTGATCGACGAAAAGGGTGAGCAGCTCGGCATCCTCCCCCCGTTTGAAGCGCTCAAGATTGCACGCGAGCGCGGTCTCGATCTGGTGGAAGTTTCGCCCACGGCTGTCCCGCCCGTTTGCCGCATTCAGGACTACGGCAAGTTCCTCTACGAAAAAGAAAAAAGCGATCGCGCCGCGCGCAAGCGCCAGAAAGTCATCGTCGTCAAGGAGGTCAAGTTCTCCGTGACCATCGACGACCACGACTACGTGACCCGCAAGAACCAGGCGGTCCGCTTTCTGCAGGAAGGCGACAAGGTCAAGGCGTCGCTGCGCTTCAAAGGCCGGCAGATGGCCCATCGCGAGCTGGGCTACAAGATCATCAACCGGCTCATCCAGGACGTGGGCGAGAACGCCGTCGTGGAGTTCATGCCACGCATGGAAGGCAATACCCTCCACGCCATCCTTGCCCCTGGCAAGAAAGAAATCCCGAAGAAGCCCGCCGCCCCTCGGCCTCAGGCTCCGCCCCAGGAACCTCCTGCGCAGGCGGCTCAGTAGGAATCCGCGCGTAACCCAATCCAATCCAGGGCTGCCGGTCTCGGCAGCCCTTTCCATTTCACTCGTGCTTTCCGCAAAGCCGGTATGATGCTCGGCAACACTCCCTGGAGGGTTACGACAGCGTGGCGACTGAGCTGGGAATACCGGTGTCTGCAGGCGCCAAGGCGCCAGCCCCTGCGCGTTGAAGGAGTTGTCAAGCGCTTTGGCGACGTCACCGCGGTCGCCGGCATTTCCTTTGAGATCCGCCTCGGCTCCTGCTTCGGACTGCTCGGTCCCAACGGCGCCGGTAAATCCACTCTGATCCGCAGCATCGTCGGCCGCGTGAAGCTCGACGCGGGCAGCATTGCCATCTTTGGCCACCCCGTCAGCTCCACCGTGGCCCGCGCCGATCTGGGCTGGGTACCGCAGGAACTGGCCGTCTATCCGCTGCTCACCTGCCGCGAAAACCTCCAGGCCTTCGGCAAATACCAGGGCCTCCACGGCAAAAAGCTCGACGATGCGATTCGCTGGTGCCTCGACTGGGCGTCGCTGCAGGATCGCGCCCGCTCGCCGGTCAAGACACTCTCCGGCGGCATGAAGCGGCGCCTCAACATGGCCGCCGGGCTCATCCATCGCCCCGTCTGGTGCTCCTCGATGAGCCCACCGTCGGCGTCGATCCCCAGTCACGCAACCGCATCTTCGAAATGGTCGAGGTCCTCCGCAACGAGGGCACCACCATCATTTACACCACGCACTACATGGAAGAAGCCGAGCGGCTCTGCGACTGGATCGCCATCATCGACCACGGTCGGATCATCGCGGAAGGAACAAAGAGACCCTGATCGCACAGACCTACGGCGCCCGCAGTTCGGTGACCATGCACATCGGCGCTACCCGCGTCGATCTCGCCGCCTGGGCCGCTGCCCGCGGAGGAACCGTCCACGAGTCCATCGTGCACTGCTCTGTCGAAAAGCCGGCCGAAATCGCCGGGCTCCTCGAAGCCGCCAGCCGCGATGGCCTTGAAATCCTCGACGTCACCATGCAGCGCCCCAACCTCGAGTCCGTCTTCCTGCACCTCACCGGCAAGGAGCTGCGCGCATGATCGGCACCATCCTGCAAACCAGCTTCCGTTCGCTCCGTCGCGACCGCGGCGCGTTCCTCATGTCCTTCGTCCTGCCCATCGGCTTCTTCACCATCTTCGGCTTCGTCTTCGGCAGCATGCGGGGCTCCTCCACACCGCGCGTCACCGTGCTCCTCGTCGATGAAGATCGCAGCGATGCCTCGCGCGCTCTGGTGCGCGGCCTGCTGCGCGAGCCTTCACTCGATGCGATGAGCCATCCGAAGAGCAACCAAAGAGAATCCCTTCGCCCGCGGACTACACCGCAGCGACCGCCGAAGCAGACGTCCGCAGCGGCGATGCACCGACGGCTCTGATCATCCCTGCCGGTTTCGGAGCCAACCCCATCGCCTTCGGCCCCAGCACGCAGCGTCCGACATTCCAGATCCTCCATGACAGCTCCGATCCCGTCGCAGCGCAGGTCGTCGCCGGCATGCTGCAGAAAACCGTCATGACCTCCATGCCCGCCACCATGGCCAGCATGGGCTCGCAGATATTTCGATCGGGAAATCGGTGGCCTCACGCCGCAGCAGCGCAAACAGATGGACGAGGGCCTGGCCCGGCTGCGCCAACTTCAGGATCAGGAAGATAAACAGCAGCCGCAGGCCCCATCGGCCAGCAACGCTCTTCGGATTTAGGCGGCATGGTCGCCGTCAGCGTCCGCGATGTGGTCGGCGAGAAGAAAAAGAGCCCGATGATCTCCTACTACGCGGCCGGCGTCGGCGTCATGTTTTTACTGTTCACGGCCAGTGCCGCCGGAGGCAGCCTGCTCGACGAATCCGACAGCGGCGCGCTCGATCGCGTGCTTTCCGCGCGCGTCACGATGACCACGTTACTGCTGGGAAGCTGATCTGCAGCGCGCTGCTGGCCTTTGCTCAGCTCACCATCATGTTCCTGTGGGCCGCGCTCGTCTTCCACCTCGACTTCTTCTCGCACATCCCCGGATTCCTGGTAATGACCGCGATCACCGCTTTCGCCGTGGCGTCCTTCGGCATGCTGCTGGCCAGCCTCGCACGTACCCGCGCCCAGCTCGCCGGCATCTCCACGCTGATCATCCTCACCATGTCGGCGCTGGGTGGCAGTATGTTCCCCAAGTTCATCATGTCCGACGCGATGATTCGGGTCGGCTACTTCACCTTCAATTCCTGGGCCATCTCCGGCTACCAGAAAATCTTCTGGCGCGACGAACCGATTCGCAACCTCGGCCCCGAGGCCGCCGTGCTGGTCATCTCAGGCATCGTGCTCTTCCTCCTCGCGCGCTGGTTCGCCCGTAAATGGGAATACACCTAGCAAGCTTCTGCAACCCGCTCCCCGCACCCAGCTGCTATTCCGCCCGCAGAGCCTCTACCGGATCCACACTCGCCGTTCGCCGCGATGGCAGATAACTCGCCAGCGCCGCCGCTCCCACCAGTGCGACGCACGCGCTCCCGTACGTGACCGGATCCATCGGGCTCACGTGAAACAGCAGCGACCCCAGCAGCCGCGTCACGCCCAGCGCGACCCCAAAGCCGCACAGCACGCCCACCCCGCCAGCAGCAGTCCCTGGCGGACAAACATCCCCGTAATGTCGTTCCGCTGCGCCCCCACCGCGATCCGAATGCCGATCTCCCGCCTGCGCTGCGACGCGGAGTAAGCGATCACGCCGTACAGCCCCACCAGCCCCAGCAGCAGAGCGATTCCCGCCGCGATCCCGATCATCACCAGCGTGAACGAGGTCCGCGCCATCGACTTCGCGTAGAGAAACTCCTCGGTCCGAATGTCGGAGACGGGCAGGTTTGAATCCACCGACCAGATCGCCCGCCGCAAATCACCCGCCAGGCTCTCGGAGCCCGCGCGCTCGCTGCGGACAATGAACGTCACCCAGCGCCGCACGTTCACCTTATCCCCCTCGAAGTTGATTCATCAGCAGCGGCCAGTACGCAATCGTCGGAGCATCCTTGCTGATGCCGTCATCATGCTCGTCGCCCAGCACGCCAACAATCTCACGCCAGTCATCGTTTGAGCCCACCCGGATCCGTTTGCCCAGCGCCTTTTGCGGAGTGCCCCAGTATTCCCGCGCAAAATTCTCAGACACCATCGCCACCGGAAGCTTCTGATAGAGCTCCCCCCAGTTGAAGTCCCGGCCGGCGATCAGTGGAATGCCCATCGTCTGGAGGTATCCCGGGAGAGATGAATCGGAATCGGCGCAGCGGCGGCAGCTGCCCTGCGGTGTAACTGCGATCCTGCGCGAACACCGGATCCATCCAGTGCGCGTCGTCCAGGGGAAGGGAATTGGCGATGCTCACGCCGGTCACGCCCGGGACGGCGGCCATGTTGTGCAGCATCGTCTCTTCCATGCGAATCGCTTTGTCGGCGTCCGCAACCTCGGCATCTGGAATATCGATATGGAGCGTCTGCAGCGATGCGACATCGAAGCCTGGATTGACGTGCGTCAGTGCCCGGTACGTCCGGATCATCAGCCCTGAGCAGATCAGCAGCACAAACGCCAGGCTCACCTGAATCACCACCAGCGTATTGCGTGTGCGATGCCGCTCGCGTCCCTGGCTCAGGCTGCGTCCGCCCTCGCGCAGCCCGGTCCCGGCGGCCACGTGGCCGTAGCGGAAAGCCGGAATCGATCCAAACAGCAGGCTGCACACCATCCCCAGCAGCGCCGTGAAGCCAAGCACCGGCAGGTCGATGCCAATGTCGCTCAGCCGCGGCAAACTCGAAGGCGCCACAGCGATCAAAAGATGCAGCGCGCCCCACGCAAGAGCCAGCCCGGAGCCCGTTCCAAGCACCCCGATCACCACGCTCTCCAGCAGAAATTCCTGCGTCACCCGCCAGCGGCTCGCGCCCAGCGCAGAGCAGATCGCCAGCTCCTGGTGCCGGCCCTCCGCCCGAACCAGCATCAGGTTCGCAACGTTGGCGCAGGCAATCAGCAGCACCACCCCGATGCTGCCCATCAGGATCCACAGCGACTGGCCGACATCTCCCACCACATCGCGCATCAGCGGCCGCACTTTAGGGCCGATGCGCGCCTTTTTGAACAGCTCGATGCTGAACCCCAGCGGAGCCGGGAAAGCTGGTCCACACCATCGGCAGCATCCGCGCAACGTCGCTGTTCGCGCTCTCGATCGTTTGCCCCGGACGCAGGCGCGCGATGCCTTCGTAGCTGAACTGGCCGAGCGTCGTCTTGTTGCGATCGAACTGCAGCGGCAAATACATTCCAGGCTGAATCGTCCAGTCGAGGAAACGGAAGTTCTGTCGGCATGACGCCGATGATCTGCCGCGATCTTGCCGTCGGCCGTGATGGAGCGGCCGATCACCGAGCGGTCGCCGCCGAAATGGCGCTGCCAGTAGCCATAGCCCAGCACCGCGGTTTTCGCTGCGCCCGGCGCAACGTCGGCGCGGCTGAAAGTACGTCCCAGCATCGGTGCGATGCCAAGGACCGGGAACATGCCGTCCGTGACGTCCAGCGCCTCGACTCGTTCCGGATTGCCCTGGCCCGTGACGCTGACCGAGTCGCCCTGGTAGATCCCGATGTCGGTGAAGACGTGGTTCTGGTCGCGATAAATGAAATAGTTTGACGGCGCCATGTTGACGTCGTCGATGCCCAGGCCTGGCGCATTGTGCCACACGCCCACCAGCTGCTCCGGATGCGGATAGGGAAGCGGCTTCAGCAGAACGCCTTCGATGACGCTGAAAACAGCAATGGTCGCGCCGATACCCGCGGCCAGCGTGATGAGCGTGACCAGCGTGAACATCGGCGCGCGCATCAGGCGCCGCAGGACCTGTTTCAGTTGCGTCGTCAGTTCCACGGTTTCGCTCCTCGTCCGGGCGGATCTCTCCGTCACCCACGAATACGCGGGGCTCGGCAGAGCAGTTCCATGGAGTGAAAATGGGCGGAGTTTTGTGACGAATGGGGGTAGCCTAGTCGCCAAAACGCGCAGCGCCGCGAGCTCTTGCCTTCGCCGCCTCTTCCTCGCGATTCTTCGGCGGAGCGCCAGTCGTCAGCGCGTGCATCAGCCGCGACGAAGCGGCGCGGATCTCCTCGATCGCCGCCTCAAACGCAGCCTCATTTGCCTGCGAAGGCTTCGTAAAGCCGCTGATCTTGCGCACAAACTGCAGGGATGCAGCCCGAACCTCGTCGTCCGTTACCGGCGGCTCAAAGTTGAAAAGCGGTTTGATGTTGCGGCACATGGATCAAACCTATCCCGCCACTCCGGCCGGCTCTCTTAACCATCCATACAGCGGAAACTGCTCCGCCATCTCCAGCACCTGCCCGCGAATCCGAGTCAGCGCGCCTGAATCCGTCCGATGATCGAGCGCCTCCGCGATCCACGCGCCAATCGTACGCATCTCGCTTTCCTTCATCCCGCGCGTGGTCAGTGCCGGCGTCCCAATGCGAATCCCCGAGGGCTTCAGCGGTGGATTCGTATCGAACGGAATCGCGTTCTTGTTCACCGTAATCCCGGCCTCGTGCAGCGCCGACTCCGCCTCGCTGCCCACCATCCCCTTCGCGAACACATCCACCAGCATCAGGTGCGTGTCGGTGCCGCCGGAGATGATGCGATACCCGTGACTCGCCAGCGTCTCCGCCAGCACCTTCGCGTTCGCCACAATCTGCGCCGCGTACGTCTTGAAGCCCGGCTGCAACACCTCGCGAAACGCTACGGCTTTCGCCGCGATGATATGGATCAGCGGGCCGCCCTGCTGCCCTGGGAACACCGCCTTGTCGATTGCCGCCGCCAGCTCCTGCCGGCACAGAATCATCCCCGCCCGCGGACCGCGCAGCGTCTTGTGCGTCGTCGTCGTCACAATCTGCGCGTGCGGCACCGGCGAAGGATGCACACCGCCCGCCACCAGCCCCGCAAAGTGCGCCATATCCACCAGCAGCAACGCGCCCGCCTTGTCGGCGATCTCCCGCATCCGCGCAAAATCGAAGAAGCGCGGATAAGCGCTGCCCCCGCCGATGATCACCTTCGGCCTTTCGCGCAGCGCCGTCTGCTCCAGTTCGTCGTAGTCAATCGTCTCCGTGTCCTTGCGCACCCCGTACGAAACCACGTGATACAGCTTGCCCGAGAAGTTCAGCTTGTGCCCGTGCGTCAGGTGCCCGCCCATCGCCAGATCGAGCCCCAGAATCGTGTCGCCCGGCTGCACTACCGCCGCATACGCCGCCGCGTTGGCCTGCGAGCCCGAATGCGGCTGCACGTTGGCATGCTCCGCGTCAAAAATCTGCTTTGCGCGATCGCGCGCCAGGTTCTCCACCACGTCGGCGTACTCGCACCCGCCGTAGTAGCGGCGTCCCGGATAGCCCTCGGCGTATTTGTTCGTGAATACCGAACCGGCCGCTTCCAGCACAGCGCGGCTCACGAAGTTTTCCGAAGCAATCATCTCCAGACCTTCATGCTGGCGTCGAACCTCGGCATCGATCGCGGCGGAGACTTCCGGATCGTCAAAAGGAAGCGTGCGGGACATAGGGTCATGCATGAGGAAATTGTAACGGGAAACCCTAATCGCGCAGCCTCGGCCGTTCGTCCCAGGCAGGACGTGGCCATCCCGGATGCGCTAATTGTGCGGCGGCAGCGGCTCCGGCCACTGCACGACTGCGAATTTCCCGCCCGGCTCGCGCGTCAGGACCGGACCGTACAGGCCCAGCAGCGATCGCCGCCACCAGTTGCCGGTCTCATGCTTCTCGTCCAGCGTCGTGAACCAGTACTGCCACAGCACCGCGCGAACATATCTCGGCGGCGCCTTCGCAAAGGGATTGCCCTTGAAGAGCGACTCTACGTCGGAATCGCCTTCCAGCAGTCGCTCCTCGGTCAGTGGCACAATCTCCGCATTCTGAAAATCCGTCAGCGACGCGAACCACAGGTTCCAGTCGAAGCGCGGCTGATAGGGCGCGTAAATCCCCGGCGCCTCGTTCACCACCTGTGGCTTGTGGCGGAATGGATACGGCGTCCAGTTCTCGCCGTCGTTCGATCCCTGAAATTCGATCTCATATCGCCCCCGCGTCATCACCGCGAACAAACCGTACTGGTTGGCGATGCGGAACGGCTCCAGCGCCGCAACCGGAAACACCGGCAGCGGAAGGTCCGGCCACGGCATGTGCAGCAGTTCTGCTGTGGTCGCATAGCCCAGCCACGCGAGAATCACGGCCGTGACGGCGAGCTGGACGGCGCGGACGTGCGCCCACACGCCGCCTGTCCGGTCACGCTTCTCATCCGCCTCATCGTCGCCCCCGGTTGCCTTCTTCGCCGCGCGCTCCTTCTCCCACTCCGGCGTGGTGATGACCGACAGCCGCTCTTCGGCCACCGTCACCGACTCCTGTGGAACCTGCTCTTCCACCGGGTGCCGGTAGCGCGCCGGAATCCACGACAGCAAGCTGCGGTCGTCCAGCAGCAGGAATCCCAGGAACAGCACCAGGTAGTTCAGGAAGGCGTAATTCGCAGTCAGGATCACGCCAATCTCCCACGGCGTGACAATGCAGAAGCAGATAAGCCGCACCCGGCGCGGCAGGAACATCATCCACACGATGCCCAGCTCCATCACCAGCGTCCCGGCCGCCGTGCCCACATGGAACCAGTGCGGCAGATGCTGCACATACCAGCCCACAAACGTCGGCAGCGGCCCGTTCTGGTAGTACTGGTCCATCGCCGTCAGGCTCCGCCACTCCGGATCGCCCGAGAGCAACTTCACAATGCCCGACTGGAAGTAGATGCGGAACCATTCCCACTGCAGCAGAAAGAATGCGGCGCGGGTAGGCGGCGAATCGATGCCCCAGCCCGGCCATAGCCCCCTCGGCGCGAAGAACAGCGCCAGAAAACCCGCCTCCAGCAGCATCCCGTCGGACTGGTACCCGGAAAAATCCCCCGCCGCTGCCACGAACGAGAGGAAGCAAATCCAGCAGAGCAGGAAGCAAAGCCTCGGCCAGACGTTCAGGAACGCAAGAACCGACGCGATCAGCCCGATCCAGACCACCACCATCATGGCGTGCGAACTGGACGAAAACCAGAACAGCGTCGGCGCATACCAGAAGCGCATCAATCCCGGCGCCTGCCGATGGATCGCCTCCAGCAGCCGCTCTGCCGGCAGGATTCCCTTCGGTCCGATCAGCCCCCGGATCTGAAACAACAACGCCAGAAATGCGGAAAAATAAATGCCCGCCAGCGCGCGTAGAAAAATCCAGCGCGGAGCAAACCGGTTTCGAGGTCCGGCGTTCCGGTCGAATAGCCACCGGATGGTGTTCAGGGGCGTGCGTGCCATCAGTCCACCAGGTACTGCGCAATCGAACTTTCTGGGAGTTCTCCTGCGATGATACGGTGTCGCGGCGTCAGGAAGTGCGGGGGCGCATAAAGATGGTGACGAGGCAAAGTAGGAAAATGACCGCGATCAGGGTTTGCGAAATCACGCAATAGAGGCACCACACCTCCAGAACACGCGCCTCAATGTGACTGAGGTAAACAGCAAACCCCAGCGCCCCCGCCGCCAGCAGCAGGGTCAGCCAGCGCTGCCGGAAAAACGCAAACAGCGCGATCGCCGCGTAGCCCAAAATGCCGGCCGTCGCCACAGGAAAGCCCGTCCTCGGCGCCGGACCGGTCATCGTGCCCGGATGACGCGCCGCCCGCAGATGCCACACAATCCCCGGCACCGTCGCATAGGAGCTGCGATTCACCGTCCCGCAATCCCAGTGTGAATTGATGTCGCAGGGCTCAACCCCGGTCGAGTAGTGCACATGCAACGCCAGCGCAGACACAACCACGCCGGCAACAGCCAGAGCCACAATCAGAAAACGCATGACCCAACAGGTTACAACCGCAGGGAGAAAACAGCGAGCTCCCGGCTCCCGGCTCCCAGCTCCCAGCTATTGAAAGAACACAATCAGCCCGAACAGAAACAGCCAGAAGACGCCCATCGCGTGCCAGTACCACGCCGTGCAGTCCACAGCAATCTGCCGCATCTCCACCCGCCGCAGCCGGAACATCGCCACCAGCGCGAACACCAGTGCCGCCAGCCCCAGAAACAGGTGAGCGGCGTGGACCCCCGTGATCAGGTAGAAAAAGTAGCTGTTTGGATCGGTGGCGAAGTGCTGCCCCTGCTGCGCCAGCTGCTGCCAGGCCATCCATTGGCCCGCCAGAAACAAGCCGCCCAAAGCAATCGTCGCAATCAGCCACGGAGCCGCGCGACGTACCGCTGGCCGTCCCAGGCCCAGCCACTCCTCCATAATGTCGATCTCATGAAATAGCTGCCGCCGGGCCACTTCGATGGTGAGCGCCGACAACAACAGAATCGCCGTGTTGATCCACAGAATCGGCGGCGCACTCAGCGGATGCCAGTCCGATACCACGTTGTCGCTCGGCGCAATGTGGACCGAGCTCTGCCGCACAAAGAACGCGCTCACCAGTACCGCGAAGAACACCAGATCGGCTGCCAGAATCGAGAACACCGCCATCCGGTACCGGATCAGCTGCTCCCGTGGCCCGTGGCGTCGCGAGTGTCGCGAATCCCAGTTCTCGTCCCCCCCGCCTCCGCCCGTGGGCCGGCGATCGACCGGCGGCTTGCCGCCAAAACCGGGCTCTTTCCGTTCTGTTTCGACCGTGTGCCGGGTGAAGGTGGCGGGCATGGGGAGCTCCGTGCGAGTTCTAAAAGCTTATACCGATTTGGATGAGGATGAACACATCCCTGGACGAGAACTTCCATCAAAAAGGTTTTTCCGGCTCCCACTGGGGCCGAAAGTCCTCCCCCGCACCCGCGCCCGCCCCGTACTCGTACGGACCGCGGCTGATCATGGGATGCTCCTCCCCCGACCACTCCAGCGTCGTCGCGCGCCAGGGATTCGCGCCACTTGCCGCCACCTTCGCACGCGCACTCCAGAAAACATTAAAAAGAAACACCAGCTGCGCCGCCGCCAGCAGAAACGCCGACCAGGTAATCCCCCGCTCCACCGGAATCAGCTTCGCAAACGACTCCACCGGCCCCGCCAGCTGTGCATAGTGCCGCGGCTCCCCGGCCAGCCCTGAAAGATACATCGGGTAAAACGTCCCGTAAGCCGCAACCAGCGAAACCCAGAAGTGGATTTGCCCGAGCACCTCATTCATCCGCCGCCCGGTCAGCAGCGGGTACCAGTAATAGATGCCGGCAAAGATCGAGAAGACCCCCGCCATCGACATCACCAGATGGAAGTGCGCCACCACAAAAAACGTATTGTGCAGATAGGCGTCCAGCGCCGGCTGCGCCAGGATCGGCCCCGTCAGTCCCCCCGAAATGAAGAATGAAATGAACCCCAGCACGAACAGCAGCGGCGTATTGATCCGCAGCCGCCCGCGAAACAGCATTGCCAGCCACGTCAACACCTCGGCGGAACTCGGAATCGCGATCGCCATCGTCGTCAGCCCGAACGCCGTCCCGGCATACGGATTCATCCCCGAAACAAAGATGTGGTGTCCCCAAACCCCCAGCCCCAGCACCCCAATCAACAGCGTCGAAACCACCATCAGCGTGTAACCCGGCACCGGCCGCCGCGTGAAATTCGCCAGCAGCGATGACGCCAGCCCCATCCCCGGCAGCACCACGATATAAACCTCCGGGTGCCCAAAGAACCAGAACAAATGCAGCCACAGCATCGGCGACCCCGAACCCGCCGCCTGCGGAATCCCGTTCACCACCAGCCCTGCCGGCAGAAAGAAGCTCGTCCCCATGTGCCGGTCGCTCAGCAGCATCGTCGCAGCCAGCAACAGCGCCGAAAACGCAATCACCGTCAGCCCCGAGCTCACCAGCCACGACCACACCGTCAACGGCAGCCGTCGAAACGTCAGCCCCGGCGCGCGCCGCGTCACAATCGTCGCCAGAATACTCACCGACCCCAGCACCGCCGCCAGACAAAACACCGTGATCGCCACCAGCCACAGGTCCATCCCCGTCGCCTGCCCCGGTCCCGTCGCGGCGAGCGCGCTCAGCGGCGGATAGCTCGTCCACCCGGAGATCGGCGCGCCTTCCGGCACGAAAAACGCTGCCAGCAGAACCACCAGCGAAGCCGCCGTGATCCAGAACGCCACCGCATTCAGCCGCGGCAGCGCCATCCCCTTGGCGCCGATCTGCGCCGGCAGCACCAAATTCGGAAACGCACTCTGCGGCACCACCGTCAGCACAAAGAACACCATCAGCGTCCCGTGCATCGTCACCAGCGCCAGATAATCCTCGGGCTTGATTGCCCCATGCAGCGGCATCGCCAGTTCCGGCCACGTCCGATGAATCCGCATCAGCAGCGACAGCACCGTGCCCGTCACCACGGCAACCAGCCCCAGCCAGAGATACAGCCGCGCCAGCGACTTCGGTTCCGTCGTGAAGATCCGACCGCTCATCGCGCCACCCCCCGCGCCGTCAGCCAGCTCTCAAACGCCTCTCGTGTCACCACCCGCATCCGTGCCTGCATCCGGGAGTGCCCCAGCCCGCACACCTGGCTGCACAGAATCACATAGTCTCCCGGCGTCTCCGGCGTGAACTCCAGATGCCCCGTCATCCCCGGAATCGCATCCTGCTTCAGCCGCATGCCCGGCACAAAAAAACCATGAATCACATCCTGCGTCCGCAGCGTGATCTCCACCGGCTGCCCCGCCGGCAACATCATCACCGACGACACCACATCGTCGGCCGCATGCGGATCACTCGTGTCCAGCCCCAATGGATTCCCCGCCGGCGCGCTCACCAGCCTCGGCTCCGTCGCACCGTAAACACCATCCCGCCCCGGATACCGGAAATACCACTGGAACTGCACCCCCGTGACCTCCACCTGCACGGCCTGCGCCGGCGCAACCCTCTCCCGCCGCGCCGCCCACAGCCCATGGCTCGTCACCAGCATCCACAAATACAGCGCGACAATCGCCAGCAGCGGCAGCACGTTCAGAAACAAATACCGCCCCCACCCGCGCACCTTTTCGTCGCCCCCAGCGACACTACCTCGCCCCATCCACCGCCGCACCAGCGCCGCCACCAGCAGCACCTGCGCCGCCACAAACAGCCAAAAAACAATGGAGAGATTCCACCCCAGAAGATGATCGAGGGCGATCCCGCGCAGCGCGCCGTCAGGTGGAAGCCAGTTCATGCGGATGTCATCAGCTTATTTGGTTTCCGGAACGGGGGCACGGCTGAATGGCTGCCCCACATCTGCCCGGTGTTGGCAGATGTGGGAAGGCGTGATCTTCGACCAGCCGTTTTCGTAACAGAACACGACCCCGGTCGTGCCGAAAAGCTAGGAGCGCGTTGGCCGCGCGCGCCACCCCTGCACCAACTCCACGAATCTCCGATGCACGCGTCGATCCGTCGACAACTCCGGATGAAACGTAGCCGCCATCAGATGCCCCTGCTCCACCAGCACTGGAAATCCATCCCGCTCCGCCAGCACCTCGACCCCCTCGCCTGTCTTCACGATGCGCGGCGCACGAATATAAACCATCTCCAGAGGCCCGCCCGCCAGCCGCGTTTCGCCCGTCTCAATCGAGCTGTCCATCTGCCGGCCGTAAGCGTTGCGCTCCACCGTCGCGTTCAGCACGCCCAGACTCTTCTGTGGCGGATGCGTCACGTCTTTCGCCAGCAGGATGCATCCCGCACACGTCCCAAACGTCGGCTTGCTCTCGACGAACTCCTGCAACACTCCCAGGAATCCATCCCGCTCCAAAAACTTCAGAAACGTCGTCGACTCCCCGCCGGGAATAATCAGCCCGTCAATCTCCGCCAACTCGTCAGGCTTCCGCACCAGCACCGGCTCCGCCCCCGCCTCCCGCAAGGCCTGCGCATGCGCATCGTAGTCGCCCTGAAGGGCAAGCACGCCAATACGAGGACGAGACGCAACGGATTCTGTTGAATTCTCCACCTTAGGTGCTCTTTCTCCAATCAGGGCTCAATCAAAACGCGCCGGACACAATGCCGGCGCGCAGTCCTTGCGGCGAAGCCGCGTCCGCCTGAACGGCTAGTTCCCGCGAGTCTGCAGCAGCTGCTTCTCCTCCAGCCCCGCCGCCGCCAGCCCCTTCATCGTCCCCGTCACCTGTGCCGATACCTCAGCCAGAATCTTCGCGTCGCTGTAGTGCGTCGTCGCGATCACAATCGCTTTCGCCCGCGACACAGCTTCCTCGCGCTCCTTCGGATCGTTCTCCACGTCCAGCGGCGTCGCCCGCTCCTTCATGAAGATTCCCGACCCCACAAAGATCGCCTCCGCCCCCAGCTGCATCATCAGCGCCGCATCCGCAGGCGTCGCAATGCCGCCCGCCGAAAAATTCGGTACCGGCAGCTTGCCCGTCTCCGCCACCATCCGCACCAGCTCATACGGAGCCTGATGTTCCTTCGCCGCCGCAAACAATTCCTGCTCTGATAAAACCGTCAGCGCCTTCATCTCTCTCGTGATCTGCCGCATGTGCTGCACCGCATGCACCACGTCGCCCGTCCCCGCCTCACCTTTGGTCCGGATCATCGCCGCACCCTCGGCAATCCGCCGCAGCGCCTCGCCCAAATTCCGCGCTCCGCACACAAACGGCGTCGTAAAGGCATGCTTGTCGATGTGGTGCGCCTCGTCGGCGGGCGTCAGCACCTCGCTCTCGTCGATGAAGTCCACCCCCAGCTCCTGCAGGATCTGCGCCTCGGCAAAATGCCCGATGCGCGCCTTCGCCATCACCGGAATCGAAACCGCCTCGATGATCCCCTTGATCAGCTTCGGATTCGCCATGCGCGCCACACCGCCCTCGGCGCGAATCATCGCCGGCACGCGCTCCAGCGCCATCACGGAAACAGCTCCCGACTCCTCGGCGATCCGGGCCTGCTCCACGTTCATCACGTCCATGATGACGCCGCCCTTCAGCATCTCCGCCAGCCCAACCTTCAGCCGCAAAGGGGTCGGGGAACTGGAGGCGTGGTGCCCGTTGCCGCTGTGAACTTCTGCCATGTCGAATCTCCTCAGATCCTGCCATTCCGCTCGGCGCTCAAGAACAGCGAAAACGCGTCAGCGCAGCGAAAAGATTGCCTGAAACACTATTTTAACAACCTTCCGCCACAACCCCGGGTGCCCCATTCTGATCGCCCGCACCTGGCGATCAGGGTGGGCATCGCGCGCAGCGCGATCAGGAAGTTCGGTTCGCTCGATCGCCGGAGACTTTGCGCGCCTTCATCATTTCCGGATTCACCGTCACAAACACCGCCCTGGCCGTCGCCAGCACCTGCCCCGACGCGTCCCTGATCTGCGCCCCGGTGTGATTCCGCCGCCCCGTCGCGCCCGTGTGCTGCGCCGTTAGCGTTAGCGGCACCCCAAGCGGCACCGGCCGCAGGTACTCAACCTCCAGGTGCCGCGTCATCGCCAGAATCTCCCGCGCCCGGTTCGACTTGCTCATCGCCTCGTCGAGCAACGCCGCAATGATCCCCCCATGCGCGTGCCCCGGCGGCCCCGCAAACCGGCCGGCGAGCCGCAGATGGCAGACCACGTTCTTGTCGTCATCGGTAAAGAAATGCAGCCGCAGCCCCGTGCGATTCTCCAGCCCACAGCCAAAGCAGTGGTTCACGGCTCCATGAGCAAGCGGCGTCAGCGATGCATTAGGTCGGGAAGTCATGAGTGACAGAGTACGGCACAGGCAGGATCGAGCGATGCAGGGTCAGACGTCAGGGATCACCACGGTGACTCGGTCGCCGTCCCGCAATTGGAAATGCTCCCTGAGCTTCACGTCGCAAGCCACTTCTACGATCGTTTTCGGATGGTGTCCACGGCCCTGCTCGTTGGCGTCTGTCCTCAGGATGAATGCCGGCCGGCCGTTGATGTCGCAGGCAACGATGTTGACCGACACGGTGCCCCCGTAGTCCTCACCATCGAGCCGTATGCTGTCCTCGGGGACCGACCACGCCTCATCCAGTTCGATGTTCAGCGTGCCAGGGAAGAAACGCATGCCCGTCTTCCGCTGATAGTGATCGTGCAGCTTCTCGATCCAGTACGAGAAGTTGCCCATCCCGGAAACGACTCTTCCCGTGAGCGTTGGCATAGCAACAGGATGATTGTGCACAGGTTCTCGATTCACAGCACCCACGGAATCAGCGCCTTTGTGTGCTGCGAATAATCGCGCATACACCTCCCCGAACGCCGTCCGCAACCACCGCTCCTCCAGCCGCAGCTTGTACCACAGTGAAGCGAAAATCAGCACGAACGCCACCACGCCGCGCAGATCCCCAAGCGCAATCGCCGTGCCCAGGAACCCCGTCAGCAGCCCCGTGTAGATCGGATGCCGCACCAGCCCATACGGCCCCGCCGTGATCAGCTCATGTCCCTGCTTGATGGTCACCGACCGGCTCCAGTTCCTGCCCAGCGTCACCCGCGCCCACACACAGAACAGCAGCCCCGCCACCGTCACCGCCGCCCCAAGCCAGAACACCTCCGCAGTCATGGGCAGAAGCCGCCGGTAGAGCCACCCCACGGGAATTTTCGACGGCCAGGAAATCAGCAGAACCCCGCCTAAAAGCAGAATCGTACGAAAAATCCGCGATGCCACCGGCTCAATCCGCTCATTCGCTTTCGCCCCGCGAGCCGCAATCTGCCAGTAGACGAGATACGCAACCCAAACCACCGGGAACAACCATTCATAGACCCATCGCATGCCAAGCATTATGCGCGCAGCTCGCTGCCGGTTCCACCAGCCAGCTCTCCCCACTGTCCCCAATCGCATCCCCGGCAACAACTCCAGCAGCGCCGCATGCTCCTCGGCCCGCGACTGCCGCAGCCGCGTCCGCACCTTCTCCAGCGCCGCATCCGGATACCCCGGATGGCACACCAGCTCCCACGTCGCCCCCGCATCCGGCATAGCATCCAGCAAACTCCGCAACGTTGGCGCCACCTCCAGCGTCCCCGTCGCCAGCACCCCAATCGTTCCCTGCGTCGTTGCCAGTCCCGACGCCTCCACCGCCCGCACGAAAGCCCGATGCTGCGATTGCAGCGCGACCATCGCCAGCCTCCGCAACTTCGTCGCCGACCCTTTTGTCGCCCGCAGCGCCCAGTCCGGCTCAAACGGATTCCGCACCGCCGGCACCCCGCACCCCCGCGCCGCCGCCAGCAGCGGCCGCAGAATCCCCGAGAACAAATGTGTGTGCTTGTGCGTGTCGAAATGCGAAACCCGCAACCCCGCACTCCGCAATCGTTCCATCTGCGCCGTCGCCTCCGCCGTAATCTCCGCAGCGCGAATCCGGAACGTAAACAGATCCCGCACCAACGCCGTCAGCGTCGACCGAAATGCCTTCCCATCCGGGCACAGCGTCGGAATCTGCGCCGGCGGCAGCGCCGGCGTCCCATCCACCAGCAGCACATGGCACCCGACCTCCAGCCCCGGCCCAGCTCGCGCCACCGCCACCGCATCATCGAAATAAGCGCCCGTCGCCATCAGCGTCGCCGACGAAAGCGCGCCTGCCCGATGCAGTTCACCAATTGACCGATTGACCCCAGGCGTGAGTCCAAAATCATCCGCGTTGACAATGAGGGCCACAACTCAGGGTACCAGGCCGGCGCTAATACAGAGCAGGTAGATTTTGTTGACTCCCGGCTCCCGGCTCCCGGCTCCCGGCTCCCAGCCGCCTACCGCCTACCGCCTACTGCCTACCGCCTACCCCATAGATTGCCGGATTCAGCGTCGGATCGTTGTACATCTTCAGCTGCCGATACACCTTGAACCGCCTCCGCCCCTCGAGCACCTCCGCCCAAAGCCGGTCCAGACACCCCACCAGATCATCCCGCTGCTCCACCAGCAGCGACAGCCGCTCCCGATTCCGCTCCGCATGACCCTCTGGAGCGCCCGCCCGCTCGATCTCCTCCCGGGTATGAAAAATCTTCAGCGCCAGAATCGACAGCCGATCGATCATCAGCCCCGGCGACTCGGAATGCAGCTCCGCCCCCGAATTCGGCAGCTCCGACCCCCGCAGCGCATCCAGCAGCATCGCATCGCATCGTTCCGCCAGATCGTTCCGCCGCTGATTGACCTCATCGATCGCCCGCTTCACGGCCACCATCTCCGCATCCGTCGCCCCCGGCACCCGCGCCCGATCCTCCACATGCCACAGCTCGTAGTTCTCCCGATGCTGCGCCAGCACCGTCACGTAAAAGGACTCACCGTGAACGCCCTCGACGACACCGTCAGGCTCCCGGTGCCACACCTCCGTCGCGCGCTCCTGCAAACGCGCAATCTCGACCGCCGAAAATTGGAGAGAATCGCTCATCCTGGGTCCGACGCTATGGTAGAACACCTGTGGGAAGACATGACCCTGCGCGGTGCCGGCTTCGAGTGTGGACCCTTGTGCTCGGGGCCATCTTGTTCAGCCTGATGATGGCTGGAATCGGAGTAGTTTTAATTGTTGCTCCTCATCGGTTTCCCAGCATGATTGTTCGATTGAATCCGCGCAGAGCATTTGCAGAATCCTACGCACGTTGGCTGAACAGGAGGCTTCTACAGCTTCGAATCCTGGGAGTGCTTTGTGCTTCCTGGGGTCTTTTCATTCTTTTTTGTGATCGTGAGTAGTCTTCTTCGTCACTTGAATTGAATCGCGAACGACAGGAGAAGTCGGAAATGTCCGAACAGCCGCGAATCTTCTGCATCAGCACCTATGAGAAGGGCCAGGCCTTCCTCGAGGAGTGCGCCGCTCTCGGCTGCCGTGTGGTCCTGCTCACCGTCGACAAGCTCCGCAACGCCAACTGGCCGAAGTCCATCCTCGAAGACTTCCACGCCATGCCCGAGGGCCTCACCCTCGAACAAGTCACCAACGCGGTTACATATCTGGCCCGTTCCAAACGTTTCGACCGCCTCGTCGCCCTCGACGAGTTCGACATGGAGACCGTCGCCCACCTCCGCGAGCACATGCGCATCCCCGGCATGAGCCGCACCCTCACCGCACACTTCCGCGACAAGCTCGTCATGCGCGAGCAGGCCCAGCAGGCCGGCGCCCTCGTCCCCGACTTCACCCGCGTGCTCGTCCACAGCGAGTTGAGCGAGTGGATGCAGCGCGTCCCCGCGCCCTGGGTGCTCAAGCCGCGCAGCGAAGCCTCCGCCATCGGCATCAAAAAGATGCACTCCCCCGACGACGTCGGTCGCGCGCTCGAACAACTCGGCGACCGCCAGAGCTTCTATCTCCTCGAGCGCTTCATCCCCGGCGACATCTTCCACGTCGATTCCATCACCAGCGAAGGCCAGGTCGTCTTCTCCAGCGTCAGCGGCTACGGCAAGCCGCCCATGCAGGTCATGCACGAGGGCGGCGTCTTCACCACGCGCATTCTCAACCGCGATTCCGAGGAGACCCGCCAGCTCACCGCCATCAACGCGCAGCTCATGCCCGCCATGGGCATGGTCCGCGGTGTTAATCACGCCGAGTACATCCGGGGCAGGGAAGACGGCCGCTTCTACTTCCTCGAAGCCGCGGCCCGCGTCGGCGGCGCCTTCATTGCCGACGTGGTCGAACTCGCCACCGGCGTCAACCTCTGGCGCGAGTGGGCCCGCATCGAAGTCGCGAACCTCCGCGGCGAATCGTATCGCGCACCCGAGCCGCATGCACTCTATGCTGGCAGCGTCCTCTGCCTCGCGAAAACCGCCGACCCCGACACCGCGATGTTCAACGCCCCCGAAATCGTCCTGCGTCTGAAGAAGCACCACCACGCCGGCCTCATCGTGCGCAGCGGCGACCCCGAACGCGTCCGCGTGCTGCTCGAGGAATACGCCCAGCGCTTCGCGAATGAATACCTCGCCACCGCGCCCGTGCCCGACAAACCGACGGCCTGAAATTGCAGCAAGATCGGAGATTGCTCAAATGACCAGTGGACGAGTTCATTGGAGCTCTCAAGATTCAAACAAGTGACGGCGCGGTAACCGGTACCGTCAAGAATCTTGAACGTGTACCGGGGCGGAAGCCACGTGAAAAGGACCTGATCGCATCCGCATGGCGGAAGTCTGCCCGACGCCGTTCGAGAAATGGTCAAATCTGCCATGCGGAAGGCTGCGCAACTCGCTGTCCTTCAGCTTTCTGTGTGTTGTTGATGGCGTATCAGTCGATTGACGACGGCCCCCAACATGGAAGTTTGAAGCTTCTGTACACCAGAAACGGCGATGAACTGCTGTTAAACGATCCACGGGGCGAATACTTGCACGACGTCTACAACGCTCTTTGTCAGAACCAACACCAACAGGAGACCGTTTGTCCGACCTCCAGTTCCCGCATCGCCGCTTCAACCCGCTCCGCCGCCAGTGGGTCCTCGTCTCGCCGCACCGCACCGCGCGCCCGTGGCAAGGCGAAGTCAATCCTTCCTCAGGATTCTCCGACGTCCACTACGACCCCGCCTGCTACCTCTGCCCCGGCAACACCCGCGCCGGCGGCCACCTCACGCCGAAATACGACAGCGTCTACGTCTTCGATAACGACTACGCCGCGCTCCTCCCCGATTCCCCCGAACCAGCGCGCCCCAACGCCCCCGACTTACTCCGCGCCGACCGCGAGCGCGGCCGTTGCCGCGTCCTCTGCTTCCATCCCGACCACAGCCTCACCCTCGCACGCATGTCCGTTCCCGACATCCGCCGCGTCGTCGACGCCTGGACTGACGAGTACCGCACCCTCGGCGCCGACCCCAACCTCCGCTATGTGCAGATCTTCGAGAACCGAGGCGCCATGATGGGCGCCAGCAATCCGCATCCCCACGGCCAGATCTGGACCACCGAGCACATCCCCGACGAGCCCCAGGCCGAAACCGATTCCCTTCGCGACTATCGCGCCAGCCACGGCACCTGCCTCCTCTGCGACTACGCAACCCTCGAAAGCAAGGAGCAAAATCCGCATCGTCGCCCAGAACGACAGCTTCCTCGCCGTCGTCCCCTGGTGGGCCGTCTGGCCCTTTGAAACGCTCGTCATCGCGAAGCGCCACCTCCGCTCGCTCCTCGACTTCACCGATGCCGACCGCGACGCGCTTGCCGCCATCCTGAAACAACTCACCACCCGTTACGACAACCTCTTCGAGACCAGCTTCCCCTACACCATGGGCTTCCACCAGGCGCCCACCGACGGCGATCCCCACGACGAGTGGCACTTCCACGCGCACTTCTACCCGCCGCTGCTGCGCTCCGCCACCGTCCGCAAATATATGGTTGGCTTCGAAATGCTCGGCATGCCCCAGCGCGACATCACCCCCGAGTCCGCCGCCGAGCGCCTGCAGTCCCTCCCCGAAATCCACTTCATGGATCGCCGCTGATCGATAGACAACAGCCCATCAATCGCAAAACGGAAGCAGGATGATCGATAGGATTGCGTTCCACCATGGTTTCGAGCCGCGCCGTCACCATGTAAACTGAACTCAGTCGTGAGCTCGTAGCTCAGTTGGTAGAGCAACGCCCTTTTAAGGCGTGGGTCCTGGGTTCGAGTCCCAGCGGGCTCACCACGCAAAATAAAGCGGTTAGTTAGATCAGAGAGGCATCCGCACAAAGGCACTGTGATACGAAAGTGATACAGAGGCAATTGGGCGGTTCCGTTTTGTCAGGACAACTTCGGCAGTTGATGCCTGTGGTGGGTCCGTTGACCGACTCTGCGACCGTCCTTAACGCAGATCTGACTCGCTGCCGGTTGCACAGCGTTGCATGGCGGCGCAGAACAGTACCGCGTCAAAGCTTTCTTGGGTGCCATGGTTCACTCGCCGGGACGCCCACGGAGCCGCCCACCTGAGCATCAGCTACTGGTTCAGGTCCAATCAGATGGAGAGGAGTTTTCGGATTCTCTTCCGCCTCTGCCTGCTTGCCGAGCGAACCACTGTCCGCTTCCGCCGCAGTGTCAAGCCGGACCGGGGAGGAAAGCGACTGCGCGCTTCCCGTGAACAGAGGACTCTTAACATCCGATTTTGTATTGAGGCTCATAAAGTTCCCTTCTTCCTATTACGTTAGATGCATTTGCTCGTCTTAGCGCCCGGCGTGATTGGCTGAAGGCTGGAACAAACACGACAACCTCCCGAGTATAGGCGGGAATAACTTCGACAAGTGAGCAAAACAGAACAGATCGTTGTTAATGCGCGCGCCCTCCGGCCCCGTGAAATCGCAACGATCGTCACCGCACCGGAACTCCTCGTGATCGCAGAGTTCCGGTGAGCGTTTAGGCTGTCACTGAGCAAAACTGCACAGTAACCGTATCCTCGCGAGACGATACTAGCGGCAAGAGTCCGAATGCCGCCTGAGCACTCTCTTTGCGCTCGACCTTCAGACACGGCCCACCTCGAGTGAGTCCGCTGCGATAGCGTCGGTCGATCTTGATCCCGCTCTTCCTGGGCAAAGATTTCCGGGGGTGGCGATCATGAGGAGATTCCTGATGAAACCGAACACAGGGAAGCCAGAGTCCAGGCCCGGATCCAAAAACGATCTGAAGTCTCTCCCGATGCCGGAGCTTCAGAAGAAGCTGGGGTCGACAGCGGAGGGACTAAGCCAGGCGGAAGCCCAGAAGCGGCTGGCGCAGTATGGGCCCAACGAAATCGCGGAAAAGAAGACCAACGAGCTCCTGAAGTTCCTCTCCTATTTCTGGGGTCCTATCCCGTGGATGATCGAAGTGGCAGTCATCTTGTCCGGAGTGGTGCGGCACTGGATGGATTTCTTCATCATCCTCCTCCTGCTCGTTTCAAACGCCCTCGTCGGATTCTGGGAGGAACACCAGGCGGGCAATGCCATCGCCGCTCTGAAGGCCAAGCTGGCCGTCAACGCCCGCGTCAAACGCGATGGAAAGTGGACCAATCCGAAGGCAACTGAACTCGTGCCCGGCGACGTGATCCGTTTGCGTTTGGGTGACATCATCCCCGCGGATGCGCGGCTGCTGGCGGGCGATCCCGTCGAAGTCGATCAGTCGGCGTTAACAGGAGAATCCTTGCCCGTCGCCGTCAAACCCGGCGGCGCGGTGTTTTCGGGCTCCATCCTCCGTCAGGGCGAGATCGACGGTATGGTGTACGCGACTGGCACGAACACCTACTTCGGCAAGACCGCCCAATTGGTGCAGGAAGCTCATACCGTCAGCCATTTCCAGCGTGCCGTCCTGAAGATCGGCGACTACCTCATCGTCCTCGCGGTGGCGCTGGTTGTGTTGATCCTGGTCGTAGCGCTTTTCCGTGGCGACAAAGTTCTCACCACCCTGGAATTCTGCCTCGTGCTTCTCGTCGCCGCGATCCCGGTGGCCATGCCCACGGTATTGTCCGTGACCATGGCCGTCGGGGCCCGCCTGCTCGCGAAAAAAGAAGCGATCGTTACCCGGTTGTCGGCCATTGAGGAACTGGCCGGCGTGGACATCCTGTGCTCGGACAAGACCGGCACTCTAACCCAGAACAAGCTCACATTGGGCGATCCTTTCAGCGTGAACAACATTCCCCCGGATCAGGTCATTCTCTGGGCAGCGCTCGCTTCGCGTGCGGAAGATAAGGACACCATCGACCTGGCCGTGATCGGCGGCGTGAAGGACGAGAATGCGTTGAAGGGTTATCAGATCTTGCATTTTCAGCCGTTCGACCCGGTGCACAAGCGCACCGAGGCCACTGTGAAGTGCGGGGACGGGAAACAGTTCTTTGTTGCCAAGGGAGCGCCACAGATCATCCTGGAGATGTCGACGAACAAGGAGCAGGTGAAGCCCGACGTCGAGAAGGCTGTCAACGAATTTGCGGGGCGGGGCTTCCGTTCCCTTGGCGTAGCCCGGGCCGACGAGGAAGGCAAGTGGGAGTTCGCGGGGGTGCTCCCGCTCTTCGACCCACCGCGCGAGCAAGCCAAAGCGACTATCGCGAGCGCTCGGCAGATGGGCGTCGACGTCAAGATGGTTACCGGCGACCAGATTGCCATCGCTCGCGAGACTTCACGGCAACTGGGGCTGGGTACGAACATCCTTGATGCCAGTGGGCTGGGTGACACAAAGCATCATGAGTCGGCGCAGTCGGCGGAGGCCATTGAAAAGGCGGACGGCTTCGCCCAGGTGTTTCCCGAACACAAGTTTCACATTGTTGATGTGCTGCAGCAGCGTAGCCACATCGTCGGGATGACCGGCGACGGAGTGAACGATGCTCCAGCGCTCAAGAAAGCTGACTGCGGCATCGCCGTTTCGGGCGCGACTGATGCTGCACGCGCGGCAGCGTCCATCGTGCTGCTCGCATCTGGCCTGTCGGTGATCATCGATGCCGTCAAAGAGAGCCGTCGTATCTTTCAGCGCATGAACAGCTATGCCATCTACCGCATCGCGGAAACGCTGCGCGTCCTGTTCTTCATGACCCTGGCGATTCTGGTATTCAATTTCTACCCGCTCACCGCTGTCATGATCGTTATGATCGCGTTGCTTAACGACGGAGCCATCCTCTCGATCGCCTACGACAACGTCCAGTACAAAGACAAGCCCGAGGCATGGAACATGCGGCTGGTCCTCTCTATCTCCACGGTGCTGGGAGTCATAGGAGTTGTCGCCGCATTTGGATTGTTCTATCTGGGCGATCGCGTCTTCCACCTTGACCGCCTCCACGTCCAGACGCTGATGTATCTGAAGCTCAGCGTAGCCGGACATCTGACCATCTTCCTCACGCGCACGCGCGGCCCCTTCTGGTCGATACGTCCGGCGCGGATACTATGGATCGCTGTTCTTGGTACCCAGTCCATCGCAACGCTGCTTGCGGTCTATGGCATCTTTATGGCGCCGCTCGGATGGAAGTGGGCAGGTTTCGTATGGGCTTATGCTTTGGCCTGGTTCCTTATCAATGACCGGGTGAAACTGCTCGCCTATCGGATCTTCGATCCCTCCAAACCTGCCCTGCTGGCAAAGAGGCCGCCGGTGGACCTCACTCAGCAGATCGCGGCGCGCGCCTGTGAACTCTACCAGGATCGAGTCAGGGGCGAGAGCCAGCAGGATCAGGACTGGCTGGAAGCGGAAAGAGACATACGGAGTATTCCGCCAGCGGACCCGAAGGTTGCGTAAACGCGTGCGTGGCGCAGAAGGAAGAAGATGAAAATCGAATCGAAGCGTTTCCGTGTCCCCTCCGGAAAGAAGGTCGTACTCGGCAAGTGGCCTGCAACAGTGGAACCAATCTGCCCGTCGGACGTCGAGTATGACGACCTTCTCGCAAAGCAAGTCGCGGAGCTCAGTTCCCTGCAGCAGCTTCATTACGCGTCGCACCGCTATGCTTTGCTTCTGGTATTTCAGGGGATGGACGGCGCCGGCAAGGACGGGGCGATCCGGCACGTGATGTCGGGCGTCAATCCCGAAGGGTGCGAGGTATTCAGTTTCAAGCAGCCGAGTGCCGAAGAGCTCGACCATGATTTTCTGTGGCGCACGATGTGCCGCCTTCCGGAACGCGGGCGGATCGGCATCTTCAACCGTTCCTATTACGAAGACGTGCTGGTGGTTCGGGTGCATCCCGAGCTTCTCCGCGGCCAGGGCCTTCCTGAAGAACTGCGCGACGAGAAGACCGTCTGGGAAGGGCGGTATCGCTCCATCGTGGAGATGGAGAAACATCTTACCGGGAACGGCACGCGAGTGGTGAAGATATTCCTTCACCTTTCGCGGGAGGAGCAACGAAAGAGATTCCTCGCACGCATCGATGAGCCGGATAAAAACTGGAAATTCAGCCTCGCTGACACTCACGAGAGGAAATACTGGAAGGATTATGTGAAGGCCTATGAGGCATGCCTCCACGCCACCAGCACGCACCATGCTCCCTGGTATATCGTCCCCGCCGACGACAAAGAGAATGCGCGGCTGATCGTCTCGCGCATAGTCCTCGACGCACTCGAAGATCTCAGGATGGCGTGGCCCAGAACCACGCCCAGGCGACGTGCAGAATTGCAGGCCATCCGAAAACGTCTGGCAGCTTAAAGACCCGCCGCCGCATTCACTCTTCGCAAAGGCCAACCCAGTAAGACAGATAGGATCGTTCCCTATGTCCACCACAGAGCAGATACCAGGCGTCGATGAGGAGAGTCCCGCGTCTCTGAGCAATTGTCTTGCACCGCCTGCCGCGCAGCCTCAATTCATCTTCGATGTGGCTTTGTCCAGCGCGGTCGCGGCCGATGCCCATCATGAAGCCGCAGCGCCGGTCCCGGACGGCCCGCTCACGTCGCACATGCTCGACAGAATTAATCGCTACTGGCGCGCCGCGAATTATCTCTGCATCGGCCAAATCTACCTGTTCGAAAATCCGCTGTTACGAGAACCACTCGCAGTGGAACAGATCAAGCCGAGGCTGCTTGGCCACTGGGGAACTTCGCCAGGGCAAAACCTCATCTATGTTCATCTGAACCGCCTCATCAATGAGCATGATGCTGACATCATTTACATCGCCGGTCCCGGTCACGGCGGTCCTTCCCTCAATGCCAACTCTTACCTCGAGGGAAGCTATACCGAAGTACATCCGGAAATAACGTCCGACGAGAATGGCCTGCGGCTTCTCTTCCGCAAATTCTCAACTCCGGGGGGAGTGCCGAGTCACTGCGGACCGCATGTCCCGAATTCCATGCACGAGGGTGGTGAGCTTGGCTACTCGCTGGTTCACGCGTTCGGCGCGGCTTTCGACAATCCCAATCTGATCGTTGCCTGCGTCATCGGCGATGGGGAATCGGAAACGTGTCCGCTGGAAGGAAGCTGGAAGTCCGTGAACTTCCTCAATCCGGCGCGCGACGGCGCCGTGCTTCCCATTCTTCACCTCAATGGGTACAAGATTTCCGGACCGACCGTTCAGGGGCGGACGAGCGACGCCGATCTGAAAGCTTTGTATACAGGGCGCGGGTACATGCCGCATTTCGTGGAGGGCGACTGTCCGGAGCGCGTGCATCAGCTGCTGGCGGGCACGCTGGATGACTGCTATGAAGAAATTCGAGGCATTCAGAAGGAAGCACGCAGGGACGGATTCAAGAAGCAGCCGGTATGGCCCATGATCGTCCTGCGGACGCCCAAGGGATGGACCTGTCCAAAAGAAGTGGACGGCATCCCCGTCGAGGGCACCTTCCGCGCGCACCAGGTTCCGCTCGCGACTGTTCGCGAGAATCCCGAACACCTGAAGCTGCTCGAAACCTGGATGCGGAGCTACAAACCTGAGGAACTTTTCGATGCCAATGGCACATTAATTGCCGATCTCGCGGATCTTGCCCCGAAAGGAGCCCGCCGCATGGGTGCAAATCCTCATGTAAATGGCGGCCGTGTGCTGAAGACGCTCGATCTGCCAAACTTTACCGATTACGCGCTCGAGATTCCCGGTCCCGGCGAGGTGGTTGCGGAGGCGCCACGGAAACTGGGCGAATTCTTCCGTGACCTCTTCAGGCTGAACCCAACGAACTTTCGCATGTTCTGTCCTGATGAGACCAACTCCAACCGTCTGAACTCCGCGCTCGAAGCAACGCAACGCTGCTTTATGGCCGAAACTGTCTCGATTGACGATCAACTCGGTCCCGATGGACGGATCATGGAAGTATTGAGCGACATTGCTGCCAGGGGTGGCTGGAAGGCTACTTACTTACCGGGCGCCATGGCATGTGGTCTTCTTACGAGGCGTTCGCGCAGGTAGTCGATTCCATGCTGACGCAGCATGCCAAATGGCTGGAACAATGCCGCGACTTTCCCTGGCGCAAGCCGCTTGCTTCGCTCAACGTTCTGCTGACCGGCCACGCATGGCGCAACGACCACAATGGGTTCAGCCACCAGGCAACTGGCTTTGTTGACAATGCGCTGGCGCGCAGGAGCGAAACCGTGCGCGTGTACTATCCGCCCGACGGCAATTGCCTGCTGAGCGTATTCGATCACTGTATGCGCAGCCGCAATTACGTCAATCTCGTGACCTGCGGTAAACAACCACAGCTGCAGTGGCTGACCATGGATGAGGCGCTCGAACATTGCTCGCGCGGTGCATCGACCTGGAAGTTTGCGACCAGCGACGGAGGGGCGGAGCCGGACGTCGTCCTGGCCTGCGCCGGCGACGTGCCCACCATCGAAATATGCGCGACTTCCTGGCTTTTGCAAAAGTATGTTCCCGGCATCAGGGTACGGGTGGTGAATGTGGTGGATCTGAGCGTTCTGATGATGCCGGATCAACACCCCCATGGGATGGACAATATGTCCTTCAACGAGCTCTTCACTACCGACGCGCCGGTCATCTTCGCCTTCCACAACAATCGCTGGCTCATTCATACGATGGTTCACGGGCGCTCCAACGAAGGGCGCTTCCATGTGCGCGGCTATATGGACCAGGGCACTACCACCACGCCATTCGACATGGTTGTGCTGAACCAGATGAGCCGCTTTCACCTTGCCATCGACGCGCTGAAGAACGTCCCGCGGCTCCGTTCTGCAGCTTCCGACGTCATCGATATGTTCAATCGAAAGCTCCATGAGCACCACGACTACATTCGGCAGCACCTCGAAGACATGCCGGAGATCAGGAACTGGCACTGGACCGCTGATTTCAGCGAAGCCGTCGCTCCTCCTCCGCTGGCCAAGGGACATCCGCGGCCCAGCGTGTTCACGGACAGTTAGACCACCAAGTGTGCGACGACAGCGGAGAGTGTTGTGGCCTCAAATTCAGCAACCGACGGCTTGGATGCGCTGACGGAATTGGCGCTCAACCTGCACTGGTCCTGGAACCACGCGGCGGACGAACTGTGGAAGCGCCTCGATGCCGATCTGTGGGAGGCGACTCAGAACCCATGGGTGATTCTGCAGACGGTGTCTCAGGACACCGTCAGGTCCACATTGGCCGAAGCGGGATTCCGTCAGCGTCTCGACGAATTACTACAACAGAATCGGGAATCGTATAGTACCGCGGCGTGGTTTCAAACGAAGCACCCGGGCTCCCCCCTCACGTTGGCAGCCTGCTTCAGCATGGAGTTCATGCTGAGCGAAGCACTCCCTGTCTACTCAGGCGGCCTGGGCAATGTAGCCGGCGATCAGATGAAGGCGGCGAGCGACCTCGGTGTCCCGGTCGCGGGGATCGGCCTGCTCTACGGCCAGGGATACTTCCGCCAGGATTTCGATTCGGAAGGTCGGCAGCGGGCGCTGTATCCGGTGAACGATCCCGGCCAGTTACCCATCCGTCCGTTGCGGCGACCGAATGGAGAATGGTTGCGATTGCAGATCCAGTTGCCGGGCTCGAAGATCTGGCTTCGTTGCTGGGAGGCCTCTGCTGGAAGAACAGAGCTGTATCTGCTCGACACCAACGACTTTGCCAATACTGCGGCTCACTGCGGTATTACGAGCGAACTCTATGGTGGGGATGCGGAAATGCGTCTGAAGCAGGAGATCGTGCCGGGCATCGGAGGCTGGCGCTTGTTGCGAGCGTTGGGTCTGCAGCCTGAGGTCTGCCATCTCAACGAAGGCCATGCAGCCTTTGCCACCCTGGAGAGAGCACGATTCTACATGGAGGATCATCGGAAGCCTTTCGATCTTGCCATGCGCGTCACGCGGGCTGGCAATATCTTCACCACGCATACCGCGGTCTCAGCCGGATTTGACCGCTTCGATCCCCAACTCGTTCGCAAATATCTCACTCAATATGCGCAGGACGAACTCGCGATTCCTGTTGAAGACTTACTCGCAATGGGAAGGCAAAACCGCGACGATGATTCGGAAGCCTTCAACATGGCCTGGCTGGCGGTCCGAAGCAGCGGCCGGATCAATGGCGTTAGCAAACTGCACGGACAGGTCAGCCGGCATATCTTTCAGGCGCTCTTCCCACGATGGCCGGAGGCGGAGGTTCCCATCGGTTCAGTGACCAATGGCATCCATGTGCCGACCTGGGACTCGGCGGCCGCGGATGCGCTCTGGACCACCGCCTGTGGCAAAACGCGCTGGCGGGATGATAGCGCCGTCGAGGATGATATCCGCCACTTAACGGACGCAGAGCTATGGCAGATGCGCACAAGTGGGCGAAACACGCTGATCGATCGCATCCGTGTGCGATATGCGCGTCAGCTTGCTTCGGAAGGCCGCCAATCTTCGAACGCCGAAGCCGTTTTCGATGACAAGGTCCTCACTCTGGGATTCGCACGCCGATTTGCGACCTATAAGCGTCCGAATCTTCTTCTGCATGATCCGGAGCGGTTGATTCGCCTGCTCTCCGATCCGCGGCGGCCGGCGCAATTGATCCTTGCCGGAAAAGCTCACCCTCAGGACTTACCCGGACAAGCGCTGATCCAGCGGTGGAACGAATTCATCCGTCGGCCGGAAGTCCGCGGGCACGTCGTGTTTCTCGGCGATTACGACATGCTGCTGGCTCAGCAGCTGGTTCAGGGTGTCGACGTCTGGATCAACACACCGCGGCGTCCCTGGGAAGCCTGCGGAACCAGCGGCATGAAAGTCCTGGTCAACGGAGGCCTGAATCTTTCCGAGCTGGACGGCTGGTGGGCGGAAGCGTATTCCCCTGCGGTCGGTTGGGCTATCGGCGACGGCAAAGAGCACGGCGAAGATCCGGCATGGGATGCCGCAGAAGCCGAAGAGTTGTTTGCCGTACTGGAAGACGAGGTCATTCCGGAATTTTATGAGCGAGACGAAAACGGGACACCGGTGAAATGGCTGGGCCGGGTCCGCGAAAGCATGGCGCAACTGACTTCGGAGTTTTCCGCCACCCGGGCAATCCGTGAATATACCGAAGATCACTATCTCCCGGCCGCGTCCGGGTATGCGGATCGCGCGGCCCACGACGGAGCGCTCGGCAATGGCCTGGCGCAGTGGCAAAAGAAAATCGCTCAACACTGGAGCTCCCTCCGCTTTGGCAACGTCGACGTGAAGACGCACGATGGGCAACATTTTTTCAGAGTTGAAGTCTTTCCGGGGCTTCTCGCCCCGGATGAGATAAGAGTCGAACTCTATGCGGACTCAGGCCAGAAGGCCGGATCCCCCTCTGTTGAGGTCATGACGGCATGCGCGGCCCATGCAGATACACGAGGGGTGCTTGTGTATTTGGCTGAAACATCCAGAAGCCGTCTTGCCAGCGATTACACGCCACGCGTCATTCCACATCATCCACGCGCATCGGTGCCGCTCGAAGCTTCTCAAATCGTGTGGCAGAGGTGATTCGTATGGCATCGCACGCCCCTGCTCTGTTCACAGCGGCACACAGGAAATGTCAGGAGGACACTTATGCGAAACAGGCTTGTTATTTGGTCGATTTTGCTCATTGTGGGGTTTCTGATTGGGTTCATCCCTCAATATGCCAGATCACACCGATTGCAGCAGAATCTATCCACCCTGGATGATCGGCTCGCAAAATGCCGGTCGGCTGAGCAACTATCTCAGCTGCGCTCCACAGCCACTCTGATGTATCTGGAAGCGACGCAGAAGAATTACGGAACTTCCGGGAACTACGCCGGCCGATTCTTCGATCAGGCTCAGCATCTTGCAAGCGATACCCAGGATGAGGCCCTGCGCAATTCGCTGCGGGAGATCCTGACGGCACGCGATCAGATCACCGTCGGGTTGGCGAAAGGGGATGACGCCGTCGTGCCCGCAATGCAGAAGATTCTTGCGGGAGTGGAACAGAATACAACACAATAGCAGCCGCGGCGTCTCACTCGGTCCGGCTTCATCGGCATTCTGATGTGCTGCGTGCTACGCCTGCTCATGGATTCCCACTTGCAAGTCCGCCTGATTCGCATCGCCTAAGCAAGCCAGGATGGCCTCGATCACGCGTTTCGTGTCCTCGGGCCCGCGCACCGGAATGGAGATCACACCTGCCTGTTCGGCTGGATAGTCATTCCCGCTCACAAACAAGGCATCGCCGATGTAGATCATCTCCTTAAGCGAAATGCCGAGAACATCGCGCAGCTTGCGAATTCCGTACGCCTTGTCGATACCCGGCTTGGTGACGTCGATCGACGTTGCGCCGCCGAGCCGAACGGAAAAGCCGGGAATTAAGGGATCCAGAATCGCTTTGACCCTCTTCCGCTTCGCAAAATTCGGATCCCATTTTTCCTTTTCTTCGAGCGGCGCCTGCTGACCCAACGCAGAGAGCGTAATCTGGCTGCCGCGGTCTTCGATGACTTCTCCCCAAACCTTCTCGGCTTTGAAGCCTGATGCCTCGAATGCTTTCTTCAGCGAACTGACGATCTTCTCTCTTTCATCCGCCGTGAAATCTTCCGAATAGATCTTCTTCCACTCCCCTGCATACCGATAGAACTGCGTTCCACAGGTCGGGAGGATGGACAGATTCAGCAGGCATTTGTCGTGAGGCAGATGGGACAGCAACTGTTCCTCAAACTGCGGCCAGGCGCCTCCGGAGATCACCGCCACTCTGACGATTCCGAGAAGATCAGCGAGCAGCGTCGACATCTCCCGATCGAGAGACGATTTACTTCTGGCGAGCGTTCCATCCAGATCGAAAACGACGAGCTTCTTCATGCACCCTCCATTGGGGAATCGCTGGAAAGTTCAGCCAGATTCCCCGTCATATGTTCTGGAAGTTCGAACATTGGCGGTGCAGCCGGTCTCCGCATAACAAGTGAAGAATTCGTTATTGGCCGGCCGGCATGGTCGCGTGGTGGTGCCTGCCGGGCACCAGCGACAGGTCAACGCTCGTGATGTAAACGAACAGGGCCACGACCAGGCAGACCACGCCAACCCAGAAGCGCCAGTCCCGATGGGCGCGCATCCAGTACGGGCGTTTCTGCTGAGCCTCGCTCGGATGCGGGCCTTCCTCATGGTGCGTGTGAGTTTGTCCTGGATCTGTCATGCTGGCCGCAATTCGGGTTCGGGTGCGGGCGCGGCGGTGCTGTAGCCGTTACGTGTGGCCTGCGCCTTGTTTGCGTTTTCCTGACCCATCCCCATGGTCAGGGCGGTCATCCCGGCAAGACCTCCCAGTTGCATCGTCTCGATGGCCGAACTGGGAACGATGACGATTGTGGAGTTTTGCTTCAACCCCTCGTACAGCATGTTCATGCCGCGCGAATGGAAGGCGATGGGGTCGTTGGCATAGGTTCTGGCGGCTTCGACAAACTTCTCCGCCACCTGACGCTCCGAATCACCAAGAATGACGCGGGCCTGACGCTCTCTCTCCGCCTGAGCCTGCATGGACATGGCATTTTCCAGCGCCGGCGGAATCAATACATCCTTTACCTCGACCGAGATCACGTTAATGCCCCACGGTTCTGTGCGCTCGTCGATAATCGCCCGCAGGACGCTGCTGATCTTGTCCCGGCCTTCCAGCATCTCCGACAGCATCGTCTTCCCGATCACGTCGCGCAACGCGGTTTGCGACGCCCAGCTGATTGCGCTCTGGTAGTCGGCTACATCGAGGGCGGCCTTTTTCGGATCGATAATCTTCCAGAACAGCACTGCGTCCACGTCGACCGGAACCGTGTCCTTAGTCAGTGTCTTCTCCGCTTTGAAAGAGCTGGGCAGAACCCGGGTGTCGATCCAGTACGGAATGTTTTCGATCAGGGGAATGATAAAGAAGAGGCCCGGGCCCTCCAGGGATCGAAATTTGCCGAGGCGCAGAACAACAGCCTTGTTCCACTGGTCCGCAATCTGAAGGGCAGACGAAACGACGAAGGCTACGACAATCGCGGCGCAGAATATCGCTATCGTGGCCGTGTTGTCTGCCGCCCGATGTGCGAAATATGCAAGCGCCAGGCCCACGGCGGCGATCACCACGAATACAAGCGCGGACAGCGAATTGCTTTTTCTCATTTCATTTGTCTCTTATTTCCGATGAAAGTTGCACAGGCGCTTGCCATGGCCGTGAATTCGGCCCCGATCACTGATTCCATCCTGAATCCGGCGCTCCGTGCGTATTGTTCAAATGCATGCGGCCAAGCAGGGAGTGGGGCCCGTTGTAGAGAAACTCCAGACCGACGTTTGCGCCTGCCCATCCCAGCATGGTGTAGTTCCCCATGCGGAGCGCATCTTTAGCGCCAAACCGGCTGGGGTACCATCCACGGACGGCCGTCATCGAACCGGCATAGGGCGCGATAAGTGCGGGAACCGAGAAAATGCGCCGACCCTCCTCGCCACGACGCGCCGTCAGAGTCGATATCAGGGCATGGCCAAGCCGCGGAAATATGCCTTTACAGTCGCATCGGTAGTAGAGCGCGTCTTCTCGGAAAGCCTCTGACAGCGCATAACGTGCCGTAGTACTGACTACGTTGGTGCCCAGGTCCGATCCGTATCGTCTGCCGTAACCCGCGGCGCCCTGTTTCCATTCAGGAGGCGAGTTGTCTTCCTGGTCGATCCCGGCCTCCACCGCCGCGATGCCGATGGGAAGCGGGCCGAACGCTTCGAACGCATAGTTGTGAATCGTGATTCCCTGAGCCGGACGGTGGTAAGTCAGGTCTGGTTGTACCGGGCTTGTGCTTACGGCTTTGGCAGAAGGACCGGCAGCATCGAGCGACGACTGTGCCTTCACCAACAACGGGAGGGCTGCAGCAAGACTAGTGACGAAGATTGGGAGGATCATAAGACACAGCTTCATGGCGGGATCCCCCCTGGTGATGCCCAGAGATGAGTGTTACAGATTAGCTCCGCATAAGATGGTCACTTTTGCTCTTAAAGGTCGAAGAATGTGGGCGTTCGAGCGCCGATCTCACGCCGCTGTCGCGGATTGGACGGTTGCGCAGCGGATCGGGATACGGCACGCCTTCAGCTACGCGGCGGACGGCATCGTGTCAGGTGAGTGGATAATTGCATACTCAATCGGGTTCGAGCAGTGGGGGCATTCTGTGTTGCGCGTGGACGCTGCGTTCCTGTCCAGAACCTGGGGAAAGGTCCTGAGGCACTCCGGACAGGAAATCATGACGTTCGGCTCGCCTGAGGGATCGTGGCCGTTTGTTGGAATCCAGATGGGCGCTACGGAACGCAGGGAAAGACCAGCTGCCAGGGGGTTCTTTGGATGCGTCATCGCTTCGATTGCCCCCAACAATAGATGTGGGCGGTGGCACCCCTTCTCGTAAAAGGCATCGGCTGCAACGCCCTCCGGTACTGTGTTGCCTGCGAATCCGCCACTCATTGCGACTACGCGAATGGACGGAAATCGCCGTCGGACCACGGAGAGCAGTTCGAATCCCGACATGCCGGGCATGCACAACTCCGCGAGAATGATATGGGGAATCTCATCCCTGATTGCACTTAACGCAGAAAAACCGTCCGGGGCGGTCCGGGTCGCATAGCCAAGGGCGCTAAATATGATCGCCATGTTCTTGCGAACCAGCGATTCATCGTCTACAACGAGAAGCCTTGTGTGGTTGTTGAGAATCGCTCACCTCGCTGCGGGCGTCAACCCAACCCGGAACTACAGTGTCCCACCACGCCGACTTTGGTGCTGGTCAATATGGCACAGTCGATCGCGGCAAACTACAAGCGGTGGGGCCTGTTCCAGGTGGATAACAAGGGATGCCAAGCCCCCCCGCTGACGTGAGCAAAATTGCACAGTCTTGCGCTTGCAGCAGTGGAATACTCCGCGTACGGCCCTCCCTCGGTGTCCCCAGGGCACGATGTGCGACTGGAAATCAGGCTCGCCCCGGTGATGCTAAGGCAGTTAAAGCGTGCGGCGCTGCTGGTGGCTGGAAAGGTTCGATGCGGTTGTTGCGGGACTGGAGAGATGAGCCGACATGGAATCCATTCACAAGGTGGACCAGGGCGATACGCGACCGCACAGAATGGGCAGGTTCCTTAATTCTCTGGCATCCGGCGCTTTGAAGGAATTTCAGTCCTATGTGTCCCTGGTCTTCTATCCGGCGCACGCGGTGCTCTTCGAGGAGGAGCAGAGGGCGAGCAACGTCCTCATTGTTCTGGAAGGTTGTGCGAAGATTTCGGTGAATTCGAGGGAGGGGAAGCGGCTCATCCTTTGGATTGCAAGGCCGGTGGCACTGTTGGGGCTCACGTCCGTGCTGCGCGGCAGCTGCCATGAAGAAACCGCGGAGACTGTGCATCCGTGCAGCATCGCATCCATTCGCCGCCAGGAGTTTCTCGACTTTCTGATGCGGTATCCCACTGTCTACCAGGGTGTAGCACGCGAGTTAAGTGTGGAGATGAGCCGAGCGCGCGAACAAATGCGGATCATGGGATTGTCCTCCTCGGCCTCGATAAAACTGGCGTGGCTCCTGCTGGATTGGTCGGTGGGCGTGCGCAAAACGGCGCGTGGAACCAGCGTCACCATCCCTTTGACGCACGAAGAAATGGGCGAGTGTATCGGGGTGACACGGGAAACTCTGACTCGCGCGATGGCCGACCTTCGACAGCGGGGGCTGATCGACCTGCGAGGCTCGGCCCTGATCATCACGAGCCGTTTTGCCCTGAAAGCTTTTGCTGAGGGAATGCACCAGGCAACGCCGCGAGAGCCTTCTTCCACCGTCAATCGCGCCGGCCGCCCTCGGTTTCCCGGCAGTCTTCCGCGAGCAGTGACGGAGATAACCGCGGGAAGGCGCCTGAATCGAGACAGGATCATCTCCCGACAACAGTAATACCTCAGGCTCGGCCTGCCGTCGGTGAATCTATAATCACCTGTAGCTCTCCTTGTTCACTTTAGGCGTGGATGCGTTTGCCCTTGTCGCGCGTTGACTGGCAACGTCAATCCGGAAAGGGCTATCGGAATGGTTGATCTGAAGAAGACACCATTTGACGCCGGGCCTTTCTGGCCAGCGCCGGGCCCTTCTTTCTGGCTCAAGGACCTTCATATAACCCTGCAATATGGTGAACTCGGCGGCATCTGGGTCCCGGTTAGATTCGATGCCATCGCGAAAGTCCCCGTTCTGGGAGAGTTCACCCTGGCCGGCCTCAATATCGAGCGATCCGAATCCTTATCCGCTGATCCGAGGTAGCGATCTCCGACGAGGCACCTATGCCATTTCAAGGCCCTGAGGAGGGGAGAGGAGTTTGTTCATCGAAGGGTGCAGTCAGCAGGGTTCCACGCCGCTGCGGATCAGTGTGAGTCTCAAGTTAACGCCCTGCGTGCGTCGCCGATATTCGAGACACGGTCGCCCTATCGAAAGACTCCCAGCAGGTAGCACACCAGCAGGATCACCACCACGGTACCAAGACCTATCCCGCCGCCCCCGCGATAGCCCCAGCGGTTATAGCCAAAATATCCTCCGCCGAGTCCGAAAACCAAAACCAGAACAATGATGAGTATCAGCATTTCAACATCCTCGGGGGTTGAATGCCGGCGACGGGGAGGGGACTGGTTTGAGATGTCTCCCCGCCTGGCCAGGACACTCAACTTAGCCAGAGTATCGAACGGGCAGACTTCCAGGCGCTGGTCAGAAATGCTCAGTTGGCAAAATAGGGGACAACAATCCAGGAAGCCCAACCAAAGCAATAAGCGAAACGGCGATTTTCTGCGTTCACAAGTCGCTGAAAACACATGCCGTTCTGGAATCAATCGGACGGATGAGCAATTTTGACCAACATGAGGCCGGGCTGGCGCGCATGATCGGATTCTGCATGGGCCCACTTGATGCTGACGAAAGGTGGCAGGATGTCTGACTCCAGATCAAATCTCCTCGTCGTCGACGATGCGGCGATGGTCCTGATGTGCCTGTCGGCAATCCTGACCGAATCGGGATACAGCGTGCGGACTGCCCACGATGGCTTCTCCGCATTAACCGAAATCCGCCAGGAGGTTCCCGACCTCATCGTCTCTGACCTCAATATGCCGCGCATGTCCGGCTTTGAATTGTTGTCGGTCGTCCGTCGTCGCTTTCCTGCGATTCGGGTGATCGCCATGAGCGGTTCCTATTTCGGCGATGGTGTGCCGCCCGGAGTGGCCGCCGACGCTTTCTACGAAAAGGGAACCAATCCCGGCTTCCTGCTGCGGATCGTGGAAGCCATGACGCGGTCGCAGCCGCCGTCACATCAGGATCGCCCCAGCGCACTGGCGCCCATCTGGATTCCGCGCAATGCACAGGACCCGGCTGGAGATTCAGATGTCATCGTTACCTGCACAGAGTGCCTCCGGACGTTCCCGCAGGTCCTCGGCAAAAGCCGAGACGGGATCCACGTAACCGAATGCTTCTATTGCTCCAGCCTGATTCGTTATGCGATCGTTCAACAGGAGAATCCGGCGCAGGCTTTCCCGCGGAAGCCGGGTGCGGGGTCACCCAATCCTCTTGGCGTGCCGAACTACGCCGCCTGAAACAACGCCGGAGACGCTGTTCTGACGCCGATTCGCCTTACCGCGCCCGAGCAGGATGCGGCAGCTTCGATGGAAGCATCGGAGCAGCGAAAAACAGCCGCCTTCCCACCAAGTGCCCATTCCCACGGCGCGGAACCCTATTGCAAAGTGAGCGGAACGACACAGATTCTTGCAGTGATCGGTGCGATGGTGGCTACTGCGTAGCCCTTCTTCTTTGTCACTCCATCAACCCTGGATTCGCGTTGATCCACCGCACTGAAATGGAGATCTAAATGTCCGATCTGAATTCAGTTGTCGCCGTATCGCTCACGGATCTGCCGACGACGTTGACAAGGCAAAGGACGTCATCGCGGGGACGAAGCATAGCTTCTACACGGTTCACGCCGAGCGTGTTCTCACCAGCCAGTAATTCCCTGTAGTCCCGGAATCGGGAGAGCAACCTATGCCACAAAGTGCACACGATCGGGCAGCAGAACTGCACAACCTCGCCGCCCACGCTCATGCCGCGGCGGCTACGGCCCATGGTAAGGGGGAATATCTGACAGCTCATGAGCTCACGAAGCAGGCCCACGAGCACTCCGTCAACGCACACAGGCTTGCCGAAGAACTCGCTTCCGAAACGTTACGAGGAGGCTGATGATGAGCGAGCCGAAGATCACCGCATTCAGCGCTGCCCAGTTCCTTGCGAAGTCCGGCCTCGGACGGAGAATCGTTCACCTGAAGCCGGAGCATACCTTCTTTTGCCAGGGCGCCCCGGCAGACTCCGTTTTCTATATTCAGAGGGGTCGCGCGAAGCTGACCGTTGTTTCGAAGAAGGGCAAAGAAGCTACGATTACCCTCCTTGCCCCTCGCGATTTCGTCGGCGAAGAATCACTCGCCGGCGCCGGCAGGTTCCGCGTGACAACCGCCACGGCGCTCACTTCCTGCACGGCTCTCAGAATCGACCGCGACGAGATGATCCGGGTCATGCATGAGGAACATTTGTTCGCCGATCTGTTTCTCAAGTTTTTGCTGGCCAGGGGAATGCGGACGCAGGCCGATCTTGTCGATCAGCTTTTCAATTCAAGCGAGAAGCGCCTGGCACGCATCCTGCTCCTGATGGCGGAATTTGGCCAGCCCGGTAAGCCGGAGACATTGATTCCGGCCATCACGCAGGCGACCCTCGCGGACATGATTGGTACCACTCGCTCCCGCGTCAGCTTCTTTATGAATCGCTTCCGGAGACTGGGTTTCATCGAATACAACGGGCGCATCCGCGTGCACCAGTCCCTTCTCAACGTTATGCTGCACGATCAGCTGCCGGAGCACAACGCGGAAATGCCGCCGCTACCGGACACACCTGCGCGTTCCCGTCGAAACCTTCCCGGAAAGGTGATCTGACAGGCTTAGCCTGACGATATCGGTGCGGAAGCAAACGGGCTCCCGCTCCGCTCACTCCTGCGCATAGAACTCACCAGTAGCCCTCCGATAACTTTCGCCCGAGCGCAGGAATAGCGCCTCACTCTGCCCTCAACAGCCGCGGAGCGCGGCATCAGCCGCCTTAGTCCCCCATGCGGAACCCTCCTGAGTGGCACCCTCTGTTCCATTCCAACCCCACTGTCGTAACGGTACCGCCGTTACTGAAGAGGAATGGTTCCCTGGCGGCTTAAAGGGTTAACTTGGTTAGACTTCTACTTCCAGTGCTGTTTTGGGACAGTCATCAGGTTGACGCTAAAGCAAACAGTTTCCCAGCGATTGGATGTCAATGTCCAGCTGGGCTGATAACGACGACAGCGACGTGCTATTGCCGTGGAAATCGCTGCACAGCCGGGTCTCTTCGCCCAGCTATCCGCCGCTCTCCACGACAGTCGATCAAAGAGCAGCGGTCCTGCTGCAAGCCGAGGGTGATGACGCCATGAAGCCGGACGAGAACGCCCGGAACCCCGACCCCACCGAGCAGGCCGACGACGTCGCCACGCTCTACTCGTGGGCCAATCTGCATGGGGCCAAGTACCGCGACTTCAGCTCGTCGCGTCAGGAAATGCGCGCCCAGATGCGCCAGCGCACCCTCGCCGATCGCGCCCGCATGGCCCGCGAAGAGGCACAAAATTCTCCTCCTGCTCTTGGCCAGGGCCCGCGCTGGGAAGATCTGCTGCCCGGCGGCGAACGCCAGGCCGCTGCAAGCGCCATTGCGCCGGCGCGCCGGGAAAACCCCTTTGAACGGCTGTTTGAAAACCCTGCAGAACCGGAGCGGAGGCCCGCCGCCCCGCCACCCGCGGAGTCCCACGCCTCAACCCGGCATGGCCTCAGCGGCACTCCTTATTTTCGCGAAGCCGGAGGACCCGACCCGCGCCCCATCGATCGGACACCTGAGCCGGAAGGCGCCGAAGTGCGCCCCGCATGGCTCGCCGAAACCGGCCCTTCGCCCGTAAGCCAGGCTCCGCCCTTGCCTCAGCCTCCGCCCATTGCACAGCCCGTCCATCCGCCACCGGCTCCGCCTCTGGCCCAGTTCGCGCAATTCGCGCAGCCCGCGCCCCTGCCCCAGCCTCCCGTACAGGCTCCCGTGCAGACCTCCGAGAGCGATACCCTGCAGCAGTCGCGCGAGCATGTCGCCTCCCGCTGGTATGCGCTGCGCGGCGTCTTTGGCCGCAATCCTGAAGACCTGCAGCCCTCCCGCATGGAAGGCCAGGTCCCGGTCCTCACCTTCTTTTCCCTCGCCGGCGGTGTCGGCAAGACGAGCCTGGTCGCCGCCGTTGGGCGCGCTCTGGCCGCGCGCGGCGAGCGCGTGCTGCTCACCGATACCTGTTCGTTCGGCGTGCTGCCTTTCTATTTCGGCGCCCGCGAAATCAAGCCTGGCATCGTCCGCACCTTCAGCGGCGGCACCAGCGATCCGCCCATCCGCGTGCTTACCCTCGAAGCCGAACGTTACGACGCCGACCCCGACCTTCTTCGTCGCGAGATGACCCGCGGCGCTCAGGACGTCAGCCGCGTCCTCATCGACGTCACCACCGGATCGGCCCCCATGCTGCGCCAGGCCACTCGCCTCTCCCCCATGGTGATCGTTCCCGTCGTGCCGGATATGGCCTCCGTCGTCACCCTGCCCGTGCTCGAAGGCTTCTTTCGCAACCAGGAAGGACTCCACGGCAAGCCTCTCCAGGCCTGGTATGTCCTCAACCAGTTCGATCCATCCTCGCCCCTGCAACTCGATGTCCGCGAGGTTCTCCGCCAGCAGCTTGGCGAGCGCCTCCTGCCGTTTGCCATTCACCGCAGCCCCGCGATGAGCGAGGCTCTGGCCGAAGGCATGACGGTGATCGACTATGCGCCCAATTCGCCCGCTTCCGAAGACATCATGGGCCTGGTCACCTGGATCCGGAACACATCGGTCGCGGCAGGCACAGGTCAGCGCGGCATGCGCTGGAGCGAACGATGACCCAGGACGAGCTCTGGGAAGGCTTCGAGACCGGGCGCGGCCCGTTCTTCAAATTGCTGCGTCTCCTCCTCATCGCCTTCGGCGTCGTCGCCCTGTTCTTCTTCGGTTCGCTCGCCCTCTCCTGGCCGCAGCAGGCCGTTCTCGGCTTGCTCATGGTGCTCTTGTGTGTCTGGCTCAGCCGCGTTTCAGACTCCTACCTGATCACCCTGATCCTCATGATGCTCTCCATGTTCGCCACCTTCCGTTACGGCTGGTGGCGCGTCAGCAGCATCCTCGCGTTTTTCCAGGATCCAGGCACCAAATGGGGCCCCGTCGACGTCTTCTTCATCCTCCTGCTCCTCGGTGCGGAAGCCTACGCTTTCGGCATCCTTTATCTCGGTTTCCTGCAAACCGTCTGGCCCCTGCGCCGCGCCCCCGTCGCCCTGCCTGACGATCCCGAGGACTGGCCCGAAATCGACCTCCTCATCCCCACCTACAACGAGCCCCTCAGCGTCGTCCGCTACACCGCGCTCGCCTCCCTCAACATCGATTGGCCCGCCGACAAACTCCACGTCTACATCCTCGACGACGGCAACCGCGAAGAGTTCCGCGAGTTCGCCATCGAAGCCGGCATCGGCTACATCACCCGCGGCGACAACCTCCAGGCCAAAGCCGGCAACATCAACAACGCCCTCAAAAGCCTCAGCGCCCCCTACGTCGCTATCTTCGATTCCGATCACGTCCCCACGCGCAGCTTTCTGCAGATGACCATCGGCTGGTTCCTCAAAGATCCCAACCTCGGCATGCTGCAAACCCCGCACCATTTCTATTCGCCCGATCCCTTCGAGCGGAACCTCGGCCAGTTCCGCGTTATCCCCAACGAGGGCGAGCTCTTCTACGGCATCGTCCAGGATGGCAACGACTTCTGGAATGCCGCCTTCTTCTGCGGATCATGCGCAGTCCTGCGCCGCGAGGCCCTCGACGAAATCGGTGGCATCGCCGCCGAAACCGTCACGGAAGACGCCCACACCTGCCTGCGCCTGCAGATTCACGGCTGGAACACCGCCTACATCAACATCCCCCAGGCCGCCGGCCTCGCCACCGAACGCCTCAGCGCCCACGTCAAGCAGCGCATCCGCTGGGCCCGCGGCATGATCCAGATTCTCCGCATCGAAAACCCGCTCTTCGCGCCCAATCTCAGCTGGCCGCAGCGCCTCTGCTACTTCAACGCGATGACCCACTTCCTCTACGCGCTGCCCCGCCTCATCTTTCTCACCGCGCCGCTCATCTACCTCATCTTCGGATTCACCAACGTTCCCGGCTACTGGATCGCCATCCTCGCCTACGCCCTGCCCCACCTCACCCTCTCCAGCGTCACCAACAGCCGCATCCAGGGCTATCACCGCCATTCCTTCTGGAACGAAATCTACGAGACCGTCCTCTCGCCCTACATCCTGCTGCCTACGCTCATCGCGCTCTTCAATCCCAAAGCCGGCAAGTTCAACGTGACCAGCAAAGGCGGCATGGTCACGCATACTTTCTTCGACGCGCGCATCGCGCAGCCCTTCATCGTGCTGCTTGCCTTCAATGCGCTCGGCCTGCTGATGGTCATTCCCCGCTTCCTGCACATCCCCGGCCTCGGCTGGCTGTGGGATGGCACCCACCCCGGCACCATCGTCACCAACGCCCTCTGGACCACCTTCAACATCGTCATCCTCAGCGTGTGCATCGCCGTCGCCCGCGAAGCTCGCCAGACTCGCCAGCATGTGCGCATCAATTTCGCCGCCCCCGTCCGCGTCGCGCTCGGCGGCGGCCGCATCGTTCCCGGACAAACCATCGACGTCTCCAGCGGCGGCCTCGCCATGGAGCTCCTCGAAGGCATGCACGCCAACCACGGCGATTCCCTCACCGTCATCTTCCCGCTGCGCACCGGCGATGCCGAGCTGCCCGCCCACGTCGTCGGCCTCGCCAACAGCGTTCTCCGCCTCCAGTTCGATCCCCTCACCGTCGCCGAAGAAGAAATGCTCACCATGGTCCTCTTCTCCCGTGCCGATTCCTGGCTCGGATGGGGCGAGTCCCGCGAAGTCGATCAGCCTCTGAAAAGTCTGGGCCGCATCATCCGCATCGCGTTTCGCGGCCTCGGCATGGCCATCGCCGCTATGATTCCCCGCCGCAGACAAAAGCCCGGCAAGCGTGAGCCGGTCACCGCGGAGAGCCTTGTGCTCCTGCTCGCGCTCGGACTCACCGCAGCGTGCGCCACCGCCAAAGCACAAACCGCCCCCGCCGCCCAAACCCCCGCAGCGGCGCCGGCACAAACACCGCCCGCCGCGACCACGCCCCCGACAACCGCCCAAAACGCTCCCGCCACCCCCGCCGCAGGAACCTTCAGCACCCGTACCAACCTCTTCGACCTCGGCACCACCAACACCATCAACCTGCACGGCTCCGATGCCTACGACACCCTCTACTTCGCCATCCCGCAAAACGAAGTGGTGAAGCAGGCCTCGATGCACCTCTACTACCACTTCTCGCCCAGCCTGATCCCCGCGCAGAGCCACCTCAAGGTCATTCTCAACGGCACCACGTTCGCAACGCTGCCCGTTCCGCAGACCCCGAACAACGGCGCTGTCATCGAATCCGACGTTGTCGTCCCCCCCGATCTTCTCGTCCGCAACAACACGCTCACCTTCGAGATGATCGCCCACTACACCAACACCTGCGAGGACCCCACCAACTCCGCGCTCTGGGCCCACGTCGACCCCAACACCACCCTCGCCATCTCCGGCGATCTGCTCCCGCTGGCCGACGAGCTCAAGCTTCTGCCGCTCCCCTTCTTCGACTCCCAACTCGCGCAGCCGCCCGTCATTCCCATCGTCTTCGGCTCGGCGCCGTCGCAGAAGGCCCTCGAAGCCGCCGGCATCGTCACTTCCTGGTTCGGCGTCCTCGGCGACTACCGCGCCATGCACTTCCCGGTCTCCATGGGCAATCTCCCCACCGGCAACATCGTGCTCATCGCCGAGAACGTCAACGCGCTGCCTCCCGGGCTCAACCTCGATCCGCCTCTCTCGCCGACCCTCGCCATTCGCACCAACCCCGTCGATCCCTACGGCAAAATTCTCATCGTCACCGGCAACAATGCTGACCAGACCCTCCTGGCCGCGCAAGCGCTCGCCACCGGCTGGCCAGGATTGCAGGGCGCCACGGCTTCCGTGAACCAAATCAATCTGCCCGCGAAGAGCACCGCCGACGATGCTCCGCGCTGGAATGTTGCCGACGATCGAGGCCGCGTTCCTCTCTGGACCGGTCCCGCCCAGGCCATGCAGGGCGACGGCAACGAGCCGCTCACCGCCTACTACAAAATTCCACCCGACCTCTTCTTCCGCGACGCGCAGCAGAACGTCAAGCTCCATCTCGATTACCGTTACAACGCCATCCCTATCGGCCCCATCTCCAGCGTCCAGGTCGAGTCCAACGACGCCTATCTCGGATCGATTCCGCTCTTCCCCGGCAAAGAAGTCTCCCGCCAGTCATCGGTCAACATCGCGATCCCCATCGTCAACCTGCGGCCGTTTTCGAACTCGATGCGCTTCCGCTTCACCTTCCAGCTCCCGAAGGGCGGCAGCTGCAACACCACCATCCCCGGCAACCAGATGGGCGCCATCCTGCGCAGCTCGTACATCGACCTGCAGGGCCTTCCCCACCAGGCCTCCATGCCCAATCTCGAGCTCTTCTCCAACGCCGGCTTCCCCTTCACCCGCTACGCCGACCTCAGCCAGACCACCGTCATCCTTCCCGAGGAGCCCTCGTCGCAGGAGATTGAAACCTACCTCACCATGATGGGCCACTTCGGCGCAGAGACCGGCTTTCCCACGCTGCGCGTCACCGTCGCCGGACCCGAGGCGCTCCAGTCCGGAGCCGATCAGGATTTCCTCGTCATCGCCACCGGCCAGAGCACCGGTGAGGTCGGCCGCCTCGCCGCCGAAATGCCCGTCACCTTCGGCGATAACAGTCTCAAGGTGCAGGACACCCGCGGCTTCTTCGCCGCCGTTCACAACATGTGGTGGCGCATTCCCGCCGCCGATGATTCCTCCGGCCTCATCGGAACCACCGGCGTTCCCGACGGCCTGATGGAAGAGACCGAGTCACCGTACTCCAGCGGGCGCACCGTCGTCCTCATCGATATAAAGAGCGCGGCGAATTATCCCGCCATGCTGAAGGCCTTTCTCGAAGCCTCGCAGTCCAGCGCCGTCTCCGGAACCGTCGCCCTCCTCGAAGGTCCGCGCTTCGAAAGCTATCGCATCGGCAATAACGTCTATCACGTCGGCCTGCTGCCCTGGTGGACCGCGCTTCAGATGTGGTTCATGCAGGTGCCGTGGATGGTCGACCTCGCCGTCCTCGCCATCAGCTTCGTCTTCGCCATCTGGATTCGCAGCTGGCTCCGCTCCCGAGCACGCCGCCGCCTGCAGGTCGTGGAGACCCTATGACCCAACGCCCGCGACACCATGTCACATCTCCCAGGAAAACACCCCTCTGGGTGCCCCACATCCCTGCGGTTGGGGATGTGGCGATCGCGCAAAGCGCGACCGCTTGTGTATCCGGACACGACTCAATGGGTGCCCCATTCTGGTTGCGCCTGGGGTCGGGCGCAGCCAGGGTGGGAACGCGAAAGCCTGAATCGGCCGCTTTTGTATCAGGGCACGACTTTAGTCGTGCCGCACTCTGCGCAAAATCAACTCCGGGCTTTAGCCCCTGCCGCTTTGAAGGGGCACAGCTTCAGCCGTGCCATAAAAACCGTAAAACGAATCCGGCTTTAGTCGAGGCGAGATGGGCACCTCTCAAATCGCCGCGCCCTATGCAGCTACCGGCTACCGGCTACAGCCTACAGGCTGCCGTTAGCGCTTTTGTATCAGGACACGACTCAATGGGTGCCGCCTATCTGCCCGGTTTTGGCAGATGTGGGAAGCCTCGATCCCACACCAGCCGCCCATGCATCACGGCACGACTGCATCCGAACCTCGCGCAGCGAGGCCCGGTAGAAGAGCGGGCCTTCAGGCCCGCGTCGCCAGCCAGAAATTCTCCGGGCTTCAGCCCCGGCGCTTCCGTACCCGGCCACGACTCAATGGGTGCCCCATTCTGGTTGCGCCTGGGGTTGGGCGCAGCCAGGGTGGGAACGCGAAAACCTGGATCGGCCGCTTTTGTATCAGGGCACGACTTCAGTCGTGCCGCAATCTGCGCAAAATCAACTCCGGGCTTTAGCCCCTGCCGCTTTGAAGGGGCACAGCTTCAGCGTGCATAACGTAAAACAAATCCGGCTTTAGCCGCCGAGGGATGTTTTGTTGGCCAATCGCAGCGTGCACTGCGCTTCCACCAAAAGCTCTCCCGCCGTCTTCAGCTACAGGCTACCGGCTACAGGCTACCGGCTGTCTTTTCCCGCTCTGTGCGGCTCCCGGCTCCCGGCTCCCGGCTCCCGGCTGCAATAGAACTCCAGCCCGGCACTTCCGTTCCCCCTTCCAGTTCCATCTCCTTTTGTGTGATCGCCTCCCCACAAAGTCCAGTGGTATGCAGGTAGCGACGATGAACAGAAACTTCCGCGACAGGTTTGCAGTCCTGGCTCTCGCGGCGATCCTCTGCGCATCCTCCGCCCCCGCGCAATCCGCGGCCGAGCAGGCTCTCCTGCAAAAGGCGCAGTCTCAGGAACAGTCCGGCCACATCGATCTCGCCGCCCAAACCTGGCAACAGATTCTTCTCTCCGATCCCAACAATCAGGAAGCCCTCGCCGGACTCGGCCGCTGGGCCAAACTCTCCGGCAACGATGCCGAGGCGCAAGCCTACATCGACCGCCTCCGCGCCGTGAACCCCAACAGTCCCGAGATCGCGAAGATCGAAGCCCTCGTCAGCAACAAGACCCAGAACGAGCTCCTCCAGCAGGCAGCCGAGCTGGCAAAAAACGGCCACAACGAAGAAGCCCTCAGAATCTACCGCCAGACCTTCGGCACCCATCCGCCCGACAACTGGGCCCTCGCCTGGTACGACACCGAAGCCGGCATCCCCGCGGATTTGCCCGACGCCATCAACGGTCTGCGCGGCCTCGCGGCAAAATATCCCAGCGTCCCTCAGTACACCATCGACCTCGGCCGCGTCCTCACCTACGATCCCGCCACCCGCGCCGAAGGCGAGAAGATTCTCAGCCAGTATCCGCAGGACACCACCGCCCAAACCGCGCTGCGCACCGCGCTCACCTGGGACGTGCAAAATCCCGCCACCATGCCCGCCGTGCGTGAGTACCTCAAGCTCCATCCCGATCCCGAGCTCGCCAAAGAGCTCGCCGAAACCGAAGCGCAGCAGTCGAGCTCAACCGCCGGCATCGCCCGCACCCCGGCCGAGCGCGAAGCTTTCAACGAACTCGCCGCCAACCACCTCAATCGCGCGCAGCAGATGTTCGTCGACCTCACCGTGAAGCAGCCCACCAATCCCCGCGCCCTCGCCGGTCTCGGCTTCGTGCGCATGAAGCAGAGCAACTTCGCCGAGGCCGCTCAGGACTTCGAGCAGGCCCAGCAGCACGGCCTCAGGATCCCGCTCATCGCGCAGTCCCTCGCCACTGCCCGTTTCTGGAACGCCATGCAGCTCGGCACCCAGGCCCTCAATGCCAATCGTCTCGACGACGCCGTCCGCCAGTATCAGGCCGCCCTCGCCCTGCGCCCCGGCAACATCAACGCGCTAAGCGGCGAAGCCGGCGCTTATATGCGGATGCAGGCGCCGGACCTCGCCGTCCCCGTCTATCAGGCCCTGCTGCACCGCCAGCCGCAGTCTCCTGCCTGGTGGCGCGGCCTCTTCAACGCCCAGGCCCAGGCAGGGCAGGGAAGAGACGCCATTCTCACCGCAAACAAGTTTCCGTCCGCGCTGAAACGATCCGTCCTGCGCGATCCTGACTACCTGCGCAACCTCGCCCGTGCTTATGTCACCGCAGGCCAGGATGCTCAGGCGCAGAAGACTCTCGTGCAGGCGATGAACCTGAAATATCCCGCCGGCGAAGAAAAAATCCGCACCGACATCACGCTCCAATACGCCGCACTTCTCGCCCAGGATAAGGACTACGCGCAGTCATCCGACATTTATCACCGCGTCATCCGCGCCGACCCGAACAACATCGACGCGTGGCAGGGCCTCGTCTCCATGCAGCATCTTGCCGGCCACGATGCCGACGCCATCGCCATCGTCGAGCGCATGCCACCCGACGCCTACGACAGCGCGCTGCGCAACGGCGGCTTCCTCTCCGAGCTCGCCGCGATCTATTCGAGCCAGAATCATCCCGACGTCGCCCAGGGCTTCCTCGAGCGCGCCGTCAAAATCTACCAGGACAACGGCCAGCCTCTGCCCATTTCGCTCGAGCTTCAGGTAGCCGCTCTCGACCTCGACCGCAATCACCCCGAAGGCGCCTACAACATCTACCGCAGCGTCCTCACCCGGCACCCTGACAATCTCAACGCGTGGAAAGGCCTCATGGCCGCCCTCCACGCCACCGACCACGACGCCGATGCGCTCGCGCAGATTCAGGAGATTCCCGCCACAGTCCGCAAACAGCTCGCCACTGACCCTGAATACCAGCAGACCCTCGCCGCCGTTTACGCCGCCAATGGCGATGAGCGCAGCGCGCTCGGCCTCCTCACCCAAATCGAGGACTACTACCACGCCGCCGGCAAGCAGGCGCCCGCCTCCATCGACATCGCCAATGCCTGGATCCTGATGAACGTCGGCGACGACCGTGACCTCTACCGCCAGCTCATGACCCTCGGCGACCGTCGCGACATGACCGACGAGCAGCGCCGCCAGGTCCAGACCATCTGGGCCACCTGGGCGCAACGCCGCGCCGCGCAGGCCACAGCAACAGGCAATACCCGGCGCGCCATCGACATCCTCACCGCCGCCGCTCAGGCTTTCCCCGGCAATCCCGCGGTCAGCAAAGCCCTCGCCGCTGGTTTCGTTCAGGCCGGTCAGCCCAAAGACGCGATGGCCATCTATCAGTCGCCTGAGATGAGCTCTGCCATGACCAACGCCTCGGCCAACGACTACCAGAGCATGATCGGCGCCGCTCTCGCTGAGCAAAACATGAAGCAGGCCGAAGCCTGGCTCCGCGATGCGCTCGGAAAATTCCCCAACGACCCGAAGATCCTCGCCTCCGCCGCGCAGTTTGAAACCGCGCGCGGCGATCGCGCCAAAGCCGCCGACTACTGGCGCGCCTCCCTCAAAGCCATGCCCGCCGTGAGCCCGGCCACCGAGCTCGCCCACAAACTCAACCAGGCCGACCTCGTGCAGCAATCCCGTCCTCGCGGCCCCGCCGGCCTCGTCAACCTGCTCAACCCGGATACCGAAGGCGGCCCCGCTGAAACCAGCATTCCCCTGCCCAGCTACAGCCATCCGAATCCCAACCGCGCCAGCAACCCCACCCTTGGCCCCGATCCTTATTACATGGGCACCCCGCCCGTTCAACTCGGAAACGCCCAGCTCGGCAACAGCAACATGGTGACCTCTCCGTCGCCCGCAACTACCGGCCCCGGAACCGGCAGGATCGTGCCGCTGACTCCAGCTCCGAACTCCGGCGCCGAATCAACTCCACTGCCAAACTCTGCCCAGCCCGGCAACCCAAACCCAGCGCAACCCCAGGCCAAACCCTACTCACCCGAAGACTCGCAGCCCATGGCCGAGGTCCATACCGGCGCCAGCATCGCAGCCCATCCCGCGCTTCCGCCCACTGAAGATCAGCCCATCGAAATCGGCCTCGACACCAGCGCCGCCCTCGTGCCGCTCTCCACCACCGTTGATCCCGCCTGGCAGCACGCGCAGGCTACGCTCAATGCGGCAAAGCAACCCGTCGATCCCTCCATCGTCGCCACGCAATACGTCCCGCCCACCCAGGTCATCGCGTCCGCGCAGCCGCCCGACTACTTCGAGCGCCCTGACGGCATCACCGACGATGAGCTCATGAAGGAGAACCTGCCCCCACTCCGCGGCCATTACGAACGCCCCTCCATCGTGCGCCAGCGCGACCTGCGCGAGCAGGCGCAAATGAACCTCGCCACCATCGAGGGCGGCTACAGCGCATGGGCAGGCGGCACCGGCATCGTCAACCACCGCAGTGGCACCGCCGGCTTCGACGCGCTCACCGCACTCCAGGCGCCTTTTGAAGCCTCCGCGCCCCTCAGCACCGGCGGACGCCTCACCATCGTTTCCAATCCCGTCTTCCTCGACTCCGGCGCCGTCACCAAATCTCCCCTGCTTCCCGGCGGCATCGCCGAGCGCCTCGGCACCGCGCCCGCCAACGCCGTGCTCAACCAGCAGAACGCCGTCGGCGTCGGCGGCGAAGTCCAGTTCGCCACGGACAATCTCGCAGCAGCAGTCGGCTATTCGCCCTGGGGCTTCCTCGTCTCCAACGTCATCGGACGCGTCAACTGGAAACCCGGCAACGGTCCCCTCACCTTCACCGCCACGCGCGACTCCGTGAAAGATTCGCAGCTTTCGTACTCCGGCCTCCGCGATCCCGGCTCCGTCGGTCCAGGATTCGCCGGCAACCCCTGGGGCGGCATCGTCGCCACCGGCGGCGAAGTCCAGTACGGCAAGAGCGACCCCACCTCCGGCTTCTACGTCAGCGCCGGCGGCCAGCATCTCAACGGCGTCCATGTGCAAAGCAATAACCGCATCGACGGCGATGCGGGCGCGTACTTCCGCGTCAAAGAAGTCCCCGACCAGGGCAATCTCACCGTCGGCGTCAACTTCTTCGGCATGCACTACACCGCCAACGAAAACTTCTTCACCTACGGCCACGGCGGATACTTCAGCCCCCAGGCCTACTACCTCGCCAACGTGCCGTTCTCCTTCGAAGGTCGCTACGGTCCCAACATCCACTACAGCGCCGTCGCGGCCTTCGGCCTCGAGGCCTTCCAGCAGGACAGCGCGCCGTACTTCCCCCTCGACACCGCCCTCGAAGTCGCCAACAACAACGCCGCCTACTCCGCGCAGTCCGTCGTCAGCGGCAACTACGACTTCAAAGGAGAGGTCGCGTACCACCTCAGCGACCACTGGTTCGCCGGCGGCTTCCTCTCCCTCAACAACACCCGCGACTACAACAGCCAGATCGTTGGCTTCTTCATCCGCTTCACCAGCCGCCCCCAGGTCGAATACGACAACGGCGGCCCCACCGGCCTCTACCCCTCAGACGGCCTCCGCCCCTACCTCGCGCCTTAGAACCCGGAATACGGTCCCCACCCGCGCGCCACAACTAAGCCACCATCCACCGCCATCGTCCACTCCACCATCCACGCCACCATTTACGCCACCATCCACGCCACCATCCACGCCACCATCCACCCATCCAGAACGCACCAGTTAATCCACCGCCGTCCCCGGAAAGCGCCAGGTTCACCCCACAGCAAGAAGCTCATACCTTCGTAATCCAATCGTCAATCAAATTCATTCGCGAATTCACTCGACAGTACCGTGGAAGTCCCCTTTCGGGACTCTCATCTGTCCCCACTTCATTCCTGCGCCAGGAACACCCTCCGCGCCCACCTCTCACAAATCGGTGCACAACCTCGTATCGAATCGTGCGTCCGCATTTCCTCTCTTGCCAGCTGCCCGACGGCCCCCGGCCCGAGGCTCGCCCCGTAGCACATCCCAGGTCACACCTTCGCGAGTTACGAAAACACCGCCGATTACCACCCCAAAATTCCGATTGTGCATCGCACCGAATCGGTGTGAAATTGGGGCATCTTCCCATCCTGCTCCGAGGGCCCTCCATTGATTCGCCTGCTGCGTCATTGCTGCCTCTGTTGCCTGCTTCTATCGCTCCATCTCTGCGTTCGCCGCCCCGAAATTTACCCAGCCCACCCCCGAAGAGTTGCAAATGACCTCCGATCCGGCCGCGCCCGGAGCCCCCGCCGTCTACCTGTTCCTCGAACAAACGGCCGACGACCAAAGTCACCAGCACACGTACTACGCGCGCATCAAGATCCTCACCAATGCCGGCCGCGAGCAATTCTCCGATGTCACCATCCCTTACGACGACAAGGAAGACAAGATCCGGGACGTCGACGCCCGAACCATCCACAGCGACGGCACCGTCATCCCTTTCACCGGCAAACCCTGGCAGAAAGAAGTCGTGAAGGGTGGCGGCGTCCGCGTCATGGAAAAGGGCTTCAGCATGCCCGATGTCCAGGTCGGCAGCATTCTCGAGTACCGCTACACGACGGCCTACGACGAGTGGTGGGCGCCCCACTGGTACGTGCAGCAATCCGCTTTCGTCCGCCAGGAGCACTTCCACTTCAAGCCGGGAATGTTCGCGCAGATATCCTCAGTCTCGCTTCTCCCTGCCGGCGCCCACGTTACGCACAAGGGCGATGACTGGGACCTGGTGATGAACAATGTGCCCGCCGTCGAAGATGAAGACGACTCACCCCCAGGCATTCCGTGGCGCAACGCCTGCTCTTCTACTACGTCTTTCAAAACATAACTTCCGTCGAGAAATACTGGCAGCAGGAAGGCGACCTGTGGTCGGCTGCCGTCGATCGGTTTGTAACTCCCGGCAAGCTCAGGGATGCCGTCGCGCAGATCGTCGCGCCAGACGATACCGACGATCAGAAGCTGAAGAAGATCTACGCAGCGGTGATGAAGGTGGAGAACACCAGCTTCACCCGCACGCTCTCCCAGGCGGAAGACAAACGCCTGAAACTGAAATTCAGCAATGCCGCCGACATCTGGAAGCAACAGCGCGGCGATGACGACGATATGGCTCTGCTCTTCATCGGCCTCGCGCGCGCCGCCGGCCTCAGGGCTTACGCCATCATGGTCTCCGACCGCGACCGCAACATTTTCATCCGCGAACAGCTCGACTGGAGCCAACTCGACGACATCCTCGCCATCGTCGACCTCGGCGGCAAGGAGATGTTCTTCGATCCCGGCGAGCGCTACTGCGAATATGGCAAGCTGCAATGGGCCCACACCGGGACCATGGGTGTGCGCCAGACCGCCAAAGGCCCCACCGAACTCGCGCAAACTCCTTCGCCGGTCTACAAGGACAACATCGTGGTCCGCACCGCCTCCCTCCATCTCGCGACCGACGGCGCTGTCACCGGAGTGGTGCGCATCGTCATGAACGGCGAGCCCGCCCTGCGCTGGCGCCAGGAGGCTCTGCGTACCGACGAGCAGGCCGCGAAAACCAGCTTCGAACAGGAGCTGAAAAAGTCCCTTCCCGACGCCGTGGATGCAAAGATGATTCACTTCGTGGGACTGGCCGACACCGGGCAGCTCATGGCCATCGTTGACGTCAGCGGCCACCTGGGCACCCGCACCGGCAAGCGGCTCTTTCTGCCCGGCGAATTTTTCGAGGCAAAGGCGGCTCTCCGATTCGGCTCGGAAAAGCGCGAGAATGCCGTGGATTTGCGCTACCCCTTCATCGTCGAAGACGACATCCGCATCGAATTGCCCCCCGGCCTCGCCCTCGAGACCATCCCGGCCGGCGTTGACCTCCCGCTCGGCCATTGGGCCCAATACCGGGCGAACTACATCTCGGCGAAAGACGGATTCGAGGAACAGCGCACCCTCGGTGTGGGAAATATCTTCTATAAGGTTGACGAATACCCGCAGTTGCGAGCCTTCTTCCAGAAAATCAGCGCGCAGGACCAGACCCAGATGGTCCTGATCGCATCCCCGCCCACCAACCGAGCCGCATCCCCGAGCGCCGGCACAAACTGCGCCAGGACTTCGGTCATCGCCGATACAGACGCCGAACATTCCGTTACGCCGGTACAAACTGAGCTGCTTCTCGATCACCAGCAGCGCAGCATTGCGATCCGCGTACAGCTCATCCCGTTGCCGGCTACACCGGCACAAACCGGGCCCGAACTTCTGTCAGCGCTGGTACAGACTGATCCCGAACTTCCGTCAGCGCCGGTACAAACTGATCCAGGACTTCCGTCAGCGCCGGTACAAACTGATCCAGGACTTCGTCGGCCGGGACTTCGCCTGCCGGCACAAACCGAGCCCGAACCCCCCATGGGATGGCGCCAGGTTCACCCCACAGCAGACAGAAGACTCCCCCATAACTCAATCGTCAACCAAATTCATTTGCGAATTCAGTCGCCGGTACCGTCCACGCCCCCTTTTGGGAATCTTCATCCCTTCCCGTAGCCTTTTCAGAACCCGATCGAATCCAGGCATCCCTCACGAACCTTCCCCCGCACCCCTCCCCCCGCCCGCCCTGCCTCGACCCCCAACAGATTCAGATCCGGATCCGGATCCAGCAACCGCAAAAAACAACCATTCCCCCCAAAATGGCGCCAGGTTCACCCCACAGCAAGCAGAAGACTCCCCCGTAACTCAATCGTCAAACGAATTCGTCCGCCGATTCCATCGACCGTACCGTCCAGGCCCCCTTTTGGGAATCTCGTCCTCCCCTCATGCCTGTCTACCCATCGAGTTCCGTCTGCGTCTCCTGATCACCCGCGAGATTGCGCAAACGGCACACTGGGTCGGTCGTGAAAAGCAAATCTCCTGCCCCGGTCCCCAGCCGCCCCAAAATTTACACACGTTACTTTAGCCACCTGCCCTTCCCCCTCCCCATCCGAGTAAACTTTAGAGGCAAACGCTATATTTCACAGCGCAGGAGAGCAAACGATGTCCATCAATATGACCCCCGGCAAACTCGCCGGACTGAAAGCTGTATCGGACTCGCGCGGCGTGATCGCCGCCGCCGCCATGGATCAGCGCGGTTCGCTGAAGAAATCCCTCGCCAAAGAGAAGGGCGTTGCCGATGTCCCCGACTCCGCTCTCGAGGAATTCAAATCCCTCGTCACCGAGATCCTCACCCAACACGCCTCCGCCATCCTCCTCGATCCCGAATTCGGCCTCCCCGCCGCGAAGCGCCGCCACAACGCCGGCCTCCTGCTGGCCTATGAAAAAACCGGCTACGATGCCGCCCTCCCCGGCCGCCTGCCCGACCTGCTCGACCTCTGGTGCGTTCGCCGCCTCAAGGAAGCCGGCGCCGACTGCATCAAGATCCTCCTCTACTACACCCCTTACGAGAAATCCAACATTAACGACCACAAGCAGGCCTGGGTCGAGCGCATCGCCGACGAGTGCCGCGCCAACGACATCCCCTTCTTCCTCGAAATGGTCGGCTATGCCGTCCATGGTGAGGACGAGAAGTCCGTCGCCTACGCAAAGCGCAAGCCCGACATCGTCACCGGCTCCATGGAAGAGTTCGGCAAGGAGCGCTACGGCGTCGACGTCCTCAAGGTCGAAGTGCCCATCCAGATGGAGTTCGTCGCCGGCACCAAATCCTTCAAGGGCGAGCAGGCCTACACCCGCGCCCAGGCCCTCGAGCACTTCCGCCTCGCCGCCTCCTCCACCCACAAGCCCTTCATCTATCTCTCCGCCGGCGTCTCCAACCCGGTCTTCATCGAGACCCTCGAGTTAGCCAACGAATCCGGCGCCACCTATAACGGCGTCCTCTGCGGACGCGCCACCTGGAAAGACGGCATCGCCATCTACGCAAAGCAAGGCGCAAAGGCTTTCGAAGACTGGCTCAGCACCAAAGGCGTCGAGAACATCGAGAACGTCAACAAGGCCCTCAAGAGCGCCCATTCCTGGTTCGACAAAGTCAACGTCCCAGCCCTGGTCTGACCCAGGAAGCCGATAGGTTGATTGTTTTGAAAGGGCACGGCTTGAGCCGTGCCACATCGGCGCAAAGATCGACGGGCTTCAGCCCCTGAGGGATGTTTCCCCTCAATTGCTCCCGTCACGGCGCGCCCCCACCAAGCCTGACGTTGGCTTGAATGGGCCTGTCAACAAGAGAACGCTGGAGCCAAAAGCTCCGGCGTTTTCCTTTGGACTTCACGGCTTGCGGAAGACTCGCTGGGTGCCCCGCATCTGCCCGTCTTTGGCAAATGTGGGGAACCGCACATCAGGTGCCGCGCAAGCGGCACGACGGTAGAAGCCATGGGCTTCAGCCCGGAATAAAGCCAGGCCCGCTGGGCCCTTCCGCACTGCCGTAGGCCCGCAATTGCACTCGTACAGGTAACGGAGAGGATTCGTCCGAGCATAACTCCGGAGCCGTCGCACATATTAGCGTCTATAGAATGTTAAGATCGCTGTGCTCCCCGCCCCCGCGAAGCATGAGTGCCAGACATTCCTCGCCCTGGCTTACGACCAATTCTATGTCGGGAAAGCTCATAGAGCGGCTGAAAGACACGATCCAGGACGGTAACATTAATTTCCTGCTCGGATCTGGCCTGTCCTCGCCCTATCTCGGGACCCTCGGCAACATCGAATCACTATTGACGGAGCTCGACGCCGCAGGCATCGACGAGGGTAAGAAGAAGGTGATCCGAGCTTCCCTCTATCGGCGCTACTTCACCGAGGTGATTCATAAAAACATATCCATTTTGAGCTCCGACCGGGCATCGACGCCTACCCTCGATGAATATAAAGACCACCTGCGGTCTTGGAATTCCATTCTCCTAAATCGAAAAAATACGCTTCTCAGCAAGGAGATAAACGTATTTACGACCAACATCGACATCTTTCTTGAAATGGCAATTGAGGGGCTGAGCCTTGAGTGCAATGACGGGTTCAACGGTCGCTTCAGGCCGAAGTTCAGCCTCAGCAATTTCAAGCAGTCTCGGTTCAAGAAGGGGCTGCACTACGATAAGACGTCAGAGCTCCCCGTGTTCAACTTGGTCAAGCTGCATGGTTCACTTTGCTGGGAGGCAGCAGGCGAAGATGTCATATTCTCCGTAGACCTTAAGCACATTAAGTGCGTCGAGAAGTTGCTTCCCGATCCCGCCGCGTGCGTTGATGTACCAAATGGGGCATCGCTTGCTGCTATTGAAACCGCGGCAGCAGATAAGGCGCCCGACAAGTCCATAGACGATTTCCTGGCAGCATACGAGCAGCTCCTTATCGTTGTGAATCCGACGAAGGAGAAGTTCAAACACACTCTCCTCAACCAAACCTATTACGAGTTGCTTCGGATGTATTCAAACGAGTTGGAGAGAGAAAACACCGTTCTACTTGTATTCGGGTTTTCCTTCGCCGACGAGCACATCCGCGATATTACGCTCCGGGCCGCTAACTCGAACCCCACGCTCATGATCTATCTATTCGCCCATTCTTCCCACGCCGCGGCAACCCTTCGAAAGCACCTCCCGCCCGAGAGCGCGAAAAACCGAAACATCGAGATCATCGCACCCGAACAGATGACAGACCCCGCTTCAGGCTTGGTTGACGCATTCAAATATGACCTGAAGACGATTAACGAGCGCGTGTCGCAGCCACTATTGATGGCGTGCGATTCACGCGAGACTGCACGAACCTCCCCAGCATGATCCCCGAGCAGATTCTAGAAGACGCAATTTTCACAGTAGGGAAAGTCGTCGCCGTCGAAGGCCGCACCATTCGCGTGAAGGTCGACAAAACGAAGAACACCTCACACCTGCTATACAAGGGCGAACTCCTCCGCAACATTTCGGTTGGGGGCTACCTAAAGATTCTAAAGGGCTTTACGAAGATCATTGGGAAAGTCGAAGGGGAAAACGTCTACGAGGACAAGCCGTATGTTAAAGGAAGGCAATACCGTAGCGATAAGGACATCGTTGACCGGGTCCTGACGTTAAGCCTCCTCGGGTTCTTCGACGCCGAGAAATTCGAGCGGGGCATCAAAGAACTCCCCTTGGTAGATAACGAGTGCTTTCTGCTGCACAAGGCGGAGTTCGAGCGGATCCACGACTTCGTTCGCCCTGGTGACGAGCCTCTAACGATTGGCACGCTTTCTTTTGAAAAGGGGCAAGAAATACGTGTCGGAGTGAACAGCCTATTTGCCAGCCACATAGGCATTTTTGGCAATACGGGCAGTGGCAAATCCTACACCTTGGCAAAACTCTACAGGGAACTGTTCCTGCGGTTTCGCGACAAGGAACAGTTCCAGCACGCTGCTCGGTTCGTGTTCCTCGACTTCAACGGTGAATATACCGATCCCGAGAGTCAAACCGACGACATCATTATCGAGGAACAATACAAACAGATTTACCGATTGTCAACACGGTCGCCTAACGGAGGAAACCGGTTGCCCGTAACGCGAGAGACGATCGAAGACCCTGAGTTCTGGGCCGTGTTTCTGGAAGCAACCGAAAAGACCCAGTTGCCTTTCCTTCGTCGTGCCCTCGACAACGAGTTCATCGCAGCGCGTATGGAAGATGCAGGCGGACTCGGGAGGTTGCTAAAAGGCATGGTCCTCGACGCCACGACATCGGGCGACAGGACAATGGACAAATCAGTTGTCGTGAATCTTCTGAAAGAGGTCTCCGACTCCATCGACACGAACGAGTCCTTGGAGCGCACTCGCGCCACGTTCGAAGAACACTTAAAGTTCCATAGCGTCGCAAACAAATTCTACTTTGAATCGGAGGGCCAGAGAACATATTCCGACGAAGCCAGATTCATACCGGACGTTATTGACCGGATTTTCAACGAGCTTGAAATTGACGCGGGGACAATCGGCCCCCTCGATGCCATTCGGCTGCGGATTATCCTTCAGTACTACAACGACATCATCCGCGGATTCTCAAACAAGGAGCATCTTGCACCCTTGATCAAAAGGCTGGACCGGAGAATAGAGCATCTGAAGAAGGTGATTGAGGTTCGAGACCCCGAGGAAACAGGGAAAAATATAGTCGTCATTTCTCTGAGAGACGTCAGCATGCAGATGAGGAAGGTCCTGCCACTGCTCCTCTGCAAGAAACTGTACACGGAGAAAAAAGCAGAGAACGACGACGGAAAATATTTAAACATCATCATCGACGAGGCACACAACATTCTGTCGGAGGCGTCGGAGAGAGAAAGCGGGCAGTGGAAAGACTATAGGCTTGAGACATTCGAGGAGATCATCAAAGAAGGTAGAAAGTTCGGAGTGTTCCTGACCATCGCCAGCCAGCGTCCCGCGGACATCTCTCCCACCATCGTGTCCCAACTTCACAATTATTTCTTGCACCGGCTGATTAACCACGAGGACATCAACGCGGTCAGGCAAACCATCTCTTATCTGGACAAAGTCTCCTTTGAGTACGTGCCGCTTTTGCCAACCGGGACCTGCATCGTCGCTGGTCTCCTGGCGAACGTCCCGATCATTGTCTACATCGGGAAGATTGAACCAAAGGCCCACGAGCCGCGAAACAAGACGATCACCCTCGTTGATAAGTGGCAATAAATCCGGGGTTCGCCGTGCCCCTTGCACAACCCCCAAAAAACCCCAAAACTGTCAACCCCCAACCCCAAAAACCGAAGTAACGACCCCAGATTCCAAAGAACTTCCACCCCAAAACCACCCCGAATATTTGGCCGACTTATCCCCTCCAACTGATACTCTGAACTTAGAGTGGAAAAAGAAAAAAGGCCGCCAACCGCGGCCTTTTCCTTTGCACGGACCCAGGATCACGGATCCCGCTCTCTCTTCACCCGTCACGGTTTGCTGTTCTGGTCCTTGCGCTTGTCTCGTGCTATCCAGGCCGCGCGGATTTTTTCATACCGCGCCTGCATCCTGTCCAGCTCTTCATCGCTCAGTTTCTCAATATCCATCATCTGATCGCCGGCCGCGTCAATAGCACGGATCAGCTCATTGAGTTTCAAATTGATCGCGCGAGCGTCCCGGTTTTGCGTGTTCTGAATCAGAAACACCATCAGAAAGGTAACGATGGTGGTCCCGGTATTGATGATCAGCTGCCAGGTGTTCGAAAAATGAAAGATGGGTCCCGTGACGGCCCACCCCACGATGATCGAAATCGCCCCCAGAAAGGCCCACTTCGATCCCAGCCACCCCGAAGCCGCAGCGGCGAATTTTCCAAACGCGTCGCCCCTGTTTTGAACGGCAATTTCGCTTGACAGCTTGCTGACTCTGTCTTTGGCCGGTTTCCGCTTCTGGACCTCGACTGTACTCATATCCCCCGCTGTTGAAGGCCAAGCCCTGCAAGCCAGGCCCATTCTAGCGCTTTGCCCGCCGCACACGCATGCCTTCAGGAAGCCGGCATAACGTCAAGCCAGGGCCGCACAACGAACTTTCTCCCCACCCCCTGCGTACTCCCCTCCGACCCACATCTCTCTCACCGAGGCGCGCCATGGGCAACCTGCTCCAGGACCTTCGCTACACCATTCGAACTCTGCTCAAGGCCCCCGGTTTCTCCTTCGTCGTCATCCTCTCCATCGCCCTGGCTTTCGCCGCCAACGCCACCGTCTTCAGCGTCGCCAACGGCCTGCTCTGGGGAGTCCTCCCCGTCCGCGATCCCGGCCGCATGGTCATGTTCTCCGAAGGCAATTCCTTCTCGTATCCCGACTACATCGACTATCGCGACCAGACCACCGCCATCTTTGAGCAGGGAATCGCCGCGCATTTTCCTCTCATCCCCGCCAGCATCGGAGGCAAAGGGGAGCCCGAGCGCGTCTGGGGCCAGTCCGTCAGCGGCAATTTCTTCCCCATGCTCGACGTGCCCATGACCCTCGGCCGTTCCATCCTTCCCGATGACGACACCGCCGCTCGCGCCCACGTCGTCGTGCTCAGCAGCGGCCTCTGGCGTCGTCGCTTTGCCGCCGACCCCAACATCCTCAACCACGACGTCGCCCTCAATGGACACCAGTACACCGTCGTGGGCGTCGCGCCTCCCGGCTTTTACGGCGTCGATCGCGGCATCGTCTCCGAGTTTTGGGTGCCCCTTGCTGTCTCGGAAGAAATCCTCCCCGACCTCGCCACCGGCACCACCAACCTTAGAACCGCCCGCGACGATCAGTGGCTCATGCTCGACGCCCGCCTCAAACCCGGAGTCACCCGCGCCCACGCCGCCACCCTCGTCAACGTCATCAGGAAACGCCTCGAAGACGCCTGGCACAAGGACAACAAGACCCACGAAGCCATCACCCTGCAAAGCGCCGGCGGCCTCATCGCCGGTTCCGCCACTCCCGTGTTCACGCTCATGGCCGTCCTCATGATCGTCGTCGGACTGGTCCTGCTCGTCGCCTGCGCCAACGTCGCCAACCTCCTTCTCGCCCGCGCCACCGGCCGCCAAAAAGAAATCGCCATCCGTCTCGCCGTCGGCGCCGGCCGCCGTCAGCTCGTGCGCCAGCTCCTCATCGAAAGCTTCTTGCTGTCGCTCACCGGCGCAGCCGTCGGCTTCTTGCTTGCTGCCGCGGCCGCCCGCGCCATCTCCAGCTTCCAGCTCCCCCTGCCGTTCCCCATCGCCTTCGACTTCAACGTCGACGGTCGCGTCGCCCTCTTCACCCTCGGCCTGTCCGCTATCACCGCCCTCGTCTTCGGACTCGTTCCCGCCATGCGTGCCTCACGCCCCGACCTCGTCGGCTCCCTCAAAGATGGCCCCGCCGGCTTCGGACGCTCCTCCCGCTCCCGCATGCGCAACACGCTCGTCATCGTCCAGGTCTCGCTCTCCCTCGTCCTCCTCACCACCGCCGGGCTCTTTCTCCGCAGCCTCGGCAACGCCTCCTCCATCGACATCGGCTTCAAGCCCGCCAACCTGCTTATCATGTCCATGGACCCCAAACTCCAGAACTACTCACCCAACAAAACCGAGCAGTTCCTCTCCCAGCTCCACGACCGCGTCTCCGCCCTCCCCGGCGTTCGCTCCGTCAGCTATGCCGGGGTCGTGCCCCTCTCGATCGGCGCCACTATGAATAACTTCGCCGTCGACGCCGCCAGCGGCCACCCCGCACAGAACGGCATCGCCTTCGTCAACACCGTTGGCGCCGGATATTTCCAGACCATGGGCACGCCCCTGCTCCGCGGCCGCGAATTCACCCCCCACATCGACGGCCCCTCCACCGCCATCATCAACCAAACCATGGCCGCCCATCTGTTCCCCGGCCAGGACCCCATCGGCCGCACCATGCATCAGGACAAGACCACCTACACCGTCATCGGCGTCGCCCGCAACTCCAAAACCCGCACCATCGGCGAGAAGCCCACCGACGCCGCTTATCTCTATCTCAACGCCGCGCCCGAAAAAGCCAACAGCTTCTTCGGCACCACCATTCTCGTCAAGACCTCCATGGACCCCCGCACTCTGGCCTCCTCGGTCCGCGAACAGATCAACGCCCTCGACCCCAACATGGCCGTCTTCAATACCGAGACCATGCAGCAGCACGTCGACAAGTCTCTGCTCCTGCCCCGCATCTCGTCGCTCCTGCTCGGCATCTTCGGCGCCATCGGCCTCGCCCTCGCCTCCATCGGCCTCTACGGCGTCATGAGTTATTCCGTGCGCCGCCGCACCCGCGAAATCGGCATCCGCATGGCCCTCGGCGCCAGGCGTCCCACCGTCCTGCGCATGATCCTCCGCCAGGGACTCGTCCTCACCGCCATCGGCCTCGCCATCGGACTCGCCATCGCTCTCGCCCTCGGACGCTTCACCGCCAGCGTCCTCTACGGCACCAGCGGAACCGATCCCCTCACCTTTGCCACCGTCTCGCTCGTCCTCATCGCCACCGCGGTCGCTGCCATCCTCGTTCCCGCCCTCCGCGCAGCCCACGTCGAACCCACCACCGCCCTCCACTGCGAGTAGATGCAGGCAACATCAGGCGCGTGCCACCAGCGTTGCTTCCACAACGCTGGTCTTCCGCAACCATCCATCTCGACCGGTGAACTCGGCGATTGGGCGTCACTCTGCATACGTCCGTGCCGAGAGCCCGTTGATCCTCAGCTCTGGTTCGTCCCGAAAGAGTTCTCGATGAGTGCCTCGCCCTGAAGTCGTCATCCCATCGGAAGATTCCAGAACGCTAGCCGACATATCGAAGAGAAAGCGGTGTAGATGGCTAAGTAGCCCCGCGTTGCACGGTTTCGTCGTTGTCCTTTTTTAGTAACTGTTCTATAACGATCATTTTTATCTTTGAGTGAGAGCACGTTTTCGGATATGCTCCTTCCATTCTCCGGTCTCCCTTGATTCAAGGATGCGTTGTCGCTGTGCCGCACAAGTTCCCGGCTGTCGGAGGAGGCAGTGTGCTGAAACGAGGTACGTGGGTTTTCCAGCAGCATCGCCTTAATCCTTGCCTTCGCGGTGCTCTTTGCTGGTCGGGTGGAAGGTTCTCCCATACACGCCAGACCTGATGGGCAGGCCGAACCTACCGGCATAACTGGACAAGTGGTCGACCCTAACGGAGCTGCCGTTCCGGAGCAACGGTTACTGTCACCAACGACGCCAGTGGAAAATCGGCAACGGCGACCACCGATGCGGCAGGCAATTTTGCAGTTGGCAACTTCCCGGTTGGCGCAGCCTCGATCAAAGTCACGGCTAAAGGATTCCGCGTTGTTCGAACTCTCAGGCTTGACCGTAAGTGTCGGGCAGGAATTGACCCAACACATTGTTCTTCCTATTCGGGCGGAATCCGAGGAGGTCATGGTTACCGCTGCCCCAGAAGAAGCGCCCGCCCCAGGCGGCAACGCGGGGGTAATCAAGCAGGCCGCTGCGACCCAACAACTTAGTCAAGGCCAACAGCTCACCGGCTCAGCGTGGGGAACACCGGACGCGTGCGCAACTGGAACCCCCAGGCGCCTTGGCGGCGAAGGGTATCCTGTTCGTTCATCGGTCCCTCGTGTGCCGCAGGAGGCGACGGATGACGTTTCCTGGATATCGCCTGGGGAATCGACTCCTGGTGTATCAGGTTTCGGTGACGAACGCAGCCACAGATTTTCAGTATTCGGTGAGCGATATAGTCGTCTGATCTTCAAACCGATCTTCAGTAGGCTGGGAGTCACTTTGCTGAATACCGGCTCAACCGACGTACCCACGCCTGCGGCTTACGAGGCCTCGAGCCAGGACCTTTTGATGCTGCGCGGAGTTCCGGAAAAAGGCCAGGACTACGATCCTCGAAACATGACGCTGCATATTCTGCAGGGGGTTGGGGCAGTCGGCGCGGGAATTAGTGGACTGACACCATTCTCCGACGTAATGGGGCCAGCTATGGCGAACTTCAACGGAGCATTTCTTCAGGCTTTCACGGGAATCGCCCGGACCATACTGCGACGCAACTGAATCGGCTTAGCGATATGGCCTTCACCTCGAACACGCTGATCGGAAAGATGCAGACGAAGAAGTTTGCCATCTTCATTCCAGAGCAATTCGTGATGCCTAAGGGGGATCAGAAGAGGTACTGGAAAGACCCGAGGACCGAGCTCTCCACACTTCCATTCGATCAGCTGAACGTATGCGTGGACGGCATCCTTCTGGTCCAGGCGGCCACCACGCCCGATCCCACCTTCTCTACGGCCGAGACCCTCGTCGCTCCTGGCACCCAGATCACGCTCGCAGACGATTCAAACGCAACGATCTACTTCACCACAAACGGGGGATACGCCTACGACCAGTTCCACCAAGTATTCGACACCGATCGTGATGGGTGCCGTAGGTACTCCGCAAGTGACCGTTAAGGCATTTGCTGTCGAACCAAACGAGTCGCCGAGCAATACGGTGGTGCGAAGCTTCATGCCGGCGACGCCTGCGCTATCGCCGACCATCACCTGCGGAGCCGACAATAAATCGGCAACGATTGCGCCGCACACATTGAACGACACAGTGTTCTACACGGAGGATAAGACGACTCCAACCCGAGCATCGAAGGCCATCACATCGTCGACCACCATCACCCTCTCGAGCGCATCGGAAACGATCACCGCCGTCGAAGTCGGCAACAACCGTCACTAAGTCCTCCGAGTCACACAAACATGTCCGGGGCCTTGACGATTGATCTGGCGAAGTTCCCAGGCGCTCGCGTCAATGCCTGCCAGTCCACAGCTGAAGAAGAGGTCTCTCTAACATAAGCAGTGCGAGATCAGTCCTGACAAACAGGCATGTCGCCAGGAATCCTTCTGGATTCACGCCAAATCGCCAATTCACTCATCCAGCCACCGGAAGTCGAAATCGCCAATTCACTCATCCAGCCACCGGAAGTTGACACATATTTTTGCCGATCCCTGATTTCCTGTGAAGCCGACTGGCCTCGACACGCATCGACCATCGCGGATGAACCGCCGCCCGAACCTGCACCTCTCCTGCTGCACCTCCCCATCAGGCTCGCTATTTCCGAAAGAGACCTCTCCTTACTTCCGTACCGTCCCACCCTCCGATTTCCCTTGCCCCTAACTCCGCAAAAACCTAACCTGACTACAGGGAGAGTTCCGTCCCGCACAGATCACCAAAGGGTCGCCGCTGGCGACCCTTTCCGTTTCCAGGAGGCTCCGCCATGCCACGCTTCTGCACCGCCACCGACCACGGCCAGCGCTGCACCCGTCGCGCTCGCCCCGGCCAGGCCTTCTGCGCCGGACACCACCCGCGCACCTTCGACCCTCGCCCCTGCCTCTACTTCACGCACCAGGGGCAGCCCTGCCGAGCCATCGCCCTCCGCGGCCAGAACCACTGCTCCGCGCACAGCCCGCGCAACCGCCGCGCGAAACACCCTCTGACACCCCTCATTCCCCGCACCAGACGCCAAAAGGCCCAGGTTAAATGGCTTCTTTTCGGCAAGTTGCCACATACCAAAACAGCCCTCCCGCAAGCCATCCCATGGCAATGACTTGCCACACACCCCTCCCCAGGGGGGAGGGGGGGTATCCCGCGTCCCGGAGTTTCCGCAAAGCGGAACCTGACCAATCGACAAAAGCAAGGGCGTTCGGATTGACCGAACGCCCTCGCTGAGCCCTGACGCCCTGCGCCCTGTGCTCTGTCTACTTCACTCTAACCTTCGGCTCCACCGACATCCCAGGCCGAAGCATGTGGTCCTTATTTTCGTCCGGTTGGGTCAGGTCGATGCGCACCGGGATTCGCTGCACCACCTTCACGTAGTTGCCCGTCGCATTTTCCGGCGGAAACAGGCTCAGCATCGATCCGGTCGCGCCGCCGATCTGGGTCACGATCCCGTCGTAGTCGCGCCCAAACGCGTCCACGTGAATCGTCACCTTCTGCTTCACCTGCATGTGCTCGAGCTGGGTCTCCTTGAAGTTGGCCGTGATCCACACATCGTCCAGCGACACCAGCGTCATCAGCGCCTGGCCCTGTGCGATGTTCTGGCCCTCTTCCACGCTCTTGGTCGTGATGATTCCCGAGACCGGCGCGTGAATCTCGCTGTAGCTCAGGTTCAGCTTGGCCTGCGCCAGGCTCGCCTTCGCCTGATCCACCTGGCCTGCGGCCTGATCCGCCTTCGCCCTCTGGATCGCTACCTGCTGCGGACCCGTCTGCGCAGTATTTCAGGCCGGATTGCGCCTGCGTCACGCGATCTTGCGCGATCCGCACCGCGTCCTGCGCCGCGATCTGGCTCGCTTCGGCCTCCGCAACCGCCGCCTCGCCCGCCGCCGCCGCTGCCACCGCCGCATCGTACTGCTGCTTTGAAATGATGTCCTTCTGCACCAGCGGCGTGTACCGCTCCAGGTCCAGCTTCGCCTTCGTCGAATTCGCCTGCGCCTGCGTCACGCGCGCCTGCGCCGCCTGCAGTTGTCTCTCCGCCTGCGCCACGCCCGACGTCGCGCTCTGCACATCGGCGTTGGCGTTGTTCAGATTGCTCCCCGTGTTGATGTTGATCACCGGCACGTTCACGCGCGAGGCCTCGTAGTTCGCCACCGCGGCTTCCAGATTCGCTTCCGCCTGGTTCACCGCCGTCTGGTAATCGCTCGGATCGATCTCCACCATCAGCGTGCCCGCGTCGACATACTGGTTCTGCTGCACCAGCACCTTCGCCACATGCCCGCTGATCCGCGAGCTGATCTGCACCAGATGGCCGTCCACCGACGCGTCGTCCGTATCTTCGTAGTACGTCGAGTGCCACCAGAACAGCAGCGCGCCCACCACCAGCACCGCAACCAGGCCGATGATGATGAACCGGCGGCGTGGACGCGCCGATGGGCTTTCCGGCCGTTCCTCCGTTGGTCTGGACTGCTCGGTATTTTGCTCCGCCACTTACTTTCCTCCCACGTAATCCTTGTAATTGCTCTCCGCCACACCCAGCGCCCGCGCCAGCGATAGTTTTGCCACATTATGCCGATACAGACTCGCCACATATTGCTCGTCCGCCTGGGCCATGGCCTGCTGCGCCTGCGATACCGCCAGATTGTCCGAAACTCCCGCCTTGTACCGCTGTTGTGCCTCGCTCAGCTCTTCCTTTGCCAGATCCACATTGCTTTTTGCCACGTCCACCAGCTTCTCGGCCGCCTGGATGTCGAGAATGCTGTCCCGCACATCGGCTCCAATCTGCCCGCGCATATCGCTCAGCCGCGCCCGCATCTGCTCCAGCTGCGACTGCGCCTGCTTCGCGTCGCCGCGCAGCTTCGCTTCCTCGAATAGCGGCACATCCAGCGAGCCCACCGCGTCGCCGGTTCCATGCGAGTGGCTCGGATTGATCCCGATGTCCCCGTAGTCGCCGTTGAACGTGATCGTCGGCAGCCGCTCCGCCGTTGCCGCTTTGCGCGCATGCTCTGCCCCTGCCACCTGTTCCTGGAGCGCCTTCAGATCCATGCGGTTCGCCAGCGCCTGCTGCACCGCCTTGTCCGGATCCAGCTGATCGAAGGCCGCATACGGTGCCGTGTCCGCCAACTCAAACTGCTGCTCCAGCGGCAGCCCGATCGCCCGCGCCAGCGCAATCTTGTCCTTCTGGAACGCATTCTGTGCCGCAATCAGCGTCTGCTGCTGCGTTTGATAATCCACCTTCGCCCGCAATTCATCCAGCAGCGGAGCCGTCCCCGCCTGGTGATTGCCCGCCGCCTGATCCAGCGAAACCTTCGACGTATCCACCTGCGCCTGTGCGGACTGCACCAGCGCCGCATCGGCAATCACCGTCAGATACGCATTGCCTACCGTCAGCACCACCAGGTCCCTCGCGTCCTGCGCCGAGAGTTGCGCAGCCTTAAAGTTGTGCCGCTGCGCCAGGTAGTTTTCCAGCGACGACAAGTTCACCAGCGACCAGCTCAGCGACCCGCGAATGTCTGTATAGCCGTACGGCCCGATGATCGCCGGAAATCCAGGAATGCGCAGTCCCTGTGCCTGCAGATCCGTCTCCATCACCGCTTCTTTTACTGACCCGCTGACCGTCGGCAGCAGCGTCTGCAGCTGCTCCAGCCGCGCACCCCGCGCCGACAGTGTGTTTTGCGACGTCAGGATCAGCCCCAGATTGAATTTCAACCCCCGCTGAATCGCGTCATTCAGCGAAAGCGGCAACACTCCAGAGGTGACCTTCCCATCGCTCACGCTGCTTTGATACGTCGAGTTGTCCACCGCCGGCTGCGGGATCAGAATCGGTCCCGCCGGCACCGATACCGATCCGTTCCCCGGCGGACCCTGAGCGATTGCCACGCCGCTCAGCAGCGCCAGAGCCGCCGCCATTGCGGCGATCCGCCCTGGGCGCAAACATCGTGAATCGGTAGCTAACGCTTCCGCCACAAACAAGAGCCTCTCTGGGAATCCGTGCACTTCCGGTCCCGGGTCACGGGTATGTGCTTTGGATGCACTGCGCTAAGCAAAAAGTTCAGAAGAATCTCAGACCTAAGAGTAGTCGATGCGCACCCGTCGCGTCTCGCGGATTCCGCGATTGCCCAATACCGTCGTGTAACCGATACGTAACAGGGCCGATGGTTTAACTGCTGAAGCCCGCCGGGTTAGTCGCGCCAAATTAAACCTGAATCGCCGGCGTGGCATGGAGCAGGGAAGAAGCCAGCGAGCACAGTGCCTGCCGGAACACACGGCTCACCGCTTCCGTGGTCCAGATCGACGGGCTCGCGTACCGATTGATCGCCCGCGCCGTATCCGCGTTGCTCCGCCCCAGTACTGCCCTTTGCACAAAGACCGCGCGCTGCGCCTGCGTCAGCCGTGCCAGCCAGGCGAGCAGCGGCCCTCGGCCGCCCTCGGCCACCAGTTCTGCAATCTCCGCTCCTGAAAGAGGAACCGCATCGTCCTCGATGCATCCTCCCCCCTGCAGCGCCGCTGGCACTTCGGCAAATGCAGCCGGATCCTGCCGCCGCATCGCCTCCAGAGCTCCGTCCAGCACTCGTTCGCGTACCAGCCCCTTGGCGGCTGCCGGATCGGCGCACGGATCGATGTCCACCGAAGCCACAGTATTTTCCACCAGACTCAGTGCTGCGGACTCATCGCCCAGCATCAGCGCCGCAAGCTGATACATCTCCACCGCCGCGTTCTCCGCCCTGACCACAGCCTCACTGCCCGAACATGGGGATCCAGCCACGACTCTGCCTCCCGGAATCTTCCTGACCCTATCCTCGCCGAGCGGCTCAGGGCCGTCAAATGGTGGCCCGTTACCCCCGCTCCGCTCAGTGGCCCGCTGTCCCATTGAGCTATCACCTGTCGTGAGGGCCGAGTTTCTGAAAGACAAACAGATTGTTCAGGCCAATTTGAAAGCGCATAGAGTGCAGAAGAGTGAATCCTGCCGACTGAAAAAGCGCTGGTGTTTGCTTCGCGTCGTACCCGTAATGCTGTTCGACGTGCATCCCGTCCACAAGCCGCAGCATGCGGAGCGCGCTGAGTACGTTATCAACCTGGGGCGATGGCACCGTAATGATGAGGCGGCCCCCCTCGCGCAAACGGTCGAAACAGTCGTAAGCCAATGTGATCTGCTGACGCTCTGGAACGTGCTCGAGGACCGCGAGCATCGTGATGGCATCGAAGATCCGGTTCTCGGGCAAATCCGCAGGGAAGTATCCTGGAAACAACTCCGCGTTCTCAAGGTGGAGGCGGGTCTGCAAATCCGGATCGATCCCAACCCCGTCCCGCAAATACTCCAACTGCTCAAAAAACGCTCCGTCGGAGCAGCCGATATCCAGCACTCGTGCATTGGCCGGAAGATACCTTGCAGCTTTACGAATGCGCCATTTCTGAAGAATGTGATCGAGGCGAGTCATGACTGCTGAAGGTCATCTCCGGTGGCCTTCGGTGCTCTGCGATAAATGCCGTCAGTGGTCGAGATTGTCGATGTTTCGCGTGCCAGCCTGGCTAGCGCTATAAACATCGTCACAAGGAGTAAAAAACCCGGAACCACCAGGTAGGCGAGGCGGTTGGGCAGGACAATATGAAGCACCTTCAGTCCGAACCAGAAGAACAGAATCACGGCAAGCACGACCTGCGCGCTGCGTAGCTCAATGTGGCGCACTGCCAGGCAGAGTGGAAAGAGAAACATCACGTAATCGTAGTCGTTGTGCAGAAATACGATGACCGACAACAGGGTGATGAGCGCAACGCTTCCGTCTTCCGAGAACCCGGTCTTTCGTCTGGAGATCCACCACGCCAACGGTAGAGTCACCAGAAAAGGAGTAACCTCCTGCAGCCCGTTAAAGCCCAGGTGTCCGGGATGCAGCCAGAATTCAACATATCGAATCTGACCTGTAACGTCATAGGTCGGCAACGCCGCATCGTAAACCGGCGCCACGTGCTTCAGTGAGGCGAGAGGGTCGAATGCGATCTGCATCGGGTTTGCGTGAAGCCATGCGGACACAATCAGTATTCCAACAAGCAAAGGAACCAAGCTAACGAGGGCCGACGCGAACGACTTTCGGAACCAGAGATAAAAGAAGAAGGGTGGACCAAAACTGTATTTAACGTAAGAGACGCCCACAAACAGCGGAGCGGCCTTGCCATTCAGGCAGAAAGCCGCGGCAACGCAAACCAGCACGAGAAGATCTTGCTGTCCGACTCCCACGCTGTTACGAAATGGAGTGCCGCACAGGAAAAGCAGGGTAACAAGGAGTACCTGCGTGCGGTTGAGACCGTAGAACCTTACCGCAAGCGTCACAGCCGCCAGACCGAAGAGTATATTGCAGATGCACCAGCAAACCTTGGCCATGGAGTAAGACATTGAGGCCAAGTGGAGCAAGAATTACATACAGCAGCGCAAGATACACTGGCTGTTGCGCGAGGAAATAAACATGCAGGGGATCACCTGCGAGGTCGTCTTTCCAGGGATCGACTCGATGCACTAACAGATGAGTCTGGAACCCGAGCGGAAGTCGATGCTGTGGGTCCAGGCATTATGCGCACCGGCCGCCACACTGACAACTGCAAGAGCTGCGGCCGGGAGCAAAAAATACCATCGGATAGCTGGCCGAGTCGTCTCCGGCATTTGTGGCAGGACTCCTGAATCGCGATCGGCTCTGCCGATGGCAATCAGTATCGCACGACAGCAGCTGTACGATGCTCTCCTCTCATTGCGTGCTACTCTACTTAGGTTCGCTCCCAACGCCGGTGGAGGCGCACTTGCCCATCGAACTCAGCATCATCATGCCTTGCCTCAACGAGGCTGAGACGCTGGAAGCCTGCATTCGCAAGGCCAAAGACTACCTGGATCGTTCGGGCGTTGCCGGGGAAATCGTTGTCGGAGACAACGGGTCCACCGACGGTTCTCAGGAAATCGCCCATCGCTGTGGAGCGCGGGTCATCCAGGTTCCGCTGCGCGGTTACGGCGCCGCTCTCTACGCCTCCTCCCTCGCCGCTCGTGGTCGATACATCGTCATGGCTGACTCCGATGACAGCTACGACTTCTCCGATCTGGATCCATTTCTCATCAAATTGCGCCAGGGCTACGACCTTGTCATGGGCAACCGCTTTAGGGGCGGCATTAAACCGGGGGCCATGCCCTGGAAGAACCGCTATATCGGCAACCCCATCCTCAGCGCGATCGGGAAGACTTTCTTCCGCTGTCCGGCTAATGATTTTCACTGCGGCATTCGCGGCTATTCCAAAGACGCCTTCCTCCGCATGGATCTCCATACCACCGGCATGGAATTCGCATCCGAAATGGTGATCAAAGCCACCATGATGCGCATGAAGATCTGCGAAGTGCCGACCGTGCTCAGCCCCGATGGTCGCTCTCGTCCACCCCATCTCCGACCCTACCGCGACGGCTGGCGCCACCTGCGCTTTATGCTCCTCTTCAGTCCCAACTGGCTCTTTCTCTATCCGGGCCTAATGCTCGTGCTCGTAGGCCTGGCGGGCACTGTGTTTTTGTCGTTCGGCCAGGTCCACATCCGGCATCTCCGCTTCAGCATCGACACCTTGATTTACTGCGCGTTCATGATCATCTCGGGGTTTCAGTCGGTACTCTTCGCTGTTCTTTCCCGCGTATATGCTGTGCAGGAACGCCTCTATCCGGCCGGACGCCTGTACAACCGGCTCTTCCGGCACATCAACCTCGAACGTGGACTGGTTGGTGGCATTCTTCTGGTTCTGGGCGGACTGGGATCGGCTGTCTATGCGGTGTTGGAATGGCACCGCAATAGTTTTGGGCCCTTAAATATTGAGCACATCTCCCGGATTGTGATTCCGTCAGGACTCGCGATCACTGTCGGAATGGAAGCGATCCTGTTCAGTTTCTTCCTCAGCACACTCGGCATGAACGTGCGCCAGCACTCTACCCAACCCGCCCTCGAATACACCCCTTCTGACGTGCAGGCCATTTCCTGATCCGCGCGAACCTGCAAAATTTCATCCCAATTTCATCCTTCCCCACTCCTATTACCATAGAAACAATCCGGTAGACTGCTTCGAGGCATACCACGGCCGCCGGCCAAACGCTATGCGGAAAGAATCCCAGCGCGCGCAGAGCCTCTTCTTCAGCCGCGACGAGTCTTGGCTCGGCTTCAATCGCCGTGTCCTCGAAGAGGCCCAGGACACCTCCAACCCTCTCCTCGAGCGCGTCAAGTTCCTCGCCATCACCGCCAGCAACCTTGACGAGTTCTTCGAGATTCGCATCGCCGGCGTCCTGCAGCGCATTGAGGACGGCTACAACGAAGCTCTGCCCGACGGCGCCACCTTGCGCGAGTCTCTCGATGCCATCCGGGAAGAAACTCAGCGCTTCGTCGCCGATCAGTACCGCTGCTGGAACGATCAGCTCCTCCCTGCACTCCGCGCCGAGCGCATCCGCGTCCTCTCCTGGGACGAGATGGACGAGGAAGCCCACCAGTTCGCCACCGACTACTACCAGCGCGAAGTCGATCCCCTTCTTACTCCCATCACCATCGACCCTTCGCACCCGTTTCCCCGCGTCCTCAACAAGGCCATGTGCCTGGCGCTGCTTCTGCGCCGCAAACGCCGCGGCACCGCCGGCCCTGTCCTCGGCGTCCTTACCGTTCCCCGCGCGCTCCCGCGTTTCGTGCGCGTCCCTTCCGCCAACGGAACCGAGGACTACATTTTTCTCGCCGACCTCATCGAGCGCAACGCCGGCGGAATGTACCGCGGATACGAGATCCTCTCCCGCGCCGCCTTCCGCGTCACCCGCAACAGCAACCTCTACTTCCAGGAAGAAGAAGCCCGCTCGCTGCTTGAAACCGTCCGCGCCGAGCTCCACAATCGCCGCAAAGGCGACGCCGTCCGCCTCGAAATCGACAGCCAGGCCGACCCCGAAATCGTCGACCGCCTCCGCACCAACTTCGAGCTCGACGAGTCCCTCGTCTACCACACCGACGGCCCCGTGAACCTCTCGCGCATCATGACCCTCTATGGCTCATCCTCGCGCGCCGACCTCAAGTTCCAACCCTTCGTCCCGCACGAGCTGCGCCTCAACCGCAAATCCGCCGATCTCTTCGACGAGCTTCGCCACCGCGACATCCTCCTCCATCACCCCTACGACTCTTACGACGGCGTCGTCGGTTTCATCGAAGCCGGCGCGCGCGACCCCAACGTCGTCTCCATGAAGCAGACCCTCTATCGCACCAGCGCCGACTCCCCCATCTTCAAGGCGCTCACCGAAGCTGCGCAGACCAAGGAGGTCACCGCCGTCGTCGAGCTGATGGCCCGCTTCGACGAGGCCTCCAACATCCGCTGGGCCCGCGATCTCGAAGATGCCGGCGTCCAGGTCTTCCACGGCATCGTCGGCCTCAAGACCCATTGCAAGCTCGCCCTCCAGGTGCGCCGCGACCCCGACGGCATCGTCCGCCGCTACGCCCACCTCGGTACCGGCAACTACAACCCCGATACCGCTCGCTTCTACACCGACCTCAGCTTGCTCACCGCCGATCAGGAGATCGGCGCCGCCGTCCACAGCGTCTTTAACTACCTCACCGCGCACTCTGAGTCCGACGACTACCGCCCACTCCTCGTCGCGCCGCTCACGTTAGCCGAGAGCTTCATCCGCCTCATCCATCGCGAAGAGGAGCACGCTGCCGCCGGCAGGCCCGCCCGCATCATTGCCAAAATGAATTCGCTCCTCGAGCAGGGCCTGGTCGAAGCTCTGTACGCGGCCGCGCACGCCGGCGTCCAGGTTGACCTCATCGTCCGCGGCATCTGCTCGCTTCGTCCCGGCCTTAAAAATCTGAGCGAGAACATCCGCGTCCGCTCCATCGTTGGCCGCTTCCTCGAGCACAGTCGCCTTTTTTATTTCCTCAACGGTGGCGACGAGGAGTTCTACTGCGGCAGCGCGGACTGGATGCCGCGCAACCTCTTTGAGCGCTGCGAAGTCGTCTTTCCCATCCGCGATCCGCAGATCAAAGCTCGCGTCCGCGATGAAATCCTCGCCGCCTACCTCGCCGACAACGTCAAAGCCCGCCAGCTTCGCCCCGACGGTTCCTACGTCCGCCTCCGCGATGCCGGCCAACCGGCTTTCAATGTCCAGGATTTCTTCATTCGCGTCGCCGAGGGCAAAGCCGACATCGCCGACATTCCCAAACGCCAGCAAACCATCGCCGAGACGCCAAAGCCGCGCCCCGCGCATACGCCGAAAAAACGAGCCGCCACCGCCACCGCTGCGGACTGAGCCGCGCGGATTAAGATCGAACCATGTACGGCCTCATCGCGAAAATGACCCTTCATTCAGGCAAGCGCGAGCAAGTCATCGCGCTCCTCGCAGAAAGCTCCGCCAACATGCCCGGCTGCTTCAGCTACGTCATTGCCAACGATGCGGCCAGCGAAAACATCCTCTGGGTCACCGAAGTCTGGGAGAGCAAAGCAGCTCACGATGCGTCCCTGAGCCTTCGCGCCGTTCAGGCCGCCATCCCCAAAGTCAAACCCCTCGTCGCCGTCTTCGAAAGAGTCGCCGAAACCGAGCCCGTGGCCGGCTTGCCCTTTGAGCCTTGACCGGTCACCTCACCACCCCGCGAAACGTAGCTCTTCTGCCTGAATCTGAATGACAAGCGCAGGTGGAGCAAGGCCTCGAACCTTAGAGAAGACTTCTGTAGCATCCCAGCCAGCCGCCAACAGACTCCCCCCTCGCAGAGCGACCCATTGCCCGTCATACTTCAGTCGATTCGCCTCAATCCAGGCAAGCTCCTCTCGAATTGTCACTTCCGCTTCCACCGCGTCCCCTCTTTCGAATCCTCCAGCAGAATCCCCATCCCCGCCAGCTCGTTCCGGATCGCGTCCGCCCGCTTGAAATCCCGCCGCCGCTTCGCCTGGTCCCGCTCCTCCACCAGCGCCTGGATTTTCTCGTCGGTCACCCCGCGCGTCGCCAGCACCTCGGGAGCCGCCTCGCCCAGCTTGCCCTCGCGCTCCGCCCAGTCCAGCGTGAACTTCGTCCACTCCGCATCCTGATCCTCGAGCACCGCAAACACCTGATCGAATTCCCGCAGCGCCTCCAGAATCTCCGGCACATCCTCGGCGAAAAACTGCCCCGCATCCGCGCGCGCATTCACCGCACGCACCATCTCAAAGATCGCCGCCCGCGCCTCCGCCGTGTTCAGATCATCGGCCAGCGCCGCGCGAAACTTCGCCCGCGTCTCCAGCGCCAGCCCCTGCATTACGCCCGCTGCACCATCTCCCGCCGCCCTTCCCGGCCACTTCGTGTTCACGATCCGGTCCCGAAACGTCCGCAGCCGCTCCACTGCGATCGTCTCCGCTACCAGCCCCTCGAAGGTGAAGTTCAGCTGCTGCCGATAGGGAACCGAGATCAGCAGCATCCGGATCGCAGAAGCCTTATACCCGCGCAGCAGCAGATCGCGCAGCGTATAGAAATTCCCCTCCGACTTCGACATCTTCCGGCCTTCCACCAGCAGAAACCGCACGTGAAACCAGTGCCGCGCAAACGTCCGATGCGTTGCCGACTCCGACTGCGCAATCTCGTTCTCGTGGTGCGGAAACATCAGGTCCTCGCCACCCCCGTGCAGATCGAAGCTCTCCCCCAGATACTCCATCGCCATCGCCGAGCACTCGATGTGCCACCCCGGCCGCCCCGGCCCCAGACTCGTTTCCCACTTGTGCTCGCCCGGCTTCGGCGCCTTCCACAGCGCGAAATCCCGCGCCGAATCCTTCTCGTATTCATCCACGTCAATCCGCGCGCCGTCCTCGATCCCCGTGAAATCCTTCTTCGATAGCTTCCCGTACTCCGGAAAACGAGCGATCCGGAAATACCACGACCCGTCCTCCGCGCGATACGCAATGTCCTCCGCAGCCAGCCGCTCGATCAGCTTCACCATCGACGGAATATGCTCGGTCGCGCGCGCAATCACCTCCGGCCGCTCCACCCGCAGCGCCTCCAGGTCCTCGAAGAATGCCTCCTGATACTTCTTCGTGTACGCGTCGATGTCCACGCCCGCCGCCGCCGCGTTGCGGATAATCTTGTCGTCCACGTCCGTAATGTTCATCACGTGGCGCACGTCCGTCCCCAGCAGCTTCAGCGACCGCCGCAGCACATCCACCTGCAGAAATGTCCTGAAATTCCCGATGTGCCCGTAGTCGTAGACCGTCGGCCCGCACGCATACATCCGAAGCGCTTTGCCATCGGCCGGTGTCAGATCCTCGACCCGCCCCGACATCGTGTTATGCAGACGCATCGTCACCGGCACATCGCCGCCTGGGGTGCGTGTTTCGGCGCGCACTTCCTCGCCACTCTGCTTCGTCACACTCATGGAAGATCAATTCGGATTCTACCAGCGCAGCGAAGCTCGCCTCTGCGCCTCTGCGCCCTGCGCCCTGTGCCCTGTCTTACCGTCCCAGCTTCAGTCCCGGCTCCGCCGTCAGCCCTTCCATCGCAAACTCTCCCGCCACGAACTTCGGCCACGCCGCCGCCGCAATCATCGCCGCATTATCCGTCGACAGCGCCATCGACGGAAACGCGATCGGCAGATTCGCGCTCCGCCGCCTCCGCCGTAAACCGCACCCGCAGCTCGCGATTCGCCGCCACTCCACCCGACACGATCACCCGTTCCGCCCCAAACCGCTCCGCCGCGCGAAACGTCTTCCGCCGCAAATCGTCCACCACCGACCGCTGGAACGACGCAATCAGATCCAGCGTCCGCTTGTCGCAAAGCCGCAGCGCATCCGCCGGCGTCGCATTCTCCATTCGCCGCCAGAGCCGCCCGCCGCGCCTCAATCGACTCCCCCATCTCGTACACCTTCGTGTACCGCAGCATCGCCGTCTTGATCCCGCTGAACGAAAAGTAAACCTCCTCCGCAGGATTCAGCGCGCCCACCTTCGCCCTTCCGATGCACCTTCGCCTTGATCTGCGAAAACGTGAACGGCACCGCCTCCGGATTCCCATACGGCGCCAACGCATCGATCCACGGCCCTCCCGGATACCCCAGCCCCAGCAGCTTCGCCACCTTGTCGAACGCCTCGCCCGCCGCATCGTCCACCGTCCGCCCCACATTGCGATACGTCCAGGTCCCGGCCGTCGAAATTCCGCCAGATACAAATGCGTATGTCCGCCGCTCACCACCAGCGCAAGCGCCGGCCCCCGCCTCTCCTCCAATCCCGCCCCATTCATCTCCGCCGCCCGATTCGCTTCTTCCAGCAGCACCGCGTGAATATGCCCCTCCAGATGATTCACCGCGATCAGCGGTTTTCCCATCGTCAACGCCAGCGACTTGGCAAAGCTGATCCCCACCAGCAGCGCCCCCGCCAGCCCCGGCCCTTCTGTAACAGCGACTGCATCGATTTCCCCGTATCGAACGCCCGCCTCCCGCAGCGCCTCCCGCACCACCGGCAGAATATTCCGCAGATGCTCCCGCGACGCCAGCTCCGGCACCACGCCCCCATATGGCAGGTGTACCGCAATCTGCGAAGCCACCGTGTTCGACAGAATCTCCCTGCCGCGCCGCACTACCGCGGCCGCCGTCTCATCGCACGATGTCTCGATTCCGAGGATCAGCCCGAGACTCCATATCCTTATAGTAAGGAACCCGCAGTCCCGCGCTCTCGCCCCGATCTAACGCACGCGCTCAAAAAACGCGCTCTGTTCGTCCTCATAGGCTGTCTTCCACGCCGGATTGTGCGCCAGCACATAAGCGAACGGAGTCTCCCGCGGCATCAGCACATACTGAATCTGATACTTATCCAGCACCCCGAACGTGTCCTCGATATGAGCCGCTTTGGCGTAGTCCGCCATGATCCCGTGCTCCACAAAAATATCCGAGCGCGGATCGATGAACGTCTTCACCTCCGGCGCCTCCCACTCCAGATACCCGCCCCAGCGATATTCGTTCAGCAGCCGGCCCTTCCCCGCCAGCCCGCGCACATAGGGCAGCGCCTTCTCCGGAAAACTCTGCGCGATCCCAGCCTCCAGCTGAGCCGCCTTCGGATAACTCTTCGCAATCAGCACCAGCAACACTGCAATCGCGACCGCGTTCAGCCATCGTCCAGGTTTGTGTGCCCGTTCCTTTTCCGGCTTGGGCAGCCGCAGCAGCGGCGCCAGCAAAGGCAGCACCAGAATTCCGCAAAGAAACACAAACCGCACGTACGTCAGCGCCCCAAACACCCCCACCGCCGCCAGCACAAAATCCTGCAGCGACCACCGCCGTCCCCGCACCAGTTGCAGCAACGCCATCGCCAGCAGCGTGGCCAGCATCGTCTTGCCCAGCATGGAATGAAAATCGAGGCTCGCCCACTCCGCGATGTATTTCATGCCGACCTTGTCGTGAACCAGCGCATCCAGCGGATACACCACCACCCGCCATCCATAAGGATTCACGAACAGCGCCGCGAAACACGCCAGCGTCACCACAGCCAGCTTTCGCTTCTGCGCCGCGCTCCACCGCGTTGCGTACAACGCGCCCCATTCTCCCTCGACGAAGCCGCACGCGAAAAACAGCAGCATCAACCCAAATCCCAAAAACCACGACCCATGCAGGTTGATCCACAACAGAAAAAGTGCCGGCAACCACGCTGTGTGATCCCGCCCCTTCTCCAGTCCCCACAGAATCCCCAGCTCCACCACCAGACACAGCCAGCCAAACAGCAGCGTCCGCGGCGCCAGCGACACCGTGGCAAACAGCACCGCCACAAACGCCGCCACAAATGCCGCCACCGTATCCTGCGACCGCATCAACGCCAGACGATAGATGCCCAGGATGATCGCCGTCGCCAGCAGCATCATCGTCACGTACAGCCCGCTCAGGCCCAGCCACATGTAAGCGAAGTAAAAGGGAAGCTCCGACAGCCACTCGAAATTCACCCATGGCTTGCCCGCGACCGTGTAGCTCAGCGTGTCGAAATGAATGAAATGCCCGCTGTGTACCAGCAGGCTTGCGTTGCGCAGATGCCACCAGATATCCGGGTCGCTGACGCCGTCATGCTTTCCGAAGAAGAAGAGCAGATACGTAAGGAACAGCCCAAACAGCACTCGGCTCCCCAGCACACGGCTGCCCCACGTCATGCCGGGACTCGCGCTGGTCGTCGGTTCGCTCGTTGCAGTGCTCACTCAGGCAGGGTAGGGGTCCCGGCGCAACGCCGGAAATCCCACTTTGGTTGGGGCAGCATCTCCCTTCTATCATCGTGCAAGGCAGCCTGTCCCGCCCATGCAATCTCCCGCCCAACTCGCCGCCGAACACATCGTCGTTCGCCTCCGCGCCGCAGGCTATGAAGTCGTACTTCGCCGGCGGCTGCGTGCGCGACATGCTCCTCGGCATCGAACCCAAAGATTTCGATGTTGCCACCAGCGCGCATCCCGACGTCGTCCTCGCCATGTTCCCGAAGACCTTCGCCGTCGGCGCCCAGTTCGGCGTCGTTCTCGTCTGCCAGGACCTCGACGATCCCGCCGCTCCCGGCCACACCCGCGAAATTGTCACCGAGGTTGCTACATTTCGCTCCGATGTCGCCTACCACGACGGCCGCCACCCCACCGAGGTCCGCTTCTCCGCAACGCCTCAGGAAGATGTCCTCCGCCGCGACTTCACCATCAACGGCATGATGTTCGACCCCATCCTCGAGCGCCAGACCTGCAGCCTCACCTCCGCCGTTCTCGACTACGTCGGCGGCCGCAACGATCTCCGCGACGGCATCATCCGCGCCATCGGCGAGCCGCACCGGCGCTTCGAAGAGGACAAACTCCGCATGCTGCGCGCCGTCCGTTTTGCTGCGCGTTTTGAATTCGCCATCGAGCCCGTAACCGCGCGCGCCATCCGCCAGCTCGCGTCCGGCATCGCGCAGGTCAGCCGCGAGCGCGTCCGCGACGAAATCACGAAGATGCTCACCGAAGGCCACGCGCGCCGGGCGTTTGAATTACTCGACTCCACCGGCCTCCTGCGCGAAGTCCTTCCCGAAGTCACCAAACTCCACAACGTCGCCCAGCCGCCCGAATATCATCCCGAAGGCGACGTCTGGATCCACACCCTGCTGCTGCTTGAAAAACTCCCCGCAGGCATTTCGCCCACGCTCGCCTGGGGAGCGCTCCTGCACGACATCGGCAAGCCCGCGACCTTCTCGCACAATCCACCCGACCGCATCCGCTTCAACGGCCACGTTGAGGTCGGCGTCAGGATCGCGCACGCAATCCTTCGCCGCCTCCGCTTTTCGAACGAAGACTGCACCCAGATCCTCGCCCTCGTCGAAAACCACATGCGCTTCGGCGATGTCGAAAAGATGAAGGAGTCCACCCTCAAGCGCTTCTTCCGCCTGCCAAAGTTCGACGAGCATCTCGCGCTCCATCGCCTCGACGTCACCTCAAGCCACGGCGACCTCTCCCTCTACGACTTCGCAAAGCGGAGAAGGGAAGAGCTACCCGAAGAAGAAGTCCGCCCGCAACTCTTCGTCACCGGCCGCGACCTCATCGCTGCCGGCTACCAACCCGGTCCCCGCTTCAAAGAAATGCTGCAACTAACCGAAGACGCCCAACTCGAAGGCCGGATCCACACGACGGACCAGGGCCTGGAACTCATCCGTCGCGAATTCTCGCAGTAGCTACAGGCCCGCTTCCCCGATTCAGCATCGCGAAGCACAGAGTCCGGATGCGGCAGAAACACTTCATCCACAAATGCCCCGCGTAAAGTGCCGCGCAGCGGCACGACGGTAGAAGCCCTGGCCTTCAGGCCGGGGAAATCGGGGACACTTTTAAAGCGAGCCTTTCAGGCGCGGGACATTCCCGCATCAGGGCGTGGAGCGTCTTTCAAACCACAGTAATCTGTCCCACCCGGTCCGCAGAACCTACCCTGAACTTACCTTCTCTGCGAAGTGCAAAGCGGCAACGCGAAGATTGGTCCGGAAGATCGGGCCAAACGGCTCGCGAACCGCACCAACGGTCAGCGAGCCGTTCCAACGCAAGGGAGGTGAGGCCCGTGGATGAGAAATCATCCTGGATGCGGGTGCTCATCACAATCGCTGTAGATTGGCGATTCGTGATAGCACTCGCAATCCTCGTGCTTCTGCTACTGCTCAAGTAGCACAACCTGCCGGGAGGGTAGCAGCCTTCCGGCAGCCTTAGTTTACCAAATCGGCCGCTCCCCTCAGACCATGAATTTCGGCCCGCAGTCCTCGCTTTACTGAGCCCTGAGCTCTGCGCCCTGTGCCCCGTCCCCGTGGAACGCCGCAATCTGCTCCGGCAGCCGGCGGCCGCGTCAGCAAACTCACCACCACCAGCCCCAGCACCGCCGCACCCAGAGCAGGGAAGATCGCGAAATCCGATTCCGCCGCCCACGCCGGTACATGCGCGCGGACAAAGGCCGTGTCCCAGAACACCGTGATGAACGTTCCCGCCGCAATCGCCGTCGCCGCTCCGGCTGCATTTGCACGCTTCGAGTAAAACGCCGCCAGAATCACCGGCGTCAGCGCCGCCGCATAAATCGTGTACGCGTAAATCGTCTTCTGCAGCACGCTCTGCGTCCCCAGTGCCTGCACCAGCGCCCAGATGCCAAGCAGCACCACCATCAGTCGCGACACCAGCAGCACCCTCTTATTCGACGCATTCGGCGAGATATACCGGACGAATACGTCATTAATAAGGTTGGTCGCCGGCGAAAACAGGAAGTTATTCGCTGTCGACATAATCTTCGCGAACACTGCGCCCATCAGCAGCGCGCCCAGCCACGCCGGCAAACCATGCAGAGCGGTAAACGCGATAATCTCCCGCGGCCGCTGCGACACCTCGCCGTGCGGAAACATGACCGACCCCACGATCGCCAGCACCACGATCACCGTTTCCAGAATCACCGTCCCGATGATCCATCCCACGACTGCGGTCCGCGCATCCTTCTCCGACTTCGCCGAGAAAAACTTCTGGTACATCGCCTGGTTGCCCAGCATCAGCAGCATGGTCGGCACCATCAGCTCCATGGCCTGCGTGAAGCTCAGGTCGCCCAGCACCTCGAAGTGCGTCGCGGGCAGCGCATGATGCACAGCGCCCCATCCGCCGGCCTCGTGAATCAGCACCGGCAGCGCCACGCACATGCGTCACCGCCGCCAGCATCCCGATCACCACATCCATATACGCCACCGACGCCATGCCGGCAATCGCGGTAAACACGATCACGAACGCCGCCATGATGTACTTGCCGAGATCGGCCGAGATCGCGGCCGGAAACACCAGGTGCAGAATGTCTCCGCCGCCGATCAGCTGATAGCTCGTGATCGCCGTGTACGCAAACAGCATCGCGATCACCCCCAGCACTCTCGCCGTCTGGCTGTAGCGCGTCTCCAGCAGATCGGGAATCGTGAACTGCGCAAAGCGCCGCGCGCGCGGCGCGATGAAATAGATCAGCAGCAGCCCCAGCCCATCCGCCGCCCGCCTGCCACAGCGCCACGAACCCATGCTTGTACGCGTTTTCCGCGCCGCCCAGCAGCGATCCCGACCCGATCCACGACGACAGCAACGTGAAGATCAGCACGAAGGCCGGCAGGCTCCGCCCCGCCACAAGATAATCGGCCTTCGTCTTTACCTTGCCCAGCCGGCTGATCGACACGCCCAGCAGGCTCAGGACAATCGCGCCCAGCACGATGGCATACAAAGATCCCATCCGTCTTCCTTTGTCTTAATAAGGTTCCACGAGTGTACGAGAGTATGGCGTCGTTGTCAGGATTTCCCAGTGCTCGGTGCTCGGTGCCCGGTGCCCGGCTGCCCTACTTATGCGCCACCTGCGCCCGCTTCTTCGTCGTGGGCCGCTCCGCCGTCTTCGTCGCTGTCTTCCGCCCCTTCGTCGCCCCCCGCCGCCTTCGCCCGTAATGCAGTCCCGAGAGGCGCGCCGGCTCCGACACATACATCTTCCGTCCCGTTGTCACCGCAGTGCCTCGGTAGACGTGATTCCATCGCCGCAGCTGCTCTACCGTCACGCCGAACCGGTCCGCAATCGTCACCAGCGTGTCGCCGCGCCGCGCCTTGTAGAACGTCGACCGCAGCACCCCCTCGCTCGTCGGCGCCTGCGGAATGATCACCGAATCCACGCTGTCCAGATCCGCATCCGGCTTCAGCTGATTCACATACGCCAGCTCCGACCGCGACACATGCCACGTCCGCGCCAGGCTCGCCAGCGTGTCCCCTTCCTGCACCTGATGGAAGCGCCAGTACCGCCGCTTCTCCACCGGAATCTCCGCGATATCCTTCGCGAACACACCCGCCGTACCCGCCGGCAGGCGCAGATCGTACTCGTCATCCGGCGGCGTGCTCATCCGCAGCAGGCTCGGGTTCAGCCCCTCGATCTCCTGCACCGGCGCGCCCGTTATATCCGATACCAGCCGCAGGTCCACCGCGTAGTTTGTCTTCACCGTGTCGGTCATCAGCGGCGGATCGGGCGTAATGTCTTCCAGCCCATACTGCTTCGGATTCTTCGCCATCAGCGTCACCGCCAGAAACACCGGCACATAATTCTTCGTTTCCTGCGGCAGATTATTTCGCCTGTACAGCTCCCAGAAATCCGCGTAGCCCGTCCTCTGCACCGCCTTCTGAATATTCCCCGGACCCCAGTCGTACGCCGCCATCGCCAGATACCAGTCGCCCAGCTGGTCATACATCTTCTTGATCTCGTGCGCGTATGCCTCGGTCGCCTTCACCGGATCGAACCGCTCGTCCAGCCACGCCGAGTGCTCCAGCCCGTACGTCCCATACGGCATGAATTGCCACATCCCCCCGGCGCCCGATTTCGTGTTGATCGCCTGCGGCCGAAACCCCGACTCAGCGAACGCCTGGTAAATCAGGTCCTGCGGCAATCCCTCGTCGCGCAGCACTTTCTGAATCATGTCCTTGTAACGCCCCATGCGCTCCAGTGACGCCACAATCGTTCCGTGCCCTTTTGGGCTGTTCTCGAAAAAGTCGATATACGACGCCACATAGTCGTTCATCACCAGAGGCAGGTCCGACACCGTCGTCTTCAGTTCCGCTTCCGCCGTCGCTGCTACCTTCGGATTCGCCGGCGTCGTGATGTTTCCCGCCGCCTCGGCCGGCGTCTCTTCCTGTTGCTGTGGACCTCCGCCCTTCGCCAGCGCGTCCATCTCCAGCGTGTTCACCGCATCCACTACGTGGTCGAACTCCTCCGACAGCGCCGCATTTCCGCGCAGATCGCAGTTGCACTTCAGCAGCAGATCCACCGCATAATTGAAATTCGCCCGCGCCGATTCCGCATGCCCCGCCTGATAATCGGCCAGCCCGGCGTGATACGCCTTCTCCACCGCATCGATCAGCTGCTTATCCTGGACCGACGGTTCCGCCGGAGCCTGCGCCGCACTCACCCCAGCACTCTGTTCAGGATTCTGCCCGCTCGGCGCCGCCCCCGCTTCTGCTCCTTGCTTTGCCGGCGCGGCTCCCGGCGCCGGCAGCACCGGAGCCTGTGCCCGCTGCGGCGGATCGCTCGCCTGCTTCGACGGGCATCCCGCCAGCATCCCGAGCGCAGCCACTCCGGCCGCGATCCAATCCTCGTCTTAACCCGTTTCGCATGCAGCGCAGTCCCTATTGTAGGGCGCGAGTCGCACTGCTGCCGATGGTAAACTGACCCTTCCGGCGAACTTCTTCCCGCAGTGAACCGGCGATGCTAACGTGAGCCTCTGCACGGGCAAGCGCTCCCAGCTCCCTGCTCCTCGCTCCCAGCTTCTCCATGGACGCCAAATACATCCGCAATTTCGCGATCATCGCGCACATCGATCACGGCAAATCCACGCTCTCCGACCGCCTGCTCGAGCTCACCGGCTCCCTCACCGAGCGCGAGATGCACGCCCAGGTCCTCGACGCGATGGATCTGGAGCGCGAGCGCGGCATCACCATCAAGGCCCACTCGGTTCGCATGATGTATCCGGCCCACGACGGCCAGACCTACCAGCTCAACCTTATCGATACGCCCGGCCACGTCGATTTCTCCTACGAAGTCTCGCGCTCCCTCGCCTCGTGCGAAGGTGCGCTCCTTGTTGTGGACGCCTCCCAGGGCGTCGAGGCCCAGACCCTCGCCAACGCCTACCTCGCCATCAATCACGGCCTCGAAATCATTCCCGTCATCAACAAAATCGATCTCCCCAGCGCCGACATCCTGCGCACCCAGGAGATGATCGAGCAGACCGTCGGCCTCGACGCCACCGGCGCCATTCCTGTCTCGCCAAAACCGGCCAGGGCGTGCCCGACATCCTCGAAGCCATCGTCACTCGCCTGCCGTCTCCCAAGGGCGATCCGGAAGCACCGCTCCAGGCGCTCATTTTCGACTCGTGGTTCGACCCCTACCGCGGCGTCATCGTTCTCGCGCGCATCGTCAACGGCCGCATGCGCAAGGGCATGAAGATCCGCCTCATGTGGAACGACAAAGTCTTCGACGTCGAATCGATGGGCGTCCTCACCCCCAAGCCCGTCGAGATCGAGGAGCTCTCGGCCGGCGAGGTCGGCTTCTTCGTCGCCACCATCAAAAACGTCTCCGACACGCGCGTCGGCGACACCATCACCGAGGACGCGCGCCCCGCCGCCCACGCCCTGCCCGGCTTTGAAGAGATCAAGCCCATGGTCTTCGCCGGCATCTATACCGTCGATTCGCACGAGCACACCCTGCTCCGCGATGCTCTGGAAAAACTCAAGCTCAACGACTCCTCCTTCTTCTTCGAGCCGGAAAGTTCGGTCGCTCTCGGTTTCGGATTCAGGTGCGGCTTTCTCGGCCTGCTGCACATGGAGATCATCCAGGAGCGGCTGGAGCGCGAGTTCAACCTCGACCTCATCACCACCGCGCCCAGCGTCCGCTACAAAATTCACCTCACGGATCGGTCGGTGATCGAGGTGGATAATCCTTCGCGCTGGCCCGACCCCTCCGACATCGAGAAGATCGAAGAGCCCATCATCACCGCCACCATCCTCTCCACCGAGGAGTACGTCGGAGGCATCCTGAAGCTCGTCGAAGAAAAACGCGGCCGCCAGAAGAACTTCGAATACGTGTCCTCAACCCGGGTGATGCTGACCTACGAGCTGCCGCTCAACGAAATCGTTCTCGACTTCTACGACCGCTTAAAAAGTGTCAGTCGCGGTTACGCATCGCTCGACTACCACCTCTCCGGCACCTGGGATTCGCCCATGGTCAAGATGGACATCCTCGTCTCCGGCGAGCCAGTGGACGCGCTCTCGATCATCGTCCACCGCGAATTTGCCTACGAGCGCGGGCGCCTCCTGGTCTCCAAGATGCGCGAGCTGATTCCTCGGCAACAGTTCGAGGTAGCCATCCAGGCGGCGATCGGAGCGAAGGTCATCGCGCGCGAGACGGTCTCCGCTTTACGCAAGAACGTCATCGCGAAATGCTATGGAGGCGACATCAGCCGCAAGCGCAAGCTCCTCGAAAAACAAAAAGAGGGCAAGAAACGCATGAAGCGGATCGGCAAAGTCGACATCCCCCAGGAAGCGTTCCTGGCGGTGCTCAAAGTCGGCGAAGAGAGCAGCACTCGCTAGGGCAGCTCCCGTTGCCCCATCCTGATCGCCTGACTCTCCTAACCCAAATGCGCCATCCTTAACTTGCCCGCAACGACCTATACTCCTGGTACCACTCTATTCACTGCTTATGCGCGGTCTTGTCGGTCTATCGTTGCTCCTTTTCTCCTGCCTTGTCTGGTCACAAACCTACCCGCGACCTTCCCCAACTATCTCCGGACACGTGACGAGGGTCGCGTCCGCCTGCGACTTCGACATCAACGGGATCCGAATCCTCTGCGACCCGAAAACCCTATGGCCTGACGCTGGCATCATCGATCAGGGATGTCCGCCAACTCCACTGGTGCTGGGACAGTCGATGGATGTTTACGGCAAGAAAAAGAACAATATGATCGCAGCTGAACGCGTCGATGTGAAACCCGTTCACCACGGCGATGTCTCCGGATTCGCCGTCATCGATGCCGGGCCGCTGCCGAATCCGCCGATCTCCGGTGCGCTGGAAATTCGTGCTGATGGGTACCGCATGCTGCTGACATCTCGGAGCCGGCTCAAGTTCGATGCGCCGTTGCGCGGCACACAGGACGCGATGACGAACGTCTGGATCAAATATGACGCCAAACCCGGTCCCGACGGAACCTTCGTTCTGAAGAGCGCGAGGTTTTCCCAGAACCTGGTCACGGACAAACAGGAAAAGCTGCAGACGAAGACGAATTACGATCCTGCGGCCGTCCCAGGCGACGCAAAGACGAACAAGGTGGCTGCGGTCGCCGGCTTCGGTATCAACCCGAAACGGATTCCCCCCTGGCCCAACGACGACGAGCAGAAGCGTCTGGAAACGATCGGACGAAAGCTGGTTCCGGCGTGGATGGGTAATTTGGCGCAAAACGATCCAACGCGGATCGATTTTCGTTTCCAGTTGACCGACGGCCAGCAGTGGCCGTTGGTGTTTGCGCTGCCCAGCGGAGTAATCCTCGTACCGCATGAAATTGTGGAGAGAATGGAGAACGATTCGCAGTTGGCTGAGGTACTGGCCGACGCGATTGCTACCGTCCTGGAAAAACAAACGGACCGCGTGCAAATTGCCAGCATAGCCACGACATACGACGCGATCGGAAATTGGTTGCTGCTCGCCGAAGGAGCAGGGGGCCTTGCGATTCTCGGCACTTCGTACACGGCATCGATGGTGAAGGTTGTCAAAGAAGAGCATCAGAGCGGGCGAGTCAGTCTCGGCCTGATGCATGACGCGGGATACGACGTGGACGAGGCGCCCAAGGCGTGGTGGTTGCTCGCATCGAAAACGCCGGAACCCCTGGCCTCCATCCCCATGCCGGAACGGTCGGGTTACCTGTATCAGTTGCTGTCGGAAGTTTGGGCGGCGCCCCCACCCCCGCCCGTAAGCACAGTCGGCGCGCCTGGGGATCTACCCTCTCGCCAAGCCGGGTGCACAATATTTGCTCGTGCTGGCAAGTGTGGGAGCTACGCTCCCAGCCAGCTGCTTTTGTAACAGGGCACGACTTAGTCGTGCCGAAAACAATCGGCGCGAAGCGCCTTCCTTGCTGCCGCAGGCCGTCGCGGAGCCCGACCAGGGCGCAGCGACCACCCATTACCAAGGTACTAAGTCCCCCGCAAATACCCGCCTCCCACCCCGCCCCCAGACACTAGAATTCCCAGTTACTCCCAAAGGAGTTCCGGTGAAGTCTGTACTCTTCCGTTCTCTTGCCTTGGTTTTATCCCTCTTCATACCCGCCACCCTCCTCGCCGCCGACGTCGCCCACACCGTCATGTATGACGGCGGCTCTCTGCCCGATCTCAAATCCGGCGCGAAGGTCAAAATGTTCATCGAGGCCGACAAGATCCGCTTCGTCGATCAGGGCAAGGACCTCCTCGTCCTCCCTGCCGCCTCCGTCACCGAAATCAGCTACGGCCAGGACGTCCACCGTCGCGTCGGAGCCGCCATCGGCGTCGCCGTCGTCTCCCTCGGCATCGGCGCCCTGCTCGCCCTCACCAAATCCAAGAAGCACTTCGTCGGACTCACCTGGGCCAACGGCGACCAGAAGGGCGGCCTCGCCATGCAGTGCGATAAGAACGACTACCGCGGCATCCTCGCCGGCCTCGAAGGAATTACCGGCAAGAAAGCCATCGACTCCGACGCCATGACCGTCAAGAACTGAGGCCGGATGGGGGTAGACCGTCGCCGAGCCTCCGCCTACCCCCTCCCACCCCCGACGTATATGATTCGACTATAGATACCCGCAAGTATTTTCGATTCATATAGGTACGCGCCGCCCGAAAATCTCACCTCCAGCAGAATCATATACATGCCCTCCGTCAGGGGGTCCACCCCCTCGCTCGCCGGAACGGGCTCTACCCCTCCCCAGGGTGCCAGGACAGCTCCGCCCGCCAGCGGGGAGACCAGCGTAAAATGATGCAGCGCCTATGGCTTTCCGGAACCCGTCCCCATTGCCGGACGATCCCCACGATCCCCTGGATGGCCCGCTGGACCGGCCTCCGGATGAGGACGAGGGCGTCCTGGGCCCGGTTCCCGACGTCACCGAGGGCTGGGACGAGGGCGAGGAGCCCCGGAACCCCCCGAATCCACAGATGAAGAAGATGAAAGTTCCCCGCAACCTGACGATCCGAATGGGGTTAGCAGGGATATGGCAAGCGTTGCTCTCACCACGCCGGGGTTGGGTCAGCGAGCGGCGGAAGCGGGCCAGGGCCTGCAACCGCTGGGCCTGCAACCTCTATCCGGACCGGCCGACTGGCGATCGATGTCCGACGCCGAGATCATGGTTCGGGTCGGCGCAGGCGACGATGTTGGGTTCAACTTCCTGATCGAGAAGTACCGCAAGCCGATCATCAACTTCATGTACCGCATGGTGCATAATCAGGCCGTGGCGGAGGAGCTGGCGCAGGAGGTGTTCCTGCGCGTGTACCGCTCGCGCCAGACGTACCGGGCGGAGGCGAAGTTCACGACCTGGCTGTACCGGATCGCGACCAACCTGGGCGTGAACCACGCGCGCGATACGAAGCACGAGCGGGCGGCCCAGACGATCTACCTCGACCAGCCCGATCCG